>JAHIRD010000190.1 GCA_018818835.1 Pseudomonadota bacterium
GGTGAGAGATCTATTATCCCTGACAGTGTGATTATGCTGTTAGCTTCCGTTATAGATTTCTCTGTAGCGTCAGCGCTTACTTTCCCTTCAGCATGAGGCTTCAAGGTTAAGCCGCGCTTGGTGAAGCTTTGAAGCCCTGCCAACAATATCCCCAAATAATTTATGTGTGAATCGTTATTATAAACTTTAGGAGATAAAATAATGCAAGGGTTTCCGAAACAACAAGAAATTTTCTGTCCCAAATGCGGTAGCAGCATTACCATGACAAAAATTAAAGATTTACGAACTAGAGCCCAGCTTCAAGGCAAAGGGTATATTTTGGGATATGAAGGTGGCTGTGAATGCGGTGTCAAAGCTATTTTCGCATTGAAAAAAATGCCTGAAAATCCAACTTTCACTTTGTTCTGGAACATTTACAAACTGGAACCTAAGAAAAGGAAAAAGTCTTAATACTTACAAATCAGATAATAATTTAGAGGTAAATGATATGCCGGATTTTCCCGCACCGCCAGGAGGCGGCGCTACAGCCGCACAAGTTTGGGCTTACGCCACAAGAGAATTGTCAGGATTAACTGGAACTCCAAGAACTGACTTGTTAGGTGAAGACGCAACTTTTGAAGCCGGAGTAGGCGCCAGAAAGGCGAAGATAGATAATGTTGACCAAGCCATAAGCGCAGTGAAAACAGACATTCTTGTTGACCCTGTTACGGATAAAATTGACGGTTCTCAGATTGACGCTTCAATAGCAGGTAGAGCACCAGCAAATGAGTATGACACTGAATTAGACGTTGCAATCAGCACTCGTGCAACGCAGGCACAGATTCTCTCTGATGCAACACCATTTCTAGGAGCAAACTTAGATGCTGCGATTTCAAGCCGTTCAAGTCACGCCGCCGCAGCGATTTGGGCTGAAGCCGCACGAACATTGACAGGCCTCACCGGAACTCCAAGAACTGACTTGTTAGGTGAAGACGCAAGCTTTGAAGCTGCTACAGGCAGACCAGCAAAGATTCCACGATTAGACAATATTCCAGCGTATGAAACACCAGTAGAAGCGACAATTACATTAACTGGTCCTGCAACAGAAGATGTTCTCGTTGAAAAACTCGATAACAAAATTGGCTTGCTTGATGGTTATGCTGATTTGACCCCTATGGGTGCAAGTGACACTGTTGTTATTCGCCAGTATATGCAGGTGAAAGCTGCTGGTACCTACGTGAAATATGCAGAGGAAACATATAGTGCTGCTCAAACAATTCCATTGCTTCACATAATCACTAAAACGGCGAAGGATAAGATTAAAGTCACAGCGGAACGTACTGCTGGAACAGTTGCTTCCTTAGATGTGCAATTCTATAGAAGACTCCAAGCATAAGCCAAAGCAAAGAAGGCTTCGTGATGCCCTACGACCCACATAGGAAATACGTTAAAGTAGGAAACTGTCGGCGTTGTGGAAGGTGTTGCGACTTACACTGTCCACAGTTCAAATGGGTAGCATTAAAGGATATAAGGGCAGGAGAAACTTTCAAGTCAGGCATAGACGTAGGTTTTATTAAAGCAGTCTGCGAAATATTTGATAAGCCCATTACGGAGGGGTCGTGTACTTTAGAGGTTAGAAAAGGGTTTCCCTTCAACCCCGGTCAAGTGCCTCCGCAATGCGGTTTCAGATTTGAAGCTGAGCAGCCTTGACTAAATATTTACTGACTAACGAGGTTATCGCCACAGAGTTACTGAAGCTTTTAACCTCAAACCCTGCTTACTCTGAGGATTTAACAACTAAAGCCACCGTAGGCAAGAATGCCGTATGCACTTACTTCAAATTTAGACCTGCCGTAACAGTTATCGAAGCGGGAGATTTCCCCGATATTTCTCTTGCTAAAAGCGGTTGGAGTATCGAATCAGCTAACGGAAGCTTTGCCTCTGGCACTTGGACTTTCAAGATTAGGCTCGAAAACGACGTTAAATACGGTTTCTCAGTGAAAGTTGCAGTGAGACTATCAAAATCGGCTAATGCTGATGGTTCTAACGCTGCATTAATCATTGTTTCTGAAAGCCCTA
>JAHIRD010000148.1 GCA_018818835.1 Pseudomonadota bacterium
CTTGATCATAAAAATTGCCTTTATATTATTGATAATATTAGACTTCTTTATCAAATTTCAATGAAAAAGGCAAGTGTTAAATTTGCAATTTTATAATTTTTTCAGTAACTTAACTTGAATTACTTTTTACGAGTTCATCATAGCTGTTTCTAAAAATTCCGATTCTCCAAACGTAATGGCATCGGAGTAAAGCCTTATCTGTTCTTTATAAGAAAACAAAACAGACTGGCTTTGTTTTGCACATGTAAAGTACGATTCGGATACAATGTTCAGTTCGTTTTTTATTCGCATTCCTAATACATAACCCAAAACAGTTGACACCAAATACCCACCGACAACTATGCCGATACTCAGCCATATCTTCGTTGATATTTTGAAAGGTTTTATGAGCATGAAAATTCCTTCTGGAATGAATGGCGTTGAAAGACAAAATATAGTTTTCTATAAAACGGGAGGCGTTATAATCACAAAAGATTTTCCTAAGAATGAAATCGAGTTCAATATTAATTCGCACTCGTGTGAGAATGGGGGATGGCAAAGATTCCTACGAAAACCATTGAAAAAAAGTTGTTAACAATCCCAATGTCTTACTGATTATATCAATATGCATTTGGTAAAGCAATCCCCATTGTTGACATGAATGTAAAATTCCACCACTCAAGGTCAAGCTGTATAGACAAAGCTCAAGAACTTGGCGATTCAATATTTCTCCAGTTTTGGGTTGGTGTGCTTTAAGCGCAGCGAACCCCTTGATAAGGGATAACAATCAAGTATTTTAAATGCCCTTACTTGAAACCAGAGGAATAGAAATGATTGATTCTTGGTTCCAGGGGGTTCCATACAGTTCAAGCTAAATATCTCACAAAATCTTTTCCTATGACATTGTTTCATTAATATTTAATTCAAGTGATGGGATGAAACAAAATGACATCCGACGTTAAACACCGCGGATGTCATTTTTTGTGCTGTGGAGAAGAATGAATATTTTTTTGATATGAACTGTCTATCTTACGGTTCGGCCGCGGAGCGGTCTCCAGCAATTTTCTATGATATCAAGCTCTCTTTTCCACCAGGGCCGTTCAAGGGCAGGCATGGGGGCACGAATCAGCCCTTCGGGGAGAATGGATTCCTCTTTTTTCCAGGGGCCGATTTTGTATTCATCCATAACGTACTCTCTCCCCAGGTTTGGATTGTCGGGACATGCTGGAACCAGTCCGGCCAGGCATCTCATCAGGCAGGTGTTGCATCGTTTACAGCGTACGATTTCTTTTTCCCGTCCCTGCATCAGCTTGTTGACATATTCGGGGTCGGTAAAAAGCTGGCGACCCATGGCCTGAATATCGTATTTGCCTACGGCGATATTGGCATTGATTTTAACAGGATCATGCTGTGATGTTATAATGACGGGTATTTTCAATGCTTTCTTGAACGCTTCACCATGTTCTGGGAAATGCTTTGAGCGATCCATATCTGTTACCAGATGCCCCCCTTCTTCATAGCCTGCGCCATCGGAAAGGCTGATATAATCCGCCCCTCTGCTCTGGAGATCCAGCGCGAGATCAATCATTTCCTCTTCGGTCAGGCCGCCTTCCATATGTTCTTCCGCACTGATCCTTACACCCACGGCAACACCGGGGCAGGCATAACGAATCTGTTCCATGACTTCGTTTAGAAACCGTTTTCTATTTCGCCATTCACCGCCATACAAATCGGTTCGTTTGTTGGATAAGGGGGAAAGAAACTCATGTTCAAGATACCCATGGGGTGCGTGAATTTCAATGACATCAAACCCTGCCGTAACAGCCAGCTGGCAACTGCCTGCAAATTCTTTCTGCTCTTTGTGTATCTCGGATATGGGCATTTCCCGTGTCATCTGACCGGTTAGAAACGTTCTTGGATGTTCGGCGATTCTGTAGGCATCGAGAACTCCCTTTGCAGCCGAACTTGCCGAAATTTCATAGGGCAGGCCGCCGGTTGGGGCAGGGGCCAGTTTTTCATGGTCGTATGAGTGACCTTGCCGCCCAAATCCTATGGTCATCTGGGCCGCTGCTTTTGATCCAAAGTAATGGATTCGGTCTGTGAGCATGTTTAAGCCCTGAAGATGCCCCTGATTGTAACAGTACAAATTCCTTCCCCAGACAAATTCCGAGGCAAGCCGGGTTCCCATGATTGCACCGGTGCTCACAAGCGCAGCGCCCCCCTTGGCCCGTGCGGCGAAATAGGAGAGCATCTGCTCTGTCGATTCGCCATTATGACCGGACATTGTTTCATTCATGGGTGCCAGAACAATTCTATTTTTCAGCTCAACCGGGCCAATTTTTATCGGGCTTAGAATGTGTTCGAATTTCTTTTGCATGTATAAATCCTCCTGTTAAACATTAATATTAATTGCACCTCGGATATGGCTCGAAGCTGTGCCAAAAGCGTTTTATTGAATTGGCTTCTAACAACCGTGAATTTTAATATATAAAAACAGATGAAAAATATATTGTGAATTAATAAACATGACGTGTCATATTTATAGTATGTAGTATGGACCTTGTCAATATTAATTTTCAATTTTTCATTAACGGGGATCAAAGAATATTAATGGCGTATGGTAGGAATATAATTAATAAATATAGGCTATTAAATAGGTGTGTAAATAAATTGCCGGAATTTGCTTATAGCACAGTGTGCCGATTTATGACGGAAGTGACCACGAATCGTTCGAAATTGCAAAACGAGGTTTTATATAAACTAAATAATGAAATGTCGTTTTTAGATTAACAATGATAATCTTATTTATCATTATCCCATGTGGGGATGATTCACATTAACGCCAAGATGAATGCATACTAAATTTTTTTATGGAATGGATGCAAATAGTCACTATCCCAGTGAATAAAAACACCAATAGGATTTGGGTAAACAGTTTGAATAGGTAGAAAACGGTCTTTCATATCTATAACACGAATCTAAGTATTTTTACCTGGCCATCAATAAACGTCGTTGAAGAACAGTATGCATGTCACGTCGTCCATCGACAATCAGCATGATAAAGACTTTTTTGCCAATGATTCGGTAGAGAATCCGGTAGGGTTTGAAGAAGATTTCTCTATATTCACGAATTCCAAGTTCGATTAATTCTTTGGGGTATACGCCCCTTTCAGGTATGTCGGATAATGATGAAACGGCAACCTCAATCCGGTCCAAGACATAATCGGCTTTTGAGGGAGAGTCGTGGGAAGAGATATATTGATAAAGTTCCTTGAGATCGTGAGCAGCATCCTGGGTCAGAAAAACATCGAAATGTTTCACGTCACACTCCGGATTTGGTGCGAAGCGTTTTGAACACATCGGCAGCCGGCAAAATTTCCCCATGGTCAATCTGTTGGTTCCCAAGGGCTAATATTTTTAAAAGGGCAAGAGTTTGCTGGGTTTGCTCGAAGCTCTTTATATCCTGAATCACCACTTTGGCTTCACCGTTTTGAGTAATGACCAAGGGATCGTGCTCATCAGCCATGGTTCTAATAATTTCTGCTGCATGGGCCTTGAGATAACTGATCGGTTTAATTCGTTCGGAAAGTTTCATGGCATCATCCTTTATAGGTTATGACTAAATATAGTCTTTAAACAGGTCGTGTGTCAACGTGAAATAAACATAACCTTTATAGGAAAATGATTATGTAACCCTATATTCCCTGTCTCCCGGGTCAGATCCGGGGGACAGGGTCAGGCGTCTTGGATGTTAAGACGTTTAACTCTTTCGTTATTGTCTCTTATTCAATCCATGTGGTGGGCGGGGTATCCCTGGCAACAATGCCGTCGATCTTTCCCTTGGGAAACCCTAAGGCAACACTGGTGACGGCTTCAAAGGGATATTTTATGCCTATTTTTTTCCTGAACCCTGCCATGATGGGATAGGACAGGGGGACCATGGGCAGGGAGACGATGCAGGAGCCAAGGCCCAGGGAATGGGCGGCAAGAACCATGTTCTGGACACATATCCCGGCATCCAGATCCGGGTTGCTGATGCCGTGTTTGTTTTTTAAAATAAGAATGACCACAGGGGCATTAAAATAGATTTCACCTTTGTTTCGATCTGCCTTTTCCATGGCTGTGATGGGCCGGGGATCGAATTTGTTGACCATCAGATAGCTGGACACGGAGACGAAGATGTTTTTCCACAGTTTCCGTTTCCCATTTTTGCTCAGGTACACGTTCTTGATCAGGCGGAGAACGGTCATGGATCGGGTTTCAAGTTCCCGGATTACAGCCTGGTCGGTGATGACCATGAAATGATAGGGTTGACAGTTTCCGGCAGATGGGGCGAATCGCCCGGCTTCAAGGATCCGGTTGATTACGTCCCGGGTAGGCGCTTCTTTTTTGAACAGCCGGTTGGATCTTCGGGAGTAAATCAGGCGTTCGACCTCGGTCAGATCCTTTTCAATATCGCTGTATTCCGGGGTCTCTTTGGCTCCGAAGGGGTTGGGCGGGGCGACTGTTCGGGTGAGAAAACTTTTATACCGGCCCTTTGGAATTGAAAAATTTCCAGTAACGCCCATGGCTCCGGTGGGGCAGACGGCAATGCAGTTGTGGCAATTGATGCAGGCTTCCTTGAATCCTCCGAATCCCACCGGAGTCGGAATCTCACCTTTAGTCCATGTAAAGCCTCCAGAGGGGCAGGACTCGTAACACCTTCCGCATCGTGAGCAGGTGTCGACATTTATGGTTCGTATGGGAAAATTCATGTCAGGCATGTAGGCCTGTTTGAGAAAATCCAGCATGGGTTCCTCCTGATCGCGCGTCATTTAAAAGGTTTATAATTTAATTACATTGTCTGCATCCGGGCTGAAACTGTCCTTTAACACCCGTGAAAGAGCTTTTTCCGAAATGGTTTTCGGTATTTCCGGAACGATCTGCAGATAGCTGGGCACCGCGTTTCGTTCAAGGGTGTTGATACACCGTTGCCTGATTTGGACCATATCCAGGGTTTTTCCGGGGAATGGCGCTATGGCTGCAACAATATCGGATTCTCCCGGTGCACCCGACTCGGCAGGAATACCATACACACAAACTTCCGAGACGCTTTCTTCGGTTCCGATTATTTTTTCGATCACATCGGGTTGTACAAAATCACCCTGGCGTCTCAGGCCGCCGCCCACCCTGAAGTCAAAAAACAGATACCCGTTCTTGTCCCTGTGACAGATGTCTCCGGTTCTCAACCAGCCGCCCCGGGTCTTGTCATCAGAAGCTTTTTTCTTTCCAAAGTAGGTGACATTGGTTTTTCCAAAGGTCATTTTACAGATCAGTTCCCCCTGGGTATTGGGTGGCATCTCCCGGTCATTGTCATCGACAATTTTCATGCGGTACATCAGGGGATTGGGTTTTCCAAAGGAGCCCACAGGGCCTTTGCCTGCTTTTTTGTAGGCAACGCCGCCTTCAACCGCAGCGTACCATTCAAATATGTTGACCTTGAATCGCGCTTCGAAATCTTCCCAGATGGCTTTGGGCGTTCCGGCACTGATGACGGTTCTGACAGGGTTGTCTGCATCGTCGGGTCTGGGGATTTCATTGAAAATGCCCGCCATCATGCCTCCCAGAAGGGAAAAGGTGGTGCAGCCATATTTACGGCAGATGTCCCAGATCATGCTTTTGGTAAATTTTTCACCGATGACACCATGGACATGCTTTTTGGATAAAATAGGAAAAACCGTGACGGACTGGGCATTCCCATGTGTCATAGACAAACCGGTGTATGGGACATCGCCTTTTTTATACTTCCAGATCATACGGTTTAATATGCCGTAGGCCCTGAGGCGGTCCCCTTTTAAAACAACCCCTTTGGGGTCACCGGTTGTTCCTGATGTATGGATGATCTGAACTGGATTTTTTGGATTAAAGGGCACCACCTTGTCCGGAAGATCCGGGCTTTCATTTAAAAGAATCTGATTGAGGGAGGGGTAGGTATCATGGACAGGGATTCCATGGTGCTTTTTGTAAAGAACACCAACAATGCGGGCTCCTTTAAGACCGTTTTCAATATCTTTCAGATTGTCCAGGAACTCATCGGAAAGAATGATTCCTTTGGACTGGGTGTTGTTGATTTGGAACAGTAGTTTTTCTCCCTTGGACCTGGGGTCCACGGGCACGGCAATGGCACCGATGGACATGGCGGCAAACAGGGAATATAAAAATTCCGGATGGTTCCGCATGAGAAGGGTGACCGCATCACCTTTGCCGATCCCCGCTTTGATAAGGGCATGGGAAATCCGGTTGGTCTGGGTGAAAATGTCACCCATGGTCACGGTTTCATCGGAGCCATCTGCGTTGACAAAGATGAACTTTTTTTCATCAGGATCAATGGTTCTGTATCTGAAACATTGGAATATGGGAAGTTTCGCCATTTTTCCGGGCATGACAATCTCCTTAACGTCTTAAATCATTTTTTCCAGGTACCGGATTTTTTTCACGGGGCACATGCCCAGAAGAGCCTGAAGCTGCTTGGCATCCCGGAATCGTTTTTCCTGGCCGAAGTCCTTCATATAGCCCACACCGCCCATGGCTTGGACCCCATCGGTGGTCAGGTCGCAGGCCAGGCTCTGGACATGGAGGGCTGCGGCTCGTGAACCTGCTTCCCAGTCTTTATCTCTATTATCTACGGCATTGCAACTCTGGGTCACAATCATGTCCGACACCTTGATCTGGACAGCCATATTGCCAAGAATCATTTTCATTTCAGACCATTGGATGATCTTTCGTCCACCCTGGTCACGCTTTTTGCCATAGTCCAGAGCTTCTTTAAATGAACCTTTCATAATGCCCAGGGACATGGCTGCGGCTGCGGTGTGCATACGGTCTGCCATTTTATTGAAATAGTCAGGGCCCTTTCCTTCCTCTCCGATGAGTCGGGCCGGAACTTTTTCAAAACGGGTATCAACAGACGGGCAGGCCCTTAATCCAAGGCTGAGTACCGGGTCACTTTTCCGGATACCGGCCTGACTCAGATCCACAAGGAAAAAGGAGTATCCGGTTTTATTTTTTGTCTTTGCTGCAACGATGGCATGTCCAGCTATACCGCCCAGGGTCAGGTAGTCCACAGGGCCCGATAAACAATAGGTTTCACCATCCGGGACAGCTTCCGGGAGATGGTTCGTTTCCGATGGATTGTTGAACACCGGTATGGCGATCAGTACATCGTTGATGTTTTTTTTGGCCATGATGGGCCCAAGTTCTTTCTGGCTTCCTGTGGCAAGCATCAGATTCATGGCGGCCGAGTGGGTAAATATAATTCCACCCAGACTGCTGTCCTCGGTACAGATGGACTCCAGAAGAACACACAAGGCGGTCATGCCATGGCCCAGTCCCCCTATGGATTCAGGCAGGATGGTATGAAAAAAATCCAGATCAAAGGCTTTTTCAAAGGTCGATTGAAAAAAAGGACCAAAGGGGAATTTGTCATTATTTTCACGTTCCGGGAACAGGACTTTGCGTGAAAATTCATGGGCTGCTTTTTCAAGCATGATTAATTCTTTATTGGTGATGGCAAGCATAAAAGGCTCCTTTAAGAAATACGGTTTATGGCTTAGGGTCCAATCCTGTGAGGCTGGCTCAGTTTTCTTCAAAGACCGTTGCCTGGGTGAAGTCTTTGGCAATAAGGCATTTGAATAGATTCAGCCGGTTTAGCTGGTTGGTCCCCTCGTAGATCTGGAGGAGTTTGGCATCCCTCAAACACTTTTCAGCCCTCATATCATGTCGGAGACCGGCCTGACCCATCAGTTCCAGGGCCATATGGCAGTTCTTGATTCCTGCATCGGTTCCGGCAAATTTGGCCAGAGAGGCCAGACCGGAGGTGAGTTCGATCTCTTCGTCCGTCTGCATGTCAAAGTTGAATTTCCGCACCAGCCAGAGAACCAGGGAGTTGCCGAGCACCGGCTGAATAAGCTTTTCAAAAATGATTCGGGGTGTGTATTTTGTGATGTAATAGAGCTGCTTTTGCTGGATCAATTTGTACATGCCATGCATGCTCGTGGCGTAATTGGCTTCGTTGTAAGCCAGGCGGCCAAGAAGGACGTTCTTGTACATTTCCGCCAGCATGGACTGGACCCATTCCTGATTGATCAATAGACTGCCGTTCATTTCAGTTTTGCTCACATAATCACGGGCCAGGTTATAGGCCCCCCGGGCAGCTCCGATACCAAAGGCTCCCACCGCAGCCCTGGATGCTGCAAAATAAAAGTCGATGATCTGCATATTGGTCCGGGTGAGGGACCGTTTGAAATGCTTGCCCTGGTCAGAATTGAACAGGACGTTTGCATCCGGGATAAAGCAGTTGTCAAACATCAACTCACTGGCGGGGCATCCTTTCTGGCCCATCTTTTTTTCCATGCGGCCGAAACTGAATCCTTTCATGCCTGTTTCCACAGCGAGCATCACGGTGCTTGCAGACGGCTTTTTCAGGTCCTCAAAGGCGATGAGCATATGCCAGTGGGACAGATGGCCATTGGAAATAAAGACCTTGGTCCCGTTGACCACATATCCGCCTTCAACCTTTTTGGCATGGCAGGCCACAGACCCCTTGTCCATGAGATCGGTCTCCTCCACATCTGTCCCGGCACCGGGTTCGGTGAGGGCCAGGGACATCAGACAGGGTTTGCCGGTTTTTTCGCCGTTTATGGTGTCCTGGCATAACCGGTTGATCAGGCCTGTGCTCCAAGATGATACAGCCACGGCAAAACCCAGGTAATGAACGCCGATGAGATTGGCCATGGCCAGGCATTCCGATCCGATCTCTTCAAGAAAAAATGAAATGGAAGGAAGGTTATACCCCTGTCCACCGAAAAGTTTGGGAATCCACAGGGTGTAAAAACCCCATTCATTGGCTTTATTGACAAAATCCATGGGGATATGGGTGGGGTCTTTTTGCATGGTGATATCCAGGGAAAGTGCAAGGGGACGGACCACCTCCGCATTGAATTTTCGGGCAAGGGCAATGACTTTCCGGGTTTCCTTTGACATGCCGGACGGTTGGCGGGATATGGCTTTCAAACCCAGGAACGTGTCGTCGAAGCTTGGCGTTTTCTGTGTGAAAGCCTTTATTTCCGAACGTGAAATCATACGTAATCTCCTTAAAAATCTTTTTGTAAAATAGTGATGACCATGGCAGCTTCTTCGATGCCAATATTCCCGCCTCCGTTTTCAGCCAGGGCAATGCGTGGATTTTCAACCTGGCGGCCCGTGGCTTCACCCCGCAGCTGCCAGACCAGTTCTACCAGTTGTGCCGCCCCGGTGGCACCCACGGGATGCCCTTTGGATTCCAGACCACCCGATGGATTGATGGGCAGTTTTCCTCCCAGTGCAGAGTGGCCTTCTTCGGCAAAACGTCCACCTTCGCCTTTGGCACAGAATCCAAGCCCTTCGGTCTGGATGACTTCGCCAAATGCCGAGGCATCATGCACTTCGGCCACGTCAATGTCTTGGGGCCCCACACCGGCTTTTTCATAGGCGGTATGCACCAGGCGCTCGGTCAGATCCGGATCATCAAACCCCCGGTCCATGCCCCCGCCCACAACCGTGGACAGGACTTTGACAGGTTTTGAGATTCCTTTTTTCTTGATAAAATCACCGGAACTCAAGATAAGTGCTGCGGCTCCATCACCCACAGGAGAACACATGGGCTGGGTCAGGGGAAAGGCTACCAGTGGGGCAGCAAGAACATCCTCAACTGTAAATGGTTTCTGGTATTGGGCATAGGGATTGCCTGCACTGTTGGTGTGGTTTTTTGAGCTGACAATGGCCAGTTGCCTCTGGGTCAGGCCGTATTTTTCCATGTGCATGCGTGTAGCCGTGGCGTACAGGTCCATGAAGGCACTGCCGCCTTTGTTCTTCTTTTTATCTTTATCATCACGGGTTTCACCACGGGCCTCGGCTTCTTTTCGTTTTCTTTCCGCATCAGCCTTCATGGCTTGAATAAACATCTCGATGACCTCCACATCTGCCGAGGATGAAAATAGTTTCAGACGCTTTTCCCTGTCTTCCATGAACATTTTTTCCATACCCAGGACCAGGGCCACATCGCAAAGGCCAGAGGCGATATTCATCCAGGCCACCTGAAACGCCGTGGCAGATGAGCAGCAGGCATTTTCAACATTAATCACCGGGATGTTTCCGATGCCCATGGCCCGTAAAACAACCTGGCCCCGGATGGATTCCTGGCCGGTGACAAGGCCCTGGTACGCGTTCCCCACAGCGGCCATGCGGATGTCACCCTTTGAAATGCCTGCATGGTCAAGGGCTTTTTTTGTGGCTTCATCTGCGATACTTTTCATATTTCGGTCGAGGTATTTGCCGAACTTGGTCATTCCCGCGCCTATGACGTAAACATCTCTCATTGGGTTTCTCCTTCACTGTGATGTGTGCAAATATACCGTTTTACGAATAACGAATTCCTGATCGTAACCTTTTGTTTAAATTCTTATGTTTATTCAAGGGGGTATAATCCCCATTCATGGTAGACTTATGGTGAAGCATTAAAACCTACAACTCAAAGAGACTGAGTACGAGTACGACTGTTTTGGATCACCAACGCCATTTATGGGTTGGCCTCAAACTGTTCGCATCCCCCTCAGGGGGGGATGCTCCTGTAATCTTTGTGCCTCCGCGAGAGACGAGGCTTTTTGGTTGTGACTTTACCGCGTTGTGCTCTTCGTGTTCTTCAGCGACCACCGGGAGCGGGTGGTTGATAAAATCATGTTTTCAGGTTGAACCCCTATGCCTGGTCGACCTTGTAAGGCTTTAAATAGGCATTAATGGCTTCCGTAAATGCTTCTTCGGCCCATGAAACCGTATGGTTATCCGGATCAAGGTACCATCGCAGATAGATCCCATGGAAAATTGCCGATATGGTTCGGGCTGTGCGCGTTGTATCATGGTCTATGAACACTCCCGCTACAATTCCATCGTCAAGGGCCTGTTTTTTGACAGCCACCCATTCGTTGATCCATGTGCTGAAAAGTTCTCGATAGTTTTCATTGTGGGCTGCAAGGGACATGAAATCATAAACGATTTTATGGGCAAAACTCACATCCGGAGTTTCACGAATAAAAAGGGGAAGCCCGAAGCCAAGAATTTTTTCCATGGGCCCCGAACATTGCTCTATGCCATTTTTGAATAAAGATAAGATTTGATCGTAGTATGCTTTGAATGCTTCTTTGAAAAGATCGTCTTTGGATGCAAAATAGTGGGCCATACCCCCTTTGGACAGATTGGCTTCTCTGGCGATGTCAGACATGGTGACGTTGGCGTAACCGTGTGTGCCGATGACCTTTATGGCAGCGGATAGAATCTGTGTTCGACGTATGGCTTCAAGTTCAGGTATGGGGGGCATCCATTGTCTCCGTTTTAGATATAATCCGACCAGACGGATTGTAAACCGACCAGATAGATTATGCCTATCAGGTCTGAATTCATGCGTCAAGGAAGAAATGCATGTAAGTACATATTTTTTTTAATCGTTATTGACAATAATAAAAGATGGTTGTGAAGAAAACAAAATAATGGTAGAAAACCTTAGTCAGGTGAAAAAAGCCTTTGATTTCATCGGGGTAATTGTCACGAAGCTAATCAATAATGATAATTATGGACAGGACCTTCATGGGCGATGACACGGGAAGATGATATGGTGAATCAGACTTACAAAATCCTGCTTGTTGATGATGAACCTCTGATTTTGAACAATATCGGACGGCTCCTTGAAAACGAAGGTTATTGTGTCGAGACGGCTGATTGTGGTGAAAAAGCCCTTGAATGCCTGAAGGAATCACACGTTGATCTGGTTCTTACTGATCTGGTCATGGACAAGGTTGATGGCATGGCCGTTCTCTTGGAGGCCAAAAAAAAATATTCGGATATTGCGGTGATTCTGCTCACAGGGTATGCGGACATGAAGGTGGCTGTCAATGCCATTAAATTCGGTGCCGATGATTTCATGCTCAAACCGTCTGAATCCCAAGAGATTTATTTCAGGGTCAAACGGTGCCTGGAAAACAAGGAACTTAAAAAAAAGGTGGCGCAGCGAACCCAGGAACTGGAATATCTGAACACGCAGCTTCAAAGGGATATTGTCGAAAGACAGCGTGCAGAAAAGGAACTAAAGACAAGTAACAGTGATCTCCACGAATCTTTGATTAAATTGAAATTTGCCCAGGACAAGCTGATTCAATCCGAAAAACTTGCGTCCCTTGGAGGTCTGGTCTCCGGGGTGGTCCATGAAATCAACACACCCATCGGCATCGGGATTACTGCATCCACCTTTATCATGCAGCAGGTGAAAAAGATTGAAGGCCTGTTTGAAAAAGGAGAGATGGATGACGCCATCCTCAGAAAATTTCTTCATACGGCCTATGAGGGTTCGGCCATGATCAGTAAGAACCTCAGCAGGGCAGGAGATCTGATCAGTAATTTTAAACAGGTGTCCGTGGATCAAGCCAGTGAAAAACCAAGGAAGATTGTTGTGGATGAATACATGCAGGAGGTGCTTTCAAGCCTGAGCATGGAATTCAAACAGTCCGGCCACGACATTGTGGTCAATTGCCCTCCGGATCTGATTTTTGACAGCAGGCCCGGAGCCCTGGCCCAGATTATCACCAATTTTGTCATGAACGCCATCATCCATGCATTTGATGGTATGGACAACGGTAGAATTGTTTTTGATATTGAAGCGGATGATGTCAACCTGTGTCTGACATGTCGAGACAATGGTAAGGGCATTAACGAAGAGGCCCTGAAGCAGATATTTGATCCGTTTTACACTACACGCCGCGATCAGGGTGGCAGCGGATTGGGGCTCTACGTGGTTTATAACCTGGTGACCCAGGCCCTGAACGGGACCATTGATTGTGTAAGTATCCCCGGGAAAGGCACCACATTCAGCATCAAGGTCCCCCTGAACGGCTGGGAATAAGCCCTGTCAATGAATCCCCTGATCTAATGTCCCGATAAAACATCCCGAAACATTATCAAGCCCGGAACCTCCACTCAGGCTTGATTGTCCCTCATCCGGACTTCTGACAATCAAGGCATTATTTTTATGAATTGTAAAGGGTGAGTTGTCGTCCAAGAGAACCTTCAACCGGACATTGTAACTCCCGATATTCATATAATTATACGTAATGAGTTCAAAGGGATCGGTGGTGATCTTAATGGATCCGTCATTCACGGATCCGTAGTCGTAAATACTTTTATAGTCGAAATACCAGGTGAACGTTTGAATTTTTCCCTTGATACTATCTGCGGGTTTAACAGTGAAGACGCAATGCATCGTGTCCACCCCATCGGACGGGGTTACGGTGAAATCCAGCGGGTTTTCATCCAGGACCTGGACCGTGATCAAGGAATGTTCCTCACTTGCGTTGAGTCCCCCATAGAGTACGGTTGAGTCGCTTGCGTCCCCGCTTACATACCAGGGTTCAGCTCCATAATTCGGGATGGCTGCAAGAATGTGATGATGTTTGATCAAAAGGTCCGCCACCTCACTCTGGAGGGTGGTGCCGGAATCAATGATTGCTGTCAGCGATGTATCTGTCCATTCAATGGAAGGCGTGTACCCGTCCCCTCCATCCTGGATGATCACCTTAAATTTGTTCATGGAAAGACCGGGTGATGCAGCAATGAACATAACTTCATTGTATGCCAGTCCTTCGGGCAGATTTTCTTCCAGAACCACAATATTCCCGACGGGCGGGAGCACCGGACGGGTGATGATCAATTCGGCCTCATAGGTTCCGGGTTTCGTATAGGTGTGGGAGGCCATGTAATAGTTTTCAATGGTTTTGTCTGAGTTGACATAGTGGTTGCTGTCGTCAAGGCCCCCTGAAAATTCAGCCACATTGCTGACCTGTTCCCGGCCTCTGATCCAGGTGGCTTCCGGTGTATCAGCCACGGCAGAGGTGATCCAGTCATGGGTGCAGAGGATGTCCGCGATTTCCTGGTGGGTTGTATATCCCGAGTCTATCATCACTTTGATGGTGGTGTTCTGCCCTCCTTGGAGGGTGGCATAGCTCACAGACGATCCGCTGGCGGCAAACCAGGGCTCATCGGGACTGTCGGGTATGGCAGAGGCAATCAGATCCATGGACTCAAGAAGAGAGGCAACCTGAGCCTGGGTGGTGACTCCGGGAATGACCTTGACGTTGATCATGGTTTTATACTGATAAATGGCGGGTTCCGAATCGGTTAAGGTTTCCTGAACAGTCAGGGTGGTGGTGTTCGCCTCTTTTCCGGGAATCGCTGACACAAGCATTTTGCCAGAAAGGTCAGCCTGGGCGGCCATGGCATCCACGGTAACCAGGTAGGGTTGTAAGGTGTTGTCGTCATTGATAACCGAGATTCGGTAACCGTTCAACAAGGCGCCCTCGATACCTGTGACCAGGATCGCATAGTCCAGGTCCGCTGTGGGTGCCACGGGATCATGCACGGTGTCATTGAAGGTCCAGTCCCATTTAACGACCTCGCCAGGGGCAATGTCCGTGAATTCAACGATAGATGGCGCCACAGAAAATATGGGATAGGCTCCTATCCCACTGGTGACGATTCCTTCGGTGTAGTGGTAGACGTTCCCGTCCTCACCACAGGCATAGGCCTGATCAAAGGAGGCCCCCCAGACACTGTTCAGGCTTGTGGTGGTGCCGCTGAGCATATTATACCACTGATTGCCTGAATTTCCGTCATAATACAGGGAAACACCGGCATTTCCAACCGCATGGATTTTATTCGGGGACTCCCCCCAGATTCCCCACAGAGAAGGGACCTGACCCTGCTTGAGGGTGGGGATGACCATGGGCGTCCAGACATTGTCGCTGTATCGGTAGATCACGGCTGCCGAATTTGAATTATTGAAACCGGCTGCAAACACATTGTCCGGCGAGTCGGCCCAGACCCTTAAAAAGTTTAGGCTCGAAGACTCGGTGTCCATAACATCCCAGGTGTTTGTCGATATTACTTTATGAACAATCAGGCCATGGAGACCCACGGCAAAAATCTGGTCATTCCCCGCCATGGTGATTCCGTTGATTTCCGGTAATTGGTCCGGATATGCTTCATTGACCAGATCCCCCTGGCCCACCTCGCCGACCCATTCAGCCGTGAGGGTGTTACAACGAAGCACAACGCCTGTATTTTTGTATTCGTATTCTTCCTGAGCATCTCCACCGTCTTCTGCTGGCGGGATTAGGGTCCGAATAACCTTCCATCCGGAAAAATACATGTTTTCAGCAGAGGTACCGCAGAATCCTCCAAACACCTGGGGATAGAACTTGGTGTCCAGGCTGCCCGGGTCCAAGGTGATTTCCGTCCAGATCGTTCCGTCGTACCTGTATAAAAAGGGTGTTGCCTCATAGAATGTGGGGGCCCACTCCACGTTGTTTTCAGGAATATGATACGATGTTTTTACGGTCATTCCGCAAATATAGACATTGTTTGCTGAGGTCCCTCCCAGACCTAAGGGCATGCAGGTATAGGGATAATCATCCGGGTTGTTTGCCGGGTTGAGTGTGACGGATATAGCTTTATCACCAAACACACTGGCCGTGATATCGGTAAAGTCACCCTCTGCCTTATGAAAGACATGGCCGGAAAATCCGATGGCGTAAATATCCGAATCAGAACTTCCCCATATAACGTCAAGGGAACTGGTATAACCCGGAATGTCGATTTGTTCCCAAGCCGAATGGCTTGTTAGAGGAAAAGAAAACACAATGGAAAGGGATACCGCAAGGACCAGGCGGAAACATGCAAAACCGTATTTCATGCAAAACCTCATTAATGAAAAGTGTTTACAATTTTAAACCATGAACAGCCTTTAAAAACAATAAAAAAATACGAGTGGTTAAAAGAACACCGGTTGATTTGTGCTTGCCTGGATATAAGGACTTGTCAGTTCTCAGTTTAAGATAGGGCGTGAAATTTATTTTCGGGAATAAAATTCAAGGACCGGTCCCTGGCTCAAGCGGGTTTCCAAAATGGAAAGGGGCGCTGATAAAAGTGTTATCAGCACATAGCCTTTCATCCGTGCAGGTAAGCGATTCTCCGCATGTTTGTTTCTCCGGAGCACATTTTGAAGAGACAAGGACCAGGCTGGCGGATCTCCAATATCTTTAATGGTGACCTGATCAAAGGCGCTGTGCTGAAAGGTCTTCTCCAATGTGTCTTTGGAAAAGAGCAGCAGATGGTATGGCAGGTGGAGCAAAGCCCAGTACCTTCCGAAAACTCTGAAACTCGGGCAGTTGATGTTTTCCGTTTCTCCGATCAAAAGGCCACCGGGTTTGAGAATCCTGTAAATACCGTTCAAAAGCCCCACAGGATCGGGTACATGCTCAATCACATGGTTGATCCGTACCAGGTCAAAGCTGTTTTCGGGAAAATCCAAGGGGGAAAATGTCCCCTTAATGACGTCAAGGTTAAATACTGTTTTAGCCCGTCCGGCTGCCGTATGAGAGGGTTCTATGCCCAGAACCTCAAGGCCCAGTCTGTCCCTTAAAATAGCCAGCTTTTCACCGGCCCCACAACCGATATCCAGAAGTTTCTGACCTTTTTGAACCCCGAGTTTTTTCATAAGATTGAGGGTCCGACCCATATAAATTCCCATGAGAAATCCTTTAAACCCCCTGGGTTGGGGATTGAAATGGATGTATTCCTCCGGATACCAGGACAGTGCCTCATCAACGTCAAGCATAGGTACCTGCTGAATCAAGCCGCAGCCTGAGCATGTCCTGAGATTTCCTGTCCAGGAAAGGCCATATTCAACTTCATTGAGATCTGAAAGAAAATGCCGGTTGACAGGGCGTCCGCATACCACGCATGGGGGTGACTGGTCCTTGAAAAAAAGCTCGTGGGGAACCGGGCGTTGTTTGAAATCATTTTCAAACCAGCGACGGATATAATCGAAGTTTTCAGCCGGGGGACAATGATCCGGGAATCCCCTGAAAAGTTCGTGGTTTCGGCCACGTTCAAGAATGGTGGCCAGGGATTCGTCTTTGATATTCCCAAAGGCGATCTGGAAAAAAGTGCAGGGCTGAACATCCCCGTAAGCATTGATGTGAAAGCGCTCGGAAAAGGCAGGGCACCCGAAGTTCATCAGGTTGTTTTCAAGATCAATATAGAGATAGGGGTTTTCACGGGAAATTATTCTGAGCTTTATGCTGTCGTCAGGGTTAAGCAGAATATGGCGGTTTTGTGCCCATCGGCCCTGGGGCACCGCGAAATTCAAGCCGATCTTGACCTTGTGTGTGTTGGAAAAGCGGATGACGTCACGAATTTCATGGCCTGCCAGAGACCGGTGGGAGGCCAGCCAGGTGAAAAACACATCCATGCCGTGACGCCGGACCATGCGCAGCTGTTTTGTCTTGATGTTCATGACCTCGGACCAGTTGGCGGTTTCATGGAAAGCATCGAAACTGATTTGCACATTATCCACTCCCATGGATTTCAACTGTCGGCAAACCTCATCGCTAAGCAGGGTCCCATTGGTCTGAACCTGAAACAGCATGGAGTTTCGGCCCACCTGACGGATGATGTCCCTTAACCTGTCCAGGCTCATCAAAACTTCACCTCCGGTGAAGGTCACATAGAATCCCCCTGTTTTTTTTAACTGAAAAATGGCTTGAATAATGTCTTTATCATCCATTTCCTTCCGGTTCGGGTTTTTTTGAAGAGCCACGTTGCAGTGGGGACAGGATAGGTTGCAATCATAGGACAGGGCCATGTCCATGCCCCTTAGGGCAGGTTTTTTAAGCATACGGCGCATCAGAAAATAAAGGACCCTCAGAAATATCATGGGCTTGTCATGCCAGGTATGACACACAAACGACAGGTTGTTCAGGAATTTAGGGGAGCGATTCATGAAGGCTGAAACAGTTATGTCAGAAAAAAGTGGCACGATTTCAACCCTTTTTATATTTACCAAATGGGAAAAACATGTGAATGCTATATACAGAGAGGTTTTTTTATGTCAAGCAGAATCGCGGTGATGGGACATTGGGACAGTATGAATTGTGTGATGGTATGCTCAAAATAGTGTTTGTTCAGAAAGATGTGTTTGCAAAACCCGGGATCATGGCCTTGTCAGCCAGTGTGAAACGGGCAGGGCACGTCTGTTTATTGGTTGTGGCTGATCTTGAGAAACAACCCGTTCAAGCGATTCTGGATCATAAGCCCGATGTCATTGCGTTTTCCATCACCACCGGCGAATATCCCTTTATGGAGAAAATCGGGCGCTGTATTCGTCAGCGTTTCAACGGCCGGATCATTTGCGGAGGCCCACACCCCACCTTTTACCCCGAGGTTTTGAAGGATGACTATCTGGATGCCATCTGCCGGGGGGAAGGCGACGATGCCTTGCCCGAATACCTGAACGCCTTGGAAAGAAACCAGGGTTGGGATAAAATACAGAACATGCATGTCAAGCAAAATGGGCAGATACGGGAAAATCCTCTCAGGCCCCTGATTAGTGATCTGGACAGTCTCCCTTTTTATGACCGAAATCTTTATACGGCCTATTTGCTTTACAGAAAAAAGGGCCATGAGATTTTATACCATCAGGTGGTCATGACAGGGAGAGGATGCCCCCAGTCCTGCTCGTTTTGTTTCAACGCCTGTTACAATGCCCTTTACCAGGGAAAAGGACCTGTTCTCAGGCGTCGTTCCGTGGAACATATCATCCGGGAACTCCGTCAGTTGTCATCCACTTCGGGTCCACGGTTCATCACCTTTGACGATGACAGCTTCACCTTGGCTCCCCAATCCTGGCTGGATGACTTTTGCGAAACCTATGCACGGGAGATCGCCATTCCCTTTAAGATCAATTCCACAGCCGGTGTTCTTACGGAAAGCCGGGTCAAGGCCCTGAAAAAAGCCGGGTGCCATGCCGTGAAAATCGGACTTGAAAGCGGGAATGAAGATTTGAGAAACCGGATACTCAACAAAAAGGTCAAAAACAAAACGCTTGAGGATGCGGCCATCCAGCTCCATAAGAACGGAATCAGGCTTCAGACATTCAACATGGTGGGGCTTCCCGGTGAAACCCTTGACCTTGCCCTTGAAACCTATGCCCTGAATCAGAAGATCAAGCCGGATTTTGCCTGGTGCTCTCTGTTGAATCCTTATCCTGGCACGGCCATCCACCTTCAATGTGAACGTAAGGGGCTTTTAAAGACACCCAACCGTTACTCCGGTGCCGGATACTCCTATTTCACCCAAAGCCCCATGGCGATCCCGGAACCCCTGATCCGTCTTCAAAAACTCATGTATGTGGCCGTTATTCTAAGGCTTTCACCCAAATTGGTCAGGCGGCTTGTGTCACTGCCCTTGACCCGGCAGTATCAATTTTTGTTCGGCATTGGCATGTTCTGGGGATTGACTCGGATTAACAAGCATTCCTTGATAAATACCTTGACATTGTCTTTGCGATATTTTTCAAAGTACAACCATGAACACTGATAAATCCAATAAAAAAATCATGCTTATCTACCCGCCGGGCAAAGCGTATCAACGGGGGGAAGATCGCTGCCAGGGAAACATCGAGAATTCGGCGGCAACCTCGATCCATGCATGCAATGACCTGGGGTATGTGGCATCGGGCCTTCACGGCCTTCCGTACAGGATTTTTCTCAAAGACTACCCGGTTGAAAAAGGGCGTGTCAGCGATTTAATCAGTGATTTTAAAACCTTTTTCCCTGACCTTGTGTTTATGAGTATTACCCAGGCCACAATTTTTCATGATCTTGATACCATTGCACGTTTGAAAACATTGCATTCCGGGCTTGTGGTGGTTCTCAAAGGGGCCTTGTTTTTTGACCCTGTTGACACAGGTTTATCCAGGCTGGACC
Organism: Pseudomonadota bacterium; assembly: GCA_018818835.1. Lineage (GTDB taxonomy): Bacteria > Desulfobacterota > Desulfobacteria > Desulfobacterales > Desulfolunaceae > JAHIRD01. The sequence goes on from JAHIRD010000148.1 coordinate 19,863, forward strand.
TGTCCTGTGTGGACTATCTGATCGGAGGTGAAAGTGATTTTGTAGGGGCCCGACTGATTCACTGTCATTTCAACAACAAAAGTCCCCATCATTTGGGGGGGATATTGTACAAACATCAAGGGGCATGGATTAAAACTGATTTTTCTCGATTTGAAGACAATCTGGATTGTCTTCGTTTCCCTGACCGGTCCCTGATGAACAACCAAAGGTACACACGGCCCGACACAGGGCGGGCCCAGGCCACCATCAGCGTGGCCCGGGGATGTCCGTCTTCCTGCATATACTGCCTGACCCCCATTATTTCCGGGAAAAAACTCAGGCAGCGAAGCCCTGAAAATGTCATGGCCGAACTTCGGGAGTGCTATCACCGGTTCAAAATCCATGATTTTTTTTTGAAATCCGATACCTTCACCCTGGATGCCTCCTGGGTCAAACGCTTATGCCACCTGATTATGGGCTCTGAGTTATGTGGCCACATTGCCTGGGTGGCCAATTCCCGGACCCGGCCCCTTGAATATGAAACCCTGGCCCTCATGAAGCAGGCAGGCTGCTGGCTCGTGGCCTTTGGTTTTGAATCCGGAAGTCCGGAATCACTGATCAAGATGGGGAAGGGTGCCACTGTGGATGACAGCCTCAGGGCTGCAGGCCTTGCCAGGAAGGCCGGTCTTAAAATTTTTGGTTTTTTTATGGCAGGATTCCCCTGGGAAAACATGGACCACCTTAAGGCCACCGAAGACTTGATCTATGGGATAAATGCCGATTTTATCGAAATCCACATCCCCATTCCCCATGCAAAAACCCCTTTAAACCATCTTTGCACCGTGACAGGTCAATATTCTGTGGATGACCTGGGGCATGATTATTTTGCCTCGCCGGCCACAGGAACCTTGCATCTATCCAAAGGCCAGATCCAGGACTTTAGAAAACGGGTTCTGTTTGACTATTATTTTCGAGTGTCCTATATCCTAAATCGTCTTAAAGACACTATTAAAAATCCCAAGGCTTTGATCTATTACGGGCACTATGCCTTGAGGTTGTTTGTCAATCTTGTTCGTGTCCGTCCTTAAAGTCATGGGAGCACTTGGCCTGAAATTAAAGGAATGAATCCTAATGGAAATGAACGTGTTTTTAGCCCAGGGAGCCACAATTGCCATTCATCTGATCATTTCATTTATCAACGGTCTGATGGTGAAGCATTTCCATGTGCGTGTTAATTATACCCGTAAGATCAATCACTTTTTTCTTTTTTTTCTCCCGATATTCATTAACAGTTGGCTTCCATACACCCATACAATGGTCTCAACATTCATCGGAATGGGGATCATGATCGGAATCCTGGGGATTTATATAGAACCCATCCGGCATCGCTTCACGTGGATCGGTATCGCCTTTTTGTCATTTGACAGGCCTGAAGACAGGCCCTATACCTTGTTATGGCTGACGACCCAGGTGATCGCAGGATCAATTGTCATCATTCCCCTTTATACTTATTTTTATTCTATCGGTATGATGCAGCTGATATACATTCCCATTCTCATCAACGGAATAGGAGATGGCCTTGCCGAACCGGTGGGTATCCGTTTTGGCAAACATTATTATAAAACCCGGGCACTTTTTACAAAAAGACGCTACGTACGCACCATTGAAGGCAGTGCCTGTGTTTTTATAACCAGCATCGTTTCAGTTGTTTTATTCAAAGAACTTTTTTCTGACCTACAGTTTATGGCGGCCCTTTTTATCATTCCTGTCACCATGACGATTGTCGAAGCCATATCGCCTCATACCTGGGATACTCCCTTTCTTTACGGGGCTTCCGGCTTATCGATTTATGGCATTTTTATGATTTAGACAAAACCAAGCTGAAATACATAGTATATCGGTTATCATGTGCCGTCAGATCGGGGTCTAAACGGTTATCCCTATTATTTGCGGGTATGGACGTCAATCAAGGGCGGTTCCGTAGATATAGTTCCGTTTTTCAAATTTCATGATCACCGATGTTTCCACTCGGATTACCCCGTCGATTTTGCTGATTTTATTGTAGAGAAGGTCGTTCAATTCATCCCTGTTTTTGACAATGAATTCGGCATTGATATTGGAATCGCCGGTGGTGAGGATGATATACCATAACTCCTGAAAGGTTTTAAGCTCCGAGACAATGTCATCGATTTTTTTCATTTCCACATGAATATAGATGTTCCCTGTAAATTCGAACCCAAGCATAAACGGGTTGCTCACAGCCACGATCTGGATGATTTCATCGTCGATCAGCCGTTTCAGACGGGATCTGACCGTTGATTCCGAAAGCTTCAGGTGCCTGGCCATGTCTGTGTTTGAGATTCTGCCGTCCTGCTGCAGTAATTTGATCATGGCCGAATCGGTGGCGTCGATTGTTTTTTTTTTTGTTTCCTGCATGGTGCCCCTTTTAAAATCCTGTCTGGTTCATGATGTATTCATTAATGCCACAGAGACTGCCTGATGTCAAAAGACCTCTTTGCGGCTGTGTGGTCAGACTATGTGATTGTTTTGAACAAATAATCATAAATATACGAAATGTGTAATTTTTATGTTGAATTTTAGCATTATTCGTATTTTATTGATATATATTAATTGACAATCGCATATACGGTGGTTTAATAAACGACATATGCCCCGGTAGGGATAAGGGCTGTAGCCACCTAGGGTCAGGGGCTCAATCCAGCTCTATCGTTGGTTTGGTCAGGCAATCAGTCAGATTTCACATATGCAATGCTTATCGAAAGGAGACGGATATGGAACGACGAGTGACAGTAGAAACACTTGGTGAAATGAAACATCTAAACGAACCGATCACCATGCTTACCTGCTATGATTATCCCACAGCACGGAGCATGGATGATGCAGGGATTGAGATTATTTTTATCGGGGATTCGGTGGGCACCAATGTCCTGGGCTATGACAGCCCCTGTGATGTAACCATGGACGACATGCTTCATCATACACGTGCAGTCAGGAGGGGCGTGAAAAAGGGATTGGTCCTTGTAGATATGCCCTATAAAAGCTATGAAACCCCGGAGATGGCCTTGGCAAACGCACGGCGGTTTACGGATGCCGGGGCCGATATGATCAAACTTGAGGGAGGGCGCGAGATCGCAGGTATCATCCGCTTTCTTGCCGAAAACAACATTGCTGTGATGGCTCATATCGGCCATACACCCCAGACCTTTCAAGAAGGGGGACGAGTGGTGGTCGGCATCACACCCGAAGAAGCCAAGGGTGTATACGACGATGCCCTGGAACTTGAAGCCGCAGGAGCCATGTCCGTATTGCTGGAATGTGTTCCGGCTAAAGTGACCGAGGTGATTACCCGGGCGCTATCTGTGCCCACCATCGGAATTGGCTGCGGCTCAGAATGTGACGGGCAGGTCCTTGTGGTCAATGACCTGCTCGGCTGGAACGATCATTCCTTACGTATATTTAAAAAATATGATGAGTATTATGACCGTTCAAAACGTCATTTCCAAGGATATATATCTGATGTAAAATCCCGGAAATTTCCGGGAGAGGAAAACATCTTTCGTATAAAACAAGATGCCTTTGACTCATTTTTGACCCTGACAGAGGCCGGTTCAATGGCTTAGAAACTGGATCTGTTCAGTTTTTTGCAAGCGCTTCATGGTTAACCCGCTCCCGGTGGTCGCTTGCGAACACGAAGATCACAGCGCGGCAGACAGTGTTCAAATGTCCGTGTCAGTCCGTGGTCGTCTGTGTTCGTCCACGAAAGAAATAGTCTGGACAAACACGGTCTGTCACAGACAAACACGGACATGCCCCGCAGACGGTGTTGCAAGGTTAAACTGCTTTTTTCATTCCCAGGCTCTTGCCTCCAGAGGCATGGCTGGAGCCTTCACGTTATGATCGGTTCTTACTTTTTTTGTCAGGGTCGGGTGACAACACGAAACCCATTGTAATCATAGACGGAATTAGGATACTCACCATAACGTCCATCGACCACGCAATTGGCGTCCATGCTCATCCATGATCCGCCACGAACAATGCGAAATTCGCCTGTTCCAGGTCCGGTGGGGTCTGTTACATCACCAGCGTATGTGGCATTCCAATCCCAGCAGAATTCATACAAATTTCCGCTCATGTCAGAAATCCCAAGCTGATTTGGCAATTTTGTTCCAATGGTGTGGGTTAAATCATTGGAATTTCCGTCATGCCAGGCAACGCTGCCTAAAATATCACTTCCACTGTACTCGTAAGAATCTGTCCAATGTGCTCCGCCTCGTGCGGCATATTCCCATTCAGCTTCCGTGGGCAATCGGTAACCGTTGGCAGACCAGTTGCATTCAACGGCATTCCAGTCTGCAAAGGAAGGATCTGAGCTGTAAACCGGTAGCGTGCTCCAGTCTTCAGGATCAGTTGATGCGCTGATGCTGTAGCAGGGGGTTAATCCTTCTTCGACGCTCCGTTTATTGCAATACATCACTATTTCAAACCAGCTGATATGATAAACAGGATAGTTATCTCCGACACTGTTTCCGCTTGCCGGATTACTTCCCATGATATCTGACCATTCTTTCTGTGTGACTTCATATTTCCCGATTGAAAAGTCGCTGACTGTCACGGCATTGATCACCTGATCGGATGAGGGGTCCACCATGTCAAATGTCCCGCCTTGAACTGATACCATGGCTCCGGGAACAGGAGCCTCGTATGGAGACGGATCCGTGTTGTCGTCATGGCCACAGGAAACAAGAAACAAACCGGCAAACATCACAATCGCAATGATACAATTTTTCATAGTGAGTCCTTTTTAAATTTTAGTGTTTGATTTTATTAACTTTATATGCTGTTTTGCATAAATGCAAGTATATTAATTAGATCATAGATCTACTTTATGGATTAAAATTGACATACGTGCCTAATTTATATACATTTATAAATGACCATCCGAATGCATTGGTTTATACATTCACCATGGCCCTATTCGGTGACATTCTCTTTCTGGGATACCGTCTGACTCTTCACCTTGCTTAGCTGTTACATCGTATTTCCACCTATTTAGTCATGGTGTTGATCAAAGGATCAAAATCCGTTTCCTGCCCAAACAATACTCATTACGTTCATGCATATTCATTGCGGAGGCCTTCATGGGAAATATCAAATTGAGTACAAAACTCGTCCTTTTTTTTCTTTTGGTGGGTACGATTCCCTTTGCATCCATCGGGATTACATCCCTTGTAAAGTCGAACAATGCCCTTTTTCAGCTTGCGTTCAACCAGATTCATGCCCTGCGTGACGTAAAAAAAAAACAGATAGAGGGATTTTTTGCCCAACGGCAGGGTGATCTGGATATGCTTGCCGAAACCGTGGGGGCGCTGAGACGCGAAGCATTTAATAAATTGTTGGCGGTCCAGCAAATCAAGAAAAATCAGATTGAAAAATATTTCAAGGAACGCATGAATGAAGTGAATGTTTTGTCGGGTAACAATGACCTCATTTCATCATTTTGGGCGTTTCAATATGGATTTAAAAATGACGGCAACAAGACAGGGGGTGCGAACTGGACTGAAACCGAAGCCTTATATTCCGAATTGCTTAATAAATATAAAATGGAATACGGTTATGAGGATTTGTATTTGATTCATACAGATGGGAATGTTTTGTATTCGGTGGGGAAAAAATCTGATCTGGGCCAGGATCTTGTCCATGGCGCCCTGAAAGACAGCCCCCTTGGAAAATGTTTTGCAAAGGCCCTGGCCAAGATCAGCCTTCAGGATTTTGAACCCTATTCGCCGGCACAGAATGCACCCTGTGCTTTTGTGGGAGCACCGGTCAAACAAGACGATCAAACCATTGGTGTTATTGTCCTTCAGTTACCCCGTGATGATATTAACGGCATTATGCAGGAACGGAAAGGTATGGGAAAAAGCGGTGAGGTTTACCTTGTGGGAAGCGATAAACTCATGCGTTCCGATTCATATCGCGATCCTGAAAATCATTCAGTGCTGTCATCATTTTCTAATCCGGATAAAGGCAGAGTGGATACCCAGGCCAGTCAAAATGCCCTTGATGGAAAAACAGGCCATGATGTCTTATTGGACTATAATGGTAATTCAGTCCTTTCATTTTATTCTCCGTTGACGGTGGATGGAATAAGCTGGGCTGTTATCGGTGAAATTGACGTGACTGAAGCCTTTTGCCCGGTTGATGATGATGGTATCGAGTATTACGCCAAATACACTGTTGCAAACGGATACGATGATCTTTATCTCATGAATCCGGATGGCTATGTTTTTTATTCGGTTAAAAAGGGAGCTGAATATCAGTCCAACATGATCAATGGCCCTTATTCTTCCACTAATCTGGGTCAGCTTGTCCAGAAGGTTATAGGGACAAAACACTATGGAATAGCTGATGTTGCGACCTATACTCCGAGTGACAATGAACCCTGTGCGTTTATTGCCCAACCCTTGATTGACAAAGCCAATAACGATTTGGAACTTGTCATCGCCCTCAAACTTTCTTTGGAATCCATCAATGGCATCATGCAACAGCGAGAGGGCATGGGAAAGACTGGCGAAACTTATCTTGTGGGCAGCGATAAGCTGATGCGTTCGGATTCCTTTGTTGATCCGACACACCATTCGGTCAAAAACTCCTTTGCAGATCCCTCCACGGGGAGTGTCGATACGGATGCTGTCCGGGAGGCTCTTTCAGGCTTATCCGGCCTCAAAATTATCACGGACTACAATGGCAATTCAGTTTTGTCTGCTTATGCACCGATTAAAATCGGCGAAACCATCTGGGCGATGATCGCTGAAATCGATGAATCCGAAGCATTCGCATCAGTCATCGCACTCAAATGGATCATGGGGATTATTTCGGTTGTCTTTATTCTTGCCATCATCGGGATTGCGATTCTGATCAGCCGATCCATTACCAGGCCCATCAACCGGGTTGTTGAAGGTTTGAACGACGGTGCAGGCCAGGTGACTTCGGCGTCGGGTCAGGTTGCTTCCGCCAGTCAGGGGCTTGCCGACGGCGCATCAGAACAGGCCGCCTCCATTGAGGAGACGTCCTCATCCCTTGAAGAGATGTCTTCCATGACCAAGCAGAATTCTGAGAATGCAGACCTGGCCGACAATCTTATGAAAGAGGCCAATCAGGTTGTTATGAAAGCCAATGAGTCCATGGATGAACTTACTCTTTCCATGGGTGAGATTAGAAAAGCAAGTGAAGAAACATCAATCATTATAAGGACCATTGACGAGATTGCATTCCAGACCAATCTGCTGGCACTGAATGCTGCTGTGGAGGCGGCACGGGCAGGGCAGGCCGGGGCAGGATTTTCCGTTGTTGCTGATGAGGTCAGAAATCTTGCCATTCGGGCTGCCGCCGCTGCCAAAAATACATCCCAACTGATTGAGGAAACTGTCAAAAGGATAAATAACGGCTCTAAGGTGGTGGATGAGACAAATACGGCACTTAACAAGGTTGCTGAAAGTTCAAAAAAGGTCGGCGAGCTCGTGACTGAAATATCTGCTGCATCAAAAGAACAGGCTGAAGGCATTGAGCAGATCAACAAAGCGGTTGTGGAAATGGACAAAGTTGTTCAGCAGAACGCTGCCAATGCAGAAGAGACAGCCTCTGCATCCGAAGAGATGAGTGGCCAGGCCAATCAAATGATGTATTATGTACAGGATTTGGTCCAAATCATCGGAGGGGTAGCCCAAGACACGACGAAACAGGGTCTCTATCATCAAGCTGGAAGCAAGAAAGATCTCTCATATATGAATAAAGAGTCGAAAATCAAACCTATTTCAGTTCAAACCAAAAAAAGATCATCAGGTGACCAGGATATTGACCTTGATGATTTCAGAGATTTTTAATAATGTAGACAAATAATTTTTTGGTGGAGACTTCCATGGATCACACACATAATCGGATTTGCCCAGTAGAAAGGTCAGGCATGCTGGATGGGAAGCTTCGTAATTGGCTTCAGAATCCTTTCAATTTTTGGTTCTGTCCTGACCGTCCTTGTGACCCTTTGTCATATCTATGTTTTTCTAAGGCTGGATTCACTGATTTTGCCACGTCATGAGGAGGCTTTCAGCGCCTCTGGGCGTGTGGGCTGTACGTGGGAACCATGATGCCCTGCGTCCTCATCGGATTGATATCACAGGAGAAATCCTCAAAGGCGCGGGAATCATATTGCTTGCAAACACATCGGTTACCCTTGGAGATCATCTTGTTCTTGCAGGGATTGACGATCTGACATCCTCCCGTCGGCGTCCAGGACAAGGCCAGGCCAATCTTGACAAAGCGCTGAGCCACCGTCCCCCAGGCTCTACCATCCTGCTTTCCCATACCCCCTTACTGATTGAAAGAGCTGCATCTGAAAACGTTGATCTGATGATTTCCGGACACACCCACAACGGTCAGATCTGGCCCTTTACCTACCTGGTCCGCATGCGCTACCCCTATATCAGCGGCATTTATCATATTGATTCCATGACCCTTTTGGTGACAAGGGGCACAGGCACCTGGGGACCCCGCATGCGTCTCTGGCCCCCCGGCGAAATTACCCTGATCACACTCCGAAGTCCTTTGCCTATCCAAAATAACACATAGGTCCCATAAGTCTCATAAGTCCCATTGAATAATTTCCCAAACCACATTTTTTATATTTGTATAAAAAATCAGGGTCTTTACCCATGAAAGCTCTTGACGCATACCATGCATCTGATACCATCCCTGTTATTCTGATGTTTTTTACTACTATTATTTATTGGTGTCAGGTTAAACGAAACAATGGCATGGATGCCCCCCTATCCGGAAAATAAAATAACCCTGTTTCAGCGCCTTGTTCTGGTTGTAGGCTTTTTGGGCATGGTGTTGAGTCTTTCTTTTGTGTATACACGGCTCAGGTTTTTCTATGGGGTTGATTACCACATGTTTTATACTTGGCAGGCTGCATTTCTGAAAACAGGAATTTTCTTTCCCAAAGATACAGTGTTTTATAATTTTCCTCTGACGGTGGTTGCCTTTGGCCCTTATGGGTTTTTACCGATGAATCTGGCTGTGGCCCTGAAATGTATCCAGACCTTGGCCCTGGGTGCTTTTTCCCTGTTTCTTGTGGAAAAGATAAGGCCCGGCCTGATGAAAAACAACGGCATGGCCCGGTTTGTGGTTTATCTGATCAGCGTGACCTTTGTGATGACCCAGTTGTTCTATTTGAATATTTATGTGGAAGTGGTTTTTTGCCTCTTGCTGAGTCAGTACTTTCTTGGGCGGGAAAAGCTGTGGCTTGCCGCCTTTTTTGTCAGCCTTGCCCTGATCTTCAAAGTATTTCTTTTGCCCCTGATACTGGCGCCCCTGATTACCAGGAAATATGGATTTTTTTGGCGCATTGTGACCTGCCTGGTGCTTTTGTGTCTTTTATCCCTCATGATCTTTGGGTGGCACACCCATGTGGATATGGTCCGGGCCATGTCCGAAACTTATTCAAAAATGCGCGTCCATGGCATTGGATACCCGGTGGTGTCTGACGGATTTGCCGGTTGGCAGGATTTTTTCAACAAACTGGTGAAGGTGGGTCTGATCAGGCAGACCATGGTGCTCCCTTTGACCGTGACCTCCGGGATGCTTTATGTCTGCCTGACCGTGTATGTGTTATTTCGAATGGTTTTCTTATCCCAAAGCCGGTTGAATAATCCGGATTTTTATGCCAATGTTTTTGCAAGTCTTGTGATCCTGGCCTTGGGATTTAATTTTCGGTTTGATCACGGGGTGCTTTTTCTGACGGCAGTGGGATTGTTTTCCTCCTTTGATCGTGGTGAACAAGGGCGGCTGACACTGGTTCTGTTTTTACTGACATTGTCCGGTCTCCTTGTGGATAAGATACTTTCGGGGTTAGGATTTCAGGGTATCTCCGGTGTTGTTTCATCGGTTTTTTGCATCATATCGTTTCAGTTTATAGGAATCAACGGACTGGTGTTTCTGGTGGTGTCCTACTGGTCACGCCAGGAGAGGATACCGAATCAATCATGACAACGAATATGGTGGGGCTCATCGCGGCAGCAGGGCAGGGGTGCCGTCTTTATCCGGAATCGAAACAACGGTCCAAGGTTCTTCTGACCGTGGATGGACAATCTCTGATTTCCCGGACCGTAGCCATGATGAAAGACCAGCTGAACATCTCAAAGATTTTTATTGTCGTCAGCAAAAACCGTAAGGCTGTGGAACAGGAACTGGGAGACACTCGATCATCCGGGCTTTACGTTCATTACATTGATAATCATGAACCTGAAAAAGGACTGGCCCAGGGTATTCTCCTTGCCGAGCCCCTGATTGATGGGCCCTTTTGTCTGATGCTCAGTGACGAGCTGTATGAGGGTTCAGACCATTTCCGGCTGCCGGATATGTTTGATCAGGCGTTTTCTGCAATCTGCTGTGTTAAAAATGGGTCAAGTCCCCGGGAGATCCGCAAGAATTATATGGTCGAAATCACAGATCATAAAATCACCCGCCTTACGGAAAAACCCAAATTAGTGATCCAGGATCACATGGGCTGCGGCACCTTTGTGTTTACCCCGGATATTTTTGAAGCCATCCGACTGGTTTCTCCCTCGGTCCACAGCGGGAAAAAAGAGTTGATCGATGCCGTGGATCTTCTGATTCGAACCGGTAAAACCGTTCTGCCCTTTTATACGGGCGGGGATTATGTCAATGTGAACACCGCCGATGATCTAAACCACGCCAATTACATTGTCCGGGGCAAACGCTTTGATCAAAAGACGATCAGTCTTGTGATTCCTGCCTGGAACGAAGAGGATTCCATCGGCCATGTGATTGATGATTTCAAAGGCAAGGTGGCTGAAATCATCGTGGCAGATAATCTGTCCACAGACAGAACCCCGGACATTGCAAAACAAAAGGGCGCCCGGGTGTATTCACGCCGCCTGAGGGGCTACGGCCATGCCATCCGGTACGGTTTGTCCAAAGCCACGGGAGATATTCTGGTGGTGACCGAGGCAGACGGGTCCTTTGCGGCCCGTGATCTGGGAAAGCTTCTGGAATACCTCAAGGATGCGGACATGGTCATCGGCACACGCACCACCAAGCAGATGATCGAGCAGGGAGCCAATATGAACCTGTTTTTACGTTTCGGCAACGCAGCCGTGGCCAAAATCATCGAAATGATGTGGTGGAGTCGCCATGAACCCCGACTCACCGATGTGGGATGTACCTACCGGGCCATCTGGAAGGATGCTTACGATCGGATCAAAGACGATCTCAATGCCGATGGTCCTGCCTTTTCGCCGGAAATGATCATCGAGCCCATTCGCCATTTTCTGAGAATCATCGAGATCCCTGTGTCGTACCACGGACGCATCGGCGGAGAATCCAAACATTCCCGGACCTTCATACATATTCTCAGAACAGGTTTTTCCATGCTTTTTCTGATATGTCGAAAGAGACTCACGTATTTTTTCATAGACGACCTTCCGGCTTGGCTGAAAAACAGGAGATCATAGACGGTGAAAGGACGGATCGGAGCATGGATGACGAACCGGGAAATCCTGGCCAAAGGGGCCGGAGTTTTTCTGATTCTCTGTGTGACGGCCCTGGTGTATCACGGAGTTTACACCAGTGATTTCATCAGTATGGATGATCCGGTTTACGTGACGGATAATCCTTTTGTCAGTCACGGTCTGAGCATGGATGGGATCCGCTGGGCATTTGATTTCGGCCATGAATCCGGGCCTTACTGGATGCCTGTAACCATGCTGTCCCATATGATTGACTGCGATTTTTTCGGCCTTGATCCGGCCAAGCACCATCTTCACAACCTGATCTGGCATCTGGTCAACAGCCTTTTTGTCTTCGTGTTTTTTTTCAAGGTCAGCAAGGACTATGGAAAAAGTCTGATGATCATGGCTCTTTTTGCACTTCACCCTTTGAATGTTGAATCTGTGGCCTGGGTCACCAGCCGGAAAAACGTACTGTCCACGTTTTTCTGGTTGAGTACCATGCTCGTCTATGTTCGGTACCAGGAAAAAAAAGGATTGTGGGCCTACCTTCTTGTGTTTCTCTGTTTTGTTCTGGGCCTCATGTCCAAGGCCTCGGTGATCACCTTGATTTTTTCGTTGCTGCTCCTTGATATCTGGCCCTTTTATCGATTCATATTGTTTTTGGATCATGGGAAACCGCGTCTCCATGTCAAAACCCTGAAAAATGTGACGCCTTTGCTTGAAAAAGTGCCTTTCCTGGTGTTCACTGGTCTGATTTTGTATATCAATTTTTCCAAAGCCTCCTTTGTATCCGAGGCCACTCCCATGGATGCGGTTCCCATGCTCCTTCGACTGTCGAACGCCCTGACCGCCTATGGAGTCTATGTGATCCAGGTGTTTTTCCCACTTGGCTTGTCTGTGCATTATCCCTATCCATCGTTTATTCCCTGGTGGAAAACCATGGCAGCCTTGGTCTTTGTTCTGGGGGTGAGTGTGTATGTTATTTACACATTTAAAAAAAAGCCCTGGTTGTTTGTGGGCTGGTTCTGGTTTGTGGGAAATCTGGTGATGGTGTCAGGTCTGATCCAGGGCGGTCTGTGGCCTGCCCATGCGGATCGGTTTATGTATGTGGCATCAATCGGATTGTTCCTTATGATCTGTTGGGACATTCCACCTCGGGTCAGACCAAAACCAAAGATCGTGGCCGCTGTGATGATCTGCATGATTCTGGCCGGTCTGACCTGGGTTCAGGTGGGGTATTGGAAAAACGGCATTTGTCTTTACCGACACGCCCTTGAGGTCAATGATAATGACCGGGCGTCCCTGGTGAATCTGGCCTTTGCCCAGGACAAAGCAGGGCTGGTCGATGAGGCCATGGACAACTACACACGTATTCTTTCTCTTTATCCCCAGTATGCCGAGGCTCACAGTAATCTTGGGGCCATCCTGGCGGGAAAGGGTAAAGACGGTGATGCCCTTGTTCATTTTGAACAGGCCATGGACCTGAAGCCGGAATTGGACGCAGCCTGGCTCAATGCCGGGTTGATTTATGAAAAGACGCAAGAGACGGAAAAAGCCGTTATCTGCTTTGAGTTCCTGTTTGAGCGCCATTCAAACGACATGAAAATTTTAACGGAGCTGACCCGGCTTCTGATCAATCTTGGGCGTCTGGACAAAGCAGCCACATTTTATGAACAGGCCCTTGACACCATGCCCCATGCAGCCGTGAGCCTGAACTACAATCTGGCCTGTGTTTACGCCATGAAAAACGATGTGAATAAATCCATGTATTACCTTGAAAAAGCCATGGATGGTGGATTCAGCCGATGGGATATTCTCAATGAGGATGAGCAACTCGATACCCTTCGAAATAGCGATGAGTTTAAAGCTCTACTAAGAAAGAGGCCCTGACATGGATTTTTTGAAAACCCGGCCCCTGATAACCCGGCATCTGGTAACGATGAAGAATCTTGCCCTGGGCCTGATTCTGGTTTGCCTGGTGTTTGCCCTGTATGGCCGGATGCTGTCTGCCTCCTTTATTAGCTTTGATGACGCGGTGTATGTGGTGGACAATCCTGTGATCAATCAGGGCTTCACCGTTAAAGGACTTTGGGCGATTCTTGATTTCAGGCAGAACAGCGGGCCGTACTGGCATCCTGTGACCAGCCTGTCCCATATGGCGGATTGCACTATTTTCGGCCTTAATCCCGGTCGGCATCACCTGGTCAATCTGTTGATCCATGGAGCCAATGGGGTGATTCTGTATCTTTTTTTGTTTCTGTTCACGGGAAAACGATGGAAAAGCGTTTGGGTTTCTGCAATGTTTGCCCTGCACCCCCTGAATGTGGAAACCGTGGCCTGGATCAGCGAGAGGAAAAATCTGTTGGCCACCTTGTTTTTTCTGCTGGGCCTTTTTGCCTATGCCCGTTTCCTAAGGCGTCGAACATGCTGGAACTACAGTCTTCTGATTCTGGTCTTTCTGGCCGGGCTCATGTCCAAACCCACCATGATGACCTTTCCCTTTACCCTGTTTCTGATGCTGCTCTGGCCCATGGGCGGTTATGATTTTTCCGGGCAGTCCCTGGGTTTTTTCACGAAAAACCGGAACACTCTTTTGCCTATACTCGCTCTGATTTCGGGTATGCTGATTCTGTTTTTCATGGTGGTGTATCTGGGTGGTGCGAACCGGAATGTGGCGCCGCTTTCATATATCCCTTTGGACCTCCGTCTTTCAAATATGCTGATTGCCGATCTGGTTTATCTTGTGAAACTTGTGGTTCCCGTCAATCTTTCGGTGTTTCATCCCTATCCCCAGGAGATCCCTCTGGGACATACCCTGGGGGCACTGGCCGGTCTGGGGGGAGTCTCTATTCTTGCCCTTGTTTATGCCAGGAAACTCCCCTTTTTGTTTGTGGGCTGGTTCTGGTATGTGGGAAACCTGGTCACGGCATCCGGGTTGATGCAACAAGGTTATTTCCCGGCCTATGCGGATCGGTTTACCTATCTGCCCATGATCGGATTGTTCATGGCCTTGGCCTGGGGAATTCCTTGTCTGTTTGAAACACTCAAACTAAACCGGCTGCTCGCTCCCATTGCAGGGTCTCTGGTCCTGGTTGCCTTCTCAGGCCTGACATTTGTCCAGACCTCGTACTGGAAAAATGCAATCACCCTGTTCAGCCATGCCGTTGCCGTGAACCCCAACGATGCATTGTCCATGACCAATCTGGCCCTGGCTTTTGGCGAAGCAGGACGCCTGGACGATGCCATGAATGCATCCTACCAGGCCCTGGCCCTGGAGCCCGACTACGCAGAAGCCCTGAATAATTTGGGCACGCTATACGCAAAAAAAGGTGACATAAAAAAAAGTCTGCAGTTTTTTAACCGGGCTTTGGTTGTATACCCTGATTTTAAACAAGCAAAAACCAACCGTGACATGGGTTTAAAGCTTCTTGAATCCTATTCGGCCAGGGAAGTGGCATTGAGGGCGGCCCTTGAAGCAGATCCCGATTCCCTTGACCTGGCCTCAGACCTGGCCGGAGTTTTGACCCGGGAAAACAAATTTGGCGAGGCAGAATCGATCTATCGTGCTTTGCTTGAAAACCATCCCCAGGCCGGGGTGAGCATTACCTACAATCTGGCATGCCTTCATGCACGTGTCGGAAATCACGACAAGGCATTGGAATGGCTTGAATCATCCTTGAAAAAAGGCTTCAGGGCTTGGGATCATCTGGATCAGGACGTGGATTTGAGCGAACTTCGAACCGGTGATGATTACAAAGCACTCGTTCGACGATTCAGGCCCGAGGAATGATATCCATGGCCATTGATCTGAGCATCGTGATTCCATTTTACAACGATACCCATAAGGTCAGGCTTTGCCTTGATTCCATTGAGCGGGCCATGTCGAAACTGCCTGACACCATGCCTGCCCCTGAAATCATTGTGGTGGATGATCACAGTCCGGTGCCCTTTGATCCCGGTGACTTTTCCCTAAAGGTTTTTTGCAGGCGCATGGAACAAAACAGGGGGGTGGGTGCAGCCCGCAACCTTGGAGCCCGCCTTTCACGGGGCAGTCATATCCTTTTTATCGATTCCGATGTGGTTTTAGGTGACGATCATCTGCTAAGGCTTTATGGCCATCTTATGGAAAAGAAGGGACCCATTATCCAGGGACCCACCTCCAGGATTCCAGCCAATGATCCGGGCAGTCTTTTTCATCATTATCTGGCCGTGTCATGGAATTTTTATCAGCATGAGAACTGGCAGATATCGGTCTTTACACAGTGCTTTGCCATCGAAAAAGTTTTTTTCAATAATCTGGGTGGATTTTCCGAACACTTTGCCCGCAGTGGGGGCGAAGAATTTGAACTGGGGCTTCGTCTGGCAAAAAAAAAGGCTGACAGCATTTTTTTTGATCCGGATCTGATTCATTTTCATCACAGTGAGGATCTTTTCAAACGACTTAAAAAAGTGTATTTCAGAAGTCGCCATATCCGGAAAATCGCGCTGGATATGCCCAATCTTCCGTTTCGCTTTACGGCCCAGGCCCTGATGCGTTCAAGCTTTGCCTTTGCACTGGATGCATCGGTACTGCTTTGTCTGAGCTCACCCCTTGCTGGGGCAGGGAGCTATGGCCTGTGCGCGGTTCTGTTTTATTTTGCCGATGATGCCTTGTCAAAACAGATGCGAAAACATCACTCCCTGCATCTTGCCATGCTGTCCGTGGTTTTCCGGCAATTGGAATACACCTTCATCAATTTGGGCATGCTCAAGGCCCTATGCACTGGAAAATCCCATGATCGATAAGCTGAAATTTCTGGTCAGTCCTCATCCGACCTATATGATTTTCTGGGTGACAGGGGCCTGTAATCTGAGCTGTTCTCATTGTTTTAATCGATCCTTTCAATCCCGTTGCGGAAAGGACCTGACCCTGGGAGAGGTTGATGCGATTTCCCGCAATATGGCCCATGTGAAATACCTGACCCTGGCCGGTGGAGAACCCCTCTTGCGGAAGGATCTTTCGGCTATTGTCCGTGTGTTTTATAAAAACAATGATCTTCACATGGTGAACCTGGTGACCAACGGCTGGTATACGGATCGTGCCCAGGCCTTTGTTGCCCAGACCCTTAAAGCCTGCCCGGATCTCCACATCAGCGTAGGGGTTTCTCTTGATGGCCCCCAAGACATCCATGACCATTTCCGGGGGCGTGAGGGGAGTTTTCGCCGTGCTGTTGAAACCTTGAAAACGCTCAAGCAGATGGCCGCAAGCAAGCGGCTGACCCTTGCCGCCTGTGGGACCTGCCATGCCGGAAACATCACGCATCTGCCTGGTCTGGCCCAATATGTCCAAGACAAGCTGGGCATCCCTTATTATGCGGGTCTTATCCGTGGGGAGGCACTACCTGATATGGGCCTGAAAGCCGTTGACCCTGATGATTACAAAGACCTGTCCCGTGGAATCGGTTTTAAAGGAAATGTCAAACTCGCCCCCCATTATCCCTTCCGTCATCTGCGTATCGCAGTTGATCAAATGGTTGAAGAAATTATTTATAAAAGCCTGAAATACAATAAAAAAACAGTATCATGTAAAGCCGGAAAAAAAGGGTTTGTCCTCACCTCCGACGGCGGCATTCTTCTCTGTGAAATACTTGATAAACACCTGGGAAACGTCAGGGACCACCAGTATGATCCCTATGCGGTGTTAAATCGCCCATTCTCCCTCGAAGCCATGGCTGAAATTCGTTCAAGTGGCTGTCATTGCACCTGGGAATGCTTTCAACGATTGAATGTGGTGTTTAGTCCCAAGGTTTATTTCAGGCTGGGCGTTCACTTTTTAAAAACGATTGCGAGTGAATGATGATTATACAACTTATCCGTAATGCATGTCTTATTATCCACCCAATTTGCAACGATCACCATTGAGTCGATGGCATGACAACCAGACCTTACGATGGGTGACTCTCGATCGTTTTTATGTGGTAGCCGGGTTCTTTGTCGGTTGGGTCGGCCAGTCAAGACGGCAATGATCGGGGCGGTCTCCTGAAACGACCGCCAGGATTTCCGCCATGATGGAAAGGGCGATGTCCTGGGGTTTTCTCCGGCCGATATTCAATCCTACCGGGGTATAGAGCCGCTTGTCCGGGTAAATGCCGCATTCTCCGATTTTTTTGATGAGGGCTCCCACTTTGCTTTGGCTTCCGATCATTCCGATATAGGGGATCTGACGATTCACCAGAAGGGCCTTCAGCACCACATGGTCGTGATTGTGGTTGTTGGTGAGGATCAGGCAATAACTCGAAGCGGTTAGGTGGATAAGGTTCTCAAGTTGCTCGTAGGGGGCACAGACTGTGTCCCGGGCTGTGGGGAAACGGTCCGGCGACGCGAATTCCTCACGGTTGTCGTAGATCCGGTATGGAATTTCCATCACATCGCAGAGCAAGGCCAGTTTATGGCCAATGTGGCCTCCCCCGAAAATGACAAGCTCTATTTCCGGGGTAAAGGGTTCAAGAAGAACCTCCAGGCTTCCGCCGCAAAGGCCTTGAACGGTTACGTTTCCGGTGACCTGCCATGGGTCGCCGTTCAGGGAAAATCTCAGGATTTCAGGCTGATTATTTTTAAGAACTTCTCCGGCATGGCCTCTGACGATGTTCTCCACGTCACCACCGCCGATGGTTCCATGGATCGTTCCATCGGCAGCCACGATCATCCGCGTGCCGATACCCCGGGGCGTACTGCCCTGGGTTCGGATTATGGTGGCCAGCACAAAGGGCATTCCCGAATCTGTCATTTCCTTGACTTTGTCTATCCACATGGGTCGCTCCCTGTCATGGTGTTTTTTGCAAACGCCTTTTGTCCGAAGATGTGACATCCATGCTCTCTGTTGTCAAGGAAATATCATACCACATAGACTGCCCGGTTAAATGCTTGCGAAAGGAAACTCAACCATGGTATCCTTTATAGAAAATGGACAGATAAATACTATTTATAAATATGGAACTGTCAATGCCTACCAGTAGCCGGAAATTATTTACCTTTGAATTTTTAGCCCTCAACGGAATTATTGTGGTCGCCTTCTGCAATATCGCCGTGTTTTACAGTTTTTTTCATTATCTGGGGAATATCGGTATTACGCCTGCATGGCGGGGAATTCTGGTAGGTCTGGAACCCATGACGGCTTTTGTCCTGAGGCTTTTTGTTATCCCCTTGATCGGCGCGAAAGACACATCCCGTCTGATCCTGGTATCGCTGGTGATGGTCATTGCCGCATCCTGGGCCTATCCCTTTGCCGTGACCATTCCCTCCCTCCTTGTTTTGCGAATATTCCACGGCGCAGCGTTTGTCCTGCTCACATCGGCGGTGATCGCCCTGATCGTGACATTTATTCCAAAGGAAAAAAGCGGGCAAGGATTCGGGATCATCAGTGTGGCCACCATGATTCCCTATGCGGTTGTGCCGCCCATAACCGAAACCCTGCTTCCCCATGTCGCAAATGAAGCCACCATTTATGCGGGTTTTTCCATCTTCGCCTTTCTGGCCATCTGTCTTCTGGCCATTATGCGCAGGCGTATCGGGAAGACGCTGGCGGACATGGACGCGGACATGATGCGCCGTCCGGCCCTGTCCGAAATCAGGAAAAATCTTGGAAACCGCGCTGTGCTGATGCTTCTTTTTTTGTCTCTGTTGACCTATCTGGCCCATGCCACGGTTTTTTATTTCATGAAGGATCTTTCACTTCAGAATCATCTTGGCGATGTGGGGCTTTTTTTCAGCATCTCCATGGTCACTATGATCTCTGTGCGGGCTCTGGGTGGTCCGGCTTTTGATAAAATCGATAAAACCAGCACGCTGCTGGCGGGCTTTGTTTTTCTGACTGTGTGCCTTATTCTGTTTTCACGTGTTTCCGGCGGCCTGTCATTCTATTGTCTTGCCGGGCTTTATGGTTTCAGCATGGGCGTCATTCTTCCCCAGATCAACGCCTTGATTTTTACCTTTTCAGCACCGGGGTTGAGGGGCCTGAACACCAATCTGGGACTGTTTGCCATGGATATGGGTTATTTCATCACACCGGCCCTGGGTGGGGCCATGGTGGGTCTGAGCAGGGGATACGCCACTCCCTTTGACGCCGGTGCCGGCCTGGCCCTTGTGTCTCTTTTTCTTGTGATGTCCCTTAAACGCATGGGGCCGCCTAACGATCATAACTATTTATAATAAATTATGATTCATTTAAACAAAAGGAATGTGAGATGAGCATTGGACACGACGCATCCGCTGAGAAAGGTCAGTTTGCCGTGGAACTTTTGCGGCCCGATGACGCCCCAAGCCTGGTTGAACTGTTCCGGGCCGTTTACGGCAATCATTACCCCATCCAGCTGTTTTACGACCCTGAGGCCATTGTGCAGGCCAACCGGGATGGCCGGTATTATTCCATCGTGGCACGGACCCCTTCAGGTCAGATCGTCGGGGCAAGCCACCTTTACCGCTCCTCTCCCTTTCCAGGTCTTTACGAGGCCGGGGTGGGACTGGTGTCTAAGGACTACCGGAACACAGGCATCAACAAAAAGCTTCTGTCTTTTTTATATGAATCCTTCGTGCCGGGAATACCCCATATTCAGGAAGTGTTCGGGGAGGCTGTGTGCAATCATCCTTACATGCAAAAATCTGCCCAGTCTTTTAAACATACCGAAACGGCGATAGAGTTGGCACTCATGCCGGCGGCGGCATACTCGAAAGAAAAAAGCGCATCTGGCCGGGTGGCGGTTCTGGTCATGTTTCGATGTTATCATTCGGCGCCTCACAGAATTTTTATACCCAGAGTTTATGAAGACGAGCTTCGATGGATCTATGCCCGTCTGGATGACGACCGCGAACTATGCCTGTCGGAAGGCAAACATCCGGAAGATATCGAAACCCAGACAGATATGGAGATATTTGATTTCGCCGGGGTTGTCCGAATTGCTGTCACCCGTTCCGGTGCAGATTTGCAGACATGTGTGGAGACGCTGGAATCAAAAGCCAGGGAAAAAAAAGCCGTCGTGTTCCAAGTCTGGGTTAATCTGACCGAGCCCTGGGTAGGAGAGTCGGTGGATACGCTCAGGCGAATGGGATATTTTTTTGGCGGAGCCCTGCCGAGATGGTTTGACGGAGATGGTCTATTGATGCAGAAACTGGAATGCCTGCCGGATTTTGAATCCATTGTACTGGATACAGATGCGGCCCGCCGTATTTTATCTTTTATCCAAACGGACCGTGACCGGGTGGGTTAAAGCCAGCGGCCAGATTTTGATCATCTGGCCACATAGATGGTGATGCTCTTATTGGCACAGCGCACTGTGTCCCTACAAAAATCCCTTTGTCAAACGGTTCAAACGTTTGGTCCCAGGCATGGCTGCCTGCGGCAGTATAAACTATAAATTCAAATGATTAGTACTATGACTTCACTGGAACCCCTATGAAAAAAACACCGATCAGGAAAAACAAAGCATCTGCGCGCTTTCCGTTTATTACGGCGTTTCTGCCCCTTGCCCTGGAGTTTGTGGACAAGGCGGCTATCTCCTTTGGATTTGAGGGGCCGGAGCGCACCGGCCTGATTCTTGCCGCGGAAGAACTGTACGTCTACCATGCAGCCCGGACAGGGGGAGATGTGGACATGGATTTGACGCTGGAAGACGGCGGTTACCGGATTCTGCTGACCCTTTCCTTTCACATGTCCAACCCCGACATGCGGGCACTCAACCTCGCTTTTCAGGTTGATCTGGATGATGAAACGGCGCTTGATATGCTGGGCCCCATGATCGCGGCCCGGTCTGTCAGCGGTCTGAGTCTGGACTTCGGACCTGCAGAACACGTAATCATTCGTCTCTGGCGGGAGCGGGCCTATGAATTCTCCCCGGCCCTTCCAACCCAGACCCTCAAAAGACAGGGGAACCTAAGAATAACCGAACCCGGCCCGGAAGACCTGCGTTATTTTTGCGGTCTTGTTGCATCTGGAAATCAGGCTTTTACCCCGGAATTTCTTCTGAAAGGAGCCATGGCCGCCGATATGCTGACGGCGGGCGATCTTTGCGCAGCCCTGGCTCTGGATAACGAAACCATTGTGGGAGGCATTGCCTGGAGGAGTTTGACGGAATCCTGCGTCGAAATGTTTGGACCGTATGTGTTCAGCGAAGATCCCGGCAATGAAATCCTCACCGAGCTGATGGATCAGGCCGTGTCGAAAATTTCCCGAACCTCCGTCAGGGGAATCCTTCGACGGCAGGGACCAATGACGGGATATGCCCGGTTTTTTGATTTTCTGGGGGAGATTCCCATGACCGATGACAGTGGTAATCCCATGGCCCTTTCCTATTATTACCGCCAATTGAAAGAAGAAACCGGCGGCAAGGCCATATACAGCGAAAAAGAATTCGCGGGATTTCTCCACGCCGAATACGACCGGCTTTGTCTGCCCCGGCAGATCCGGGAGACGGATTTCAGAACGTCGGGATTGCGGGAACATTCGGTGATCGCAGTTGAATTCAAAAGCAGGCGGACCCTTGCCATTCTTCGGCCCTTGTGCGCGGGCCGGGACATGACGGAAAACATGGCGGCTCATATCGCCCTTCTGGAACATCAGGGTGTTTCCAACATCCTTTTTGAAATCGACAGCGCCAGAGACGAAGACATGATGTTTACAAAGGCACTTGACGCTTCGAGCATGACTCCCGGCCTGATCATACCGGATGCCGCCGAAGGGGATCTGGTGATCTTTTACCTGCCTGCCGGACGTGTGCCAGCATGAACATCAACGATCTGATACCCGATTATGTGCGGAAGTTCGAGGCGTATATCCCCAGCAAGCCGGACCATCTGCTGATGAAGGAATACGGAGCCCCTTTTCTTCACCGGTTGAACAATAATGAAAATTTTCTGGGACCTCCCGAGGCGGCCTGCCGCGTTATCCATGACTTTGAGTCTGGCCGGGCCCTGATTTATCCGTCCGGGGATTCCTATGATTTAAGAACCGCCCTGGCCGAAAAGCTGGGGATCTCCGAAAACCGCCTGCTGGTGGGGAACGGTTCATGTGAGGTGATCAGCGCGTTGATCAAGGCGCTTTGCGAGCCGGGCGACAATATCATCACAGCGGACAAGACGTTTGCCGTTTACGAATGGGTGGCCGAATTCTCAGGAATCGAGGCACGCCTTGTCCCCTTACGGGATTATGCCTTTGACCCCCAGGCCATGCTGGACCGGATTGACCGGAGAACCAAAATCCTTTTCCTGTGCAATCCCAACAACCCCACAGGCACTTACTGGACCGAGTCTGAGCTGACCTCCTTTCTGGAAAAGGCCGGAGAAGACCGGATCGTCGTGATTGACGAGGCGTACTGTGAATATGTGGAAGCCGATGATTACCCAGACGGACTCCGGCTGATGGAGCGCTTTCCCAACGTGGTCGTGTTTCGTACCTTTTCAAAAATGTACGCCCTGGCTGGGTTGAGGGTAGGGTATCTTGTGGGAACGGAAGAGGTGGTGGATGTGGTGCGGCGGACCTTTGTGGCCTATTCGGTCAACAACCTGGCCCAGCAGGCGGCAAGAGCAGCTATTTTAAACGATAAAGAACACATCGCCAAAACCCGGAAAATAGTAAATGAAGCTCGTTTTTTTTTAAAAGGCGTCTGCGGAAAGATCGGACTGGATTGTGTGGGCGGTCAAGGCAACTATCTGATGATCCGGTCTCCGGTAAACGATCTTCTTATGTATCGCAGACTTATGAAAAAAGGCATGATGGTGCGCTCCATGACCGGTTTTCGGTTTCCCGGTTGGATACGGGTAACGCTTCGGGAGATGGGTGTGATGGAAGCGTTTGCGGATGTGCTGACGGATGAAATAAAGGCTCTGGTCTGATGCCTCCGGCGGCCAGATTTTAAAAATCTGGACAAATGGGTTTGGTTTATTCAGGCATTGCCACCATGTCCCCACAAAACATGTTTGTCAAACTTTACGAAAAGCCTGCCCCAGCGAAGAGAGGGATTTGGCCCCCGGCAGGGCCGCCGGAGGCACGATGAACAAATAATTAAGCAGAACCAAATAAGAACATCAGGATAAAAAAATTGAATAAAGACACCCATTCACACACCAGACTTGAAATCGGCAAGTCCCACCCCAGAGGCGACGCAGCGGACAAGGCGGCGGGACGGGAAAAATATGCGGCCGACCATTACCCGGAAAATGTCCTATGGGCCGGGGCGGTCCGGGCAGGTATTGCCCATGGGCGGCTTCTGGCCGTTGATGTGTCCCAAGCCATAGCTCTTCCCGGAGTGATCACCATTTTGACGGCGAAAGATGTGAAAGGCTCCAACCGCCAGGGCATCATTCACAAGGACATGCCGGTTTTAGTGGATGACCGTATTTTGTATTGCGGTGATCCGGTGGCGCTGGTGGTGGCGGAAACGAAAGACATTCTGTCACGGGCCATCGCCCTTGTCCGATTCAGCACAGAAACCCTGCCTGCCGTATTTGACCCGGAAAGTGCCATGGCGGAAAACGCGCCGCTTCTCCACGAAGCCATGCCGGGCAATTTTTTGATGCAGGCGGAAATCAGGAAAGGCGACGCGGAAAGCGAATTTTCGGCCTGCGATGCCGTTGTGGAAGACGAGTTTTCAACCCCGGTTCAGGCCCACGGATTTCTGGAAACGGAAAACGGGGTAGCCTGGCAGGAGCTGGACGGCAAGATTGTGATGATTGTCTCCACCCAGGCCCCTTTTCGGGACCGGCTTGAAATTGGCCATGCCGTGGGATTGCCATTTGGAAACATCCGCATGATCAGTCCGGCCCTTGGCGGCGGTTTCGGTGGCAAGGACGGAGCTACGGTTCAATGCCTGCTGGCTTTGGCGGCCCTTCATACGGAGGGAAGGCCCGTGAAAATGCAGTGGGAACGGGAAGAAAACATGCTTGCAGGATACAAACGTCATGCCTGCCGGATGCGCTACAAACTCGGAGCCAAAAAAGATGGCACCCTTCACGCCATCCATTGCAATCTGGTTTACGATACCGGCGCCTATGCCCATCTGGGGGGTGAGGTCATGGAACTGGGTATGGAACACGCGGCCGGACCTTACCGGGTTCCCCATACCCTGATTGAGGGCAAATGCGTGTTCACCAATAATCCCGTGGGTGGAGCCATGCGTGCGTTCGGGGTCTGTCAGGCCACCTTTGCTTTCGAATCCATGATGGACATGCTGGCCGATCGTCTCGGCATGGACCGGCTTGCCATCCGGCAAAAAAATGCTCTGGTGGAAGGGGATGAGAACTGCGCCGGAGTCCGGATGATCACGTCTACGGGCATTGCCGGATGTCTGGATATCCTTGGCGATCATCCGTTGTGGCGATCCGCAAACAACTGGAAACAGGAGTGTCCGCCCGGCAGGAAACGGGGAATCGGGCTGGCATCCGTCTTTAACGCCGCCGGTTACGGAGGTAAGGTTCGGGATTCCGCCATTGCTAAGGTGGAACTGTCCCTCGATGGCCGCATCATAGTCCATAGTGCGGTCACCGATATGGGACAGGGCAATTCCTGTGCGTTTTCGCAGATCGCAGGTCATATGCTGGGCCAGTCCCCGGAATTTATTGAACTGCGGCAGCCGGATACGGCCACCGCTTATCCGTCAGGATCATCTTCCGCAGGCCGCACCACATACACCTTCGGAAATGCCCTGATCAAGGCTTGCGAGGATATGAAAGCCCGGCTTATCAACCGGGCGGGGCTTCTGCTGTTTATCGATAATGACCGGGATCTGGCCTTAGAGCCAGGAAAAGTGACCCATGGCCCCAGCAAACGAGATGTTTCGTTCACACAACTTGCGTCGTTCATGCCCCATGAAGACCGGGTCTGCATCAGCCAGTTCGTTGCCCCTGTCTGTGAAGACATTCCCGATACGGCCAAGGGGTTTTTTATCGCCTTTCCCCATATCATTTTCGCCTATGGCGCCCATCTGGCAAGAATTGAACTGGATACGGCCACCGGCGTGATCACGGTGTGCGACTATCTGGCTGCCACGGATGGCGGCGGCATCATCAATCCCTCCATGTTCGATCAGCAGATTCAAGGCGGTGTGGCCCAGGGTCTGGGCTATGCGATGATGGAAGATTTTCAGATCAGAGAAGGAAAGCCGCTGACCAAAGATTTTACGGGTTATCTGATTCCCGGCTCACTGGATCTACCGGACACAATCTCCATCCCTTTTCTGGGCCATGAATCCACCGGGCCCTTCGGCCTGAAAGGCGTGGGGGAAGTGGCCATGAATGGCCCCTTGCCAGCGGTGGCCAACGCAGTGCACGACGCCTGCGGGGTAAGGATTTTCCATGGGCCGATCACAGCTGAAAAAGTGTTGGCGGCAATGAATCTTTAATAAAGAGATCAGCCTCCGGCGGCCCTCCGGGGGCCAGATTTTAAAAATCTGGATCGGTCTTCGCCAAGGCTTCGCCCCGACACGCAAATGGGTTTGTGCATGATCGTCAGGGCACGGCGCGCCGTGCCCCTACAACAAAACCTGTTTCTCAAACGTTACAAAAGTTTGGCCCCCGGCAGGGCCGCCGGAGGCATATTATAAAACAATCGGATATAGAAAAAGGCCAGACCATGGACATAAAATTTACACTCAACGGCAACTCTCAGTCGCTTTCCACGGAACCGGACAGGCGGGTGATTGATCTGCTACGGGAAGACCTGGGACTTACGGGAATCAAGGAAGGATGCGGGACCGGCGAATGCGGGGCCTGCACCGTTCTGATGGATGGAGAAACACGATTGTCCTGCCTCACCCTCGCGGCCCAGATTGACGGCAGGGATATCACCACCATCGAAGGGTTGCAGGATATGGAAGAAGGCATCATTCTCCAGAAGGCATTTGAGGAGCAAGGAGCCGTCCAGTGCGGGTACTGCATTCCCGGCATGGAAATGGCAGCTCTGCCTTTGCTGACGTTGCATCCAAACGCAGCAAGGAATGATATTAAAATCGCTTTGAGCGGCAATTTGTGCCGGTGTACGGGATATGTGAAAATCGTGGATGCGGTGGAACAGGCGGGCCGTGAAATCGCCGTTAAAAAAGAGGGCTTATGAGCCAGGTATATTCACCATCACATCTTAATGAGGTTTTTTCCATCATGGGAGAATGCCCGGACGCCAGGCTTATGGCCGGGGGAACGGATCTTCTGGTCCGGCTCCGCCATGCAGGAGCAGATACGAAACCACCGTTGATTCTGCTGTCTAAAATCCCGGAACTTGCCGATATAATCATGGCAAACGGAGATCTGTGCATCGGGTCCGGGGCGTCGTTTTCAGCCATCATGGCCCATACGCTGGTGCAGGACCATGCCCCGATGCTGGCAAAGGCTGTCGGAACCATCGGCGGACCGGCCATCAGAAACATGGGGACTCTTGGCGGTAATATCATCACTGCATCACCGGCGGGGGATTCACTTTCGCCCCTTTATGTGGCGGACGCACAGGTTGTGCTTGTTTCACCCGGAGGAACACGAAAGATAAAGATCTCTGAATTTATTAACGGTCCAGGCAAGTCCGATATAAGAAAAGATGAAATTCTGACACAAATCCGGATTCCCCTAGATGATGGATTCCAGTCCCACTGTTTTGAAAAGGTAGGTCTAAGACGATCGCTGGCCATTGCTGTGGCCAGTTTTTGCGGAAGGTTGAGGTTTGATGAAGATGGAACCGTGGCTGAGGCACGTTTTGCATGGGGAAGTGTCGCGCCGACCGTGGCACGATCGATCAATGCGGAAAACGCTCTGACAGGCAACCGTCTTGATACGAAATCCATCAAAAAATCAGTGGCGGAGGCAACCGCATCCCTGTCACCCATTAATGACATCAGAGCTTCTGCCCATTACCGTCGGACGGTGGCCGGTGCTCTCTTGAAGCGATTTCTGGAAAATCCGCAAAGGGAAAAGAAACATGTCTGATCGCGTGACGGCCATTCTTCTTGCCGGGGGCGAGTCCCGTCGAATGGGGTTCTGCAAACAGACTCTGGTCATCGCGGGGAAGCCGGTGATTGTCCATTGTGTGGAAGCGCTGACCCAGGCAGGCGTTTCCCGGATAATGGTGGTGGTGGGAAAATACGAAGACGCCATTCGGCAGGCACTTAGGAATTTGGAGGTGGATGTGGTGAAAAATGATCTGCCCAACGCCGACATGGCCGATTCCGTTCGTGTGGGTCTTGCCACCATGGGTGCGAGTTCAACGGGCGTGATGATCTGCCTTTCCGATCATCCTCTGGTGAAACCCGGAACCATGAAAATACTCATGGAAACGCATCGCGTCTTTCCCGAAAGCATCATTATTCCGATCTATCAGGAGAGAAACGGTCATCCGGTGATTTTCCCGACGGAACGTTTAAAGCACATTCATCACGGCGGCACGTTACGGGATATCATCCAGACCCATCAACGTCGGGTAATTCGGATTCCCGTGGATGATCCCGGTGTTTTTATGGATATGGATACCCCGGATGATTATCAACTGATTTTAAATTTCCATTCGGAACGTATGGAATCTTAAAGCAATAAAGCAACGTGGTACTGTCTTATTATCAGTTCATCAATGCATCCGGCATCCTGTGCAGGGGGCAATCCAAAAACCAACTAAAAACTGATCAGAGAAATAATCTTTTATAAACTATACGAGGTGAGAAAAATGGATATTCAGACACAACAGACAGGCAAGTCCACCGTGGAACCGGCTGTGGTGGTGGGCTGATGGATACGGTCCGTTCAACCATGGATCTTCCGGCAACTCTGGACCACCTGCCCCATGCGCTGGCGTTTGCGGAAAAAGAGGCCGAGGCTGCGGGTGTCATGCAAAAAAAACTGACCGGCCTCTCCCTTGCGGTGGAAGAGGCGTTTGTTAATATCTGCACCCACGCTTATAAAGGCGGTGCGGGCCAGGTGGAACTGGCCTGCTTTACCGGTTTTGAGCCTTTTCCCCATTCCTTTGTTCTGGAAATCTCCGATTACGGTCCGGAATTTGATCTGCTCTCCATCCCGGAACCCGATACGTCACTGGGTATTGAAGAAAGGGAAATCGGCGGGTTGGGTGTCCATTTTATCCGGCATTTCACCGATCATACTGACTGGCGAAGGGAAAACGGCAAAAACATTCTCCGTCTGATCTTTCATTGTAAGGATGTACAAAGAGGATGACAGCAATGAGAAAAAATTACGATGAGAGACAGAAGTCGTTTATTCGATCCTGCACGATGGCTCTGCTCCTGATGATGGTGACAGTGGCGATTCCTGTCACTGCCGCCGAAACCTCGCTGAAAAAAGTGTCCCTGATACCCCTCTGGAGTCCGCAGGCCCAGTTTGCCGGGTATTATATGGCTGCTGAAAAGGGGATTTATGCAAGACACGGCATCGATGTGACGATCATGAACGGGGGGCCGGGCCATTCCGCCTCGGAATATCTGCTGGGTGGCAAGGCCGATTTCGCCGTTCTCTGGCTTGCAACGGCTCTGCAACATCAGTCGGCAGGGAGGCGGCTTGTCAACGTGGCTCAAATCATTCAGAGATCCTCCATGATGCTGGTAGCCAGAAAAACCAGCGGGATCAGCACTCCTGAGAGCATGCAGGGCAGGAAGGTCGGAGTATGGCCTGGCGATCTGGCCCTGCCGGTCCAGGCATTCTTCACAAAATACCACCTGAATGTCCGAATCATTCCACAATCATATACCGTGAACCTCTTCCTTTGCGGCGGCATCGATGTGGCATCCGCCATGTGGTATAATGAGTATCACACCATCATAGATTCCGGTGTCAACTCCGACGAACTGGAGCTGTTTTTTTTCAAAGACCATGGCATCACATTCCCTGAAGACGGGCTGTATACGCTCGAAAAAAACTATCGTAACGATCCCGCTGGCGCAGCCGCCTTTACAGACGCATCGCTTGAGGGATGGCAATATGCCTTTGACCACCCGGATGAGGCGGTGATGGTTGTTCTGCGCCATATGAAAACGGAACACATTCCTGCCAATCGCGCACACCAGAAGTGGATGCTGGACAGGATGCATGACTTGATTTTGCCCCCGGTTGGCAACAAAAAGATGGGCCAGTTGAATCCCTCGGATTTTAAATCTGTGGGTGCAGAATTGCATCGTCAAGGCCTGATCAAAACCATTCCTGGCTTCGATGACTTTACAGGGAGGTCCGATGCGAGCAAATAGAAGTATCACCTTTAAACTGGTTCTAATTATTACAGTATTCAGCTCCCTGATATTTACGGCCACCATCGGGTATTTCTACCATCGTTCCTGTGGTGTGCTGCAACGTGAGCTGGAGAAGAATGCCCGGAACATCGTTCTTGCCTCTGTGAACAGGGTTGAGATGGAACTGTCATCCATCGGCAAAGTGGCTG
This sequence comes from Pseudomonadota bacterium, assembly GCA_018818835.1. Lineage (GTDB taxonomy): Bacteria > Desulfobacterota > Desulfobacteria > Desulfobacterales > Desulfolunaceae > JAHIRD01. The sequence goes on from JAHIRD010000148.1 coordinate 49,773, forward strand.
AAGGGGTGGTTTGTTCTCTGGAAACAGGGAACTACCATGAAGAATCACTAAACACACTACTAAAGAACACATTAGGCGGGAACAAAGAAATTTATGGCGTTGGCTCAGCCTTCGAACCGAATGAGGCCGCTATCGAAGCCGTACCCGTGGTGCCTTATTTCTACAGAAAAAATGGTCGGCTTATCTCAGCTGCGGAAGAGGATTTTCAGTTTCTCACTCTGGACTGGTACCAGATACCCAAAGAATTAGGGAAGAGGGTGTGGAGTGAGCCGTATTTTGATGAAGGCAGTGGAGAGATGCTGATGACCAGCTGTTCGATTCCTTTCTATGAAGGGACCGGTGATCATCGGCATTTCCGGGGGGTGGTGGTTGCTGATGTGTCTCTGGGATGGCTGACGGACATTGTCGCATCCATCAAGGTGCTGAAAACCGGATACAGTTTTCTTCTGTCACGAAACGGGACGATCGTTACCCACCCTGACACCGGGATGATCATGAATGAGACGATCTTCAGTCTTGCCGAGTCGCGGAACAATCCGATCCTTCGTGATATTGGCAGAAAGATGATTCATGGCGATTCCGGTTTTATTCCGTATACAGATACCCGGGGCATCAAAAGCTGGATGTATTATGCACCGATTCTATCCGCCGGCTGGACATTGGCGGTTGTATTTCCTGAGGCGGAACTGTTTGCAGAGGTGCGTTCATTGACCATGATGGTGGGTGTTATGGGCCTGGTCGGGATTATGCTGCTTGCGGCCGCGGTGGCGTTGATTTCCCGTTCGATTACCGCTCCGCTTCATGCGCTGGCCGATGCAACTGAAGTCATCGCAGCGGGTGATTTTGATGCGGAGTTACCCCAGGTAAGGTCAAGGGATGAGGTGGGAAAGCTGACCCGGTCCTTTATCGCCATGACCATCGCGTTGAAAGAATACATCAGGAACCTGACCGAAACCACCGCCGCCAAGGAGCGGATCGAGAGTGAACTCAAGGTGGCCACCGATATCCAGGCCAGTCTGTTACCCCGGATTTTCCCCGCATTCCCCGATCGTCCCGAGTTCGACATATTCGCCTCCATGGATCCAGCGAAAGAGGTGGGGGGTGACTTCTACGATTTCTTCTTCATTGACGACACCAATCTCTGTTTCCTGATTGCCGATGTGGCCGACAAGGGCGTGCCAGCCGCATTGTATATGATGGTGGCAAAGACCCTGTTGAAATCCGAGGGGCAACGACTGGGAGAGCCGGACCTGATACTGGCCAGTGTGAATAACATTCTTGCGGCCGATAATGACAGCTGCATGTTCACAACGGTATTCTGCGCTATCCTTGATACACGAACAGGAGACGTACGTTTTTCCAATGCCGGACATAACCCCCCGTTGATCATCGAATCATCCGGGATACGCTATCTCACCGTGAAAGCCGGTTTTGTGCTGGGACCCATGCCGGATAGCGACTACGAAACAGAGCGGCTCACATTGCAGCCCGGGGATACGCTTTTCCTCTACACCGACGGAGTGACCGAGGCGGTGAATCTGTCAGGGGAACTGTACGGAGAACCTCGGTTGCTCACGGCCCTTCAGATGAGCCCTAAAGAAAACCTCAGCGAAATGATTCATTCCATCCGTGCCCAGGTCACAGGACATGCCAATGGCGCGCCCCAATCGGATGATGTGACCATGGTGGCTGTGCATTACAAGGGCGCATAATTGATTTTCCGGACTGAGACCAGTGCCGGATGTTGGAGCACTGGACCGCAATACCGTGCAGAAAATAACTTCAGTTATTGGAGATACACTATGAAACCCGTCGAATCCGTTATTATCCTTCCGTCCCAGTTGAGATTTGTCAATCCGGCCATTGCGTTTATAAGAGCTACAGCGGCATCCTGCGGTTTTTCCGAATCAGGGCTCAACGAAATAGAAGTGGCGGCAGAAGAGGCGTTGACCAACGTGATAAAGCATGCCTTTGAAGGGCGGTCTGAGGAAACATTCAAGATATCGATCCGTTTCACAGAATCGGATTTCATGATCACCCTTTTCGAGAAGGGAATGCCCTTCAGTCCTGACCGTGTTGCGGGCTACGATCCGGAGCAATTCGAAAACACACTGGATACGGACGGTCTGGGGGTCTTTCTGATGAAAAAGATGATGGACGATGTGATATTTGAAAACCTCGGACGTGACGGTAAATCGCTCACCCTGGTCAAGCATATTAAGGGCGGCCATATACAAGGGATAATGGACCACTCCGGGAATGAGGTGCTGGTCAACAGCAGGCCGGATGTCACCAGGGAGAATTTATCATACGAGATTCGTCCGTTCCGGCCAGAGGATGCGCTGGAAATATCACGGTGCGCCTATAAAGCCTATGGTTACACGTATGAGCCATACATCTATTATCCCGATCAGATTGTTGAAATGAACCGGACTGGGAAACTGGTCTCATTTATCGCGGCCGATAAACACTCGGGCAACATTATGGGCCATATTGCGTTGAAATATAAAAAAACAGAAGACCGTGTTGCAGAGGTCGGTGTCGGTTTCATCAAACCGGAATACAGATTGTCCGGGGCGTTTAATGCATTAACGAATTTCTGCCATGAAAAAGCAAAAGAACGGATATTGTTCGGAACCATTGGAAGGGCTGTGACGAGCCACATCGGTTCACAAAAAGTCGCAGATTCCATGGGCTATGCAGTATGCGGGATCTTTCTCTCGCTGTTCCCCGATGATATCGATTTTAAGGCACTCACCGGAAAAGTCAGGCAGAAGGAGGCCGGTCTTTTGTTATACCGCCGGATTTGTGAAGACGGCGAAAGAAAGATTTTTGTCCCGTTGAGTCATCAACGCACCATATCCGATCTGTTCGGATCGTTAAACATCGCTGTGCAATGTGCCTCAGTCGAAACAGAACCCACGGCCATTCAGAGCCGGATCACTGTGGATGTGGTTCCCGTTCTTAATGTCGCCGATGTGGACGTTCATACCATCGGGGTCGATATCGGGAATGAATTAAAATCCACCGTTCATACCCTCTGCCTGAAACATGTGGATGCTATTTTTATCCACTTCGATATGGAAGACCCGGCCACGCCCTTTGCTGCCCGGCAGTGCGAGCCATTGGGGTTTTTCTTTTGCGGCGTTCAGCCGTTCGGCCTGAACAACAAGCATGAACTGATTCTGCAATACATGAATAATCTGGATATCAATTACGATATGATAAAACCCTATTCTCAGAGTGCGATGAACCTGTTGAATTATGTGAGAGCTTCGGATGTGAACAAACACTAAAAAAAGGAAAAGAGGCTATCAAATGATAAAATACGACGACATATATACAAGAAACATAGGTCTTTTCACCATTGAAGAACAGCAGGCGTTGCGGAAATCCGTTGTGTCAATCGCCGGAGTGGGAGGTGTTGGGAGTTACCAGGCCGTGGCACTTGCACGGCAGGGAATCGGCGAACTGCGTATTATGGACCCCGGCGTTTTCGACGAACCGGACCTAAACCGTCAGTACGGGGCGTTGATGAGTACCATTGGTGAAAACAAAGCCGCGGCAACCACTAAAATCCTGAAAGATATCAATCCTTACGTGACCATAAAAACATATACGAAAGCCGCCGAACGGGTGGAAGACATTGAAGAATTTGTAAACGGCGCCGATATCGTCATCGATGCCATCGATTACGCCGGTTTCGGCCATAAACAGATGCTTCACGCCTGTTCTCGCGCCAATGGCCAGTATGTTCTTTCGTCTCCCATACCCGGTTTTGGTGCAACTCTGATGGTTTTTTCCCCCGACGGTATGACCATGGAAGACTATTACGGAGCACCTTCCGATCCCGGTCTTTACAAAAATTTCAGTTTGCCGATAGACACATTGATGCCGAAAGACAGGGTGCCCCCATTTTACAGTGATTTTGAGCAAGGTCGAATCCCTTATTTGTCAACGAACGGCGCATCTGCTCAACTTTCCGGTGCCCTTGCGGGTCTTGAAGCCGCTTTGATGATAACGGGAAAACGAAAGAAAGAAGACTTAGTCGTTATTCCCGAAATAATATATGTGGATCTCTTCAATCGTAGTTACTCAATTCATAATCCAACGCTGAAGAGGTGATGCCGATGATTGTTGATACAACTTATTCACGGATCGAGAAACTGTTTGATAGAGAGTCGTTTACGCTATTTAATCCAGGCAAAAATAACGGTTTCGTGACCGGATACGGAAACGTGGACGGTATGGAGGTCATGGCCTCTTTCATTGACCCTGATAATTCAGCTGAAAGCTCTTTTATCGCCCTTCAGACCCATCTGGCTCTTCTTGAAAACGCACTGGGGAAAAAGGTTCCGATGGTTTTTGTCATGGATGTTCCCGCACAACATAAAACTGCCGATCAAAGTCCTTTTCCCAAGGATCCGATAAAACTTCTGGCGGATAAAAACGGTATGGGCCGGATGTTTTCAACTCACGCCAGGCTTTCCGGCAAAGTGCCTCAGGTTGTTGTGGTTCTCAACAGGCTTGGGGCAGCGCTGACATTTCCGGTGGCGTTATGCGACGCCGCCGTTATGGTTGAATCTGCCGGAATGAGTATCGGGAGGCCGGACGTTGTGGAAAAAATATGCGGGATTCCTGTTGATTATACCGAACTCGGCAGTGCTTCCATGCATTATGCCACGTCGGGCTCCATTGACCATGTTGCCGCAGACGAGGCGGAGGCGTTTGCATGGGTCAGGCATTATCTGAGCTGCATGATACAGGATAAAAAAAAGGACTATGCACCACCGGAACCTGATGAAGCTGCGCTGGAAAAAACGATTCCGGCAAATCTTAATATGGCGTTTGATACGCATGAGGTGATCAGGGGAATCGCGGACGCCGGGTCATTAATCGAATTGAGGGCCGGAATTGCCCGTGAACTGATTACCGGGTTTGTCAGGATAGAGGGGCGGGTTGTTGGGGTTATAGCCAATAACTCATCGATTCGTGGTGGTCTTTTTTTTCCGGAGACATGCAGAAAATCGTCCCGATTTATCTCCATCTGCGATTCGTTCGGCATTCCTCTGGTGTTTCTTGCCGATGACGCAGGATTCATGGTGGGTCCGCAGGTTGAACAGGCCGGTGTTATCAGGGAGGCGTCCCTTCTTTTTTCAACCATTGCCAATGCCGCCATTCCAAAACTCTCGGTTGTTCTGCGCCGCAATTACACCGCCGGGGTTTACGCCATGGCCGGCCCTGGTTTTGACCCTGACCGTTTCATTGCCCTTCCCGGGGCTGTCATATCCATCTACGGAAAAGGGGTCGCAGAAAAACTCTCATCTCGAGGTTTTGACGATATAGAAAACGAGGCCATGCTCGAAATGATGCGCGGTGCGGAAGATCCTTACAAATTACTTGAAATGGGACTGATCGACGAGGTGATCGACATACGCTCTTTACGGGCAACCATCGTGGCTTTTTTAGATAGAGTCTCTGGCAGAATTACCAAAAGCGGTAAACCTGTTTTGATTGTATAGGAAACATAAATAGGAAAAGGTGTTTGGATGAAACAAAATTTTGTACGCATTGTTATGATGCTGGTGTTGATGGTATCCATGCTTTCTTGTGTTCATGCCGGTGAAAACGTGACCACCCGGTATGGCATCGTTGATAATCATATCCACTTCCTGGATTTTACCCAGAAAACCGACGGCTTCGTCAGTTTGACCCAGGCAATGGATAAGGCCGGTGTGGAAAAAGCGGTGGTATTTGGCATGCCGATGGTCAAGATGTGGACAGAATCAGACCCTGTGCGTCCAGCTTATTATATGGACACAGACGCCCCCGTATACTATTACTCCGGCACCGATTTCATTCTTGCCCATGAGCTTGCCAATCAATCGCCGGAGGTCCGAAATCGGTTTTTCCCCTTCATCTGCGGGATCAATCCGCTGGATATGAATGCTGCCGAGCAGATCGAAGCGGCGTTGAAAATGTATCCGGGCTTCTGGAAAGGCATCGGGGAGGTTATGTCACGACACGATGATCTGACCGCATTTTTGTACGGAGAACCCCCAAGGGCAGACCATCCGGCGCTGATGCGTGTCTATCGGCTTGCCGCTAAACACGGACTGCCCGTGTTGATACACCATAATATTTCTTCCGCCTGGTTAAGAGACCCGATCTACTTGAAAGAACTGGAACATGCAGTAAGGGAAAACCCTCAAACCACATTCATCTGGGCACACGCAGGAATTTCAAGGCGAGTGGATGTCCCCACCCTGTTAACGAATCTGCAACGAGTTATATCAACCTACCCGAATCTCTTTATCGATATTTCATGGGTTGTCTATACCGATTATATCGCCAGGGACAAGGAATCCATGGGGAAATGGGCCACCCTTATTGAAGAATTCCCTGATCGAGTGATCATCGGTTCGGACAAAGTGGGCCATTGGGACACGTATCCTCAGGAAATCACCAAGTACTATCCGCTTCTTAATTTACTGAAACCTGTTACAGCAAGAAAGGTGGCGAAAGGGAATATTTTAAGGATATTAGGTGAGAATTCAAAGGAATAATCCATAAGGAGACGAAGCATGAACGCATTCAACACAATCACACGTGACATGACATCCGTTTTCGTGAGGATTGCCCTGTGTGCCGGGCTGTTTATCGGTTGCATCACGACGAACCCTGCTCATCGTCAAGGCGTTGTTCTCGTATCAACACTGCCCGATTTAAGTGGTCTGGCCTGGGTTGAGGGAGATCTGTTCATCGGTGTTCATGATGCCAAACGCAATCCGGCGAAATACAACTGGCCGCGGGTCACTCTTTTGCATCTTCCCAAGTCGGAAATCGAGGGCGTCACCTGGCAGTCTATTGATGTGACGTTTCCTGGTCCCGATGGGCCCAGCAGTGACCTGGAGAGCGCCAGTCCCATCCCCGGCGGCAAAGGATTCCTGCTTGCAGAGAGCGGTCAGGAAGGCGAACATGCCCGGCGGATTTTCCACGCCGTTTACAGCAACGGCAAGATGAATATCGAGTCTTTTGTTAACTGGCCCGTGCCCATTGAGAATGTGGAGGGAATCGAGGTCTGCCAGGTCGGTCAGCAGCTGGTTTTCATGTATGCTGAACGCGCGGAAGGCCAGCCATCCACAAAGCTCAGGTGGGCTCCGCTTTCACTGAATCCCCTGTCTTTCGGCAAATTCAAGGAAGTGACGTATAAAGGAGTAGACCCCATAGGGGCGGGTGTAAGGCCCATCAGTGCTCTGGCGGCTGATTCCGACGGGTTTATCTACATTGCTTCCGCTTACGATTCGGGAAATGATGACGGACCGTTCAAAAGCGTGGTGTGGCGAATAGGGAAGATGATTGCCGATGATAAAGGCAATCCCGTGGTTGAACTGGGTGAGAGTAAGCGACTGGCGACCATGGACGGTTTGAAAGTTGAGAGTATTGCCGTGCGTGAAACCAAAGAAGGAGGCAAACAGGTGTATGTTGGGACGGATGATGAGCACTATGGGGGAATCATTCGCCTGCTTCCGGACGTTACCTGATGGTGGTTTTATTCCAACCTGTCTTCGTAATCGGTAAATCAAGAATTCTGTCCAGGCGGTACATTAAACCGACTGGACATGGCCCATACTTATTCTATCAATTAATTGCTTTAATGCTTGACACGCTTGTATGAAGCAAGCCCGGCCCTGGGACTCTTCCCGCTTGGCTTTAGGATGTATAACGTGAAAGTGTCCGCATTTTCAAACTTGCCTATGTAGATGCCTTCTTCATGGCCAACCATGTAAAAGGTTATTCCGTCATTATCAATAACACCCGAAAACGTGTCCTTGCCTGAAATTTTGTGTTTCCATGAATGGTGCCCATGAAACATCTGGCCTTCCTGAGACTCCACAACTAATTCTGTAACTTTTCCTTCGGGTTTCATATGGCCGTGTTCTTTGTAATGCATTTGAGCAGTGCCTTCCCAGGCCCCTTTAAGATCAGGAATTTTCCGATCATCCTGTGCCATGGCATTAACACTTAATACGGTGGTCATAATAATAATTAACAAAATGTTTTTAATCATGATGGACTCCTTTTATTATGAGTGTGTATAGATGTACGGGTAAATGGCTGTTTAAAATAAATGGAAGGAAAAACGTATTTCAATATTGAATGACATGACGATAAAAGAATTTATATTAATGTCCTTGCCAAGTCAAGATCAAACCAGCCCGTAAATAGTGCTGTTGACACAAACCCGCCTTTCACATATAATATTATAATAAAAGTAAGGCCTTACCCTTTACGATATACTTCTGACTAATTCCCATCAGGAGATGCTATCTATGAATGGGCATTGAATCACATTTACCGTCTGTGCCCAGGATGCGTCAGAACATGGGAATGGTATTTCAGTCATTTAATCTTTTTGCTCATCTTACCGTTCTTGAAAACCTGACAATCGGCCCCATAAAACTGTTTGGCAAAACAAAGGACGCAGCAGAGAAAAAAGCGATTGAGTTGCTTAAACTCGTCGGGCTTGCGGAAAAAGCCGACAGTTTTGCTGATGAACTCTCAGGTGGCCAGAAACAAAGAATAGCGATTGCCCGATGTCTGTCCATGGAGGATGATCCTGATATGGCAGATGACATAGGAGTGACAATAGTCAGGAATATAACTAAAAACCGTGACTATCTATGGGGAAATGGTAAAAATATACTAACGATGACAGTGAGGGAATAATATGGAAATTTCAAAAACACAAACAGCAGATGCTATTAAATTAACTATTTCCGGCAGACTTGATTCTCTGACCTGCGTCCAGTTGTCAAATGAAATTGACAGCATCAAAAAGGAAGGGAATTTCAATTTGATATTTGATTTTGAAACCCTGGAGTATATCAGCAGCGCCGGCTTGAGAGTTCTGCTCACAACTCAGAAACACGCCAATTCATCGGGTACCAGGCTGGAACTCAAAAACATCAATGATACGGTTAAAGAAGTCCTTGATATGACTGGCTTCTCAAGAATATTAAATATCGTAAAATGAGAAAATATACGCTCAAGCCATAGTGCAATGGTCATGTATGAATATTTCAGCATGGCATAATTGGCCACATAGTTAAACGCCATCCATAAGCTGTTGCGATCAAATCTGAGAATATCCGCTTTCTGGATGGCATCCGGCAAATCCAGGGCTCCGGCATAGAATGGCATAAGGACAGAGGTTGCCGGCCGGTCCGGTCCAAATCACACCACACCGCCGATGGCGTCAGGCAGCCAATGGCGCGACTGATTCACATAGGCATATACGCAGCGGTAAATATTCAAAGGCCGTTCGAATTCTCCAATGACAGCCGTCAGTTTGCCTTCTTTGCCGGCCATGGCTTCGGCCTGACCTTCGAAACGGTTGGGGTTCCCGAAGGGTCCGGCAGCAAGGCCTTTAGTCAGATCAAATTCCGTTCCTTCGTAGTTGTCACGATGGACAGTAAACAGGTCTTTCACCGATAGCTTGTTGTCCGGTTTAATGGCAAAGGGATACGCCCGGGTCAAGGACCCGTCCAACCAGGGAGACTGTTTCAGAGAAGGCGCAACCAGAGACTGGGCGCGCCAGATACGGCGCAGTGAATAGTAGGGATGGTGAAATTCTCCATCACCAAATACACCGGCGAAATCCAGCGGGCCATTTTCGGGTTTCCACCAGCCTTTTTCCGGGCGATATCAAAGATGTTTTTGGAAAACATCATGTGAATAAAATATCTGTCGCATTGAACCGGGTTTGTGGTCCATTGCAACGGTCAAAAACCAAGTCTTGATTCTTCACATATTCCGGTAAGGGTCCGAATCGCAACCGTCGGAAAATAACCATATCATTCGGGCCATTCCCAAATCCCGGCCAATCGCAGGTAGTGCGATATTAAACGCCGCCGCAATATAGGTTGTAGCGAAAGATGCAATGGTGACAGAGATAAATATTTTTGTTTGAACCCGTTTGTCCATATTCAATGTGAAAGCTCCATTGGATCGTTTTTCTTTATGTAATCCAGCAATTCCCTGGCTTTATCCGAATCCAGACGAATCATATCGTAATCCACCAGTGGAATTTTTTATTCTTTGCAAGGAATATGGCCGCCGCCCATAACACAAGCATGGAGAGCATCTGATTTGACCATCCGAAATATCTCCAGACAATTTCAAAATCAACCTGAGTGATCATAAACGCGGCAATAAAAAGAGGCATTGAAATCAGAAGTCGTTTGCCTGCCTTTGACTGATCCATGTTGAACGTCTCTGCAATAATCAGCCGTGTGCTTCGAAAGGCCGTATCCCCATATATGAACCGACGACTTCGGGAATGCTTTTACCGCCATCTCTGACGGAAAGCATTCCGCTGAAATAATCATGAACACCTCCCGCGAAGATCGACCCTATCACGATCCACAACAAGGCCACAGGGCCATAAAGGGCGGCAAGAATGGGGCCGAATATCGGCCCTAAACCGGCAATGTCAAGGAGCTGAATAAAAAATACCTTCCAGGTCGGAAGTGATATATAATCCACCCCATCGTTCATGGTATAACAGGGGGTTTGTCTGTTTTCATCAATACCGAAAATGGTCTCCACAAACTTACCATAGGTAAAGTAACCCAGAATCAACAGAGCGACACAACCTGAAAAAAACAGCAAAGCAACCTCCCGGTTAATCGTAACAAAATATCAATGAGCCGTTCATCCACGGCGGCCACATATATATCCACGTCGGGATGGGCAGCTTCAATGCGTTTTATTCCTTCAGGGGCCGCCCCACAAGAAACAGAGTCGTTTATTTCTCGCTATTTTTCAAAGACGCCGAATGATTTGCAAGAAGATCCTTGCGGTTCTTGCGCAGATCCTTTCCGCTTGGTGTATCGGGATAGGGGATGTCGCCCTTCAATCCTTTCCAGGTCACCCGGTTGTATGCTGCGAAATCAAACTTGTCTTCCGACGAAAAATCCATCCCCTTGGTGGCATTTTCCCAGTATGCGGCGTCATGTGTCGTTTTGGGCACCTCCAGGCCGGCTGGTTTGGGAGGCAGCGGCAGTCGCGTGTTGTAAAGGTATGGCGACGGTGTGGCTGTAAAACTCCACGGATTCGGTGTGGTGGTGAAGATATCGGCCATGGGTTTCGCCAGGGCGTCGTTCAGATTCATAGGCGGAAGACCAAGAACCTCTTCAATCGTTCGAAGGAAGTCGATGGTGTTGTACTGGGAGGAAATCACGGCACCTTGTTTTACATAGGCACCGGCCACGAACGCGACACTGCGGTGTGAATCCACATGGTCTCCACCGTCCTGAGCGTCGTCTTCAATGATAAAGACTAGAGTGTCGTTGGCATACTTGCTTTTTGAGATCTTTTCCACAAGCAGGCCCACCGCATAATCGTTGTCGGCCACCTGTCGCTCCGGAGTGTTGACGAGATCAATGGCAGACCCGAAATTCCCGGTGTGATCGTGCATGAAACGAACAAGACTGAGGGATGGAAGCGTTTCTCCCCCATTGATGTATTTGGTGTCGAACTCCCGCTCCCATTCCTTGAATCGGTAATAATCAGGAAAGGAGTTGTCGAAACCCCGGAAGAACGGATCGGTGAACGGGGCAAGGGACGCACTTGACGGGTAGGCCACGATGGTGCCGGTCGTGGCCGGATCATGGATCAGGGGAATAAAGGGGGCTGCTGCATAACGGGTTGTGTCTATGAAGAACCCGTAATTGCGGACCGTGAGATTTGCCCTGAGTGCCGAGTCCCAAAGATATCCGGTATTCACTTCATTGTTCGGACCATCCGGTGCGGCCACATTCGTCTGGCCAGGAAGAAGGTCTTCATCGTCCGGTGTGAGGGGGCTGGCGGCACGTCGTTCGGCCAGGGTCGGGAGTGCAACGTTCACATTACGGTTTACCCCTTCAGAATCTAAGCTGAGGCCTCGTCCCGCGTAGGCCACAGCGAACTGGCGTTCGATCACGTCCGGGGCACGTCCCGATGTGGACCAGGGCCAGCCGTCATTGCTGACTTCGGCGGTGTCAAGAAAGTTGTCAAGGGTGACAAATGTCTGTGCCAGATTATGCTGATTCGGCGTCATGGATTCTCCAAACATAGCCAGGGCAGGATCTCCATTCCCTCTATCCAGGTCACCGAGAATCTGGTCGTAGGTTCTGTTTTCCTTGATGATATAGATCACGTGCTTTATGCCCTGACGGACAGCTGAAAGGATGGCGTTGTCTTCATCGCTGAGGATACTGGCAAACCTGTTGTTAATGCCGACCTGCACGGTTAATGCTGTCAATTGTTCTGTGCTTGGATGAGTGAATGTCTGCAGACCGGCTTTAATCAGCTGGGGATTGTACTCATTCGAATAAAATCCCGTCGTGAAATCTGGCGGACCGTAGCTGTAACTGAAATTGGGATTCGGGCCTGTGGGAGACTTCCCGTTGACGACATAAAGGGTGTTGCCGTCTTCGCTTAAACTGACGGAGTTCGGGTACCAGCCGGTGGGAATAAGGCCAACGACCTGATTGCTGTCGCCAAGATCAACCACGGCGACGCAATTGAGATTGCCGTTGGTGACGTAAAGTTTCATTTCATCCGGTGAAAGCGTCACGCTGTTGGGGTTCGCCCCCGTATACTGGGCCAGCAGTGAAGGGATAAGGGCCGCCGGGGCGATGACGGGGATGGATTTGACGATTTTATTTGTGGTGGTGTTAATAATATCCACCGTATCCGACTGGTCCTCAACCACATACAGCAAGGTCTGGGCCGCGTTCAGCACCATTTTGCCGGGCTGGCCTTTGACTGAAATCCGGGTTGTGACCTTTGCTGTCTCATCCGGATTAAGGACCGCATTCACATTCACCACAACGATTTCGCGGTCACGGATACTGGATACATAGGCCGTGGTGTTGTCCCCCTGGCCCTTTAATGTGACCCAGAAAGGATATTCGCCTCCCGGTACTCCGGTCTTGGCCACATTGATTTTGCCGGGGCGAAGGTCGAAATGCGTTCCGTCGGACCAGCTGCCTGTCCCGCCGGTGAACAGAGTGATTGAATCATTGTAGTAGTTTGCCACCGCCAGCGTCAGGCCATCACTGGAAATTGCCACGCCGGCAGCACATGCTTTTACGCCCACCTGAAGGTTGATTGAGCCCTGTCCGGCATCCGTCTGACCGATAAGGCCATTGCCGCCCAGTGTATGGCCCAGCTCAAGAACCTCTCCTGGCTCCCAGGTGCCGCCGTTCAGGGTAAATGTCTGAATGTTGTCATCAATGCCACCCGACACGTAAAACGTTGTGCCGGACGGATCGAAGGTAATCCCGTTGTACGTATTCGCCACCGGCACCACCTGCGTTTTTACCGGTAGACCCGATGTAATATCGTAGACGAACACGTACTCATTCGAGTCGGGCAGGTAGGGATAGGGGAGGGGGTAGGGGGAGAGGGCATCATAGACACGGTTATACCCGCTGGTCAGAACCAGCATGGTATGATAATCGGGACTCACCACAGAGGTGACGGCCTGTCCCGCCAGCCAGTTTTCCCTGTCCTCCAGGTCGGGGTTCAACGTGTCGAACTGTGCTCCGAGAGGGGCCAGTGGTGTGATCCGCTGTCCCATATTTGGCAGATCCTGTCCGGGGGCTGTATCACTCACGGAGATGGTCAGGGTTGTCGTTGTCTTACCTCCGGAGTTTGTCGCGGTGACGGTGTAGCTGGTTTCGGCTACAGGGGTTGTGGGGGTTCCGTTGATAACACCTGTGATTGAATTCAGGCTGAGTCCCGCCGGAAGAGCCGGACTGATAGTGTATGAAGTAACTTTTCCACCGGAGTTTGTCGGGCTGTTAGAGAGAATCAGCATCCCTGTGGCATAGACTGCTGTGCCGGTGGTGTAACTGAGTGATGAGGGTGCCTGATCAGAGCTGTCGCTGCTGCACCCGCTTAGAAAAAGAAATACGGCGATTATAAAAAAAACTGGCCGCCGGAAGGCTCGCGTTGAAATCACCCGTTTTTTCCGTGTCGGCTTCATCCATTGGCGGGTTGCATCGCCTTTCGACATGAAAGAAACGCCATTCTCGACCGGTTCGGTGGATTGACTCCCTGGGTTCCATTTCTTATGGATTGACATTGTTTTTGGATACATTGCACATTCCTCCACATACGGGTTAATTGTTAGGGAATAAAGCAAAACAGTGATTTTACGTCATGTTATACCCTGTATTTTTAGACGTCGGTCTGATTATCTTTTTATAAAGAAGAACTCTCAACCACAGGAAAAAACATCAATGATTTGATGCGTGAGATAGGGATATCGGATTTTGAATAAAACTGATTCGACAATTTTTTTAATATACGCTATATCAATATGACAATCAATTGATTTTCATCAACCTGTGACGTCCAGCAATAACACATGTCGATTGTTACTTTAAAATCATGGATTTAACGAAATGGGATGGCCGAAACGCATTATATTATTCGTTTCAGTATGTGTGCTCATGGTGGCCTCTGTTTTCGCCGATGATGTCGCGCCTGTTTTAAAACCGGATAATTCACGATATCGTCTGGCCTTTTACGAGGGTGGACAGTATCCTGACTATCTTACCATTTTGAAGCAGACCTTGATTGGCCTCATGGACTTGGGCTGGATAGAGTCCACTGAATTGCCTGATTTTGGAAAAGATCATAAAAAATTCTGGCTCTGGGCCAGTCAAACCCTCACGAGTCCATATATCGAGTTTGCCAAGGATGGGTATTTTTCCCCCAGAGATTTTGATAAAACCCTGAGATTGTCAACCCAACAGGATTTTTTGAGTAAAGCCGGAGAGTTTGACCTTGTGATTGCCATGGGCACATGGGCAGGTCAGGATCTTGCTAATTCCATGCATCATACACCTGTGATGATAGGTTCCACCAGTGACCCCATTGGCGCGGGCATTATCAAAAGTACCGAGGATTCTGGCTTTGATCATGTTCATGCAACGGTTGACCCGGACAGATATCTTCGACAGATCAAAATTTTCCATGAGATTATAGGTTTTAAAAAACTTGGGGTTATTTATGAAAATTCAACCGAGGGCAGGACTTACGCAGCAATGGACGACCTGGAACAGCAGTCGATCGATTTGAATTTTGAGCTTGTTTTGTGCGAAGCCCCTTTTTCAGGCGTTGATATAACGGTTGCTGAGCAGAACGTGATCCGTTGCAGCGAAAATTTTGCAGACAAGGTTGATGCTGTATACATAACCGTGCACAGGGGGAATACGTTGATGGGTTTTAAATACTCTATACATAGTTTCAATGATCATAAAATACCGACGTTTTCGCAACTGGGTGCAGATGAGGTGAAAAACGGCGCATTGATGAGTATATCCCAGGCCGGTTATAAATTTGTTGGTCAATTTCACGCCAGGGTTGCAGCCCGGATATTAAGAGGGGAAACGCCTCGGAACATCGGGCAGATCTACACATCTCCAGCACGAATTGTACTTAATATGACAACGGCAGAAAAAATCGGATTCAAGCCAACGGTGGATATCCTTCTCGTGGCAGACGAAATCGTGCGGTAACACCATGATTAAAGATCACAGGAACGATATGTAAAACGCTTCAGGTAAAACCATCATCCATTTATTTCAGAGGCCAGAATTGAAATCGTCATATCAGAAAAAAATAGCATTCCCCAAGCCTGAAAAAAATTACAAGGTCACGTTTGTTTTAATGACCCTGGTGGTAATGATTCTCTCCGAAGCCTTTTTACTGGGTCTTGGCATCATATCATTCAAGAATAATCAACTGGCCTTTTATACATCTCACATGAGGGTTTTTTCAGAAGATTTTTCAGAAAACATTTCCATGGCTCTCCGATTCGGAAAGTCCCTGGAAAAATTCCTTGGTATGGAAAAAATGATGTCCGACGTTGTTGACGTTTCGGGACGCATTGACAATCTTGAAATTTTTTCTAAAAAAGGGTCCCTGCTCTATACCCATGAGCCCAACGCTGTGATGACAAACATCAATGGATTGACCCAGGAACTGACTGAACAAACACCTTACTACCGATTTAAATTCCACTTAAAAGAGGGGGAATCCACCACCGGGACCTGCGTGTTTTCCTTTAAAAAAGAACGGGTGAACAGCGCAGTCCGTGATGCTGTGAAGGCAGGCTTCAAGCCGATTGGATACAGCATGGTTGCTGTTCTTGTGTTGTTGTTGCCCGGATTAAGATTTTTTCTGGGCAAGGGCGATGACCATATTCCCAAGAGAAGAATCATGGCCATTGTTTTTATATCCATTGTTCTTTGCCAGGCTTATTATACATATGACAGCGTCCGTGGCCAGGTGATCACGTATAGAAATATGGCCTTTGAAGTTGTCGATGATGCTACGAAAATTCATCGGGACGATATTCTATACCTTTCTGAAAAAGGAATTGCTTTTAATGAACTGAACGGCATGGATCTAAGATTGAAAAAAAGCGTGGACGCTCTCCCTGAACTGGCTTTTATAAATATCGTCCAGAACGGAAAGTCCCTTTATCGATGGGGCAATGTGACTCATGCATATGATCTTAAACATGCCTTACCAGAGGGTGGTGAGATAAGGGCCGGGTTGAATCAGTCCTATATTCGTTCGAAGATAAAAGAATTGATTTTGGATTCTGTGACGGTCATGGGACTTTCACTTCTATTTGTCACTGAACTGGTTATATTTCTACTGATATACATCAATATTCATTCTGCAAACGATGAGAATGAGCGACGTCAGTTTTCTGTCGGGTACATCCGCACGGCTATTGCTATATATTTTTTTGGCGCCATGATGGGTATATCGTTTATTCCGGTTTTCATGGATCAGCTGACAGCTGGGCAGAATTATTGGGGCTTGAGGGGCAATCTGTTGACCAGTATTCCTGTTTCCATGGAGATTCTTGCAGCACTTGTGGCCTCGTTTTTTGCCGGAGGATGGACTGACAGGTCGGGCTGGCATAAACCCTTTTTATCTGGAATTTTCCTGAGTATCATGGCCGCCCTATTATCATCCATGGCACGAAACCCTTCTGAATTCGTTCTCTACCGTGGGCTTGCCGGATTTGGATATGGGCTTTCCTGGATATCGGCCCAGGGCTTTCTTTTCAACGCATCAAGAGGTAAAAATCTGGGCCGGGGGAGTGCCTCACTGATTGCCGGGATTTATTCAGGCTATATATGTGGGGGGGCTGTGGGGGGCTTGGTCGCTGATCGTCTCGGCTATGCCGCAGTGTTCCGCTTTTCAGGAATGGTGCTTTTTCTTTCTGCTGTTTTTGTCTTGATTTTTATGGTGCCATTCTTTCAAAAACCAGAGGGTCATCATTCTAAACTCAATTTAGGAGAAAGCCTGTCCAAGGCCCGTATATATCTGTCCAACAAAAGCATTTTATCTATTCTTCTGTTCAGCCTTTTACCATTTTCCCTTGCCCAGATGGGTATCCTGCTGTTTGCCACTCCGGTTATCCTGAATTCCTTGCATGTGTCCAAGGCAACCACAGGCCGGGTTATGATGATTTATGGGATGACGGTTATATATCTGGGACCTTTTCTGGGAAGCCTGACGGATAAATCGAAAAACAAAAAGATTTTTTTAGTGCTTGCAGGTATTTCAGGAACAATCGGACTTTTCCTGGTCAAGTATTTAAGTGGTATGTTTGCATTGTCATTGGCTTTGTTTTTTATGAGCGTGGCTGGCAGTATAGCCAATCCGGCTATTTCCCTTCTTATTCATGCCCAGGATGTCACCCGTGAGGTCGGGATGGGTTTTGCCGTGGGAACCCAACGGGTGTTTGATAAACTTGGACAAATGCTCGGCCCTCTTGTTCTTGGAGTCCTTTTCTCATTTTACAGCTTCCAGACAAGCATCCAGATGCTTGGAGGGTTCTATTTTTTTGCAACAGCGTGTTACGTGCTGATCAACAGGAGAAATACGTGATAAATTCAACATGTGGAATTGAGCTTGAAATGCCTGTGGTGGACCTGGGAACAGGGGAATCCACCGCCATGAAATACTGTGAGCATACGAAATTTGATAATGGGTTCAACCTGCCGGAATTATCCATTGGACCTGTGGAAAGCCTGAATGGTCTGAATAAACGGATAAATATCAAGCTGATCAAGCTGTCCAACCATTTAAGGTGTTCAGGGCTTGGCCTTGTTAATTTTTCAGAGCACCCCTATGTCAACATATCTCCCGAGTTATATCACAAAATGTGTATTCCCAGGCCCATCTATCAATACTGGCGGAATATTCGTGGCTGGGATCATAGCTGTGGTATTGATGCCAAAGCCCAAATGAGCCCCAGTTTCGGTGTCAGTGCCAAACGTGCTGTGGATGCGCTCAATATCATGATAGGGTTCGCCTCAGCTTTTATTGCCATCTATGCCAACAGCCCGTTTGAAGGGGGACAGGTCACTGAATATATCGAGAATAGACTCACGTTATGGACGCGAATGTTTGAACACTGCAATTATCCGTCTGACCGGAATGCAGGACAACGAACAGTCTACTTCACATCCCTTAAAGATTATTTCCAATGGATATACGGTGATAATTTTATCCATGCACTTCCGGGTACGTATTCCCACTATAAGGCCTGCGGTGATGTGTATGCCCCTGTTTCGCCTGTGACCTACGATGATTTTTTTGCATCACGGGGCGTTGATGCCATCGGCATCATCCGTGGGGAAAAACGATTTATCGAGCCCGTTGTATACCATCAGGAATATTATCAGTTCTCAAAGTTCACGGATGCCAGGATCAGGTTTGTTCTTAAGGATATTTACCGGCCATCTGAATTTATGAATAAACTTGATAATTTCGATCACATAGCTGAGAATATTTACATTGAGATGCGGGCACCGGGTAACAATCTGCCCGATCAATTCATCAGGCAAACCGCAGGCGATAAGGTTGCCGATTCAGTCGTTATATCTGTCTGCGCTTTAATGAAGGGGTTGTTGATCAATATGGATGAGGCATTAAAACATCTTCCGGACGATTTTTCTGAATTGAAAACCATTGCCATGGAAATGTCCATGGCAAACGGCAGATTAAGGGATTTCGCAGCCAAGGCCATTGAAATTGCCCATGACGGACTTGCGGATTGTGATAAATGGATGTTGGCATACCCGGAATATGTTGTTGATACAGGACTCAGTAATGGCATGCGTGGGAAACAGGATTATCTGGCAGGGAAATCATTGAAAGATATAGTGCTTGACCGGGTTTTGGTTGTTTAGGTCTGGTGGTGTGGACATTATGGACGGGATGGACTGAGTGGTCGTGTTGAGAAGGGGCCCTCCACGTTTAGCTGTTTTCATATTGAATTTATTTTTGCATTAACCCGCGTTGGTGCAAAAAAGCCATCACATCGTCCACACAGCGATTCGGATCATATTTATCGGTATTGAGTTCGATATCCGCATCATGGGGATGCTCATACACACCTCCAGGGCCGGGAAAATCCATGAGCAGGCCATTGTCAGCCAGGCCATACAGACCTTTGGGATCTCTTTGACGTACGGTTTTCTCACTTGCATGGCAATAAACCAGGAAAAAGGAAGAGATGACAGACCGGATGTGAGCTCTGTCTTTGTTTAGGGGTGTTGTGCTTGTTGCAATGACCGGAATGGTGTTTTTATTTAGATGTTCTGCGCAGACAGCCATTGCACTGACCACGATTTGACGTCCGTTTTTGTCAATGGGAATAAGGCCTGTAAAATATTCGGCCATGAGGTCCGACTCAATCAACTCAATGTACTGGCCTGCGTCATGTAACTTTTGTTTCAAGCCTTTTGCAATTGTCGTTTTTCCCGACCCGGGCAAGCCCGTGAACCATAAGGTGAAACTCATAGGTGACCTCGTTATGGATGCGTCCTGCTCAGTACGGTGACACCAGGAACAGCTTTGAACTGTATATCCTTTGACGGGTGATTTTTGTATAGCTGAGTCACCGTGGTTTGGATTGTTCTGACATCATACCGTGTCTGTATGCCATGGGCACTATTTTGTGGGGTGTCTGATATAAACAGATCCATCATATCTTTTTTTGTATATGTGCCCATATCATTGAGCCGGGTGATAAAATCAAGACACAGAGATTTGGCTTTTTCCCGCAGCATACCCTTGCCTGTAAAATCTGATACCGGAGGACTTAAATCCCTGGACGGGGAGGGCACAATGCCGGTGATCCCGTAATCCAAAGGATTTAATGCAATATCCGACCATCCTGAAATTTCAAACACATTGTAAATAACCTGGCTTGCCAGGCCCTGTTTCTTCCATTCATAAACCCTGGAAAATGATTCCAGGGCCTCGTGTTCGGTTTCAGTTGGAAATCCAACGATCATATACAGATGCACCGGAATTCCAATGTCTGAGCAGTTCGTCAGGATGTGTTCAACCCACGGAATCGAAATCCCTTTTTTCATTTTTTTCAGAACACGCTCATGACACGATTCAAGGCCGAAATATATGGCACGGCATCCTGCTTTTTTGTAAAGGCTTAAATGCTCCCGGCTGATTCGTTTGTCAAACCGCATGTTTGTCACCCAGAACAGGGGTAGTTTTTGTTCCAGAAGGAAGGCGGAAAGATCACCAAGCCTCTCAGGATCAGCCGCATCATCGGTAAAATGAAGGACTTTAACCGGGCTGTGGTCAACCAGTTTTTGGATCCATGATGTGATATGGCCAAATTGTGCACAGACATGATGTTTGACAAAAGACAGTTCGGTTCGGCAAAAGCTGCATCGATGCCAGTAACACCCCTGGGACAAACGAAACAAAAGAGCCATGGAATGTGAGTTGACAAGGTATCGGTCAAGATCAACACAGCCGTAATCAGGCAAAGGCAGACCATGGTTTGGCTGAGGGTTTCCCGGGGCTGGGTTTTTAATGATTTTATTGTCTCTGGCGAAGATAAGCCCGGGAATATGCTCATAGGATCTGGATTCGGACAGGCATTTCACAAGCTCAAGTAAGGGGGATTCGCCCTCATCTAAAATAAATGAATCAACATAGTCAAATAGATGGATATTATCCATGTCACGCATATGACTTGAAACAAAGGTTCCGCCAAAGCAAATATGGCTATCCGGCCGGATTTCTTTGATGAGGGAGGCAACAAAAAATGCAGGCATGATCTGGTCCGGAAATGAAACCGATATGCCGATGATCTCCGGATGATTATCTCCCAGGTATTTAATCATGATTTTTTTTAGGGTTGATGCGTAGAGCGATGGCTTTTTGATACTCTGGATAATGTCTTGACTTGAAAATCTGTTGCCCCGGCAGGTGTAGCGAATATAGCCTGTGGTGACGATAAAATCGAGGGATTCGGGAAAATGGAGGGCGTTGACAATGTCCAGGCCCAGGCCAAAAAGTCTGAATTGTTCCACGTTGCTCAAGTGACTGTTTTTAAACAGAAGGTGAAAGGGGGGTGCTTGTCCTGTCAATCTTTGTTTGAGTTGGACCAGTTTCTGGTATTCCTGGATTTCCAGGCTGTTCAGAGCGATTCGGCTGTCCAGTTCGTGAAATCGTTTATCAATAAAAACCATAGCATTATCAATATTGTCTTGCGCCAGATGGTATCTGTAAAAGTCAATATTCAGATCAAGCACAGACACATCAACACCTTTTTCAGACAGATGACCGTAAAGAACGGCCGTGCTGATATAGGGTTTGTCAGGCATACAAAAGGGCGGGTGTATCAGGATGAGTTTTTTATCGGGCATGGGCCAAAATCTCAACGTGTTGCGCCAGGGTCCTATCAAAACACAGGTCATTTATTACACCAAACTGGCAGGTGATCAGGTCCTCAGGAGTATCCTTTCCATGGATCAGGAGCTTCAGATACTCCATATGGATGTTTAAGGCTTCAGGCTCAGTCATAAAATCTTGAAGCCATTGGGTCAGATACGCTGTGACTTCAATGGTGTCATCACTTTTTATCGCAGCCCTGGCCCACAGACACAGCTTGTCTGTCTGATCGAGTCTTGGATGCTTTGCGCTGAAATGCTTGCTGTAAAAATTGCATACAGAGGCATATTGCCCATCCAGATAATCGGCATAGGGCAGGAAATAATCCGGTTCAGGAATGCCTTCCTCGGTCTGATCGAAATGCAGAAACGCTTCTTTCAACAGTTCCGTGTCAGGACGCTGTGAAAATATGCTGAGCAGGGTTTTTTTTGAATGGGTATGGGTTGACAGGTAAATGCTTTGCCGCATCTTTTCACGGAAATCATCTGTTTTAAAAGAGGGTTTAAGAATGTTTTTACTGGTGAAACCCCGGATATCCTCAAGGGAATATTTAAATGAATAAAATCCGGTAAGGATGTCTTTCAACGCCTCTGTTATAAAAAATCTAAAAAAGGTTTCGCACATCTGGGTCGGCTTTGAATGATTGTTTTTCAGGGATTCAAAATAGGCACCCACCCATTGACAATGGCTTGTCATCATCTCAGTATGGGTAAACACCCATAGGAACGACAGGGTGTCCAGAAGGCCGGGAACTCGTTTGGGGGAGAGATTGATTCCTGTGTTGTGAGAAACACGGCACGACACGATGTCACGGTATCTTTCCCGGAGAATGGAAACATCGTAAGGCTGGATCTGGCCACGGCAAGCTTTGGGATGAACAGGATTTTCATACACCGCGATAATGGCTCTTGCCAGATCATCGGGCCTGAGATCAGCCCGCCCATGGTCATATTCCAGATCCAGCAGAATCCCTGCTGTACCCACGGTTTCCACAAATCCGTTCCATCGTGTGGCTATCACGGGAATACCATAACTGAGGGCTTCAACACTGGCTTTGGGAAAGGCTTCTTCAAGGGTTCGTGACAGATTGACCGATACAAAGGAATCCCTGAAAAAGTCATTTTTCCCCGGTGCTGAAATTTCTCCGGCAAGATGTACATTTTTTTCAAGGTTCAAGCGTTTGATTTTTAATTGGAGAAGACGCGCATAGGAAGTCAGGTTGTCGGAGTCAGAATCCTTGAGGCTTCCCCCAATGACCATGTTAAGGTGATGATACCCATGGGTGTTCACAAGAATATCCATGGCATCGATCTGGCGATGAATCAGTTTGTCCTCGGAGATCCTGCTGAGGGTGACAATGGTGTTGCCGCGTTTTTGATCCGGGTGGTCATTGTTTTTCAAATCCATGGGGTGGCTGATGATTTCAACGTTGGATTCAAGGGACGGGGCCAGAAGAGAGATCACACGGGCTGAGAAATGGCTGGGTGCTATGATAATGTCCTTGGGGCAGATTAACTCCCGGATCAGATACCATTCCATGCCATAGAGACCCGGGCTGTGAGTGATAAAGAGCACCCCAAATGATAAAACGTTCTGATTCCGAAGCTGCATCATCCAGGGTACAGCCGCCATCAAATGATAATCAGGGCAGATATAATCGTATGAATGCATCAGGTCAAAGAGTTTGTTTTTCTCAGACACCAGGGATGCAAATTCCAGGGCTGACATATAATCGGTACGGAATAATGTTCCGATATTTTTTCTGAACAGATCATCAAAGACATTGGCACTGATATTGGCCGATGTGCCCCATATCCTCAGAACCCTAATGGTATGGCTTTTACGTGTCATGCCTGGTTGTATATCTCCATGGTTACAACATCGGACAGGGTTTTGTCCCTTGCCAGAAGGTGTTTGAAGACCTGTTGATTCATTCCGATTTTATTCATAAAATGAAAGGGTGCTTGTTCCCATTGACGTGAATTATGTTTCAAGAATCTGTGGGCCAGTTTCATAATATCACTGGTGATAAATGTGTTGGATGTGTCGTCGTGATTATTTTTCAAGGTGTCATGGATATCAATGCTCTTTTGCTTCCAGGTGGTATATTGATTGTTGAGTTTTAACTCTTCAAGAAGGTACCGGGTGTTCTTGGCAAATCCAAGACGGGGCAGATACCATTTCTGCAGCTTATTTATTTTGATACGTTCAGCCAATAAATCCTGAAAGTCCTGCTCAGATAGATCATTGTCGTTCAGCCATTTCAGATAATCGTCTTCGCAACTCAAATGGTGTTTTTTTGCGAACAGGTCCCTCTCTTCGGAAATGTCTTTGTCCGAGGCTTGGATATTGAAATTATCCGCAACCAGGGCACAGATTTTTCTGTTTAGGGCTGCGTCATTGACAGATTCAATGTCCTCGGAATACATTACGTAATCATTGGCTATTTTATAAAAAGGATGGTACCCGTTGCCATGTTTTGTTCCCCGGTCACGTTCATACAAAGCTTCAAAGAAAAGATCGTATTCAAAATGTTTTTGTGTTTTGTCCAGATCTTCAACACGTAATTTTCCAACGGTTTCAAGACATAAAATGGCATCCTGTTTCTGGATGTCTGATCGAGACAGGCTAATATACTTGAAAAGGGAGCTGGATTCCTTACTGGTTAGAATACCCTTATCAATGCATAAAGAAATGATTTTATCCGGTGACCTTTCTTTGTAATACATTGCCTGTACAACATTTAGAATGTCATCGGACTGGCCCTGACTTATCAGGGCCTTATCTGTGGCCTTGTTTAAAATAAATCTCAGGTTAACGACACTGATGGTTTTTTTGTGGTACATGCCATCGATCAGGGTAAAATCACACAGGACTTCATCGTCCGCTTCTATGGTTCCATTTTCAATCAGATTGAAAACCTCGCCAATCCCCTGCATTCCCCACATCTTCAACTCAGCAGCCCGGATCGCTCCCATGGCTGATGCACCAAAAACCATAATCCCTTTGTTCATGGCTTCGTTGATTTCGTTATGCCATACTGTTAGATGATCAATAAATGCACCATCAATAATCACAATGACATCCGGCTTGTCTGCATACACGCAACTGATCAGATCACCATGCGTGACAGGAGGTCTGTATTCGGCCTTAAGAATGCCGGATGCTTCATAATCAGTGATCGTCGGACCGCAAAATACGATTATTTTCATTGTTTAACCCCTTTCAAATAGTCAAGGGCCCGATTTCCGGGATTAAAAGATGAAACAATATATCCTTCCGCACCGGGGACAGCCACTCGGACAACCTGGATTGTGTTGGATTCGGGCACAAGAGGAAAGACCAGAGCCTGATCAAGACCCACGGATCTTAATTTGTGAATACAATAAGTGATCTGTTTGACAAAATCCGGCATGACATCAATGTCATTTTTTGCATCAAACCTATATTTTTTTTGATTTTGGGCCATGGGCAAAAGGGATTTTGAGCTGTTCAGGCAGGATGTTTCAAATTCCTCTTGAAAATAGAGGTCCCGACTTCCTGCATTAAAAACAACCCTGGACTGGGCGCTTTCCGTCAAGGCACGAACCATGGCATCCCGGGGATGCAAGCCCGCTCCCATGCCATGGACGTACATGTAATCGGGGTTGAGGTCATCAAAAAGAAAACAGTTATATACAGGAATACCGATATCTGTGGAACAGTCATACAGAAAAGGCGTTATTCCTGCCTTGATAAATAATTCATGAAGCTCGCTGACTTCAGGATAGGGAATGGACGCAAAATCAATGGTTTTTTCGGGAACAATCAAATTTTTGGATCCGGATTTATACGTGTGACAGGTAATGCCGTCTCGTTCGATCACTTCAAGCAGACCCTGGATAACCGCTTCAAGAATATGAAAACCGGCGGACAGACCATTTGAGGAAACCTGTAAATGCCCGGTTTTGAATGTTTTATCCTGGGATTTTTTCCCGGCAAGTTCGACCATGGCAAGGGGTGCAGCGGTTTTTACGTTATTTGCGATATCCCAGCCCGTGGTCCATAAGATCGGCATGGTGCGGGTGAGGAAGGATCCATTGATATGTGGCATTTTATCAAAGGGAACCACGGGCATTTCCTGTGCAACCTCATCATAGCTTGCTTCAAACGATTCGATCTTGGCATTCATGGAGTGATAGCGTTCAAAGGATTCCATCAGGGCCGAGATTTTAGACGAGGTTTTTGTCACACCCTTGCCATGCTGCACAGATGATCCGCTCGTGGTTGGCTTAATCGAGTTGAAAACAGGGATGCCCACCCTGTCGTATCCCGTGACATCGGCAACCCGGGTAATACCAATCTTTTTCCCTTCATTCCATACGGTTGTTAAGGCCAGGTCTTCGGGTAAGTAATGAGAATGGTTTGCATTTGCCAGGCATGAACTGTAGGATGTATCAAACAAGGTGAGTTCGTCATGATGTTGTCTTTCCATAAGGTAATACCATCTCCATAAATTGAAAAAAGGTTATGCCTTTGATGTCCAAAAAAGACATAACCTTAGCCAAACAAAATGACCTTGATCACGGTGACCGTCAGATTACCAGCCGCACGCAGCAGCAGCTCCGGCAGCACCAGCAGCAGAACCGGCACCAACACTCACCCATGGCGCTGATGATCCCCCCGCAACCGTCGCAAGATTTTCGTCACTTAATTCAGAATTGGATTTAATGGCTTTTTTCATCTCATCACCCGTGAAACTAAGGCCTAAGCCAGCCGCAATTTTCTTTTTTCCGGCATCATCGGCGGCTTTGATTTTTTCCACCAGTTTTTTGTCTGTTTTGAGTTTTTCCAACATCTTTTTTGCGTGATCTAATGACATTGTTGTCTCCTTGGTTTAGTTAAGTCCATGGGTCTTTGTTTTAGCCTTATGCTTCATAACCATCACGAAGCACGTGTAAAAACCTTAACGTAGTCCTTGTTTTTTCATTATAATGCATTCAAAATTATCAGGGCATCACATGTATTTTGCGAAGGCGCTTTCATTCGAAAAAGGGGTTCGGTCCTCGTGGAAACAGGTGTGAATCAAAACCATTCATTCATGGGTGATTGCCTGTTATTCAAGATCTGTTTGTCGTGTTAAAAATAAGAATTGTATTGTGGATCCAGAGTCGCGAATCAATGTCGCTTTTGTCAATATACATGGAAAATGTATCTTTCATAGAATACAGTATTCATCCATGTAGTCAATTAAAAAAATGCACGATACTTAAAAATAATGTATCATATAAAACAGATTTAAATGGGCATGGGTCACCAGGTCATTTATTTCCAGGGCACCTCAAGTTTACCAACCGCACGAAGCTGCAGCTCCGGCTGCACCAGGTAAAACGGGCATCCAATTAGCAGATGATCCCCCTGAAACAGTCTCAAGATTTTCGTCACTTAATTCGGAACTTGCTTTAATGGCTTCTTTCATCTCATCCCCAGTGAATTTAAGGCCCATATCAGCGGCAATTTTCTTTTTCCCGGCATCATCTGCAGCTTTGATTTTTTCCACCAGTTTTTTGTCTGTTTTGAGATTTTCCAACATCTTTTTTGCGTGATCTAATGACATTTTTGTCTCCTTGGTTTATTTAATTCCATGCGTTTTTTTTAGCCTTATGGTGCATAAACATCATGAATCACATGTGTAAACCTTAACTTATTCCTTGTTTTTTCATTGTAATGCATTCGGAATTATCAGGGCATCACCTGTATTTTTACGAAGGTGCTTTTATTCGGAAAAGTGGATCATTTCTTGCGGCAACAGGTATGACTCAAAACGATGTATTCATGGACGATTGTATGTTATTCAAAATCTGTTTGTCGTGTTAAAAATAAGGATTATAGTGTGGATCAAGAGTCGCGAATCAATGTCGCTTTTGTTAATATATATCAAATTGTACCTTACATAGAATACAGTAATCATCCACGTAGTCAATTTAAAAAATGCATGATACATAAAAATAATGTATCATATGCATCAGCTCAAAACAGATCATTACAGTGTGATCAGTTATTCTTGTCTATTCCGGGTTTATCGTACAACATGGAATATCGAAACACTATGAACAGAACCTTTGATTGTCTAAAAAACGATATGTCGTTCAAACAGCATATCACCGGAATTTTTTTGGGGAAAGCCTTTGATTTTCGGACAAAACACATCCTTGAAATTGAATTGACAAATCGCTGTTCCATCGGTTGCTTTTATTGCGGTGCCACAACAGAAAGCCAGAGTGTTTTTCTTGATTTTGATACCGTGTGCCATGCGATTACACATTTTTCGGAAAGCTGTCAGGCCCGGTCCATTGTCCCCCATTTTTCTGTGACAGGTGGGGATCCCCTTGAGTATCCCCATTTCGAAAGACTCATGACCTTTCTTAAATCCCGCAAAATACATTTCAGCCTTAAGCTGAATCCGTCCACCTTGACCGAGACGATCCATGACATGATTGCGGAAGCAGGGTGTAAGACCGTCAAGCTTACCTTCATGGGCCGTGATAGCCAGAAGACATACAGGAAAACAGACACCATTGAAAAATTGTGCAACGCAACGCGTCGGTTCAAGGCTGATAAAATACCTGTTGTCTGGCATTTTTCCCTTGGGGAATTTAACCGGGAGGATCTCCTTTGCTCCCTTGGTTTTGTTCTTGAAAACCAGCCCACGGCAGTCTCTGTGGGCAGACTTGCACGGGTAGGGAAGCTTAATGAAAAAAATTACCCCATGGATATCCTGCCCGAATCGTATAAATCGTTTCTGAAACAGATGCTTCTTTATTATTACAACCATAAACGCCATGGTTTCGACCTTGTGTTCAAGGATAAATTATGGGTTCCCTTTCTCTGCGAAGAGAACATCATTTCAGCGTCTGATCTTCTCAAACCCGGAATAAGGCTGGGATGCGATGCAAAAGAACGCTTGCTGGTATTAACCTATGCGGGCGAACTGATCCGCTGCGGACTTCTGCCTGAACCCGTTTTATCGCAGATCGGCGATATGGCATTTTTTGATATACTCGGAACCACCACAGGAAAGCCCTCACCCATAGACGACGCGCCCTGTATGCCCTGCAAATATCAGCCGGTGTGCCGAGGCTGTAAAGGCGTGGCCCAAGGATCCAATGCAATGAAAGACCCCCAGTGCTGGCTTTGATAGAATAAACTGTGTATGAAATTTCAGGCATCATGATTGCCAGAAAACCATTCAATAGGGGAATTTGGGGAATTAGGGACAGGCCAATTATACAAATAGGCATCCGACATTAACATATATGAACTCTTAAGTCTCGCCGCACTGGTTGACCGGGGTATTCTACCGATTTTTATATATGAAGTTATGGTGGTGTTTCCAGCATCGTTGGTGTGTATGGCAAGAATGTTCTCAGAAAGTTAAAATAAAGGGGAAGGCAAGCGACGAAAAATGCAAACATGCGGTTTTAAAAATATGCTCCTTAAGAAAAATGCCCATATGGCTATTTTTTTATTCGGAAAAAGGGAATTTATTCACCAGAATCGTCTCATCAGAACCGTTTGATCAATTTTCAATGAAAAAAACAGCTTTACGTTTTTTTTTGCACGTCAAAAAGAAAAGAAGGGGCTATTAAAAAGATCTTGAAACGTATGTCAGGATGAAAGCCGTTTCAGGGAATACAGGCCCTCAAGGCCCTTGATTGGCTTGGGTATTTTTTCATGCTTTGACTGAAACATATGTTTGAAACGCTGGTAGTTTTTTGCCACAAAGGCCCTTGTTCCGATAATTCCTGAATCAGTAAAATACCTGGTCCTGTTTATGAACCGCTCGGTTCGTGTGATTTCGAAATTATTTTCACGCTCGGCGGTGACAATGTCTTTTTCTATGACCTGACTTCTTTTCCCGTCAGCTCTTGCCAGGGCTCCGGCTTCATAAACATAACGCCGGTAGCGGCGGAACCGTTCCTTTTCATCCACATCGTTGAATTCCACAATCCCGAAATCCGTTGAAAGAAAATTGTCCGTGTTGCCGGTCTGGCTGTGGTAGCCCAGGGAGCACCAGCGATAATCCTCGGGCCGTTTAACGATCCCTGCCCGGACCGCATTCAGGTCGATGTAGGCCAGGAAATGGATCAGGGCATCTCCTTTTTCAACGATCACACTCTTGAAACGCTCACCCCAGAGGGTGCCACGCCGACCCTTAGCCTTGTTGTAATACCTTGAAAACGTTTGCTTGACCTCTTTTATAAATTCCGAAAGGCTGGCCCATTTCCGCCTGAAATGGCCGATGCGTCCCAAAGGAAACTTGGCATCGTCCCCATAACAGGCCATGTACCTCATTTTGATCTCCTCATCGGAATAGTTCCGTTCAGGAAGCATCTTGACAAGGATGTGAACATGATTGTCTAAAACCGCGTAGCCGAGGATTTCCGTAAAATAGATGCGGGCAAACCGTTTGAGGATTGATACAAATTTTTCTTTTTCCAACGCACCAAAGGGAAAACCATCCAGGGCGGTTCGGGAGATCACATGATAAACACTCTTTTCATCCCGAATAATCATTCGTGTTGTTCGTGGCATAGGATAACTCCATAGATCGTGAGAATGGGGTTGTTGTTTATGTGTGAAAAAAACATAGCAGAAGGAACATGTTTTGGGAAGTGTATTATTTGCCTGTCCCTAATTTTGCTAATTTTGCTTGAAAGCTTTTTTTGAGAGGACTGTCCCAATAAAACTTCCAGGCAATTATGTAAGAAGACCGGTTAGTGCCATGTATAGGGGTTATACGGGGGGAGTCGGGCCAGGCCTGGCCCTTTTGTTTCGGTTCTTTTTGACCGTTTTTCAAATCTTGTGAATCTGTCAGCCATGGTTTTTAACCATTTTGACCATTTTTTGTTACCGAAAAAGTACTTATTGTGTTGACAAGCAAATGGGACTTTTCGTAAATGTTTTTATATCCGAGATAAATTTATGAACCCATGGATTTTAAATGATAGCGGTTTGTTTAATCTTTAAAATCGGCCAACGTGCTAACATATGGAATGTCGCCTGGGTTATGGACCAATTTGCGAACCGTTAGGAAATGGATTTACAAATCATCGTAAATGGAACTGTTTTGTGTGATTATTTTGGATTAAATGGGTAATGTTTTCATGTAACTGTTTAACTGTTTTTTGTATTTAATCTCTAATGTAGGATATGAGGGTGCGAGATGAAGAAAATACCATTAATTTTCATGACTCTGTGTTTATTACTAATTTCCATAGTATTTATTGCCTGTGATGAACCTGAGTCCATTGAGGCGACTGTCCCCACCAGTTTACATGGAACCTATGAAGGAATGCGTGCGTTCAGCGAAGCACGGGATGGTGATCCGCATTTTATTGGAAACGGGATTGAACAAGCGTTTGGCCTTGATTATGATGATTTGGAGTGTAAATCATGTCATAGTATGCTTAGTTTTACTGAGCCGGATGATAAGGTCTGCAATAATTGCCATAAGAGTCTTGTAGATTATTCAGTGGGTGATTTAACCTGTGTCCAATGTCATGGCCGTCAATTACTTGAAGTGGCCATGGGAGTGACTGATCTCCATTTATGGAAACGATCAACAAATGAGTGTGTTAAATGCCATACAAAGAGGGAGATGCATGGGGATGAAAAAGGGATAACAGATCCCTATAGGTCCTTATCAGACCCGGAGGCACGAGACACAAAATGTCTGAGTTGCCATAATGAAGCGGATCTCAGTCAGGCAAATCATACCACCCATAAAGATACCTTGGATTGCTCTGCCTGCCACCTTAAATCGGTTGTGACCTGTTACAATTGCCATTTTGATACCTATATGGAGACTGGAAAAGATAAATCTGTGTCACCAATAAAAAATTGGGTGTTTCTGGTCAATGATGAGAAAGGGAAAGTCCGAGCCGGCAATTTCCAGTCTGTTATATATCAAAACAAGAAATTTGTTGTATTTGCACCATATCATTCACATTCTGTAACAAAAAATGCACGTTCATGCAGTGAATGCCACGATAACGAAGCAATTCAGGAACTCAAGGCCAATGATAAGATTACGGTGGCCAAATGGAACGAATCAACCGCGAAACTTGTCACAAAACAGGGGATTATTCCTGTTGTAGATGGAAAAATGGAATTGGAATTTTTGAACTACGACAGTGATTCCAAGTCCTGGTCATCGGCAGGAACAACGGCAGACACGACGCAATACGGCTATTGTACACCGTTGACCGAAGAACAAATTGCAAAACTAAAACAGAAAAAATAAGTGAGATGAGCGAGACGTCCATGACGTCAGGATCATGAACTTGACCAAAGGGGAGTCGGATTTAATAAATTCGGCTCCCCTTTTTTTCGTATAGCTCACTTATTCCGACACCACGGGTAAGGTCAATGTATTTGCTTGGCCTGTACCGTTGACGATCTCTACTTCGCCGACAATCCTGTTCCATGCATAGCTCAAATCCCCCTGGGCCAAAACCAGACTCAAGGAGTGGCCTTGCTTGAATCGGTAGGCCATGGTGGGAAGGCTTATACTGACCCGCTGGGTTACGTCGGGTATGCGTACCGGTGCCACAAGTCTGTTGGGCAACTCTTTGGTCCCGTCAGGGCCCACATCATAGAGTTTGGCAAACAGAATCAATTGCCCGGAAGGTCCTGAGATCTGACTTACCTGAAATTCCGTGGACTGCAACTGAACGCTGAGAACAGGTGTTCCCACCACATCCATATCTGTGGAAAGGGGTTGTGAGGTAAACGCCATGTATGTTCCACGAAGGTCATAGACCTTTCCATTGCGATCAATGGCGGAAAGTTCGCTATAGCTTGTTGCCGAGTATTTTGAGGTCTTGAGTTTTGCGATTCCGGGTGTCATATCCTCGGCTGTGTTCACCAGATCTCCTGAGCCGGAGAGGTAAAGCATGGTGTCGGTTCCGACGGGATAACCGGGTGCATGGGCATATTGGTTGCTGTTGGGCCCCTGGGTTGATTCCGGGATCCAATGCCTGTAATAACTGAATTCCTCTCCAATGCTGACGGGTTCATCTTTCAGCCAATGGCCAAACCAATCCAGATAAAGTTGACCCTGATAGGAGTTTTCAATGGGCTCTTCCGCATTCAGTTCCCCGGGTACCGGGTTGCCTGCGCAGGGGGGGCCGGGAGGAAATGGGTTCAGGCAATCGCCTCCGCCGTGGCCCCATGACATCCATAACATTTTAACAGGAATATCGCGCTGCTTAAGTCGTTTATACATGGCGATACCCTCATTAAGATTAAACAGACTGTCATTGATACCCTGGTTGATGAAAACAGGGATCGTGATCTTATCTGCATAGAAAAGCGGGGAAACTTCCGGGTTAAGGGTGAATGCCATATCGTTTGGATAACCGTTATTGATCCCATCATTAATGACCGGGCACGCTTCTTCTCTGAATCCGGGGCAGGGGGTCTCAGGGCGGTAAACGTCACTATGCAGAAAGGGTTGGGTCAACCCTGCGAGAAAAAAGGATTCGGCCCAGCTTATCTTGCCTACGCCCATGGCTGTGGAGAGAAGATCCTCGTCTAGGTCCGCGTTATTGGGGGTCAAGGAATAGACGAGATTGGTCCAGGTTTCTTGGGGCACGATCGTATCAATGCGTGGGTCCACTGCTGCAGCCGCATAGAGCACGGCCCCGCCATAGGAGGCACCGATCATTCCAACCCTGGGATCATTGACAATGCCGCTTCGGTTATCGTCACGGATCACATAATCTACAGATGCGACCGGCTTGGACCAAACATGTTCCCCATTTTTGTAGCTGTGTTCTTCATAGGCAATGCCTGTTTTACCGCCCAAAAATTGCGCCAGTTGACTGGCGGCCAGGCCGTCGTACTCAGGCGAGTCCATGGAGATCAGGCAATCGCTGCCTCCAAACCCGAGCCCGGAGTAGGACAAGCCCACGTAACCGTGACGTGCGAACTGCTTGAGTTCATTGTTTGTACCCGTCGCATAGGCGTCGTCTTTGGATCCGCCAAAGCCATTGGTGCCCATCAACGCCGGTGCGGGATGAGAGGCTGTCGCGCTGTCGGGACGATGGAGATTGGCGATGATGTTACATTCCATGGATTGGTCAGGTCCAACGAAAACCCTAAAGTTCAATGTCTGGGTCGTATAGGTTTCCGTGGTGACATCATCGATGGGGTCACACGCACAGATCCACACACTGAACAAAATAGCAATCGGCAAAAGCAATGGTTTGAAGCGTATCATGGTCGTCCTCCGTTTTCGATTTAGGGCCATAACGTTGTTTTTTGATAAATAGAATGCATTCCATTTTTATGCATATGGTAAATTCTGCGGGTTTGTCAATGGAAAATTGGAATATATTCTAATAATAGACGTGGTCTGTGGGGGTGGATAAATAAAATATGAGTTAGCATGGAATGGGAGGTGAGCCCATGGCTCCAATAGCACCAAAATCAAGAATAAAACAGGTGGATACGTTTTGCGGTGATTTGCTCAGGGTTCAATGATCTGGCCGGGATTCAGGATACCTGCTATGGCCTTTCCCAGTGTTTTACGCAGGATGGGTTTAACAAGAAATTCCCGGATTCCGGTTCCTTCGAAGTTTTCCCGGGAAAGGTTCTCGCCGTAGCCGGTGCAAAGAATGATTGGAAGATTTGGACTGATGGCTTTGATTCGGGAGGCAACCTCAAGCCCTGTCATTTTCGGCATGGCGTAATCCGTGATCACCAGGTCTATGGCCTCCGGTGCTTTTTCAATCAGGGCCAGTGCTTTGCTGGGCTGGAGGCAGGCTGTAACCGTGTATCCCATGGATTCCAGGGAACGTTGGGTGGAGAATGCAACCGCCTGCTCATCATCCAGCACCAGAATGTGGCCGGAACCCTGCAGGTGCTCGTTCTTTTCAAGGTATTCTAATTCCTGGGCCTCCTTTGAAATGGGCAGGTAGACAAAAAACGTTGACCCGACACCGGGCAGGCTTTCAACCCGGAGACTTCCCTGGCATGCTTTGACAATGCCGTGGACCACAGAAAGACCCATGCCGGTTCCCTGGTCCAGTGGTTTTGTCGTAAAGAACGGATTAAAGGCTTTTTCCATGGTTTCGGGAGTCATTCCGCATCCGGTATCACTGATGGAAAGGCAGACATACTCACCTGGGACAAGTTGCTCCGGAGGCTGGATAAAACTTTCGTCAACGACAATGTCTTCCAGGTTCACGGAAAGGATACCCGGTTGGCTCCCCATGGCATGGGCTGAATTGGTGCAAAGGTTTATAATAATTCGGTGTAATTGTCCTGGGTCTCCTAATACGCAAGAGATGCTCCGAACTGACTGTTGTACTTCGATGGTCGCCGGCAGGGTGGCCCGCATCAGTTTTATGGCTTCCGTGATCAATCGATCCAACCTCACAGGCTGTATCTCCTGATCTGTCTGGCGGCTGAAGGCCAGTATCTGCCGTGTCAGGTCCCTGGCACGCAGAGCAGCCCTGAGGATTGCAACCAGATTTTCATTGGCTTCGGAGTTCTTGTCAACAATATCTAAGGTCAGTTCAGTATAGCCAATGACAGCTGACAGGATATTGTTGAAATCATGGGCAATACCACCAGCCAGGGTGCCAATGGCTTCCATCCGTTGTATTCGGTTTAATTCGGTCTCAAGCGCCCTTCGGGAATTTTCCGATACAAGACGGTCGGACATTTCGGCTTTAAGTTGCTGATTGGCAATGACCAGTTCCTTGGTCCTTTCCGTGACCGTCTGGTCAAGGAGGGCATTGGCCTGGGCCACCTTATCCTTTTCACGGTTAAGACGATCATTGTAATAATAGCTTCTGCGTTCCTGGAGTTCCATGGAATAACCTGCCAGCATGCACAGGAGATTGGCGGAAATAAAGAAGAAATTGTTGTTGACCAGAATGGCTGTTGGCGTGTCCGCTATCCAGATCGCGCCGATTTCGTAGCAGAGCACGATCAGCCAGGTGCATGCTGCCGCCCAGATAAAATCCATACGCAGAAAGGTGTAGATATGGATAAATACAAGAATGATACCGGCATAATAGGAGTAGGTGGCCGGAGGGTCGGCAATGGTGACCATGAGAATGATGCCCACCCCAGCGATGAGGCACAGGACAAACAACAGGGCCTGTTCGAACCGTTGGAACAGATGATGCCAGGAAAAGGCCAGGATAAGAAGCGTCGCAGGGCAGAACACGCCGTAGCGGATCCCCCAGAAGATTAGTTTTTTTTCAGGGGCGAGAACCGCATCCAAAATACCGAAGGCTGCGTAAAAGGCAAAGGCCACCACAAGGGCACCACGGACACGCCAGAGGGATTCCCGGTAACGGAATTCCCGGAATCCGGACTCAAGATGGGCCAAAGGCCCGTTGAATGACAGTGTTAACGGATGATAATTCATCGGTATCGGATTCCTCCTGCCCGATTGGCTTTTTGGTTATTTTATCCGGATTAGCTTGTTTTTTCAATATATAAACATCATGCTTGCAGGGCTCGCGTCTCCCTCTGACATGGACGTCCCCTATGATAAGTCAAATTTTGGATTGATAGTCACTGAATCTGGCTAATATCTTCCCTGGAATCACAGGTACCAACGTATATGGAACCCGTGTGAGCCTATCCTGTAATGGCGTATGCATCCAGTTTTTCCAAGGTGTTTTCTCGAACGTGGCTGTAGTGCCTGTAATACTCCAACATATGTTCCCGGGATAAGTCAGGGCTGTTAGGTCTCTGTTTTTTTACAGCAAGATGATGCTCAATCCGCGTGATTTCAACTTCTTTTGCGTTTTGACGTGGATATTCCATAAAAAGGGTGAACAGATCCGAGCCTTGATCAGGTGGTGTCTCTGGGGCGTCTTTGGTTTTGATCCGATCATTCCATCGTGTAAACAAGAGGTTCCAGTCAAAATCAGGGTGCTGCATGAAGGCATTTACCGTCATGGGGTAATCAGAGACCAGGGTATGCCAGAACTGAATAAATTTGTTATAAAGCAAAATGTCGTAATGACTGTTTTTCAGCGTGTAAAGATGGTTTACATAGATTTTGTTGTATTCTTCGGGCTTAAAACCACACAGGGTCAATTCCGTGACATAGGGTGAGGCGTCATTGAACAGATAGTCTGAAAGAAGGGCAGCCTCACACACCGGTGTTTTTAATTCAGGCCCCAGCATGCTGATCCGAACGGTTACGCCCATATATCGCAAGGTCGTGATTAATGATAGTGTGTCATAAAGATCATCCAGTGTTTCTTCGGGAAAGCCGTACATTAAATTTGCATTAACGAGTATCCCATGGTTCTGAATGTTTCGAACAGCTGAAAAAACGGTGTTGATGGACAGGTTTTTACGAATGATTTTTTGCATGCGTTCTGATCCGGTCTCAATTCCCAGGTAGGCATAAAAACACCCTGTCCGTTTCAGCAATGTGAGATTTTTTTCAGTGATAAGATCGGCTCTGCCTGCAAAACCATATTTAAATTCAAGGCCTGTTTCCTGAACATGTTTGTCAAATTCAACAAGAACACTGGGTTTCATGAGGAAGTTATCGTGCTCCAGATGAAAGACCGGTGGATTCAACCCGGCGTTTTTATACAGAGTGCACAGATGGTTTATTTCGGAAAACAGTCTTGCACCTGATTTATATCTGGGCTTGAATTTCCATAAAACACAGGACGAACAGTAGTAGCAGTGAAAGGAACATCCTCGGCCTGCTTCCAGATTGATCACCGGGCTTTTAAAATCAACAGGGTTTACATCAATGGTTGGCAAGGTATCAAGATTGTCAATAAGAGGGGCATCCTTTGTTGAATGAACAGCACCCTCAGGCGTCCTGTAGGCAATATTCAAGATGGTTTCCATCCGGGTGATTCCACGGGATAACACAGCATTGACAAGAGGTTGGATGATCATTTCCCCCTCAAATCTGCAGGCAATGTCAATGCAGTCGTAATCATTGAGGATTTGCTCTGACGCCAGTGTGGAAAGAGGGCCTCCGATGATTGTGGTTATCCGGGGATTTAATTTTTTTATAAATTCGCACATATGGATGACCCAGGGAAAGGAGGTGTTCCACACGGTGAACGCAACTATTTTTGCTTCAATCTGTGAGATGATCGTGTCTATTTTCTCCCTTGAATCGGCAGTAAATCCAAGCTCCCCTATGATAAATTTTTTTTGAAGATCAATAAAATCCGCGTGATAACCTGCATCTGTGATGATTGTATAAAGGTTTCGAAGGCCCAGTGGGATATAATCCTCTTTGCAGTGATTGGGCGGGTTGATAAAGACAATGTCATACATCGTGTTTTCCTTGTTTTGAGGAACCCGGATAACAGGTCTCCAGGATATGTTGCATGATAGTGATTGAGTGCGTCTTTGATCAGGTCAAATTCTTCTGGTTTTTCTTCGTAAGGCATGCCACTATGACCACGTTGTTCTCTACCTTGATGTGTAAAAGTCTATATTACCATAACCTCTCGCAGCTTCCCAGGTGTAATATTAAAGGGCGTACATTATGGCAAAAAAAACGTGTCGGGTTCTTTTGTTTCACTCTCTTCCCGTCAACGACAACAGGGCAGATGCAGATTTTCGAATCGCACCCATCGGGCTTTTTTTCATTGCAGGAGCCTTGAAAGACAATGGCATTGAAACCATGATTCTCCCGATTTTGCTGCCCGCATTTTTTGAAGAATCCAAAATATCAGAGGATTACAAGCAAACATTAAAGAATAAAATCAAGGAATTTAGTCCGGACTATATGGGGTATTCATTCCGGAACCTGTATCATTTTGGTTACCCTGCTGTAAATACATCCAACCTGAGTGATTTTTTCTGCGTTTCCCAGGACTTACCGGTCATGGAATTTATCCGTACCTGTTCGAGTGCTCCCATGATCGGGGGAGGGGCAGCGTTTTCCCTGGCTCCTGAACTTTATATGTCATCCCTTGACCTTGATTACGGCATACAGGGCCAGGGGGAGACGGCCCTGGTCCTTCTCCTTGAGGCACTGAATCAGGGAAAGGACATTGGCACCATTCCCGGGCTTGTCCATAGAAAGGGTCAAGCCCTGCATAAAAATTGTGGGCTCGGTCCTGATCAGGACAGCCTGTGCACCATGGATCTGTCCTGCCTGAATGAACACAAGGCCATGTATTACGACCATGGGGGGTATGGGGCTGTACAGACAAAACGCGGGTGTTCTTTTCACTGTTCCTACTGCGTCTATCCCTATCTTGAAGGCACATCCTGTCGTTTGAGACCTGTATCCCTTCTCATGCAGGAACTTGAAAACTACGCCCATGTCCATCACATGAGGCATATTTATTTTGTTGATTCGGTGTTTTCCTATCCCACCGGGCATTCCCTGGCCATTGCCCAGGCCTTGATTCAAGGGGATGTGGATATAAACTGGTATGCCTATGTGAATCCCCGGGGTTTGTCTTTAGACCTGCTCAAAACCTACAAAAAATCAGGTTGTGCCGGACTTGTCCTGACCCTTGAAAGCGGCAATGACAAGGTTCTGGACTATCTGAACAAAGGCTTTACAGTCATGGATTCAATCCGGGCCATTGAAAATCTTCACGCTTCCCGGATCCCATTTGAGGTGTCGATGATGGTCGGAACGCCTGTTGAAACACAGGAGACCCTGAACCACACTCTGACCTTCTGTCAAACCCATCTGGCACATGTTCCGGTTATGTTTACACCCGGAGTATGGATGCATCCGGTTTCCCCCATATTCTCTGAGCAGTATCACGGGGAAAACCAGGATGTCGATGATCTGTCATACCTTGTGCTTAACAACGATTTCAAGGGTCACAATGAACTGTACTATTTTTTCTCAAAACACCCCCAGGGCCATCTTCTTATTGAACAACTCCACCAGGCCGTTGAAAAAGAAGACCTTTGGTTTGTCATGGGTAAAGACATGGTTCCTGACCCCCGGAACGGAATTATGTCTTTGCCCAATACGGAAAACTTAAAGCGATATTCAAGGCCCTGGTTCTCAGGGCTTGGAGGCTATCCGGAGCATTTATATAAATGAATGAAACACCTGGGGCCCGATTTGCTCATTTTCAAAGACATAGTGGCAGATGTCATGGAGAATGCCGATCAACGATGTGGTGTATCGGCCCTGGAGTTTGAAATGGCGAAAGCCCATGTCGTATAGGGTGTGAAGTTCGGTCATGGTCAGGCAGTGATTGCGTGTTTTGCCGAGCTGCCGTCCCACGGGATAGGCCGTGCAGTTTTTTTTCTGGTATTCAAGAACGGTATCCATGGTCACGCCATTTTTTTTGTCATGCATTTTCACCAGCAGATCATAGTGTTCCGCCTTGTGGGGACAATGATAGACACAGCTGCTGTTCACAAGGATTTCAACGTTTGAACGATCAAGGTTTTCAAGTAAGGGATAATTGACATTGTCATTGACATCCAGGACATAGGAATCAAAGGCAGACTCCAGGGATTTATAGTACAAGAGGTCTCCTTCACCTTTTTCACAGGTCACCTTGATGATGGATGCCATGAGGTGGAGATTGGGATATGTGGTGCGGATATAATCGGCCAGAACATCACTGGCCACAATCACCCCGTTTTTTTTGGGGGCGGCTCCGTTCAAACGATTGAGCAGATAGTTGCAATCCGGGTCGTCAAGATCATGTTTAGAAATGAATCGGTTGGAAAATGTGAGCATGCATCCCGTATCCAGTGACTGGTAGGCATCCAATATCTTGTCCAGGGCCTTTCGGGTGATTTGAAATTCCGGGTCAACCCGTCCGCCGTTCCATATGTAAGAAAGGGGGGCGCCATGGACCCATTTGAATGGCGAGACATTCACGTGATCACGGATCTTTCGAATAAAATCAAGGATAAATGCATCATGCATAAAAAGCCCGGTAAGATTCCATTGGGCTTTTTCAAGTAAAAGCGGGTTTGAGGTGGTTTTCAACGATACGCGTGATGAAGGATTGATGATCATTGATTTATATCCGTCTATTAAAGATATTTCTACCAAGTTATGGTTTCATGCCTTTGGATGGTTTCAGGATTTGAAAACCATTCCCGCATGGATTTATAAAAAAAACTGAAATCCGACGATACAAAATCAGTGATATCCTGCATGCTGAAATTTAAGGGTTCATGGATTTCCTGAAAGTCTATGTCGCATATTTTTGAAAAGATCTCTTCAAGATCTGTCTTACCC
The DNA here is from genome assembly GCA_018818835.1 of Pseudomonadota bacterium. Classification (GTDB taxonomy): domain Bacteria; phylum Desulfobacterota; class Desulfobacteria; order Desulfobacterales; family Desulfolunaceae; genus JAHIRD01. Next base: position 90,802 of record JAHIRD010000148.1, read on the forward strand.
GAATACTTGGAAATATGAGAGTAAACCGTTTCAAGGGACATTCCATCGGTTTTGAATCGGTAGATATTGTGGTCCAGATCCTGATCTTTCCGTTTTGATAGCTGTGTGATGCCGAATTCCGAAGGGTTTTTCCAAATGGCAGAGCCGGGTTTAACAATGAAATGGGAATAGAAAAACGAGGTGAGTTTCTTTTGTTCGACCAGCTGACTGACATAGCGATAACCATGTTCCGCTTCATCCTCACGTTCACCCGGAAAACCGATCATCATATAAACTCCGATGGGCAGATTCGGCTCTATCCCCTTAAAAAATTCGTCAATCTGTTCAAAGGTGATGCCTTTATTCATTTTTTTGAGAATTCTGTCCGATGTGGATTCAAGGCCAATGTATATTTGGTAGCATCCGGCCTTCATATATAATTCACAGCGTTCTTTTGTCAGTTTTTTGGTAAGCCGCGTGTGAAACAGCCAGGATACGGACAGGCCAAGCTCAATGATTTTTTCTGCCAGATAATCCAGAATGGGCAGGGGGGATGCTTCATCGGAAAATATGAATTTACGAATTCCTGCGCCATGATAAATGCTTAATAATTGATTCAATGCCAGTTCAGGATCGATCTGTTCGTATTCGGAATTGAATGAGGAACAAAAGGTGCATTTTCCCCACGAACAGCCCTTGGTCAGGCGAATGGGCACAATCATATTCTCCCTTTTCTTGATATACGACCCAAGGTCCATGGCCTGATAATCAGGGGCTGTCAACTGATTGATGGATATTCTTTTCGGCGGTTTTGTAAAGCAAATCCTTTCCCCTTCTTGAAAGGAAATACCCGGGACATCATGGAGGGAGCCCTTGGTTTTTTTGACATGAACCAGTTCCTTTAGCGTCAATTCCCCTTCATCATAGGCAAAGGCGTCCACAAGGGAAAACAGTCTGGTGTCGGGTAAATTATTGAAGTAAAGAGACACAGAGGGCCCTCCCAGAATGATGAAGGCATCGGGCTGTTTCTTTTTAATGTACGCGGCACATTGAAAGGCTTTGATAATCTGCTCGTAAAAGGGAATTGATATCCCCCAGATGGGAGAATTATGGCTTTCCATAATCCTATCGATTTCCCGGTAGAGTATATCACGTATTGAATTGCTGTCGGACAGGCTGTCAAAGATATCGGAAATCGACGAACTGTCAAACAGGGGATTGACGGCAAATTGCGGTACCGTAAGAATCATTTCAGGAAAACTTAAGGCACTCGAGGCTGTTATCAGCAGTTTTTTAAACCGTGAACCTTTAAAATCGTCAAGGGAATAATCGCTGCTCACATAATCCGTGAGTTCCGTTCCATGACAGGAAAGCTGAAATAAAAGCGACGAAAACATACGATATTCCAAGGATTCTGCATAATTCAGGGCATCTCTGTTGTTCAGCTCCATAAATCTGTGTTTAACATGCTCAATGCCTTGACGAACCATGGTCGGCCTGGAAAGTTCCCGATACAGGACAGAATCCAGATCGCAAGGCAGAACGTCAATATGTTCATTTTTAAGATAGGAATAAAGGACCGGAACGCTGATGTAGGGATTGCCCATGGTGCTATAAGGCGGATTAATGAGAATGATGTCGTGGGAGGTCATTAAAATAGTAATCCTTTCTTTTGGGATACCTGGAACACTCATTAAAATTGATTAGGAACTGACGGATTTTAGGATAAATAAGAATCATGTGGAAAATGTATTCGACAACACAGATAATTTACGATACATTGTCAAAGTAATCAATTTGTTTTTCATAATAATCGTTCGAGAATATGCTTTCTTGCATGGGCGACCTTATTTCAGTTCTCAGTAAATCTCAGATCCATAATTTTCAAATCTAAACATCTAAAGAATCCGAGTGATTTTTTTATACCTTTTTGTTCGATATTCTGAATAATTTTTACCAATCATCATGAAACAAGGGGTGGCAAATGGTGTTTAAGTTGATTCTCTTGCTCGTGTTAATGGCGTCCACCACATGTGCCGATGAACTTTCTCTTGAACAGGCCATTGAATCCACCCTTCAATTACAGGCCGACATTATTTACAGCAAGCTGAGCGCCGAAGCGTCCCGGAAAGCATCCGAAGGTGCCCGGGGGCCCTTTGACCATATCTTGTCCACCAATGTTGAATTTTCATCTGCCCAGACCCCCCTTGATGAGATTGAGCAGCAATTATACAATCGAGATCTCATTAAAACCGAGCCCCAAACCTATGGATTGACGCTCACCAAGCTGACACGAAGCGGAATTGGCATTGAAACCACGGCCAGTGTCATAAGTTCAAATGATATCTCACCGGCGCTTACCCAGCCCAGAGAAGCGTCAAGCTCCATCAGCGTTGCCATCAATTTCCCCATATTTGATCTGATCATGGAAAACACCAATACGACCAACGAAAAAATCGCCATAGAGAGCAATAAAGCCATTATCAATAATTATTTTTTTCAAGCCTCAACCAGTGTTTATCAAACGGCGTTGAATTACTGGGCTTATCTCGCTGCTTATGAACGTCTTCTCATTTATAAGGACAATGAGAAAAATACCCGGAAAATGCTTTCGGATTTTGAGAAACTGGTTGCAAACGGTGAACGCCCCAAGGCCGATGCAAATCAAATCAAGGCCAATCTCGCTGTCAAACTTGGACAAGTGGTCAGCGGTGAAAAAGATCTGATGACCATGGGTTGCGAACTCGCGAAATCCATGGGTATGCCCTACGATGGGACGAATCTGCCCCGTCCCAAAAGTCTCTGGGCCCACGTCCAAGACCCGGATACGCTTGAGGTGGATGACTTTGTTCAACGCGCCTTTGAGCATCGGTACGACATCAAATCCCTGGAAAGTGTTATCCGGTCAACGGAGTTGATGCTGGAATCATCAAAGAGGATCATGAAGCCTGATCTTAATTTTTATGTCAAAGCCAACTATTCCGACAAGGGACCCCATGTGTCTGAAGATGTGATTGACAATGCAAAAACATATACGGCGGGAGTCGTTTTTTCAACGCCCTTGGGAAACAGTTCCGCAAAAAGCGATTTGGCCCAGAAGGAAATTGCCCTTCGCCAGAGAGCCTTGAATCTCGCCAATGCAAAACGAAAGGCAAGTTATGATGTGGCCTCTTCCATAAATGAACTTACCCAGAATTTAAAGGCCTATGCATTTTCCATTGAAACCGTGACCCTATACAAGGAATCCTTGGATGTGGAAGAGAAGAAATTAAAATTGGGGATGAGTACGGTGCTTGATGTGATCAACACCCGGGAAAACTATCAGAATGCCCTGGTCGCCAAGATAGAGAATATGCGTCAGGTGGCTGTGGCCCTGGCTGGTGTTCTTTATGATGCAGGGGATATCATCTCCATTGAAGGCGACAGGATTTCGGCAAATCTTTCGGCACTTTATTCCTTGAGCACAAACTGATCAACAGGGTCACGTTTTTCCATATTGAAAGGGCAGGCTGTCAATGACAGTGCCCATAAATCTTTATTTCACAATAAAACCAGGTTGAGACTATGTCAAAAATTTTCAGAAAAGTGTCGTTGGACAGGTTGTCGTCTCCGGATCAACTGGATACCATGATCCAGATCACAAGTTCCAAGGGATGGATCTCTCTATTGACCATGGGACTGCTTATTGCGGCAGCTCTTGCATGGGGATTTATGGGATCCATACCCACCAAGGTTTCCGGCATGGGGCTTTTCATAAAAACAGGTGGGGTTTATGAGATCGTCGCACCATCTCCCGGGAGGATCAAGGATATCTATTTCAGCGTGGGCGATGTGGTTGAAAAGGGTAGGCTCATTGCCCGGATTGAACAGACCGATCTTTTAGAACGATTAAATGACGCCCGGGCAACCCTGGCTGAATTGAACGGGAAAATGTCATGGACCACATCATCGGGCACCCAAGAGATACTCCTTAATAAAGAGTCTGCCAAACAGTCCGTGGAAGCCATGAAGACCGAAATTAAAAATCTTGAAAAGCAGAAGCTTTGGCTGATGCAGAAAGAAGCCAACCAGAAAAAACTGCTGGCCGATGGCATCATCACCGAACAGGTCCTCATTGATACCCAGCAATCCATTGATTCTGTCAAAAGCCAGGTCAGCAAGATCAACAATGATGTGACCCAGATTGAGATTCAACTGTTCCAAGTGACGACAAACAAGGATTCCATCAAGACCGACCTTGCCCAGCAGATCAGTGCAAAAAAAAGAGAAATTGCCGGATTGATCATTGATCTTGAACAATCTTCCAGTGTCATGAGCCCTTATTCGGGCCAGATTATTGAGTTAAGTGCTGAAAGGGGAGTCATGGTGAATACGGCCTCACCCCTGGCAAAGGTGGAGTTGGTGGGTAAAAACACGAAAACCCTTGAAGCGGTCATCTATTTTTCTGCCATGCAGGGGAAAAAAATCAAACGGGGGATGAAAGCGCAATTATCTCCCACAACCACCAGGCAGGAGGAGTACGGATTCATGCTCGGTCTTGTCACATCAGTCTCCGAGTTCCCTGTTTCAGAGGCTGCCATGATGAACGTTCTGCATAACAGTGCTCTGGTCAATGCCTTGACAGCCGGGGGGGCACCCATTGAGGTCCATGCTGATCTGATTCCGGATCCCAGAACCTTCAGTGGTTTTAAATGGTCATCGGGTAAAGGCCCGGAACTTAAGATGGGATCGGGCACCATGTGTCTGGGCAATATTGTTGTTGAACAGCAGAAGCCCATCAACATGGTTATTCCATTATTTAAAAAATACGTTCTGGGTGAGGGTATAACAAATGCAAAGGGTTAAAACTCCCACTGTTCTCCAGATGGAAGGTCTGGAATGCGGTGCTGCATCACTTGCCATGGTGCTGGCCTATTATGGCCGTAAGGTGCCTCTTGAAGAGCTTCGCGTGGAATGTGGCGTGTCCCGGGATGGAAGCAAGGCTAGCAACATGCTCAAAGCGGCCAGGAAATATGGCCTGGAAGCAAAGGGGTTTCGCTTTGAGCCTGAAGAACTTAAAACCATGGACTTCCCGGTCATTGTATTCTGGAATTTCAACCATTTTGTTGTTCTTGAAGGGTTTAAAAAAGACAAGGTCTATCTCAATGATCCGGCATCCGGGCCAAAAATAATCACCTACGAAGAATTTGATAATGCCTTTACAGGCGTGGTGCTGACATTTACCCCCACCGATGCGTTTGAAAAAGGGGGTGAGCAGGACTCCACTGTAAAGGCCCTGATAAGAAGGCTTGACAATGCCACATCCCCTCTTGTGTATGTGATCCTGGCCGGACTTTTCCTGGTGGTTCCCGGTGTTGTCATACCCATTTTTACACGAATTTTTGTTGATAATGTTCTTGTGGGTCAGATGATAGGATGGTTCAGGCCCCTGCTTGTGGCCATGTGCATTACCGCCCTTGTTCGCGGGACCCTGACCTGGCTTCAGGAGTATTATCTGCTTAAATTTGAAACACGGCTTGCCATCAGTTCATCAGCGAAGTTTTTGACACACATCATCAGCCTTCCCGTGGAATTCTTTTCCCAGCGTATGGGCGGTGATCTGGTATCCAGAATCCAGCTCAATGATAAAGTCGCAACGCTTCTTTCGGGAACCCTTTCCATCAATGCCCTGAATCTGGTTATGGTCATTTTTTATATAATCATCATGTTATATTATGATGTGGTTCTGACCCTGACCGGTATTGCCGTGGCCCTGATTAATCTGCTGGCATTGAAATTTGTTTCTAAAAAAAGAGTGCTTTTGAATCAGCAGCTTCAGCAGGAGACGGGAAAACTCATGGGTGTGTCCATGTCAGGGCTGCGCATGATCGAAACCTTGAAAGCATCGGGTGGAGAGTCTGATTTCTTTGCCAAATGGGGAGGGCACGAGGCAAAGGTAACCAATGCCACCCAGGAACTGGCCATGCCCACGCAGTTGCTTAATATGGTCACGCCCCTTTTGGTGGCCATAAACAATCTGGTTGTGCTTGTGGTGGGTGGATTCAGAGTTATGGATGGGGTCCTGACCATGGGTATGCTTGTGGCTTTCCAGAGTCTCATGTCCAGTTTTCTTCAGCCCTTTAACCAGCTTGTCCAGCTTGGTTCAACACTCCAGGAAACCACTTCGGATATCAAACGGCTGGATGATGCCTTGCGATATAAGAAAAACCAGGAATTCAACCCGGTGTCCATTGAGGAATTCGGGGTCGAAAAACTTGAAGGTTCACTTGAACTGAAGAACATCAGCTTTGGGTACAGCAAGGTCGAAGCTCCGCTGATCACGGATTTTTCCGTGACACTCAAACCAGGCGACAGGGTTGCCATTGTTGGCGGGTCAGGTTCAGGGAAATCCACGGTGGCAAAAATTGCAAGCGGGCTTTACACACCCTGGACAGGGGAGGTCCTGTACGATGGCAAGCCCATTGGGAGCATTCCTGAACTGGTTTTTTTCGACTCCGTTGCCATGGTGGATCAGGATATTTTCATGTTTGAAGGCAGCATCAAGGAAAACCTGACCATGTGGGATCGTTCGGTACCGGATGAAGACCTGGTTCAATCTGCACACGATGCACACATCCATGATGAGATTGCATCCCGAAAAGGAGGCTATGAGAGTCATGTGGAGGAAGGTGGCGGGAATTTCAGCGGTGGCCAGCGCCAGAGAATGGAGATTGCAAGGGCCCTGTTGAACAGGCCGAATCTTCTGATTATGGACGAGGCAACCAGCGCCCTTGATACACAGACGGAAATGATCGTGGACACAAATATCCGGCGCCGGGGGACCACATGCCTGATTGTGGCACACCGGCTGAGCACCATCCGGGACTGTGACGAGATCATCATTCTGGATAAAGGGAAAATCGTTCAGCGTGGTACACATGAAACTATGAAAGATGTGGAAGGCCCCTATGCAGAACTTATCAAATCATATTGATTCAAAGCTGAAACGGCGCGAAACCGCTGACAGTCTGAGCTATGAAAAGGCTCTCAAGGGACTGGCCCATGTGGTGACCCGGGGCGACTATGAGCGAACCATCGCCACCACAAATCCGGTCCTGGCCTGTGCCTCAGTCATCGCCGCCAAGAGGGGATTTGAAATAAAAGAGCCTTTGGACATGCCCGAAGGGGATTCCAAATATCAAGTCATCGCCCTTGCCAGGTATTCGGGTTTCAGGGTTCGGGAAGTGGTTCTCAAAGGGAACTGGATCAAAAGGGATGGCGGACCCATGCTGGCATTTTATGAAGAAGGCATGCAGCCGGTCTGTCTTTTGCCCCTAAGATCAAACGCCTATGAGGCCTTTGATCCCCTCACCGGAGAACGACGGACCATGACCGAAGAAGAGTCCTTACGGCTTTCACCCATGGCCTTCACGTTTTACAAACCATTTGATTCAAAACCTTTGACACTCATGGATATCTGCAGAATGATTCTGTGGGAAAGCAAAGGGGATATTTACGCCGTCGGCATTCTCGGCACCATCGTAGGGCTTATTGGTATGGCAACCCCTGTGGTCACGGGGATTATATTTGACAGCATTATCCCCGAAGCTGCACGGTCCCGGATGACGCAGATTTTTTTCATACTCTTTGCCCTTGCCCTTTCCACAAGTTTATTTGAACTGGCCAAAGGATTCTCCCTTGTACGCATCCAGGGCAAGGTGAATCATGCGGTTCAATCGGCGTTGTGGGACAGGCTCCTGGGCCTGCCTGTGCCGTTTTTCAGAAATTACTCGTCTGGAGATCTTGCAAAACGAAGCCTTGGGATTACCACCATTATTGACATGGTTGCAGGGGCGGCTCTGAACACGGTACTTTCATCCATTTTTTCCATATTCAATCTGTTCCTCCTTTTTTATTATGATTGGGGATTGGCCCTGATTGCTGTGGGATTAACCTGTGTGACCCTTCTCTGCACATTGACCATCAACCTGATTCAACTTAAACATCAGAGGGCATCCATCCGGATCAGTAATAAAAATGCGGGTTTTCTTTTCCAGCTGATCAGCGGGGTGGCAAAGGTCAAAATGACAGGCTCTGAAAAACGGGCCTTTGTCAAATGGAGCGACCTTTTTTCAATCAATCGCAAGGCCCTGTTTTCAGCGGGGCTTGCCCAGAATGTGTTGACGGCCTTTAATTCCGTGTTTCCTTTGCTCACAAGCATGACTCTTTTTTCATGGATGATATTTTATATGAAAGATCCCATGACAACAGGATCATTTCTTGCCTTTATCGCCGCATTCGGTGCATTTCAAGGCGCATTGCTCAATATGACCGGGGTGTTTACCTCGTCCCTGGCTGTCGTCCCCATCTATGAAGCCCTCAAGCCCATTCTTATCACCCAGCCCGAGAACGATCAGCAGAAATCATCTCCGGGTAAGCTCACCGGGGATATTGAAGTTGCCCATGTTTATTTCAGGTATGGGGAAGACCTCCCCCTTGTGCTGGATGATGTATCGATCAGTGCAAAACCCGGGGAGTTTATCGCCATTGTGGGTGGGTCAGGTTCCGGAAAGTCAACGCTTTTAAGGCTTTTAATCGGGTTTGACAAGCCCGAAGCAGGAACCATCTATTATGACAAACAGGACCTTGACACCATAGATATTTTAGAATCCAGACGTCAATTCGGCGTTGCCATGCAAAATGGCATGCTGACCCAGGGCAGTATCTTTGAAAATATTGTGGGCCAGTCCAATCTGACCATTGAAGATGCCTGGGATGCGGCACAAATGGCCGGGGTGGCCGATGATATCAAAGCCATGCCCATGGGCATGCACACTGTTTTGCCTGCTGGGGGAGGGGTTTTGTCCGGGGGGCAGAGACAACGAATCGTCATTGCCCGTTCCATTGTCAAAAAGCCAAAGATCCTTTTTTTTGACGAGGCCACCAGCGCTCTGGACAACAAGACCCAGGCCGAGGTAAGCAAAAGCCTTGAGGATCTCAAGGTGACTCGTGTGGTCATTGCCCACAGGCTCAGCACAATTATCAATGCGGACAGAATTTACGTTATGGATAAAGGCCGGGTGTTACAGTCGGGTAATTATGAGGCACTGATGGCCCAAGACGGTTTGTTCAAAGAACTTGCCGCTCGTCAGATTGCATAATTCATGTTTAATATATTTGCCAGTTTCTCTTAGAAAAAGAGCGGAGACGAAAGATCATGATAAATGAAATCGTTTATTTTATCGTTTTAACCCTGGTGATGGCCGGATGCTCAGGCAGTGATAACCCCGCAGAGAACCGGGCAAGGCACGCACTGAAATCAAAAGGTGATATCCTGATCGGGGCTGCTTCCCCCTGGGCTGAGAAACGAAATCTGCTCTGGGAAGGGGTTTCCATGGCGGTGGATGAGGTCAATCAGGGGGGTGGTCTTTTAAATGGCCGGAAAATTTCAGTGGTCAAAGGCGATGACAAAGGGGATCTGACAACCGGACAAATCGTTGCCCAGTCCTTTGCAGATAACGAAGACGTCGTTGCGGTCCTGGGCCATTCCAGTTCCTATATATCCATTCCCGTTTCCATCATGTACCAGTATTACGGAATTGTGATGATGTCGCCTTTGTCCACCAGTATCAAACTCACATCCCAGGGCTATCCGGGAATATTTCGAAATATTCCCAGTGATCCGATTTTTGGAAAGAAGATTGCCGAATTCTGCCGTAAACATGGGTTCAAGAATATCCTGATATACAATATCAACGATGATTATGGCAGGGGACTGAGCAATGCCTTTGAAATAAACGCCTTGAGTCAAGGCCTGATTATTCTTGACAGGTCAAGCTATGATGATTTGAGCTCAAAGCGGGACTTCCGGGAACAAATCAAATTCTGGAAGGATAATTATGAGTTTGATGCCATTTTTCTGGCAGGGGTTATGCCTTTGGCTGCTGATGTTGTCATTGAAATACGAAAAACAGGTGTGAATGTCCCCATTATCGGCGGTGATTCTTTGGACCAACCCATGCTCTTGAAAATTGCAGGGGAATCGGCTGAGAATGTTTATGCCGGGTCGGTGTTTCACCCGGGTTATGATTATCCGGCAATGCAACAATTCTTGGCAAAATTTAGACAAATATACAGTAAAGATCCTGATATTGCAGCAACCCAGGGGTATGAAGCCATGATGGCCCTTGCCCAGGGAATCAAATCCGCCGGCAATACGGTTCCCTATGATATTGCGAAGGCATTGCATTCCATGAAATCATTTGAAGGGCTTACCGGTGAATTTTCCTTTGATGAAAATGGCGATGTCGAGGGCAAACCCCTGATCATGAAAGTTGTCAAAGATGGGGTTTTTCAACTTGTTGAAGGACATGACACGTGATCTGAATCAGATCACCCAGACAAAAAACACAAATCTGCCATCATGACTTAAGCTTAAGGTCATGTCTGTTTTTTTACCTTTGATCCAAACCTCAGGTGGACCTGTGTGACCCTTTTTATTTTGGGGTCTTTCAATGGCGATATCATCGATTGATTCACCTGAATATGATGCCAGGGATAACAGGGCCTTTTTTCTGACAAGGAGGGATTGAGCCGCTGTTGACTGATCGTAATCCAATGCCATTCCTTTCTCCATTCCTTCGACGCCAAGGTCAAGAACAAGGGATGAAGGTGACACGGAATTCATGCATATACAGCAGATTTTATCTTTATCAGACCAGGAAGACATGGAAAGGTTTTCCATGGGGGTATGGACAATGCCATTTGTCATAGAAGAAAAATCAGTTGGATAAAAGGAAACGTCAAAAGACTTGGGGGCACTGGAGATATGGGGATGATGGCGTGAAAGGGCTTTGTAAGCCGATTCCTTGGCCGCCCAGACATGCCAGAGGACCCGGTCGGGACGATCAGAGTTGTTCAGGTATTCCTGCTCACGGGACGTGAGAATTTTTCTGATAAAACGAGGGTCTTGACCTTTGCCTGTGACATGGGGCGAAGCCAGATCCACGATGTCATTTCCCAGGGCCATCAACATAATGATTTTCCATATGGATCAGGGTTTCAATGATTTGTCTTGAGTAATCACGCTGGGCCCGGAGTCCTTTGTGCCGGGTTTGGGGTGTGATGGGGCAGATGGCCATGTTGAACTCCTGTCTAAAGGCAGGAACGCGACTGAATGTGTTTTGTTTAAGGCCCCTCAGGTAGATACACATCACGTTGCAATCAGGGATTTGTGAAAGAAGACGGCCCACACCGTATGAATACTCATGGGGATCGATCCGGCCGCTGCGTGATCGTGTGCCTTCGGGGAAAATCATCAGGCTTTCATTTTTTTCCAGAAGGAACTCACATTTTGCAAGGCTTTTCGCTACCGATGCCCGATCACCTTTCCGGATAACCGGGATGCATTTGCAGACAAAGGTGAGAAGACTTATAACTATATTTTTGTTAAAGTTTTTCTTTTCCGGCATGTTCCAGGGAAGCTGATGATAATGGATCATGTATTTGTAACACGGGGCCATGGCATAGGCAATGATCACCGAATCAATGAGGGTCAAATGATTGGCGCAGATCAGCCATGGGCCCGGATGACGGCGGTACATCCGTTTGACCGTTTCCCGGATCTGCTCAAGGTGCCTGATCCGATATCCCACACAATGGATGAGCAGATAAATCAGGGGGCCCGTTATAAAAATCGCAAACCGTCCCATAAGATACTGGAAACGCACATGTGCTTTTACCGAATCATTCATACTTACCTCAAATATTAGTCCCATATGTCCTATAACCATCCATAGGTTTCACCCATCCATGATTTTTTACCCAGGATGGGTGAAAAATTAATCCCATCATCCTATGCCGCAGTCATTTCCTTTTTTTTCTGAATCACATCCATCAGTTGACCAATGGTTCGGATATCGTCCATATCGTCATCACCGATTTCAATGTCAAACACATCTTCAAAGGTGATGATGATATCCACAAGCCGGGCTGAATTGATGTTCAGATCCTGAATAAGTCGTGTGTCTTTGGTGGCTGTATCCAGAAGCTCTTTATCTTTGACATAAGCACTGATGGTCTTTTGAATGGTTTCAAACATGGTTTTGTCGTTCATGGTATTTCTCCTTTGGTTTTTTTAAAAAGTTTGACAAATATGTATTTTGATAGGGCTTCATTGGTTTGAGTTCATAAAGTAAAATATTGGTCATATGATTAATCATTAAACACACGACCCGTTTGACCAGATTTTTAAAATCTGACCGCCGGAGGCAATTTCTTTGTGCCCTTCGTGTGCGTTATTATTCTTCGTCTTTCCATTTTCTTAAAATCAGGCATCCATTAACATCCCCAAACCCAAAACTGGTCTTGGCAAGGGTGGTCAGCTCAGGTATTTCCAATGTTTTTCGCACGATGCTTTTTTCATAGGGACGGATGTCCGGGTGTATATCCTCGCAATTGAGGGAGGGATGAAGAAACCCCTTTTTCAATTCCAGGACAGCGGCAATGGTTTCAATGGCTCCGGCTGCACCCAGGCAGTGGCCGATCATGGATTTGGTGGCATTGATAAAGGGAAAATCTTCGTCTCTTCTGTCCAGAACCTGGGCCCAGTTTTTGAACTCATAGGGGTCTGCCAGGGTTGCCGTGAGGTGGCCGCTGATGGCGTCAATTTCATGGGGATGAATGTTTGCATCAGCCATGGCTGCCTTGAGGCAGCGCTGGACACCTTCGGCACTGGGGGCTGTCATGGTCCCTCCCTTTCTCTGGCCCCCACAATTGATATGGAACCCGATGATTTCAGCATAAATAGGGACACCCCGTTTTCGGGCACTTTCCAGAGATTCCAGAATCAGGATTCCAGCACCTGCTCCCGGGACAAACCCGCAGGCCGATGCACTCATGGGCCGGGACCCCTGATCAGGACTCTGGTTGAATTTTCTGGCCAGAACCCGCATGGAATCGAAACCTCCCCAGGTATAGGGTGATGCACCGTCAGATCCACCGGCCACCATGCGCTTGGCCAGGCCAGTGCGGATGCGTAAGGCTGCATGTGCAATGGCCTCGGTTCCGGTGTTGCAGGCCGATGAGTTGGATGTGACCTGGTTTCCCAGGCCTAAAAGTCCTGCGATTTTCGCACTGACACCGCTGGCCATGACCTGCTCGATGACCCGGGTTCCCATGCGCCTGACTTTACCCTCATTGACCATGGGCACCACACGATTGGAAATCATGTCCATGTCACCGATGCCACAGCCCACCACCGCACCCGTATCCCAGTCAGCCGAACCATCCGGATCAGGTTGTTCAAGCCCTGCGTCAGCCCAGGCATCCATGGCCGCCACGCCGGCATAACAGACATTATCACTGGTGAACTCATGGTTATCTTTTCCAAAATGGTGTTCTCGTATGGCCTCAAACCCCTGGGGAACACCACCGATCTGACAGGAAAAATTTAATGTTTCCAGCTGGGGGATAAATCGTATGCCGGATTGTCCGTTTCGCAGGGCGTCTTCAAAGTCCGCAACGGAATTGGCATTGGGTGCCACAACCCCCAGTCCTGTGATCACCACTCGGTTAACCGTCATTTTCAACTCCTTTTCCGGTCAGAATGCCTTGGCATATCAAGGTGCCGTCTTCATGCTCCATACTGACCTGTGTTTTGAGGTTTCCTTTTTTGAAATATATCTTATCTGCCTTGACAATCACCCGGTCTCCGGGCCTTACAAGGCGTGAGAATTCCACGTTGTCCATCAGGGCGAACAGGGTGTTCTTTTTTATAATTTGGGATTCGGAAAGTCCCTGTTCCAGGTAATTATAAATGGCCATGACCACAAGTCCGGCCTGGGCCATGGTTTCAACCAGGATTACGCCTGGTGTAATGGGGTTTCCCGGAAAATGTCCGGAAAAAAACCATTCATCCTCTTTGAACCGGTATGATGACACCACCTGATTCATACTGATGGTCAGAATGTCATCGATAAACCGGAAGGGTGCCTGTTGGGGAACCAGATCAAGAATTCTCCGGGTGAGTGTTTCATCCACCATACATGCCTCCGTTTACGTGGATGACCGTGCCGTTGATATAGGTTCCCGATGTGGCAAGAAATCCCACCACCTGGGCCACTTCTTCGGGTTTACCCATGCGTCCCATGGGAATTGCAGTGAGGATGTCCTGCCGGACCTGGTCGCTTAACTCCCCGGTCATGTCCGTGTCAATAAATCCCGGCGCCACGGAATTGACCAGAATCCCGGTGTGGGCAAGCTCTTTGGACAAGGACCGGGTCAGGGCATCCAAGGCTGCTTTTTCCATGGTGTAAGGGATCTGAAGGGGGTTTCCTGTGTGGGCCGTGACACTGGACATATTGATGATACGGCCGTTTTTCTGACGAATCATAAACACCCGAAGAACCCGTTTGATCAGGTACCAGACCCCGCGCATCAGGCCTCTCTGCCTGTCAAAGGCGTCAAGATTCATGGTTCCCATGGCCCCATTCACTGACAGGCCCGCGTTGTTAACCAGAATGTCTACACGACCGCATGTCTCCTTGATCTGACTTAACATGGCATCAATCTGGTCAGGATCACAAAGATCGGCCTGGACAAGAAGACCCTGGCCTTGGATCTCAGACAGCACAGCTTGGGCCTGCTCAATGCTTTGCTTGTAATGGATGGCCACGTTGAAGCCCTGCTGGGCAAGGAGCCGGCAGCATGCGGCTCCAATGCCTTTTCCGCCGCCCGTGACCAGGGCCACGGGCAGGTTGGATTTATTCGTGTTCAACGTCATGATGAGACTCCTTGATTGGTTTTGATCGTAAGCAGTGTTTCAGCCCAAGTCAGGCCGGATCCCACCACAACCATGGCCACGCGTTGGCCTTCTTTGAGTCTGTCCCAGTTCTGGCTGAGGACCGAGGGGGCACTGGCCGCTCCGGTATTGCCATGATCCACCACATTGAACCAGTGCCTGTTCGGTGGGATATCACACCGATGGCACACGTGGTTGAGCATTAGGAAATTGGCCTGGTGGCCGATAAAAGTCAGGGATGATTCATGGTCCGGGTCATGGCTTTTGAGCCGTCGTAAGGACTGTGTGGCTGTTCGGATGGCAAATCCCTGGACCACTTTTCCTTGTTGGGTGAAATGTCCCATCCTGGGAATCCGGACCGTGTTCCATTCCATGGGACTGGAATCGCAATGAAGATGGGAAAAAAACTTGTCTGAGGGAATTGTGAGCGACACCACGGCGGCGCTTGTTCCGTCTCCGAACAAGGGAACTGTGTTGCGGTCCGTATAATCCACAACATGGGTGTAGTTTTCCGGGTTTATGATCAGAATATAGGCCGGTGTTTTTTCCGGTTTCATGTTATTGAGAAAGGCAAGCTGAACCAGAAAGGTACTGCAGGCTGAATTTAAATCAAAGCAGGGGGCTTCGATATTGAGGCCTGCGGCAATGCAGGCTGCTTCCGCAGGAATCGTGTGCTCGGGTGTGGAGGTGCCCGAGATGACCAGCCCGATATCTTCGGCCGTGATCCCGGCACGTGATAAGGCCATGTCCGCGGCCTTTACACCCATTTCCTGGCGGGTGTACTGACTGGCTTCCCATGCACCTCTGGGGTCCTTGTTTCGTGTCTCTCGGATATAATCAAGACTCAGGCTGGTAAAGCGTGAGGAGATTCCCACCCGGTCCATGATCCATTCATCGTCACTTCCGATGTCCAGCTCAGAGATAAATGGGTTACTGATGATGTTGTCCGGGTGAAAATGGCCCATGCCATGAAGATAAATCATATCAGGCAATCCTTTCGCCGCCGTCCACACATATCAGGGCACCATTGATCCAGGCTGCCTCGTCAGTGCATAGAAGGTAAATCGCATTGGCCACATCGCCTGGCAGGGTCAGGCGGCCCATGGGATTGCGGAGCAGGGCCTGGGCCTTGATCCGTTCATTTCCCGGAATCATGCGTAATGCCGCCGTGTCTGTGACACCGGCCTGGATCACATTGGAACGTATTCCGTAAGGTCCGAATTCAACGGCCATGGATCGAGACAAGGATTCCAGCACGGCCTTTGCTGCTGACACGGCTGCATAGCCCTTCCAGGCAACCTGGTTCCCCTCGCTGGTCAGGGTGAGAACCCGGGCATCTTCAGCAAAAAGCGTTCGATCAAAAAGATCCTTGACCCACTCCACGATATTGACCCCCATGGCATGGAGGGTGTGTTTGAAATCATCCTGGTCCAGAAAAGCGTCCTGATTATAGGCCGGGTCAAGAAAGGGATAAAGCCGTGCTTCTCCTGTATTTAGCACCCCTTGAAATGCGTCTTTAATTTCTTCGGGTGTGCGGTTCAATGATTCGGCAAGTTTGGCGAACACCTGTTCCGGGAACCGAGGCGAAAGGGAAGGGGCAAGCAGCTTCAGATTCCCCAGTGCCAGTGCATGGAGGACCATCCGTACCTTTCCGTTTTGTCCCATTTCGTTTGTCAGTGAGTCCAAAACCTCTTTCCGGCCGTCTTGACTGAGTGCATCACAATTAAAACTCAGGGTCTTGATGCCCTGTGCTCGTAATTTTTCAAATTGGAGGCCAATGTTAGCCATGGCTCCTCGTCGGTCCCTGTGAACCAGGCAGAGGTTCATGCCATGTTGGGCAAGTTTTTCTGCTGTGGCCATTCCGATTCCCCCGGATGCACCGATGATGATGGCCCAGTGGTTTGATTTAAAGTGCATGGTTTTGTTCCTGTATGATTTCAGCGTGAATATTCAAGTGCGAAGCTCTATATGCAAGCATGTAAAGGTCATGGGTGATTGTCTGAACAATGGCTTCCAAACGTCTTTATTCAGCAGGCCATGGTTTCCCTTATTCCGAAGGTTCTTTCCACACTGACCACCGTGGTCAGGGACAGGCAATTGATTCCCTTTGAATTGAAAAAGGCCCGAAGGGGCCTGCCCGGACCAACCTCAATGATGTTCGTAGCGCGCCCTGATAGCATGTCCATGTTTTCCAGCCAATTTACCGGGGCTGCGATTTGGGAGACAAGATCATTCAGAACCTCCGTTGCCTTGGTCGAATGGAAGCCTCCTCTGAAGTTGGATGTCACGGTATGGGCATTTTTAAAATTAAAACTGTTTGAAAAATGGAGAAGAATCTCTTTGAAATCCTCTTTGATAACAGCCATGAACCGGCTGTGAAAGGCAGCACTGACCGTAAGAGGCACAAAGCGGATTCCTTTTCCCATGGATGAATGACTCAGTTTTCTTTCAATGGTTTTCAGAGCAGTCGTATCACCGCTCAAGACAATCTGATTTTCTGAGTTGATGTTGGCAATATCCACGTCAAGACCCCAAATAAGGTCCCGGAGATCGCCCATATTAATATCATCTGAAATTAATGCCGCCATACCTCCAATCCCTTCGGGACAAGCGATCTGCATTAATTTCCCCCGTGCGTTGACAATCTTTACCGCGTCATTAAGGGGGACCACGCCAGCGGCCACAAGGGCGGTGTACTCCCCAAGACTATGTCCCCCGAAATAGCTGGGGGAAAAGGGAAAACGGTTCACCAGGCTTTGATACATGGCGATTTCCGTTGTAAGAATACAAGGCTGCGCATATTCGGTCATATGAAGCAGGGGATCGTCTCCAAAACACAGGGCTGCCACATCCCAGCCCAAAGCATCCGAGGCTTCTTCAAAACATAACTTTGCATCTAAAAATGTGTTGTAAAAATCCAGCCCCATTCCATGCCGTTGAGAACCCTGGCCCGGAAAGACAACGGCCGATATTGTTTTGTTCATGTTTAATCCTTACGTTTTATTAAAGCTCATGGTCACGCATCACAGGGTACACAGCGTGCACCGCATCGTGGTTTAGGCTGACTCACCTTTACAAGACCTGTGCCACTCTGAAGAAGAGTTTATTAGTTGCTTGATATCATTTACAAAATTAAAACGTTTTTAATTGTTATTGATTTTTTTTTCTATTTGGTGTTTTTTCATGGTCTGTACACACCTTATGCATGGCATGAACATTTTTTCACATCATCAATCTGATCGGACACATTTAAATGGCTGAAAAAATAACATTGGACCCACTGGACAGGGACTATATTATCTTGATCAAGGAAGCGGGTTTGTGCAATCCCTTCAGTGACAAACGATTTGAACTGGATTCCAAGATCATCGGAGGGCATACCGGCCTGTCCAGACCCCAGATCACCAACCGGATGATCGAGGCGGTCACCCAGAAAATCAATGATTTGAAAAACAAGGGCATTCGTGACATCAACAGCGTGGCTGAACAGGATCGTCTGGAGGTTGAAACATTATTTCTGTTTGATTTTTTTTATCGATTCCGGGGCAACTTTGATGATCTGATTCAGGAACAGATGGAAGCCGATGAGAGAACCGTCAAGCTGCCCTTTGCAGCCCAGGCAAAAGAATATCTTGAAAAATGGGGATTTGACAACGAAAGCATCCAGAGTACCTTTGAAGAAGCTTACCAGCTAAGACGGGCCTTTTTCTTCATCAACCGTAATATCATCGGTAAGAGTCCGGTTATGAAAAAACTCCGGGTGGATTTATGGAACAATATTTTCACACACAATATCAATATCTACCGCAAATATCTCAGAAACAAGATGGAGGATTTCTCGACCCTGATCCTGGGCCGGACCGGAACAGGCAAAGGGGCCGTTGCAGCCGCCATCGGTCAATCGGGATATATTCCCTTTGATATGAAGAAATTGAGATTCCGGGACAGTTTCACCACGTTTTTTATGCCCATCAACCTGTCCCAGTTCCCTGAAACCCTCATTGAATCCGAATTGTTCGGCCACAGAAAAGGTGCTTTCACAGGTGCTGTGGAAAATTACGAAGGCGTGTTCAAACGCTGCACCACCCATGGATCGATTTTCCTTGACGAAATCGGCGATATTTCCATGCCGGTGCAGGTCAAACTGCTCCAGGTGCTCCAGGAAAGGTTCTTCTATCCTGTGGGCAGCACCCGGAAAGAACGGTTTTCAGGACGGGTCATTGCCGCAACCAATATGCCCATCAACAAACTAAGAAGCGAGGGTGTTTTTCGGGACGATTTTTATTACAGGCTCTGCTCGGATGTGATCACGGTGCCCACACTTTTCGAAAGGCTCCAGGCCGATCCTGCCGAGCTCAAGGATCTTTTGTCTTTTATTGTCAAGCGCATGATCGGCAAAGACTCTCCCGAGTTGGTGGAGATGGTCCGGGATGTGATCGATGCCAGGCTGGGTAGGGACTACCCCTGGCCAGGTAATGTCCGGGAACTTGAACAATGCGTCCGACGGGTTCTTCTCAAACTGGATTACGAAGGAGATACCATCACCGTGGGCCAAGACCTGGAATCCCTTTTGAAAGACGGATTTGAAAAAGGCACCATCTCGGCCCAGCACCTGACCCAGGGCTACTGCAAGCTTCTCTATCAACGCCACGGAACCTTTGAAGAAGTCTCACGAAGAACCCAGCTTGACCGGCGCACCGTAAATAAATACATACGGGAATGGGACCAGGGTGAGTGAGGGGTCTGGTCAGGTTTTAATCCCTTCAAACAAGGGCACGGCACGCCGTGCCCCTACATCGATTGACCCGGAATCAATATCATAAACGCCAAATATTAACATCCAACCATCAACATTGAATGAAGGGCGTTGACGTTGGACGTTAAACTTTTCATAAGTCCCAAGTGTCTTATGGGTCCCATGAGACCCATAAGACATATAGGAACCATGGGACTTATGCCATTTTATTTCGTGACATCAAAATTCACAGCTGATGGCACCCAGATAGGTGTCTTCGAACCGTGCTTTGGTCAGGGGCTGGGTAACCGATTCAGGGGGTGATCCCCAGGTCCAGTAGCTGAAGTCAATATCACCGTTTGGAAGCTCAGTGACTTTGCTTCGAAGGGCGATAAAATGTTTACCCTTTCCTTTTTGCTTTGCAGGCCGGATCATATTTGTGTCGATATTCATGACAATTTTCCGGTTTGCCGTGGGGTTCAATTTCTTGGCATGGTCAAGATCAATGGTTTTGAGATTGGGTGGGGTGTCATCGGTAATATTTGAAAAAAGACCCGTTGCACGGAACCAGCTTGCAACTTCTCCGCCGGTTGTCCCGCCTGAAAAATCTTCCTGGGGCGTGCCCTCAAAGTCAAAGAATCCGTTTTCGGAATCACGCAGGGCACTCATCACCATCCAGTCCGCAGGGGGCACCACAGGGTTCATCTTTCCGGCCAGAACCTTATAATCCTGTGCCCTTAAATCTGATCCGGCTTTAACGGTGAGGGTTCCAATGGCTGCTTCTCCGTTTTCGTATATGGCGATGCCATAGCGGGCAAAGGAGACGGGGTCGGCTTCGATCCAGATGTTGAAAAATACTGCCGGGCCGCAAACACCGATGGACCCCTGGTTGACCTTGTCAGGATCGTTGATCAGGGTGATCAGGCCATCGGCCACATCGCTGCGGTCGAGATTGGTCCATTTACCGCTGCCAGTTCCTTTCTTGAAGGCATTGACCAGGGCAATGGCAACGGGAAGGTCTTTGGTCCTATCAGGGCGGGCTTTGGGTTTTGTGTCAGCACTCAGGCCAAAAAAATCGGCCACGGCAGCTGTGAGGGTACTCTCCCCGTCAGTGGGCCGGGCATCCACTTCCACCTTCTCTCCGGTGGGCCGGTTGACTTTGACCGATGCTTTATTGTCACCCGCTGCCTTTGTAATATCCTTGACCTCGTCGGTGGTGGTTGCCTTGGGCGGATTTGTTGTGCCTGAACCCACAAGGCCCCGGATGGCCGTTTCAGTGAGCTGGCTGGCTTGTGCATCATTGATCAAGCCGTCTTTTCGAGCGGTTTGAATGGTCCGCATGGCCTTGTCAATGTCTTTGACCATTTTGCCCTGGAGAGCCAGATCAGCCGCCTTTGTTCCGAAGGTGGTGGCCGTTGAAAATGCCTGCTCAAGGGCCGCCGCAACATTTTTCTGTGTGCCTTCAAGTCCAGCCATATCCCTGAAAATTCCGCTTTGACCCAAGAGTGTAAGTACACCGGCAAGGCCGGCAGGATCGGGTGCTGCCGGAGCTGACTGCATGGCGATGATGGGAGACGGAAAATCTTTGGTTTCAAGGTTCGGGGGCTCAGCCCTGCGTGTATCCATGGAAACAGGAAGAATGGCCGGCGGTGAATCGGGAATGGGGGATTCTTCCCAGCGCCAGAATCGCGTCTCATCTTTGATCTCACAGGAATTGCATGCACCCTTGACAGCCTCTGCATAGACACCCCGTGTGGGCAGGGCAACCCGTGACGGTTCAATGGGTGTGTTGGGTTCATAGTGTTCAAGGAGATTGATGGGATTTTCAGCATCCTGATTAAAGGTGGGGTCAAGGTGATAACCCCAGGACACCGGCATGACCAGGCAATTGCCCACAATGCCGATCAGTTCATTTTCAACCACACTTGCCACGGAACGGCCTCCGGCGTTGGGAGCCTGGAATCCGTCCAGAAGCATGTATCGTCTGGCATCACTCATTCTGTACCAGATGATATGATGATAGCGCTCAATGTGTTCATTGAGGTAATCCAGAAGATTTCGTGCCAACTCTTTATCTTCTTCGCGAGGATTTCGGAGCTCACGTCGATTCAAGGGGGTCTGGATCCGGACATCATCATAACCTGTCAGATCATTTTTTATGGAACGGCTTGCGAACAGGTAATCCTGGTGATGGGCTGTGGTATAGGACATTGAGCCTGATTCAACGATTACCCTGGATCCGGCCGGCAGGGCATCAACCACAAAAGGCAAGCCAGGGAGCAGCAATCGCGAACTGATGATTACGGCCTTGATGTCTGCCCTGTTCACGGGATCAGGATCCTTTTGCATGCGCAGGGTGACATAGAGTTCCCGGTCATTTCTGAAGGTTGTTATCAATGTGGGATCAACATTCAGGTTGACCAGGCTGCCGTCATTTTTTAAGGCTTCAATCCTCAATTGTCCCACCACGGTACTGGCAATTTTGGACCCCATATGTTCAAGAAAGATACGATCCTTATAGTTTTGATTTTTTAAATAACTGTTATAAAAATCCTGGGGTGTAAATCCGAATAATTTGAGCAGGGGGGACCATGAGTTTGGATCGAATTCATCGTTTTCATCATCCTTTGGCCGGGCAATCTGGAAGCGGAGCCGTAAATCCCCATCCACGGAAAGCAGTTGCTCATCTGCATATCTTCCCAAGGGGAAATCACTGCCTTCGTAATTGTTTTCAATTCGATCCAGAGCACCAAAACCCCGGCGTAATGCCCGGGGTACCCAGGGAGAAATGGTGTCTTTCCACCGAAGGGCCTTGTCATCTGTAAACCAGCTCATCATCAAAGGCACAAAAAGGCATTCCTGGACATCGGTCAATCGGTGGCGGAGCAGGAGGTGACGGAGGACTTCAAAATACTGAATGGTTATGGCGTGGCAATGATTGTAGTTTGCCACGGTTTCTGTGGTGGCCCTGACCCGTTCTCCCTGCTGGACGGTTTGAACCACGGACGAACGCTGGCTGCGAACAGAAGACGCGCTCTGAATGGTCCGATCCCTCAGTTGGTTAAGGGCACTGGCGGCCGTGCTTCGGGAAGAATTCTGCCAGGAACTGCTGCTGGCACTGGCATGACCACCTCCCACACCCAGCAGGCCTCCAACAGGCCCCAGGATGGCACCAATGCCAATACCGCCGGCCACGCTGCCCGAAGAGGATTTGGACCCCCCACGCATACTTTCATTGACCGTGCCGCTGACCACATCACTGATGTCCCGGTCCCGGCTGATGGATGCATCAAGGGACTCTCGTTCTTCAAGTATTTCACTTCGGGTTGCTGATTCACGACGTTCCCAGTCAATAACGGAAATTTGTTTTTTCTGGCCAGGGGCCAGGGGAAGGCTGTACAGGAGATTTCCCATGGAATAGCCGTCGGCCACCCATTCCTGCTTGAAACGAAGGACATGCCCATGGGCGATGGTGCAGGCCTGATAGATGGTGGGATCATCATCCCAATCCACAATATTGCTGCAATTTAATGGTTTTCGACTGGGTTGTTTCACCGCTATACGACCGAGTATCTTTTGAAGTTCCACATGGTTGGTACGATTTATGGATTTCATAATTGTGGCCATGGAAAAGCCATCAGGATCTCGTGCCAACGTTTTCAGGATTTCGGCATTGACTTTTATCCCTTCAAGCTGTCCGATTTCAATCCCTTCCGTGGCATTGATCGTACCCATGTTAGCAGAGTACAACATCGTGCGTTCCATGTTTCTCACAGTTGTCTGTTCTTTTAGCAATCCCAGGATTTTCGTGATATCGATATTGGGTTGCTCCCTTAAAGTAAAACCCTTAATCGACGGTTCTGTGGTCCTGACAACGTAGGAGTAGGTAAACTCTTCCAGGGTTCGGTCCGGTTTGGTGAAATCCACGCAGCGTCCTGCACCGGGATCTGAAGAGAATGTCCCATCGGCCCGGGCAAGGTCTGTGTTGTCCGGTGAACGGGGGGGCTCAGTCGATGCTTTCTGTTCACACTCATCGCCGTATTTTTCTCCAGGGCAGGGAAGGTCTACTGGTAAAAGTATGGATTTTGGGAATTCTCCATCTTCAAGATGAATGATAATGTTTTGCATGTCATCACCTAGGGCCACAGCTGCATGGGCCGCTGTGTAATTTCCCAGGGGATAGGGTCCTGTAAAATTACCTTGGACATCGGTGTTGGCGACGACAAGGGCAAAAAAATCCTTATCTTTTGGATTGTCGACCTGTGATCCCCAAATGACAACCTGGAGAGACGGAACCGTTCTACCCCCTTCATCAAAGACGCGGCCTCTGATTCTGGAAGGTTTACCTGCATTGGGGTCGTCGTTGGCCAGTGTTTTTCCGTATGTCCGTGGAGCGACTTTGAACTCAAGTTGATGGGGCAATGTTTTGACTGTTTTGACTTCACTGTGGACGATCAGGCCATCCGGGGTAAACACTTCAAAGGTTAAATTTTCATCAAGCTTGTCTTTGGGAGGTAAAACAATTTCTGTTTTCCCATCTGTTGATGTAAAACCAGTGGCGACGAAGGGTATGATGGCCTGGTCTTCATCCATACGGTTGCCCGATGCCATGACTCTAAACCCGATATAGTCGCCAGCCTTATCGATGGGGCTGAGAACAACGCTGATTTTGAGTCCCTCACTCACACGTTCATCTTCTTTGGCTATGGAAATTGAATCCCTGATTCCTTTCATGATGGTTTCCGATATGCCTCGAACATTTTCAATGTCTTCAATGTTTTTGAACGTTCCAATGGCATCCCTGTACTTGAGAATGCGCTCTGCCAACGTATTGTCAATGCCGGGTAATGGGATTAAATCTTTGAGCGTCGCTGTATTGATATTGATTTTCGCCATGTCAGTCCTCCAAAATATTTTGGTGTACACGATAGATTAGAAATTTCGCCTCAAAAATTGCAACGTTGTGTGACTTTTTTCTTGGTAACAAAATAGTTAGATTGATAGTGTTAATGTAATACTTAATGTTTATAATAATGCGTTTATGGGGAATATAATGATGATCTGTGGTCTATATAATGATTGAGAATTATAGTCAAATTAATTTTTAAATCTGAATGTTATGTGATTATCCATATTATTTTATATGAAATAATATGCATAATTATTTTAGTGTTCTAATCATTGTGAGGCATGGTGTTTAAAAGAATTGTGTAATCATATGCGTAACGTAATAAAATGACAGGAATTCTATGGTTATGTATCAGAGACACAAAACATGCATAGGTCTAAACATATCGGAAATGTGTTTGACAATATTCACATATATGTGAATGTAAAAGGGGGTAAATATGGGACAAGATACAATATACATAGATTCTGATACTGAAAAAAAGCTTAACGCCATTAATGTAAATCTTTATATGAACCGAATCGTGACCATGATTCAGCGGGCAGGTAGATGGACTCAACCCGGCCTTTGATGTCGCACAGGGGAACCGGGCCGAACTTGCGACTGTCCTGACTGTTATTCCGGTTGTCTCCCAGAACAAAACAATGGCCGTTGGGAATTTTCGTTTTTTGAAAATCAGGCATTTTATCTTGGGTCAGCATAATTCCATAGGTTGCAGAACCATTGATTTCGATTATCACTGTTCCGTCAACCTGTTTTCCCAAAGCCTTCAACGCGTCGTCATTGGCATCTCTATAGCCAAGGGGGCTGTCATTTATAAACACGACATTGTTTTTAATCTCAAGGGTATCCCCGGGCATGGCCACGATGCGTTTCATGAAATCCAGATGTCTCTTATTGGGATTGATAAATATGACAACATCGCCGACTTCCGGAGAGTGTTTTCTGTACACAGCCTTGTTGATCAGCACAAAATCATGCTTTAATATGCCTGGCACCATGCTGTTACTGGGTATCTTGTAGGCTTGAACCACATGGTCCCTGATGGTGTTGGCCAGATTCGTGGGATAGGTCACAGACACAATGATAAAGGCCAAATAGATATACCAGCGGTTGTATTCTTTTAAAGTATAGGGTTTGTTGATTTTTTTTGCGGTGATAACCGCATCGATGAGGGCGTAAAAAAAGACAAACACCAGAATAAGTACAGAGCCTATCACCGCAGCTAAGGAAAATGACGATGTCCCCTGAGTCATGGACGACGAAATGATCGGTGCAAACACAAAGCTGATAAAAAAAAGAACCAGTCCTTTTTCTATTTTCCCACAATAAATATGACCCAGTCCGGTTGCAGCCAGCGACAGAAAGCCTGCCCACAAGGGACTTCGTGTTCCATCCATAATTTCATGATGATCGTACATGGTTGTTTCTCCTTGTCAGGGCATTAAAATGAGGCTTGACACATAGGCCAGTCGAAACAGACCCACAAGAGCCAGTCCAAGCCCCAGACTTGCTTGCATGAGGTTGTTTTCGATAAATCTTTGATAATACGTGTCAATCATCCTCGATTGGTTTGACGATTTGATTTCAGATGATTTGATCCTGGCCATGATCTGATCAGCCATATGAACAGGCGGGCGGATCATGGATCGTGTGTTCAGCCATTTTTTATAATCGTTTTCAGCATTCAATGTCTTCACCCATATTCATTTTCAAATGATGTCTCAGTTTTTCTTTGGTCCGTGACAATCTGGATTTGACCGTTCCTGTTTTAATGTTTTCGATTCGGGCTATGTCTTTGTGCGATAGCCCATCACATTCTGCCAGGATAAATACTGAACGATCCTCAAAAGATAAGCTGTCCAGGGCCTCATTAAGCGATTCAAACAACTCTTTATTCAAGAGGTCTTCGGCAGGGGATGTTTCCATGGGCAGCTCAGGAAAATCAGGTTCCAGAATCTCTTTTTTCCGGTTTATTTCATTCAGACACCGGTTTCGTGCAATGCGATAAAGCCAGGTTGAAAATTTTCCCAGAAAGCGATTATACGTATTCAGGTGTGTATAGGCTGTGATGAAAACATCCTGAAGAATATCCTCTGCTGTCTGTTTGTGTTGAATGATATTGACGATATAGACAAACAAGGGCGTTTGATATGTTAAGACCATCTCCTCAAACCCATGGATATCTCCTTGCTTGATTTTAGTTATGCTGTCGATATCCTTTTTCGGGTTCATCTCTTGATCCGGACCGCCTTCGTGGTTGTGAATAAATCCCCTGTTAGTTACTTATACAAATGAAAAGCCTTTGGGTTCCAATCTTTTTTGTATTTTCCATGATTATATTGTATAAAAAATAAGACATACCCGGCCCTGGTGTATGGTATGGTTGTAACGGGTTATTCTGATCAATCATCACTCCGGCATCACTCCGGTATTTTTTTCAAAGAAAAAGGATTAATTCATATTCTGATAAGACGAATATGATATTCCAATAATATAGCAAAAAGGGGCCGCTTCGTGTTTTTAATCAACGTGCGTTTATTTTATCTTTGCGCATCGCTCATTGTTTTTTATTCATGGGTATTGCCGAGTTATGCGGAAACTGCAGGCCAGGAAGAGATGCCACCATATCAGACGCTGGATTCCCTGTTTACTCTTTATCAACCCTATCTTTCAAGTATTTCGGCGTATAAACCCATGTATTTTCTTGTCGGTACCCGACCTGAAAACAGTCGGTTCCAGTTTAGTTTCAAATACCGTTTTCTCAATCCCAAGGATTCTGTTATCAGTCGGCATCCCTGGTTAAACGGAATTCATTTCGCATATACACAGTCGTCGTTCTGGGATTTGAATTCTCCGTCAGCCCCGTTCAAGGATACCAGTTATAAGCCCGAGCTGTTTTTTTTGAGTTCCAATCTGTACAATGGGTCATCATTGATTGAACGTTTTTTCGTGCAGGGAGGTGTTGAACACGAATCCAATGGACGGGATGGGGTGGAATCCCGAAGCACCAATTATATTTATATTCACCCCATATTTGTTTTTCTCGATAAAACCCTGGGCACAGGAATTCAAATTGCGCCGAAACTTTTTGTTTATGTTGGAAATGACAATCAAAATAATCCGGATCTTGACGCATACAGGGGTTTTTTTGATCTGATGATCAAGTTTGGCCAGGAAAACAGCCTGGTTTGCGAGTCCCATTTACGCTCAGCCCGAAAAGGCAGTTCCATTCAAATCGATTTAAGTTACCCCTTAAACCGGCATGTCCAAAGCCCCATCAATATGTATTTCCAGGCCCAGTATGTGAATGCCCTTGCTGAAAATCTGATCAACTATAAACACCGTATCGAGGCCTTTAGGTTTGGTTTTTCTGTTATTCGGTGATGACTTGCCGTTGGCGGGCTAAAACATTCGTACTCGTACATAGTCCAGAAGAAAACGATTAGGCATATAATGTATATAACCCGAAATAATTTTGACAACCTACTGTTCCTATGTCAAAATGGTTATTAAAAATTGGATATACGTTTTAGATTTTACCTGTTTTTTTCCATGCGCAATCTCGTATAGTCGAGTTCCCACCCGGGGGCGATCTTTCAATCGTAATTTATTCAATTTGTTATATTTTTTATTTTATTGTTGAATGATAGTGAGTGTTGATCCATGATTGAGTCCCATGCAGTTTGCCAAATCCCAGGGTGATTTATACATTAATTGAAAGCGGTGCCCAATGAAGAAAAAGGACAACCAACCCGGTGACTCGGTCCCAGGGCCAGAATCTATACCAGTTGGCCAAAACTCTGACGGACATGCCCGGCAAGCTCTTCGACAAAAGGCCGAAACCATCGCATATCAAGAGACAGTTCTTTCAACGGAATTCATCCAATCCATGTCACTCAATGACATCGCATCACTGATCCACGAACTGCAGGTATACCAGATTGAGCTTTCGATGCAGAACGAGGAACTCCGTCGGGCACAAATAGAAATAGAAAAAACCCAGACGCGATTTTTTGACATCTATAACCTATCTCCGGTGGGATATTGTACATTAAGTGAAAAAGGATTGATTCTGGAAATCAATCTGACCGCGGCAACCCTTTTTGGTATATCCAGAAAATCGCTCATTAACCAGCCCTTCTCCCAATATATCCTAACTGAAGATCAGGACATCTACTACCATCATCGCAAACATCTTTTTGAGACCAGGAATCCTCAGTCCTGTGACTTGCGTATGAATCGCACGGACAATACCTGGTTCTGTGCACATATCAATGCGACCGTTTCTCATGACCCGGATGGTAATTTGATGTGTCACATTGTCATAAACGATATTACTGAACAGAAAAAAGCAGAGACAGCCTTACGGGAAAGTGAGGAAAAATACCGGCTACTATATACATCCATGGAACAGGGACTTGCCCTTCACGAAATTATCAGTGATGAAAACGGTAAGCCGGTTGATTATGTGTTTCTTGATCTTAATGACAGCTATACCCGTATCCTGGGCATCACCCGTGACATGGCCATCGGTAAACGGATCACGGAAGTCATGCCCAAGGTGGAGCAATACTGGATCGATGTTTTCGGTAAAGTGGCTCTTACGGGTGAATCAAGCTATTATGAAAACTACCTGGAAACAACAGGAAAATATTATTCAACGTATTCATATTGCCCCAAGAAGAACCAGTTTGCCGTTCTTGTTACTGATATTTCCGAACGCAGGAAAGGGGAGGAACTTCTACGAAAAAATGAATCCAGACACCGTGCCATGATGGCCAATATTTCGGATGTCATTGCCATTATCGATCCGGAAGGTATCATTCGTTACAAAAGTTCGAATATCGAAAGGTGGTTTGGCTGGCATCCTGATGATCTTGTGGGAGCCTCCACCTGGATAAATGTTCATCCTGGAGATCTGGATCGCATCCAAAATTTTTTTGGTTTTGTTACGAGCAAGACGGATGAATCAGGTACGGTTGAATGCCGTTATATGTGCAAGGACGGCCATTACAAATGGATCGAAGTCACCGCAGTTAATCGCTTCCATGATCCTGATATCCAAGGTGTTTTACTTAATTATCATGATATCTCCGACCGCAAAAAAACGGAAGAAGAAAAACTTAAGCTGGAATCCCAACTCAGGCAGGCCCAGAAAATGGAATCCGTTGGAAGGCTCGCCGGGGGTGTGGCACACGATTTTAACAATATGCTCGGGGTGATTCTGGGGCACGTTGAGATGGCCCAGGATCAACTGGATTCTGCCCATCCTGTTTTTGCCGATATGGAAGAAATCAGGCATGCGGCAAGGCGTTCAGCCGATATTACCCGGCAACTGCTGGCCTTTGCCCGAAAACAGACCGTTGTTCCTAAACAGCTTGATTTGAATCATACCATTCAAGGGATGCTCAACATGCTGCGCCGCCTCATTGGCGAGAATATTGACCTTACCTGGAAACCCGGCCTTGACCTTTGGTCAGTCATGGTGGATCCCTCACAGATTGATCAGATCCTGGCCAATTTATGCGTCAATGCCAGAGACGGGATTTCCGGGGTGGGTAAAATAACTGTCGAGACAAAAAACAGCACCTTTGATGACGATTATTGCGCCAATCATCAAGGATTTATTCCGGGAGACTATGTCCAGGTCTCTCTGAGCGACAATGGCTGCGGCATGGACAAGGAGATATTGGACAACATCTTTGAACCGTTCTTTACCACCAAGGGTGTTGGCAAAGGGACCGGTCTTGGCCTATCCACAGTTTATGGCGTCATCAAGCAGAACAACGGATTCATAAATGTCTACAGTGAGCCTGGGCACGGCTCGATTTTCACCTTTTATCTGCCTCGGTACGTTTCTAAGGATATGATAAAGGTCATCAATGATTTCATAGAACCTTCTATGGGTGGCCACGAAACCATCCTCCTGGTGGAAGATGAACCGGCCATTCTGAGAATGACGGGAAAGATGCTAAGGACTCAAGGTTACACCGTGATTGAAGCAAGAACCCCGGGGGAGGCCATCTATTTGGCACGGGAGCACACAGGTGAGCTGCATATGCTCCTGACCGACGTGGTCATGCCCGAGATGAACGGAAGGGATCTTGCCCATAACCTTTTAATGCTTTACCCGAATATCAAACGTCTATTCATGTCCGGCTACACGGCCAATGTCATAGCTCCTCATGGTGTCCTGGACCATGGGGTTCATTTCATCCAGAAACCCTTTTCGAAAAATGAATTGGCCGCCAAAGTCAGGGATACTCTGGATTATAAATCCTGATCTATGTCACGGATGATAAATGTGGTCCTGATGTCTTTAAATGTTTGTGTTGCCAGCTGCGATATGGTATTTTTTAAAATACTTATCTTTTCAGAATTAAGCTATTCAGCTACTCAAAATTATTTTTTCACAGAATCAGACTATTCAACCAAAAAAAGGAGGCTGTCATGGATTCAAGTGTTTACAAAATTATTGAAGTCGTTGGATTATCCGAGAAATCATGGGAAGAAGCAGCCCGAGTCGCCATGAAGGCTGTTGATAAATCATTGCGCGACATTCGCGTTGCAGAGGTTGTTAAAATGGATATGCGACTTGAAGATAACCGGATTGTTGCATACCGGACTCGATTAAAGGTGTCTTTCAAGTTCGATAGCTAATAGAATAAGAAAAGACCAACAGAGTTTGTTCGGAAACATAAAGGCAATCATGGTAATAAAATCGGATGTCGTTAACAGCTGAATCGACACCGATTAACTATTGTCCATCAATTCATTGCATCCTGCGACCCATGTCGGCGTTTTCAGGTTTTCGAAATCCGAAAACGTACGCGTAGCCTACTCCTGCGGTTTAGAAAATTCTGCGGCCTTGACCTGAGCTGCAATCAACAAGCCCTGGATGAACACTAAGCGTTCCAGCGCAACGTATTCGCATAATTATGGAGCCCCATAATATGGAAAAAAATAAAAAACATGAGTGCATGATGAGAAGAAAAACGAATCGATATCTCAATTTAATTGTGATGTTTGTCCTTTTTTTTTATTTTGGATTGACTGATTCAATGGCTCTAAAAACGGCGCCGACATTAAACAACGGGGAGAAATGGCGTATAGGATACTTAGAAGGCGGCCCATGGCCTGATTACCAGGAAACGTTGAAAGAAACGGTGATCAGTCTTATTGACCTGGGATGGATCAAAAAAACCGAACTTCCGCATTTACAGAATACCGATGATACCAGGATACTGTGGACATGGCTATCCCATAATATCAAGAGCGACTATCTCAATTTTGTGGAAGACGCGTACTGGTCATCGAACTGGGAGGACAGTTTGCGTGAAAAGAACAGGCTTGCATGCCTGGATCGCCTTCGTGGTAAAAAGATAGACTTAATGTTTGCCGTTGGAACTTGGGCCGGATTGGATTTGGCAAATAACAATCATAGTGTCTCCACGATTATCATGTCGACATCCGACCCAATTACAACCGGCATCATAAAAAGTGCGGAAGATTCCGGTTTTGACCATGTCGTTGCCGAGTGCGATCCCACACGATACCTGAGACAGATACAGCTATTTTATGACATCATCAAATTCAAAAGACTCGGAGTCGTTTATGAGGATACATCGGATGGGAAAGCTTATTCGAATCTGGAGGATTTGAGGAAAGTCTCAATAGAGAGAGGATTTGAACTTGTAGAATGTATTGCTCCGGACACCAATCTGAGCGAAGATGAGGCGTCAAACGCATACGCGGAATGCTGCGAAAAATTGGCACCAACCATAGATGCATTCTATTTTACTGCTCATCGAGGGGCTGATCCTAAAAATATATCCAAAGCGCTGGTACCGCTTTTAAGATACAAGGTTCGAACCTGGTCCAATTGGGGAGTAATCCATATCAAAAATGGCGTATTGCTTAGCGTTGGACGGAAAGATTTCAAGCTTCCCGGTAAATTTAATGCGAACAATCTTGCCCAGATATTCAATGGTGTGAAACCAAGAAATTTAAAACAGGTATTGAAAGAGGAACTTACTTTGGCAATCAACCTGGAAACGGCCAGGATCATCGGTTATAAACCGCCAAAAAATTTAATGAAAATTATCGATGTTGCTTACGATAAAATAGAAAGCCCTTAATGGAGCAGATGTCTTTTTATGAATCAAACATCTAAGGTGTATGTCAATGTCCTTGGCATTGCTAGTGCGGTTGGGCTTTTATTCTGGCTCATAGACGGATATTTCGAGTTTATTTTTTTTCATCAGAATTTAACGTTTCTTGTATTGGAAGGCCCTGAAACGTTGATGGAGTCCCTTGTCTTTCAGGTGCCTATGCATTCTTTATTCGTGAGACTTTCATTTGTTGTTGCCTGTGTGATATGTGGATTTATTGTCGCCGTATTTCTCTCAAGACGAAAAAAAACAGAGGCATTACTTAAAGAGAACGAACAAAAGTTCAGGGCATTGATCCGAACAATTCCTGATTTAATCTGGCTGAAAGATCAGAACGGAATCTATCTTGCCTGTAATTCCAGATTTGAACATTTTTTTGGTGCAAAAGAAAAGGATATCATCGGAAAAACAGACTATGATTTCCTTGACAAGGACTTGGCTGATTCTTTCAGAAAGCACGATGCCATAGTAATGGCCAAAGGGAAACCCAGCATTAATGAAGAGGAAATTATTTTTGCTGATGATGGGCATCGTGAAATTCTTGAAACCATAAAGACAGCAATGTACAGCAATGATGGCCAACTCGCTGGGGTGTTGGGTATTGGTCGAAATATCACTGAACGTATAAACCTGCAGGCACAGTTTATTCAGTCCCAGAAGATGGAGTCGGTTGGCCGATTGGCTGGCGGCGTGGCACACGACTACAACAACATCTCCAGTATAATCATGGGCTATACAGAGTTGGCTCTGGAAAAAATAGAACAAAGCGATCCGCTATACGATTACTTGATGGAGATATACACGGCATCAAAGCGTTCAACGGACATCACCCGGCAATTACTGGCCTTTGCCCGTCAACAAACCATTGCCCCAATCGTACTCGACCTGAATGATACCATAGAAAAAACGCTCAAAATGCTCTGTCGACTGATCGGTGAAGATATTGATATTAAGTGGTTCCCCAAAGCAGAATTATGGCCCATTAAAATTGATCCTTCTCAGATAAATCAAATTCTGGTCAACCTCTGCGTGAATGCCAGAGATGCAATCGCCAACGTAGGTAAAGTGAGTTTTGAAACGAAAAATATCAGTTTTGATGAAGCATACTGTGCTGATCACGTGGGATTTATTGCCGGTGAATATGTATTACTTGCAGTAAGTGATGACGGCAGCGGAATGTCGCCGAAAACCCTGGATAAAATTTTTGAGCCTTTTTTTACGACAAAAGGCATTGGGAAGGGTACAGGGTTAGGCCTATCAACCGTTTATGGTATTGTTAAACAGAACAATGGGTTTATCAATGTATACAGCGAGCCGGAAAAAGGAACGACATTCAAGATCTATCTTCCCAGGCATTTCGGTGATATTGGACTGACTACCCATGAAGATGATTTAGAGATCCCTTTGAGCCGAGGTGAATTGGTTTTGCTGGTCGAAGACGATCCGTCTATCCTGAAGCTCGGCGAAAGGATCCTCACGGTTCTTGGATATAATATTCTTTCCACAACACATCCGACTGAGGCGATTCAGTTGGCAAATGAAAGCCCAGGAACGATTGACCTTTTAATAACAGATGTGGTTATGCCTGAAATGAATGGCCGTGAGCTATCCGAGCAGCTCCTATCACATCATCCCAATTTAAAAGTTCTGTTCATGTCTGGCTATACAGCCAATGTTATTGCCCATCGAGGTGTCCTGGAAGACGGCGTTCATTTCATTTCCAAGCCTTTTTCTAAAAAAGATTTGGCTGTTAAGGCCCGTGAAGTGCTGGATGATACCAAAGGATACGAAAATTTTTCGGCCCATCAAAAAAGTCTCAACCAAGGTGACAAAGAAACCAGCGAAGATTCTTTTTAATAATACCAACATTCGTAACGCCTATGCTGACGAGTTCGGCGTGGATGTCAATGCCGGGACCGAACGTGAAACCTTTTTTGTCAGTTGCTTTAAAGATAACATTTATTCCGATGTGGGAGATTTTCGGGTGAAGGATGTGATTTTTGAAACAGGCGGGCGAGGAAAATCC
Organism: Pseudomonadota bacterium; assembly: GCA_018818835.1. GTDB lineage: Bacteria > Desulfobacterota > Desulfobacteria > Desulfobacterales > Desulfolunaceae > JAHIRD01. The sequence goes on from JAHIRD010000148.1 coordinate 125,404, forward strand.
ATGAAGCAGATTCAGGGACAGGAGAAGGCTTATCTTGTTATTGATACAGATTATACCTCGGATTCCAAACATATTCCCCTTTGGTTGTTTGGGATGATGGGGAATAAGGAAAATATTCTGTGACCAGAAACAAAATAAAAAAAGTTCTAATTCTATGGCCCATTATGTTGCTGCTCGTAATCGTATTGCACACGTTCTATCAACGGCATAACATTGACAAAAAAATAGTGGACGCCAATGGCCTTGTCTGGACAGCCGGAGGAAAACAATTTGTGGTCCAGGTTAATGAGCGTGAGGACGGAGAACTGCTTGAAATAGGCATTGTTGTTGTTGGCCCTGAAAAAAAAGAAATCTATAAAAAAATCGAAGTCATTGACAGGGATATGTTTGGCGGTGGGTTTGTTCGTGCGATTCAGGTAGATCAGGATCCGGAGAATGAAATTGTTGTATGGCACGCACGAGCCAAGTATTATCTTGATTTTTCAGAAGGGAAGGTAACAGATGTTTCCCTTGAACAGGCTCCCAGGCAGATAAAGGATCTTGCTGAACGTTGGCATAAGTATAATGTCATGGCAGGCATGGAAATCACCCTATGGCTTATATTCGTTCTCGGTTATTATATGGTGTATTTTCTCGTTAAGGGAGCCATAGGGTTGTTTAAGAGAAAAAAGAAACCCATTGATTAACAAAATCGAAATACTGGGACTATAAGCCATCTTAAAAAAGATTTGGGATTGTAGAAAATGACATCACTTTTCCCTATGTAACAGCAGAGACCGCCCGGAATGACATAGCGAAGGGTGAAATAGGTATCGTTGGAATTTCAGACTAAAAAAAATAAGTGACCATCAATTATTGGGAACCCATCATGTTATCTAACAGGTTCCATGGTAACATAAGTTTCATCGGGTGGCCTGGAAGCTCTTGAAAATCGTATCTTTGGCGATGCAATTTTCTGGTGTTCTTCAAGATCCACGTGGAGAAACCGTTTCAATTTTAAAATCAATATTTACAAGGAGGGAATACCATGTTTTGTTTTCAATGTCAGGAAACAGCCAAGGGAACCGGCTGTACAGTCCGTGGTGTTTGCGGGAAAGAAGAAGGGATAGCGAATATTCAGGATCTTATCATCCATCATTGTAAAGGGATTGCCGTTCTTGCCAAACACGGCAATGCCCTTGGAATCGATTGCGTGGACGACGCCGGACGGGCCATCACCCATGCCTTGTTCGCCACCATTACCAATGCGAACTTCGATAACACGGCCCTCACTGACCTGATCAAGCACATCCAGGCTTATAAAGACGATCTCAGGGCTTCCATCGGGGACAAACTCCCGGGTAACCTCCCTGATGCAGTGGTCTATTCGAATATGGATGATTCAACATACCAGGAAAAAGCCAAAACCGTTGGTATTCTTGCAACGGAAAATGAAGACGCGAGATCGTTACGTGAGTTGGTTGTCTTCGGATGCAAGGGAATCTCCGCTTATGCCCATCATGCGGCCATGCTGGGTTATGAAAAAAAAGACGTCTACCTGAATCTTATCGAGTGCCTTGCATCCGTTACGGAATCTCTCGCTGTTGACGATATGATCGCCATGGTGATGAAAACAGGTGGAAATGCCGTGGCGACCATGGATCTATTGGATGAAGCAAACACCAGCACATACGGTCATCCCGAGATTTCAGAAGTCAACCTTGGCGTTGGGACGAATCCCGGAATTCTTGTGAGCGGACATGATCTCAAAGACATGGAAGAATTGCTGAAACAGACGGAAGGGAAGGGGATCGATATTTACACCCACAGTGAAATGCTTCCGGCCCATTATTACCCGGCGTTAAAAAAATACGCCCATTTGAAAGGGAATTATGGTAGTTCGTGGTGGCATCAGAACCAGGATTTCGAAACCTTTAACGGTGCCGTCCTGATGACCACAAACTGTGTAATCCCCATCAAAAAGAACAACACATATGCGGACAGGTTGTTTACAAGCGGTGCAGCGGGTTATCCGGGAGCCTCCCATATCACCGAAAGGAAAAACGGTGCGGCCAAAGATTTCTCGGCGGTCATTGATCGGGCTAAAAAATGTCAGCCCCCGGAAGAAATCGAAACCGGGAAAATCGTCGGAGGTTTTGCGCACAATCAGGTGATGGCTCTTGCGGATAAAGTGATCGATGCGGTGAAGTCCGGAGCCATCAAACGATTTATCGTCATGGCCGGTTGCGACGGAAGAATGAAAGGCAGGGAGTATTTTACGGAAGTAGCCCAGAAACTTCCCAAAGACACCGTGATTTTAACCGCTGGTTGCGCGAAATACCGTTACAACAAGCTTGATCTCGGTGATATCGGGGGAATTCCCAGGGTATTGGATGCGGGTCAATGCAATGATTCCTATTCTTTGGTTGTGATAGCCATGAAGCTCAGGGATGCTTTCGGTCTTGAGCATATCAACGACCTGCCTCTTTCTTTCGATATAGGCTGGTATGAACAAAAAGCCGTGGCCGTTCTACTGGCCTTGCTGTCACTGGGGGTGAAAGGCATCCGGCTCGGGCCAACCCTGCCTGCATTTGTTTCACCGACGGTTCTCAATGTGCTGGTGGAAAACTTCGATATCAAACCCATCACCAATGCGGAAGACGATATCGCGGCCATGATGGCGGGAAATTAAAAAAAAGTCACGCTTCGGGTTTCTCCGGAGCGTGACCATTTATTCCATACAACATCGATTCTTTACGGAAAGCTGTTTTTTCTTTCTTTTTGGGGAACCCCTTGGGGCAGACGGGCATTTGACGACAGCCTTTGCCGAACTATTTAATCGAATACGCTTTGTCATGTGGTCCAACGGTTAAAAAGACAACTGTCCGATCTTCAAGGTCCTCACAAAAGCAGTATTCACATTTTGGTATTTTGCGGCACTCCTCACAGATCACAAAAATAATACGAAAGTTCCTGTCAATACGGCAACTTCGGCAACCGACCAAATTCAATTTGCCGCTTGCGTCGCCAAAAAATTCCGTGTTGTGGTATGGGTCATCAAGAACCTTGTCAACACAGCGTTTGATATTTTTGCGTAATGACCCGTATCGCTTCAGGTTCCGAATAAAACGGCTTTCATAAACATCGTCGTATTGGCTCAATCCCAGACCTCTTTATGCGAATGAAGTTTAATCTGGTTTTTTGCTTTTCGTTCAAGAATATCCTGCATATCTTCGTGAAACGGAGGCGTATGCGAGGGGACTCCGACGCCAAGGGATAACTCGGTGCGGTAGACTGCTGTCTACATTTATTAAGCCGGAAGCAACAACTCCTTCCGGCTTTTTTTTGCCATTCTCAAATTGGTACTCCTGCATGGGATTTTTTGGGGAGTCGCGCGCGGGAATCTACAAAGGTTGATGTGGTCAAAGAGGGTCCCGGTGTGTGCCGGGATTCTTTTTTTTAGATACCCCCCCTCCACGGTTACGTTACGCGGGTATGACTCACACGTCGTTTAGGAAGCACTCGCGTGCTCCCGAAACTTCCGGTTCGCAACGCCTCGTACCATAACCTTGTCGGTGGTATCTGAGTGCGACGATAATCAATGGCAGATATCATATTATTTTAATATAATATTATTATTGAGGAAACGTTATTTACTTCTGTTAAATTGTTTTTGCACATGATATCTAATGAAAATTCAAGTGTTGTTGAGGAATTCGGATGGTTTAAGGCTAAAGTAATACAGATTAGGTGGTTTGGCTAACCTGAAAGCCTGTGAAATATTCTTTATCAAGGTGATCACAACAACATGGAATTGCAGTGTTAAGTATAATGATTTATATGTAAAACAATATAATTTATTTAGCCAATATACATTGACATATCAACAACATTTAAATACATCTTTTTAGATAGATTGCAGAAAACCTTCAATTGCATAAAAATATATAATTATTATTAGGGCCAAATAATATGAGTAATAATGTAATATTTTTCACTCAAGTAGCTTCGGTAGTAGCTTTTATCTTGACATTATTTGGTATTTATAGGTCTCTCGTGTCTCAAAAGGACGGTGTAATCGATCTCCTTCGCGAACAATTGCGGCAACAAGACATTAAAATTAAAGAACTGCTATCACATTCACCTGACGTTTTAGCAAAAACACTTTCGGAAAGAATTGAAATTGCTGTGCAGGAAATCGAGCGTTTAAAGATCGATGGTGGTCATCATAAAAAAAAGATTAATGAAAAAGAAAATGAATTAATCAAATTGAAAGAGCAGCGAGATAATCTTTCGAAATTGATTACTGATACTGATCTTGTTTGCCCAGACTGCAATTCCCCATTAACTAAAAGAGAATATTATCCAATCTCTGGTTATGTAGATGGCAGGGACGTTTATTCAGAGGATGAATATTCAGAATATGAATGCGGACTTATAATCATAGGTGGTGAAGAAGAATCGCCGTGTAATGGAGATAAGCCCTAATCATCGCTGCCAGCCGATGCTCTTACCTCGCGTGGTTGAGGCTCACGATCATGCTGGGGGTGTCATGATAGCCAGAAACATGCTGTGTTCAAAAGTGCAATTATGAAATCGCTAAGTTATAGAGGGGAGCACAACGGATCATCGGTTCTCGCATCGCGTAAAACGTTTCTGTCCATGCAAATAAAGGAAAACCTATGTCTACAACGAGCGCAGGTGGCCAGATGGCAGGATACCTATGGCAGGCAGTGGAAGCATGTCGCCGAGCCCTGAATGAACAATATAATGTTGTCGTGAAAATTGAGGTTGAAGACGACTTGTCTATTGCGACAATGGGTGGCATCATTATGTCGTGCGAACAACTGAAGCATAGTGAGAGTGATCATTCCATTAGTGAAAAGAGTCCGGTTTGGTGGCAAGCCGTGGACGCCTGGATTCGGGGACCTGCACCAGAGAAGTCGAAATTGCGGTTGCTAACCACTAGTAGGCTCCAGTCAGATTCCCTATTAGCTTCATGTTATCAACCAACAAACGTTGCTCCATGGGATGCCCTGCTATCCGAAATGGATCAGCGAGCTGCCGAGGCATCCAACAAGGAACTTGCCAAAAAAGGTGTCTACGAACGCTGGATTAACTTTAAATCTCGACGCGAACTCCTCAATAGAATTGAGATTTCAAGCGCGCAAGGACGTCTGGAAGCTTCGAATGATAAACTTGAAGTAACTCTTATGGACCGTAGTGTTTCCCCTATGATTGTATCACAGGTCCGTGAATCATTGGTTGGTGCTTTTATGGCCCGACTGCGGAATGTGTCAATGAAAATGAGACACAATGTTAAAAAAATTAAACTCTAATCGGATGTGTCCAACACATCCTTTGGTTTATTAATCCAGACCGCATCGGGCAATTCCGGTGGAACGGGCAATTTCCTTTTAAATCGGGCC
>JAHIRD010000149.1 GCA_018818835.1 Pseudomonadota bacterium
ATTAAATCCTTTCATGATCAGGTGCTGGGTCGAAAGGATCCCGCCCGCATGGGGCCCTCGGTGATTGAATACATGGCAAGCCAGGTTCTTGCCGCTCATCCGGATATGGCTTGATCCGCAGGATGATTTGACAAGGTCTTAAAATTAAAGTATATAGGCGCGTTAATGTTTTGATGGCGTTGTAAATAGCCATCTTTAAATTTTTTACGAATGTGTCAATTGTTTGATTTATAAAAGTGATTTACAAAAAAGAAAAATGGCTCGAATCGGAGATACGTTATGAAACCCGTGGTTGCTCTTGTGGGGCGTCCCAATGTCGGAAAATCAACCCTTTTTAACCGGATTGTCCGGAGCAGGGAGGCCTTGGTGGATAATATGCCCGGAGTCACCCGTGACAGGCATTATTGCGATGCCACCTGGGAAGGCAATGAATTTACTCTTGTGGATACCGGGGGCTTTATTCAGGGTGATGATGATAATTTTGCCGAAGATATCCGATTCCAGGTCATACAGGCCATTGACGAGGCCGATGTTGTGGCTTTGGTGCTGGACGGAAAATTCGGCCTTTCACCTTATGACAGGGATCTGGTGACGATTTTAAGGGGATCGAATCGACCTGTCTTTTATCTGGTCAACAAAATCGACGGAGAAACCCAGGAGGAAAACCTGACTGAATTTTTTGCCCTGGGCATAGACACCCTTTATCCTGTATCCGGTGAGCATGGCTACGGGGTTCCTGATTTTATGGATGATCTGGTCCAGGAGCTTCCTCAAGCCCAAGAGCAGGAAGAGGAGGATGTGATTCGTATTGCCGTGGTGGGTCGTCCCAATGTGGGAAAATCCTCCCTGATCAATAAAATTCTTGGGGAAAAACGCCTGGTGGTCAGCGATGTGGCAGGAACAACCAGGGACTCCATAGACACTCCGTTTACCCGATCAGGTAAAAAATATCTTTTGATTGATACAGCGGGGATCCGTCGTAAAGGCAAGGTGGGAGAAAAACTGGAAAAATATTCTGTGATCAAGGCCTTGAAAAGCCTGGACCGTTGTGATGTGGCCCTGATCCTTATCGATTCGGAAGAAGGCGTCACGGATCAGGATATAACCATTGCGGGGTATGCCCAGGACCGTGGCTGCGGCTGTATTTTTCTATTAAATAAATGGGATCTGGTGGACCGTAGGGAAACAGGAATCAAGGCCTATCTTGACAAACTGTACATGGAGGCCAAGTTTTTAAATTTTGCCCCGGCCATGGCGATTTCGGCGCTGACCGGTCTTCGGGTGGCCAAGATTTTCAAATCGGTGGATGAGGTCTATGGACAGTATGAAACCCGAATTCCCACAGGGGAGCTGAACAAGATCCTCAATTGGGCCACTGAGCGGACGCCGCCATCAATGCACAAGGGCAAACGGCTGAAATTTTATTACGCCACCCAGGTTGAAACCAAACCACCCACGGTGGTGTGTTTTGTCAATTATCCCGAAGCGGTTCATTTTTCATACAAACGGTATTTGATCAACCAGCTTCGGGATCACACCCATCTGGATAAAACCCCCATTAAGCTTGAGTTCCGGCAACGGACCGGTAAAATCGATTTCAGCACATTAAAAGATGAAAACCACCATACCCGGAATAAAGAACACAAAGATAAGATCAGCAAAAACAAGGAACAAAAGAAACGGGAGAGGAAAATCCAGAGCCGGAAGAAAATCGAGCGCCTGCAAAAATAGGTTTGGCTTGGGCCAAACCTATGAGAAACAATGGCCCCAAGGCCATTGTTTGAAGGGATAAGGATTGTATCATATGTCATTTGATTTTATGGCTCTTTATGTTGTGACGGTTTTTGTTGCATCGATTATTCCGGGACCGAGTATGCTGCTGGCTTTGACGCACGGGATGCAATACGGACCGGGGAGGACCATGGCGTCGGCCCTGGGAAATGTTTCGGTGACGATTGTCCAGGCGTCTGTTTCCATGGCAGGGCTGGGGGCGGTTTTAATTGCCTCCGAAACCGTTTTTAGGACAATTCAATGGGCCGGGGCCGCGTATCTGATTTTTATTGGAATTAGCCTTTTTCGTTCTTCGTCAACAGACGTTTCACCCTTTGAATCAGGTCTTGGAAACACACCGCCTTCGCTTGGGAAAATGTACGTTCAGGCTGCTTTGGTGACGGCCGGGAATCCCAAAGCCATCGTGTTCTTCACAGCGATTTTCCCTCAGTTTATAGATCATAACACGGCGTTTTTACCTCAATTCTGTCTGCTTGTTCTTATCTGTGCACTTATCGCCTTTTGTTGTTTCATGATATATGCACTGAGCGGCAATCGTATTGTTTCCTTGTTTCAAAAAGAAACCATAAGAAACCATGTGAACAAGGTGATGGGCGGCACGTTTATCGGTGCCGGAATCGGACTTGCTGTAAGCAGAAAATAAAAAAAATCCACAGCAGAAACTGATGGATAATATTAATAGGCCACATAAGTCCCATGGGTCCCATAAGTCCCATTGGACATCACGATATGTTGTGACTATGCCACCGACCTGAAGTGGACACTCTATTGAGGATGTGGGAAGCGTATGGATCTGTTTGATTATCAAGGCCATAAAGCAGCAGAGGATACCCGGCCCCTGGCGGACAGGATGAGGCCCAGGAGCCTTGATGAGTTTATCGGCCAGCCCCATATCTCCGGAAAGGACACCCTGATCCGCAAGGCCATTGAAAATGACAGAATTTTTTCCATGATCCTTTGGGGGCCCCCAGGGTGTGGAAAGACAAGCCTTGCCAACATTATTGCCCATGAAACCCGTTCGGAATTTGTTCAGATTTCAGCGGTGCTGTCCGGTGTCAAAGACATTCGGGAGGTGATTGAAAAGGCAAAACAACAGCTCAATCATTTCCGGAAACGCACCCTTCTTTTTGTGGATGAAATCCATCGTTTCAACAAATCCCAGCAGGATGCGTTCCTTCATCATGTGGAAAGCGGTTTGATTACCCTGATCGGGGCCAGCACGGAAAACCCTTCCTTTGAGGTGATTCCGGCCCTCTTGTCCCGCTGTAGGGTCATTACACTTTCTGCACATAGCGACGAGGATATTGTAAGGGTACTTCATATGGCCCTATCGGACCTGGAAAGAGGTCTGGGAAAGATGGATATCCGTTTTGAGGATGATGCCCTGGTCCATCTTGCGGGCCTTGCGGACGGGGATATCCGATCCGCCCTGAACAGCCTTGAGATGGCGGCCTATCATGCACTGAAAAACACACCTGGTGAGGGTGCAGATCGGCAGGTGAGCCTTTCGGATCTTGAAGAGATTCTCCAGAAAAAAGCCTTGTTGTATGACAAGTCGGGTGAAGAACACTTCAACCTGATCTCGGCCTTTCATAAAAGCCTCAGGGGCAGTGACCCGGACGCGGCCATGTACTGGCTGGCCCGCATGCTTATGGCTGGAGAAGATCCCATGTATGTGGCCCGGCGCATGGTTCGTTTTGCATCGGAAGATGTGGGACTTGCGGATAACAACGCCCTTATTGTGGCCTTAAAGGCCATGGAATCCTACCGCTTTCTGGGCTATCCCGAAGGGGAACTTGCCCTGGTCCAGGCGGCTGTCTATCTGGCCACCGCTCCGAAAAGCAACAGCATATACCTCGCATACAGTGAGATTAAGGATGCCGTGACACGCACAGGCGCTCTTCCCACGCCCATGCACATCCGTAACGCTCCCACCCGACTGATGAAGGATCTGGGTTACGGGGACGGCTATAAGTATGCCCATAACTACAAAGGGGGGTACGTTCCCCAGGACTACCTGCCGGAAAAACTCCAGGGCCAGGAATTCTATCACCCCAGTGAACGAGGCTACGAAAAAATTGTGACCCAGCGCCTTTCTGCCTGGCGGGACCTGAAACGTGAATTGAAATCAAAACGCTCAGGTGACGAGACAGAAGATATTTAAGGTTCTTTTCATACTCACTGATATGACAAATAAAATCGGTATGCGTTGACGGGGTAAAGCATTCACGATTCGAGGCTTTCAGTTTGGTAACATCGTTTTTATCAACCACCCGCTCCCGTTGGTCGCTGAAGAACACGAAGGGCACGAAGAAAAGATATCAGCTCCAGCCCAAACTTCATGTCCTTCATGACCTCATGGTGATTATAAAAATCCCAGGACTTGCCTGGGATTGAAAAAAAGCAGTTTAATCATGAAGTCCTATAGGGCCCATGGGTCTTATGGGACCTATAAGACCTATGGGACCTATAAAGAATTGTTTTTGGTGCGGCTTTGCCGCTTAGTTCCCAGGTTTTATTTAATGTAAGGGTATAACCCATGGAGTTACCCTTTGTTGGCGATCCAAAATAGTCGTACGCGTACGAGAACGAGTTCGAATAATTCGGAAGTACGTCACCAACCAACAGCTGGAGGCAACGCATTAAACTGCGCGCCTCAGCTTGGCGATATTACCACACTTGAATCATTCCACCCCAGGAGGTCAGCTGACCTTCATCACAACAGCCGTCCGTGCCTGTACAGGTCGGATTCCGAAATTCCAATTCATTGACACCCACAGTTGTTGCCAAAGGAAGTTCAAATCCCGGATCCCCGGGTGTTAATGTCAGCAACCTGATAAAGTCACCATTCAAGTAAAGTTCAACGCTGACTGCGGTGCACCAGCGTGGTCCAGGTGTGAATTTCATGGTTGTGGTAGTATTGGCCGCAGAGAATTCCAATGAATAATCCATCGTGGGTGCAGACTGTTCAAACCAGGTTGCCTCCACCGAGGTATCCCGTGTCTTGAGGCATACAGAGCCTCCCCAGGAGTCAAGGGTTCCATCCAGGCAGCTCCCAGAACCCGTTGTACAATTGGGGTTTTTAAGCTCAACGATATTTTCACCCACAATGATAAGATTGTCGGGTAGGACAATATCGCTGCTTGTTTCACCCGGTCCCACCGAATCGATTTTTGCGATATAGGTCCCGTTCAGGTACAACTGGTATGAGACATCGGTACTGGCATCAGGGCCGGAACTGTACTCGAAGGACATCTGGCTCTGGGTGGCTGCAAGATACGCCTTTGCATCCAGATCCGGATCATACCTCGTAAATGTTGAACAATAATGGGGCCGGGCAAAAATGCCGCTGATATCATAGATTTTCAATCCGGGCTGACTGGCCGTGTAGAGATAATTACCCCGTACGGCAGCTTCCTGGACATAATGATCCACCTGAAGGGTAAACATGTCCGGATTGATGGGATCACGTGTGTCGACAATGGTTGCCATGGCGTCACCGGTATTACTTAGTCGTGAAACAGTGTAGCAGTTGGTGTTTCCTGCTTCGGCGAATGTTGTGGTGGTGGGTAGAAAATCAGCGATTCGAGATCCCAGGATTTGGGGATTCTGGGGATCAGAGATATCCAGAGTCGTCAGAGTAAGGTTCCCGTCCAATCTGGGATTGCCGTTATCCATGATAAATCCACCGGTACATCCCACGGCAAGGGCCCTTGCCCCGTTGACTTCCACACTTGTAAGCACCCGGGATCCCGGTATGGCCAAGGTACTTAAAACGGATAGATTGGCCGGATCTGAAATATCGACAATGTCAATGCGGCCTGTTCCGCTTGTGGCCGCTGTCTCACCGGTGGTGCTTGGAATGAGAGCGATTCCGCTTCCGACGTTACATCCTTGCCCGACCAGATAGTTGCTTCCTGGCCATTCAGGGTTTAAGGTTTGGGGGGTATTATATAGGGCGTCCAATTGTATCGGTGCCGAAGGTGTTGTCAGGCTAAATGGAACCACATCCCCTCGTATAAGGGCAATCGTATTGGTACTTGCGTAATGCCCAAGGATATTGGTATTGAGAAACAGATGGTCTCCCTGGACAAACCCGCCGCTCAGCCAATTGTAACCCGTATTTTCCTCTCCAACCAGTTGGGGCAGTTCGGGGTTGCTCAATCCATAGATGTCCAGGGTGGTCCACCCGGATCCAACGACAAGGTGATCCCCCACCATGCGACACCGGATATAGATATAGGTTGATTCACCAAAAGTGGCTGCGGCTGATGGGTTTACCGGATCCTGGATATCCACAACCGTCAGATGCTCCGGGCCGCCCATATACGCATAATCTCCGTATAAGGCTAAGGTTTCTACACCGCCTGTTGTTTCTGCCTCACCCAGCAGGATAAAGGACGTGGCCGACATGGCCACGGTGACGACACCATAATCGGTTTTTCCGTTGTTGGTGACGGTCATGGACGCGCTTCCGCTGGCAAGGGCTGTAATCAAACCGTCCCCTGAAACCGTGGCTATGGAGGGATTGGACGAGTGATACAAGGTTCCAGTCATGGCGGTGGTGAGGTCTCGCTGGCTGCCATCGGCAAAATGGCCGGTCACAGAGAGCTGAATCGTCTCTCCGATTTGGTTCAAGGATAGATCCGCCGGACCCATGGTTATGGAGTCCAGAAGCGTTGGGGGAAGGTCAAATGACTCCACCGGGTCGCCATCGTCCGGGCCATTGGTTTGTGCGGAGTGTCCCATGCCCCGGGCTGCAAATATCTCCCAGATCACTCCAATATCGGCACCGCCGTAGTTTTCCCGGTCCGAAAGGAGTATAAAATCACGATTGTCAAGAAATGTGGGCTCGGCAGGCGATAGTTTCATGGCATCCACAACCAGCTGCTCAACTCTGTGTTTACCCTCAGCCTCCCCATACCGGTTAATAAACGCCTGACGTAAATCCCAAAGCGTGGCAGACCAGATCTCACCATCGGTATACCTGTTGGTCGCGCCGGTATATCCAATATCACCATAGCTAAGGTCATTATCATCCATGGTATGGCGCCTAATTCCAACGGTGGGGTTACCGGTGACATATTCACCCGTAATCGGGCTGTTAAACATATTGGCCGCAAACCAGTCTGACCAGGCCTCGGCCATGGCAGCGGCCTGGATCGAATTGAGGGCCTCACCGCTATATTTATGAGGACCTCCGCAAAGACGGTTTGAAAGACCGTGGGTGTATTCGTGAATCATGATATCCCCGGAAAGGGCTGAATCGCTAAATCGAAAGGGAGGGTCCGTAAACATCCTCAAGGCCATGTGACTTCCATCCTGGCCCTCCGGATATGTCATGAAATGAGCATTGTTTCTATAGGTGGTGTCATCCCAACCGTACTGCACATAGACATGCACCGGATCCTGGCCTTCCCCTCCGCGGTTAAAATTATCGGTCTGGAAATTTCCAGCGGCTTCGTCAAAACCCAGGTTATAAAAGTGGTCGTGCATGAGGTTGGACCAGTAAAATGCATTGACGATATCCACATTCAAATCTGTCTGAACATCAACGCCACGACTTGTTTCATAAGCATTTTGGAATATATAAGAGAAATTGGATTGAACATTGTTGTAAAATATTGATCTGGGGAAGGCACGCACAAGGGTCTCCCGTGATCCACCGGCCCAGACATTGTTACCAAATGTGGAAAATTTTCCTATGAATCCTTCAGGGAAAATACCTATGTTTGTGAGAAAATCTTCCGTGATCCATCCCTCCGGGGATGCCTGGGGATCGCCATTGAAAGACACCCAGACCTGATTGCCTGCATCGGGATTTTCTTCAAAGACCAGGCCGCCTGTCTCACTGCTTGTATAGGCCTGAACAGCATTGGACTGGTAAAGGACGGCTCCTGTTTGGGCATCCACCAACACGATTAAAACCTGGTCTGCGGCTTTTTGGAATATGACTTTCCAGGAGAGCTTGAAGGTATTTTCCATGGGCATAATGACCAGAGATGCCCGGTGTATATCAAAATAGGGCCCCGGATCAAAGGTGCATTGCTTTTCCGGTCCATCCGGTCCGGTCAAAAGCGTGGGTTGATAACCTGTATTCAAGGGATCAAAATTTCTTGCAGCGATAGATAGGGCCTCAGTCCCGGATAGGGCAGGGGTGACAGGAATATTTATACCGGGATAATAGTCACCGGTAATCGTGATGATTTTACCCTGTTTGTTGATCCCCGATTGAATCCTGGCACCCCATACAGGGATATCCTGGAAATATTGCTCAATCAACAGATGACGGACCTGGTTGTGTTGACTCGTATAATTGCTTTTTATGCTGAAATTGGCCAGTTCGGAAGAAGGGAGTTTGAAGAGATCCTCATGGGTGGCAAGGAAATTAAAAAAAACATCCTCGGTTGAAAGGGTGCTTTCGCCTGTCAAATAACCGGATGAATTGTATAATAGTGATGGGAGTCCGTTTTTTTGATTCCAGCGGACCCTGGCACTCCCACCAGTCTGGATGTTTAATGCATCATAGGCGGCCTGGGTTGAAGCGGAAATAAGAGAGCCGCCTGGAGTTGATCCGCCACCTCCGCTGCTGCCACATGCGGTGAAAAGTGTCAGGGAAATAAGGGTGATGAGAATCCAATAGAGGGATCTCATCCTGTCAGTGCCAAGCCTTGTCGTGATTGACATAGCAAATCTCCTCTCAAAGGAGGATGGATTGGGACACCATAAAAAAATTAATCATTGTATATCTTAATTAGAAATCAGTCCTGTTATGTTCGTGCCCCGTTCCCCCCCCAATGAAAAAAAATGTAAATGTGATGGTGTTGACTGATTTCATTTATTCCATAATATAGTACAGTGGTTATGGTAAAATTATTTTAATAGTAATAACATAGCCATTATAAATGCAAAAAAATTGATGTTCAGGAAAGCTCAAAAGAGACATCCTTTGTTTGAAAAAATAAAGTAAAAAATTAGTGAATGTATTCTTCTTGGTGGGGTATCAGATTTTTTTATAAAAAGCAATATGACCTTGTCGAATATTTAAGTGACACTAAATGCCATACAGGTAATGGCAGATTCTGCACCCTTTCGGAGCATCGGGCATGGCATTGATGGCTGACTGGTTGGCTGCTTTGAGTTTCTGCAAGGAAGGTTCGGATAAATCCACCTGCATGAATCCATCGTCATAGGCACTGACCCGTTGTTCAAACCGCGTTTTATACAAGGTACACGATTCGGTATTCCAGAGCTGTTCCAGGTTTTGATCCGGCAGACGCCCATAATGGATCGAGGGCATGGTGACATCCTTGCCTAAAAAGGTCGTGGGGCCGCCAATGGCAAGATTGATACACGGGGAAACCTGACCGTTATAACGGATAAATAAGGAATTCCTGGGATCTTGGGCGCAAACCGGCAATTCTTCTGGTGTGAAAGAAAATGCAGTTGTGTTTACACCCAATTTTTTCCCAAGTTTTTGTGCACGCTCAAGTGCTTTTTCCAGATGGCGTATCTCTTTTGTTTTTTTGGGTGAAAACAAACCATAGCCTTTCCCGTGAACGCCTCGGATGACATCACATTGCTTGAAATTCACCTGGGCCACCCCCAGGTCTGCCGCACGTTTTATCATGTCTTCCAGTTGGTGCTGGTTCAAGGACATGATCACGAAATTAATCATGGTTTTTATGCTTTTTGCCAGGGGCGAACCGCAAAAATAAGAGACATTCTTACAGACTGTGTCAAAATTTGATCCAAGACGTATGGAATCATAGATTTTTTTGTTTGAACCATCCATGGAAAAGCAAATCCAGTCAAGGCCCACGGAAAGAAAGTGATCTGCTTTTTCCTTGTTTAATAAAAGGCCGTTGGTCAGAAACCCTGTTTCGCACCCTTCTTTTCGTGCATCGCTGATCCATTGGGCAAGATGGGGTTGCATAAGGGGCTCGCCCCCTCCTGAAAAATCAATGGATTGAATCATAGGCAGATGGGGCTTTATGGCGTTCCAGATCGATGGTTTTAAGTTCCCCTGATTTTCAACATGAATTCTCTCATCGATCCATGGGCACATGATGCATTTCAGGTTGCAGGCAAGGGAGCTTTCAATCTGAACCAAGCGCCAGGGTCGTTTTTTTGCTTCAAACATAAGGCTGGCAGGCCCCAATGCTTTTTTCTTGAGCTCATCGAATCGTTTATCGACAAGGCCGGGCAAGATGAGACTCACCGCAGCCATCCATTTCGCTTTGGTCTCAAACCAGACCTCTCCCGATGGGCCTGCTGCTGCATCCAGTATTTTTAGCGTTGTTTCATGGATGGTGGCTCCGCGCGAATCCAGCGGACAGACTCCGGGTATTTTCTTTTCACGAAGGGCATGCTTTTCAAAATCCGTTGCAACGGTTCCAGGGTATATCGTGATGATATGGATATTTTGGGTGGATAATTCCAGCCGCATGGTGTTGGCCATAATGGCAAAGGCGGATTTACTGCCCCCGTAAACCCCTTCGGTTGGAATGGGAATTCGACCGGTACAAGACACCAGATTGATGATTCTTCCCTGGCCTCGTTTTTTCATATGTGGGACAAGTGCTGTCATTAATTGCAGTGGGGCAAACGTGTTCAACTCAAACAGGTGACGAAGATTTTGATTGCTGACATCTTCCATCAAGGAAAAATAACCCACCCCGGCGATATTAAACAGGGCATCGATGTAACCGAGATGCTCCAGTGCTTTTGTTGCAAGCACGTCTGCTTGACCTGGTATTGAAAGATCTGCCGGAATGATGGCGATGTGATTGGGGCCAGGTAATGAGCTGAGAAGATGTTTTAGGCCGACGTCCGACCGGGCACTCAGGACCATGTGAGCTCCTTTTTCAGCGAGCATTCCAGCCAAAGCCGAACCCAAGCCCCCTGTGGCGCCTGTTATAAGTATATGTTTGCCTGCGAACGTGTAATGTCCCATGTCAGCCATCCTTTTCGAAATAAAAGTAGCTATTTGGCAACCTTCATAAAAGAGCCTGCCCCAGCGAAGTGAAGGGTTGGCCCCCGGCAGGGTTGCCCAAGACATGCGAACCTATTCAATCCAAAACAGCCTGTTTGTTCGGTGCAACAATGATGCGTGCATCCACAATGCTCAGGCCTTGCTCATGGACAATCACGGGATTAAGATCCATCTCACGAATCTGGGGATAGGCTTCGATGATTTCGGACACCAGCAAAAGAAGTCGGTGGATTGCTTTTTTGTCGCCAGGGGGCTTGCCACGCATTCCGTTTAGAAGGGGCGATTTGATTTCATTGACCATTTTCTTTGCTGAAAAATAAGAAATGGGCAGGACCCTGAAGACCACATCCTTCAATAGCTCGACAAAGATTCCTCCCATGCCGAACATGAGGACCGGACCGAACTGATCGTCGATCTTGGTGCCGATGATGACTTCAACACCGTCCTTGGCCATGGGTGCGATTATCACGCCACGGATGTCCGCATGGGGGTTGTGCTTATTAACGTTTTCCATGATTTCCCCATAGGCACGTCGGATATCTTCTTCTCCGTTTAAATTGAGCCGGACACCCCCGATATCGCTTTTATGCATGATGTCTGGCGAGGCGATCTTCATGACCAGGGGGCCGGATAGTGTCCGTGATACGTTGACGGCGTCATCAACTGAACTGGCCAGCATGTCTGTTGTAATAGGAATGGCATGGGCCTTGGCATGCATATTGATGATCCGTTTGACCTCATGTTCGAGGAGCAACGTGCGGCCTTCCTTTCCGGCCTGGTCGATGATCTTCCGGGCTTCGGGTTTGGATTTGGCTCCCCAGTTAAAAACAAAATTGGTTTTGATCTTGTGGGATTGAAGGTGCCCGCCGTATTCCGCAAGAACCCCGACACATTTGGTGGCCACTTCCAGGGAATCGTATACCGGGATATTGTAATACCGGAGAAGATGGTGGGAATGGGGACGGGCCGAGGCGAAAAGGCTGTGGACAATGATGGGTTTATTCCGTTTTTTAATCAGCTTGCCCATGCGGTGGGCCGCATCCTCTTCTTTGAGGGATAGGCTTTCTTCGAACCGGATGCCATACCCGCCGAAAAGACCCACAATAAGAAGGCCTCCCACGGCAGGATCCTTGAGAATGATGTCCACGCAGTCGGCAAAGATGGTGGGATCGGAATCGGTTCCTCCGGCAACATCCACGGGATTGCCAACGGCAGCCGCCGCCGGAAGGATTGACTTGAGTCTGGCCTGGACCTTGCCATCCAGCTCGGGGATGGTCAAACCCAGATCGGTTAAAAGATCCGCAGCAATGGTGGCATGGCCCCCGCCATCAGCCAGAATGGCCACAGAGTTGTTCTTGATAGGCGGCAAACTGGACAAGGTTTCTGCAGCAGGGAAAAGTTTGTCCGAATCTTCGATCACCACAATTCCGGCCCGGCCAAAGGCGGTTCGTGATACTTCGGAAATACCGGCCAGGGCACCGGTATGAGAGCCCGCAGCTTTTCTTCCGGTGTCGGTTCGCCCGCTTTTCAGCAGAATAATGGGCTTGCTCAGGGTTGTTAAATGAGCCTGCTGCAAAAATTTCCGGCCATCCCGCATGCCTTCCACATACATGAGAATGGCCTTTGTTTCAGGGTCATTTTTAAAAAATTCCAGGTATTCATGGAATTTGACATCCGCCTCATTACCCACACCGATATAGTAGGAAAACCCTTTCAGGCTTTTGACCTTGGCTTCGGTGATCAGGGCCAGCGCCATGTTACCGCTTTGACTGATCAATGCAATGTCGCCCTTGGGCGCATTGCGCAGACCTACAAGGTTAAGGTTATTTTTCAGGTTGATCATGCCCGATGTGTTTGGCCCGATAAAACGGACACCCGATTGCAGGGCCGCTTCCTTGAGTGCGTCTTCCAAACGTTGCCCGTCCTGGCCGGTTTCGCGGAAGCCCCCTGCTATGATGACCGCCCCTTTGACGCCCTTGGCTCCACAGGCAGCCAGAAGCCCGGGAATGGTGCGTGCGGGCGTGACGATAAGGACCGTATCCACCGGCCCCGGGACATCGGCGATATCCTGATAGCATTTTAAACCTAAGATGCTGCTTTCTTTGGGATTGACCGGATAGATGACCCCTTCGAATTTTTCATCCAACAGGGTTTTGATTGCCTGAAACCCCCGTTTGGTTTTATCCTTGGACGCCCCGATAATGGCGACGGATTCGGCATTCAAAAGTTTTTCAAGGGACATGGTCATCCTTTCACGTTGAACTGATTTTTTATAGAGGCGCCATATGGGAGGCCGCGGGCATGGGCAAAACAATTTGTCAGACTATGGGATTCTGTAACCCAATCCCTGATAAAAATCAATGATGGGATGATTTTCTAAAACGGATATATGAACAATCACGTTGAACAAAATATAGAAAGCGAATAACATCGTATTTATAGCTGACAAAATATGGACAGGCCAACCCGAGAGGACGTTTAAAACCATGATCAAGATCAGCCGTCCCATACCTGACGGAGAATATATAAGGCATCGTTTGTTCCGGCGTATGGATGAGCTTCGGACAAAGCAGGTGACCTGGCTCAGTGCTCCGGCGGGCTCGGGTAAGACCACACTTGTGGGGAGCTATATCCAGTATGGCAAAATTCCGTGCCTATGGTACCAGCTGGATGCGGGAGATGCAGATCTGGCCACATTTTTTTACTATATGGGTGAGGCCGGGAAAAAGGCCGCGTCAAAAAAGAAGAAGGCGCTGCCTCTGTTTACGCCCGAGTATCTTCTGGGTATCAAAGCCTTTTCCTTGCGTTATTTCGAGGAACTTTACAACCGCTTGAAGAAACCGGGTCTGATCGTTTTCGACAATTACCATGAAATCCCCTTGGATTCAGCGCTTCACGACGTGATGCTTCATGCGTTTTCAATGATTCCACCTGGAATCCATGCTGTTGTGATCAGCCGGAACGAACCCCATCCTGCCTTTATCCGTCTGAAGGCCGGCATGATGCTGGATAGTGTTGGATGGGAGGAAATAAAACTGGTGGAAGAGGAGTCGGAGGGGATTATCCGGATGAGGATGCCGGGTGAATCCGATGATCATAGGATCCGCGAGATTCAGGGGATGGCCGGTGGATGGGCGGCGGGTTTGACACTTATGGCCGAGGCCATGAAACGGAAAAACCAGCATTTGAAAGTGATGGGGACATTCACCCGGGAAGAGATCTTTACCTATTTCGTCCAGGAGGTTTTCAAAGGACTGGATGAGAAGACCCGGTCCTTTATGTTGAAGACGGCATACCTTTCGAAGATGACAACTGCCATGGCCTGCGAATTGTCGGGAGAGGCTTTTTCCGGCAGGATCCTGTCAGATATGGTCCGTTGTAATTACTTCATTTCCGAACGGTTTGATCCTTTGCCTTCATACGAATACCATCCCCTTTACCGGGAATTTTTGCTTTCACGTGCAGGGGAAGATCTTTCACCATCGGAGCAGACAGCCACAAGACGTTCTGCCGCTCTTATTCTGGAACAATCAGGGCAGACCGGGGAGGCTGTGGACCTGCTCAGGGCTATGGGTGACTGGGAAGGGATTGCCGGAATCGTTCTTGCCCACGGAAAGGACATGGTTTCCCAGGGCCGCTTTGTCCCCTTGCAGCGATGGATAGAAGATATCCCTGAAGATATTCTCTCGGGCAATCCCTGGCTTCTTTACTGGAAAGGGATGAGTCTGCTCACGTTTTTACCCCTTCAGGCCAAGCCCTTGTTTGAAAAGGCATACGATGTGTTTAGCCAAGGAGATGACTCCATGGGCGCACTTCTTTCAGCATCCGCTGCCATGAATGCCATTTACATCGGTACGGAAGATTATGAGCCCCTTGACCACTGGTTTAGTGTGGTCAATGACCTTTGCCGGGAGGCCGGTTCTTTTCCGGCCCCGGAAATCGAGGCCTGGGTAACATCGGGAATGATGGCGGCTTTAGGGTTGAGAGAGATCGTTCATCCTGAAGCGGATGAATGGGTCGAACGAGTCTACAGGCTTGATGAACGTCCTGCCTCGATTATTCCCAAGGCCAATGCGCTTCACCAGCTTTTCTGGTTCGGGGCCATGCGAAGCGGGCTGCCAGCGATCAGGAGGGCAGAAACGGAGTTGAAACGCATGGCCCGGCAGCGGGATGCCCATCCCCTGGTGGTGATCACGTCGAAACGGGTGGAGAACTCATATTATCAGCTTTCCGGGATGACCGAAAGGTGTATCGAATCGGCAAATGAGGGGCTCGAACTTTCACGAAAGCACGGCATCCTGTTTTTTGATTTTGTATTCATGGTTACGAAGGTCACGAGCCTTCTGGATGCGATGGATATCAACGGGGCGAGGCGTGTCCTTGGGGACCTGCTTTCCTCAGACGCATGTCTGTCCCGTCACGGGCGGGCGGCTTTCCTGATGTACAGCACCCGGGAAGCTCTGATAAGCGATGAACCGGAAAAGGCCCTGGCTCAGGCCGGTGAATTATATCATCTGGTCCGGTCCCTCAACTCTCCCTTTGGATACGGGATGTGTCTTCTTAGAAAAGCCCTGGCCTTTCATTTTCTTGGAAAAAAAGATGAGGCATGGCTGAATCTGAAGGATGTTTTTGATATGGCCGATACCCACGCAAGCCAATGGCTCCGGATGTTCGCCTTTTATCATCACGCCCATTTCTCCTTTGAACAGGGCGATGAGGAAAGAGGCAGGGAGGCCCTGGGGCAATCTTTGATACGTGCCAGAAAATCCGGTTATGTGTTTTGCACGGACGATCATCCCGGAATCACCTCCCGGCTATGCGTGAAGGCCTTAGAACGAGGGATCGAGAAAGAATACGTCAAGGAGATCATCCTCAGGCGAGGGTTCACGCCTCCCCTTGAGGCGGGCACAGGCGTTCTTGCCCTTGATGAATGGCCCTGGCCAGTTAAAATATACACCCTTGGGCGCTTTGAAATAGTCAGGGATGGCGTCCCCCTTGTGTTTTCCGGCAAGGTGCAGAAAAAACCCCTGGAAATGCTCAAAGCTATCATTGCCATGGGGGGCACACACGTACCGGTGGAGCAGTTGACCGATACGCTATGGCCCGATGCTGACGGAGATCTTGCTCACAAGTCTTTTGAGGTGACCCTGAGCCGTTTACGCAAACTGCTGGGCCGGGAAGAAATCATCACATACAGCGCCGGACAGCTGGGACTTGATCCTCTCCGGTGCCGGGTAGACTCTCTGGTGCTGGAATCTGTCATGACGTCCATGGTCACAGTGGAGGGTGCAGCGTTTGTGGGGATTTGCGAGAAGGTCCTCCCCATGTACAAAGGGTCTTTTCTTCCGGGGGATACCGGTCTCCCATGGTCCTCACCACGCCGTGACGTGCTGCACAACCATATGCTGCGAATCTTGATCAGAGCCGGTCGCCATTATGAATGCGTTGGTCAATGGGAAAAGGCGCTGGATTATTATTTAAAGGGAATCGAGATAGACAGTCTGGCCGAGTCCTTCTATCAGCGGTGCATGGTCTGCTGCCTGGAGCTCGGCCATGGCGCCGAGGCTGTCAAGGTCTATCATGCTTGCAGCCGACTTCTCAAAGTCCACCTGGGCATAAGCCCTTCCGAGGCCACCGAGGCCATTTATACCTCTGTTCTGAATAAACGATAAAACATCCAAAATTATTTTTTGTCAATCCGTAAGCCATCTGTGGGTGACGCCGTTGTATGGTGGCATTGGAATGATTAGAGATATGTTTTGCACATCGTTTGTTTGAAAAAAATATAATTAAGGTTAAACATGCTGCTTTTCGAAACACAATTAAGACAAAATAGATCAAAAAAGCTCAAGCAGATAGCGCTCAGCATCATGATTATCGTGTTTGGGCTGTTTTTATGTTTTGCGGGAAATGCTTTCGGAGCCGATGAGCCGGAAGGAAATATTGATTTTCCTGATTCCAACCTTAAGACCGCTCTGATTGACTTGGGCGCGGACGCTGATAATGACACCTTCATCACCGAAGATGAAATGGCCCTGTTGGGTGAAAACGGGTTTGGTGAACTGATTCTTTACAGCAATAACATTTCCAATCTGACAGGACTTGAGTACGCTGTAAATTTCACTAAAATCTATCTGGACAACAATCTGATCAGCGATCTTGGCCCCTTATCCCCTATGACATGGATAACGAGCCTCCACCTGAGCGATAATCAAATTGAAAATATCGAACCGCTTTCCACGTTGACGAATCTGACCTACCTGGACCTCGGGCAGAATCGTGTTACGGATCTGACGCCTTTATCCTCCCTGAACCAACTTCAAACGTTATATATCAGAAATGTCGATGTGGTCGCTCTGGACAACCTTACACCCTTAAGCGCCTTGACCAGCCTCACCAGCCTGTGGATCACAGGGACCACCCTCTCGGACATCAGCCCTCTTGAGGGCCTTGTTAATCTGGATAATGTCGATTTTCAAAGCAATCAAATCAGCGATATCAGCGCCTTGCACACCTTGCCCAAACTCAATATGATCTCCCTGGATACCAATCCGATCAGTGATATCAGCCCCCTGGCCGGTTTGAATGAGTTACAGACCCTTTGGCTTCGTTATACCAAAAACGTGGAAGACATATCGGCTTTAAGCGGATTGCCGATGTTGGATAACGTCTATCTGGACGACAATCTGATCTCCGATCTCAGTCCATTGTCGGGAAGCACATCCATTCGTTTCTTGTCAGTAAGGGATAACCGGATAACCGATCTCAGCCCTTTGCAGACCTGTACGGGACTCAGGTATCTTTGGATTGACAGCAATCCGGTTGAAAGCCTGGAATCCCTGCCCCAATGTCCATCCCTGTATTCCCTTTCTGCAAGCACCATTAAAGCAAGGGATTTCAGTCCCCTGGGCTCCATGACAGGGTTGGGTGAGTTGGTTCTTTCATTCAATCTCATTGAGGACATGGGGTTTGTGTCCACGATGACAGGACTCACCCGGCTTACGCTGGGCTACAATCACATCTCCGATGTACCCTCTTTGACAAATCTGACGCATCTGAATTCCTTATTTCTCAATAACAATAGGCTGGCCATCCTGCCTGAAAATGCTTTCAGCACGTTGACAGAACTGAGTACCCTTCATATCGCAGACAACGGCATTGATTTAAGAACCCAGGTATTGCATCTTCCGCCTTCCCTTTCAAACGGGGGTTTTTATTACAACAATCAATATCTCATTTCATTCACTGAGCCCAATGACCCGATTTCTCTTGACGTTGGAGAAACCGTCAGCCGAAGTATTGAAGCTGATGCAACACGAATCACGGCCAGCGGCAGAGATGGCGTCACCGGGGAATTTACCGGCGTCACCAGCACCGATTATGTGAATATTGCTGGCAAATGCAATGTAACCATGGTGGCGGGCGATGAATTCGCGACGGTCATTAAAAACGGGGATCAGGCTGACGTGACAGGGCTTGCCCTGGGCACAGGGAAAATGGCCCTTGAATGGCTTGATTATGCCATAGGGTTATACCAGCCCCTGGTCATACGGGTAACAACCGTCAATGTGGATGATCCCTCCATCCAATTACCCGTGCTGAGCTTCAGCGAAGCTTCGGCTACAGTGAATGAAGGGGATTCCCATGTGGTTTATGTTGAAAGAAATCTGTCCCTCGGAGCCATCACCTGTCAGGTGGATGTGACAGGCGGTACGCTCTCTGCGGATGAATATACACGTTCCGTGACCTTTCCCGTGACCCTTTCCTTTGCAAACGGTGAAACCCGAAAACCCATCACCCTGTCCCCCCTGGCCGATGGAAAAACGGAAGGACTGGAATTCCTGACGCTGGGCATTGTCAGAGCTGGCTTTGAGCCACTGGACCCCGTCCCTACATTTATACTTGATGTCGCCGATACCAGCATACGCTTAAATGATGCCCGGGTGGTTTCCATGGATTTTCCCGCCACCATGCTGGCCTATCAGGATAATATCGCAACCATCACTCTTGAAAACAACGGCAACACCATCTGGGACCATCAGGCATCCCCCTTTAACCTGGGCAATCCGTCCATGCCCGGTGATATCTATGAGCTGAAGATTGGTGTGGAGGGAACCTCTCCCGGAGACGGGCCGGATGATCTTGAACCGGGATTCGCCTTTGTCAGAACCAGTACAAAAGAGATCGTAGAACCTGGGGAACAGGTCACCTACACGTTTCATATCACCCCAAAATTCACTGGAAACCAAACCCTGAAATTCAAAATGCTGGGGCTGGACATCAACATTGATCAGTCTCCTTTCCTTCACTACTTCGGAGAAACGGCCACCCTGAATTTTACCGTCAGGCAACCGATTGACGATGCCCAGATCATCAGTCTGGATTGCCCACACCTGTTGCTGACCGAACAAAGCACACAGGTGACGGCTGTGGTGAAAAACACCGGCGAAACCACCTGGATTCCCCGCTCCGTTGAAAATGGCAGCGAATGGGATTGGCCGGGCAATACCCTGGTCTGGTATCTGGATGGGGATTCAAGCCACCCGAGCTGCCCGCCCATGGTCCCCGGCGCTTTGTTTGACTGGACCCTGGGGTCTTCCCATGCGTCCGTGACTCCGGGCGAAACCGTAACCTATACCTTTACCTTCACACCCCGAAGAGCTGCGGTGGGAGAGCATGTCGTCCATTTCAGAATGCTCGGGCTCAGCCCCACAAATCAATACAACTATTTCGGGGACACACACGCGCCGGATGTGGAAATTAAAAATCCCTGGAATGATGCCCGGGTGGTTTCCATGGATTTTCCCACCACCATGCTGGCCTATCAGGACAATATTGCCACCATCACCCTGGAAAACAACGGCACCACCACCTGGGACCATCAGGCTTCCCCCTTTAACCTGGGAGATCCTACCATGCCCGGTGATATTTATGAGCTTAAAATCGGTGTGGAGGGAACCTCTCCCGGAGACGGGCCGGATGATCTTGAGCCGGGATTCGCCTTTGTCAGAACCAGTACAAAATCGGTCGTAACACCGGGGGAACAGGTGACATACACGTTTCACATCACCCCAAAATTCAATGGCAACCAATCCCTGAAATTCAGAATGCTGGGGATGGACACCAACATCGACAATTCTCCCTTCCTCGAATATTTCGGAGAAACGGCAACCCTGAATTTTACCGTCAGGCAACCGGTTGACGATGCCCAGATCATCAGCCTGAATTGCCCGCCCCTGATGTTGACCGAACGAAGCACACAAGTGACGGCTGTGGTGAAAAACACCGGCGAAACCACCTGGATTCCCCGTGCCGTTGAAAATGGAAGCGAATGGGATTGGCCGGGTAATACACTGGTCTGGTATCTGGATGGGGATTCAAGCCATCCGAGCTGTCCGCCCATGGTCCCCGGCGCTTTGTTTGACTGGACCCTGGGGTCTTCCCATGCGTCCGTGGCTCCGGGCGAAACCGTAACCTATACCTATACCTTCACACCCCGAAGAGCTTCGGAGGGTGAGCATGTCCTCCATTTCAGAATGCTTGGACTCAGCCCCACAGATCAATACAGCTATTTCGGGGACGCCTCCTCCAAAACCGTGATCATGCGTTTAAGCAACAGTGTTGGAATTCCAACGACAGTCACCCTGGGCGGCATCGAGATCACCCTTTCAGGGGATTCCATTCATGCCCCCGAAGGAACTGATCTGGCAAGCCTTTTGACCCAAGGCACATTGTCCGTTCCCGTTTTAGATGATGATGGTGTCACCCAGATCGGCATCATGGGAATTGAGTTGGAATCTGTTTCAGGAAATGAAGCTAACCTTGCTTCTGCCGTGCTCAAACTTGACATGAACCGTCAGATGGAGGGACAGGATATCAATGTATTGATCGAAGTCCAGCTTTTCCAAATACCCCAATCAGGAATGTTTGAGATCACACTGGATCCGGTTGAAAGTGCAGACGGGGATGGAATCAACAGCCTTTTAGACAAGGATGGCAACGCAATGGAGGGATTGCCTCTGGTCATTATAAATGTTGTAAAACATAACGTTGATGAACAGGATATTGGTCCAGCCCGGGTGGAAATCCGTATGCCAAAACCACCTGGATTTACGTCACGGCAGAGTTTCCTTATGGTGAAAGAAGATGGCCAGGCCATGGTAATTCTGCCCACGGAGTTTGTGGAAGAGGGGCCTTTGGTGATTTTCCGGGGCTCATCTCCGGGTGGATTCTCCCGATTCATCCTGGTCCAGCTTGAAGATGATAAATCGGACGATGGCGGCTCCTGCTTTATCTCTTCCATGCATTGAGGTGGGGTTTTCAATAGAATTTAATGTTCGTACAAGATCATGGCGAATCATTTCATTGAGGTCGTTCTGGGCATTTCCGATTCAACCCATCTCTCTGCGCTCTTTTATTAATTTACCATCTACCATAACAAAAAAATCACTCTCACCTTCCACAATTCCTGATTCCACATAACATGACAGGCTTTTGCGTAAGAGATCCAGTTTGATCGGCTTCTTAAGAAAATCATTCATGCCGCATTCAGTACACCGTGTCTTGTCAGCATCCATAAGATTCGCAGTAACGGCAATGATCGGTATATTTTTTAGTTGATCATCTCGCTCACGAATTTTTGCTGTACAGGTGAAACCATCCATCACCGGCATTTGTAAATCCATCAATATCAAAGAGACAGCTTCCTTTTCCAACACGTCAAGAGCTTCTTGACCATGATTGGCAATCAATGACTTATAACCTATCTTCTCCAGTAGTTTCATCATGACTTTTTGATTAGCAATATTATCTTCAACCACTAAAATGGGTAAATCACCAGAAGCACGGTGTGTATTTTTTTCGATAAGGGGTTCGACTCCGGTCTCAATGGGTAAAATCACAGTGAAGGTGCTGCCTTGCCCCAGGACAGACTCATGCCTGAGTTCACCGCCTAATGCTTCCGTCAGCTTTTTACATATAGATAAGCCTATACCCAAGCCGCCATATCGTCTTTGAAAGCCGCCTTCCGATTGTGTGAATGAATCGAATATGTGGACTTGCTTTTCCCGGGCAATTCCAATGCCCGTATCTTTCACGACGCATATACATTGCCAAGGTACTGTGGATCGGTCGCATGTTATGTTTAATGTCACCTGCCCTTGCTCAGTGAATTTGATGGCGTTATCCAGTAGTTTGGATAGTATGATGACGAGTTTTTCTTCGTCTATACAAATCCATTTTGGTAAGGTGGCATCCACCTGCCAATTGAGTTGTAATCCTCTGGTTTCACAGAAATATTCATAGATTCCACACAGTGATTTTAGTATGGGCTGAATAGCGATGTTGTTGGATTGAATTGTGAGGCGATCAGACTGAATTTCTGTATGGGTCAGGATATCATTGACCAGGTTCATCATATCTGATGCGCCCCCTTGAATAATATCCAGGGTCGATTTTAAGGGCCCTGAGGGATGTTTTTGAGCGACCTCTAAGCCTCCAATAATAGCATTCATCGGCGTGCGCAATTCATGACTGATCGATGTAATAAAATCATTCTTCAATTTCAGGCTGGATTCAATTGCCACTATAGCGTCTCTTTGGGCAATGGCTTTCTCTGTTTTAAGGACATTAATACGATCTGCCAAGCCTAACGATAAAAGTATGACTTCTATTGCGGACCCGATTTGTATACTTTTTTCAAAAAGGAATGTCGCGGGCAGGACACCTGTAATTTTTAGAACAAATATTAAAATTGATAGCAAAAGAGTCGTCCATGCAAGAAGGAAATAACGGGCAGGTCTATACCCCGACCTAAAGCAACTGATTCCCGTTGCAATGGCCGCTATACTTAAGGGAATTCCAAGACATACCAGTATTTTGAGCCCAATAACATAAGGGCCCGTAAAGCAGAAGAATATATTGAATATCAAACCGCTGATTGCTACCTTGGAAAGTATATCATACCGGGGTACCAGGCGTTTCGTATCTAAAAAGAAACGAACGAATTGGATCATAAATATAGACCAGAAACTGGAACTTACGATGATCACCTGATTCCCCCAATTGGGTGAATTCGGCCACAGGTATTGAAAGGAGTATCCATAGTAAGTGGCTAACCATACTAAGAAGCCGGTAATGTAGACCACATAGTATGCATATGCATGATCCCTCACCGACAAAAAAATAAACAGATTGTATATGGCCATGGCCACCATGATACCAAAGTACAGCCCCATGCCCAGATTGCGGACACCATTGGCAAGGGCAAAGGATTGGTGATCCCATAGAATGATAGGGCAGGGTTCGTGCAGTCCATCATGGGATGATAATCTCAGGTATATCTGCCTGGTTTCTTTCGGAGAAATGTCAAGTTCAAATAAGAAATTACGATAATCCACGATTCGACTGTTAAACGGAAGACGATCACCCGTGTGAACAACGCTAAGAACGTCTCCTTCATGCAATACATAGCAATCGATATAATCTTGAAGGGCAAACGCCACCTCTAACCACCATTTTTTTTGAATTTGCATGTCAGAGCTTAGATTTATCCGCAACCAATACACACTGTCTGAAAACGAAAAGTTTGGTGTTGCCTGTTGGTTTTGAACCCATTGGTTCGCATAGGCTGGGGAGCTGACCTGTTCGAGGGTAAGATCCCCTTGCGGATCTTCCAAAATATCAGTATGTAACGCCAGATCATATTTCCCTATACCTGGCTTTAACTGGGCTGGTGGAGCGGCCTGGGCGGCTGACGAGATAATCAGGAGGATGAAGATGATATACAGTCTGAATATTATCCGGTTTCTTCCGATAATTATATGGTCAAAGGTCATGTGTTATCCATTGATGCAGCGTGATGTATATACCCCAAAGAACACAAAACGAAACATTGATGGCGTTGTAAAAAGTCCCATATGCGGCGTTATAGTATTTGGCCGGACGTTCGACATACGACCAAGTATGCCGTAACGCCCGGCCAAACACCATGCCTTGCCTATGGACCTTTTTCCATAGCCATCCGTCGACTTTTTACGAGTTCATCAGCATTGGACGCTTGATACGTTTATCCTGAAAACAATCGCATTTCCCATGGAAATCATTTACAGAAAAACAATTCGAGTTCGTATTAAATATAGTTCGGCTTATCCATGGATAACTTTAATCAAGATCTGATAATCATACAACATATATTTCCATTGAATGCGCGCTGTTTTTTGTGGAAGATCACGGCTTAAAGTAAAAAGATCTTGTGGAAATCGGAAGCCCCGGTTTTGTATGGAAAGCGTGACAAGGGTGTTTAATAAAAGGGTACATGAGTCATGGGATTATATGGGACATATATTTTTTATGGGACCTATGGCCACCCAAGAAGGATTAAATGTTTGAATGTGATGCACCTGCGGTCTTTTATCTTTTCGGCATATAGGGGCAATGGCCTTTTCTTGGGCCCACGATAAGGGGGTGGTTCCGGCAGACATCGGGCCGTTTGTCATACACGCGGCAGCGTCGGTTTTTATCGAGAAAAAGGCAGTCGCTACCTTTTTTCTGCTCCAGAGTGAACATCTGGGTTTTGATATCGAACCGCGTGATGATTTTTTGTTTTTTCAGACGATGCACCAGTTCTTTTAAACAGTTTTCCACCTCCCAGTCATCGGTGAGACCCAGGCAGATCAGATCGGATGCTTTGACTTCAACAATCAGGGTACAGCACCCTGCCATGCATGAATCGCACATGCCTTTTTTATATCGGGGCCAGGTGCCTGGTTTTTCGATATCGGTCTGCCCCTTGTACTCTATTTTAACGGCCTGGGCCATGTATTCCCCCCTTTTGATGAATCGGGGGTTTTACCAGAACCCGTGGACACTTTCAAGGCTTATTCTGTTGGTGTTTTTAAGGCCGGTCCTTGATGTATCGGCTGAACAAAACCGATGAGCAGATGGTCAGAAATTTGGATCGATCCGTGTCGCTTCGGGACGAGATGATCAGGGGGACCTGGGCTCCGGGGACCACATTGGCCACAGCGCCCCCAATGGTGGCAATCCAGCTTTTGTAAAGGACATTCCCGCTGACGATGTCCGGGGCAATGAGGATATCTGCCTGGCCGGCCACGGGATCATGGGTCATTCCTTTTTTCTCTGCAAATTGGGGGTAAAGGGCAATGTCGTAGGACAATGGACCTGAGACTACAGCGTTTTTCCAGTGCATACGGGACAGGGCCTGTGCATGGAGAGAGGAGGGTACCGATGGTGAGGGCACCTCATTGGCTCCGAGAATGGCCACCCTTGGCGTGGGTATGCCGATGCTCCAGGCCACATCCATGGCATTTTGGATGATATCCATGCCGCTCTCGGGTGTGCCTATGGGGAAAAGATGGGGATTGATTCCAGGGTCGGTCAGAATCACCAGCCGGTCCATACCCGGTATTTCAAAAATGCAGACCAGGGAAAGACGCCGGCCAGCCGGAAGACCGGTTTTTCTGTCCAGAATGGATTTCAGAAAAACCGCTGTGTTGAGTTCCCCTTTCATGATCATTTGGGCCTGGTTGGATTTGACCAGGGAAATCCCTGTGGCGCATGCTGATTCAGGGGAGTCAACCTCAAGAATGTCATACTGATTCCGGAATGGACCGGTCAGGTTGGACAGGGAATGAATCCGTGTCTTGTCACCCACAAGAAAAGCCTGGCTGACAATGCCCTGGGCCATGGCCTCGTTTACGGCGGAAAGCGCCTTGTTGTCCGGGCAGATCAATGCCATGGGGGCTCCGCCGGTTTTCCGGGCAGCATCCACCAGTGCATCCATATTTGTCCCCATGGTCGTACTCCTTTTATACATCAAATAATACATCAAAAGACTGATATAGTGTTAATGCAGTATATTTTTAACCACCCGTTCCCGTTGGTCGCTGAAGAACATGAAGGGCACGGAGAATTGCAAAAAAGGCCTCCGGCGGCCCTGCCGGGAGCCAAACTTTTGAAAAGTTTGACAAACAGGTGTTATTCTCTTCATGTCATTCGCGGTAGACTTACGATGAAACATCAACTCCAGGAATCCATTTGCCCAGCATTTTTAAAAGTTGGCCGTCGGCATTGTTTTTGTCATCAATCACAGCCCTCTGTCCAGGGATAGGTCCGTGGGACCTCCTTTTTTTCCATCACACGCCGGGCGGAATGGATAAGGGCTTCCAGTTCATGTTCTCCGGGCTCAATATAAACAGGGGCAATGAATCTGATTTTTTCAATGATGCGCGCTGTGATGTCACTGCTGTGAGCCATGCCTCCGGTGATGACAATGGCGTCCACCTCACCGTTCAATGCAGCGGCAAGCCCTCCGATTTCTTTGGCGATTTGGTAAATCATTCCGGTCAGAACCAATTGTGCCTTTTCATCACCGTTCTTAAGGCGGACAATCAGTTCCCGGATATCGGTTATCCCTAAATAAGAAAAGATTCCGCCTTTTCCGGCGGCGGTTTTTTCCAGGGTGTCCGGGGTCAGGGATCCTGACCGGATCAGGGATGCAATGCCGCTTACGGGCAGTCCGCCGGTTCGTTCGGGAGAATAGGGGCCATCCCCGCTCAACGCATCATTGACATCCACCACCCGGCCCCGTAAGTGGGCACCCACACTGATGCCTCCGCCCAGATGGGCAACGATCAGGTTGAGATCCCCATAGGAACGGCCCAGTTTTTCTGCTGTTTTCCGGGCCATGGCCTTTTGGTTGAGGGCATGAAAGATGCTTTTGCGTTCAAGGCCGGATAAGCCGGACAGTTTTGCTTCAGGGCTCATTTCATCCACGACCACCGGATCGGCGATAAAGGCAGGGCAGTGGAACCGTTCGGCAAAGTCATAGGCAAGAAGGCCTCCCAGATTGGATGCATGCTGTCCATTGACCCCCATGGTAAGGTCTGTGATCATGCTCGGATTAACCGCGTAAACCCCACCGGGGACAGGGCGTATCAGGCCCCCCCGGCCGATGACGGAACAAAAGGGGAGATTGGAAAAACCCTGGGTGTCAAGCCAGTTATCAATAAAGCTGTACCGCATGGGTTTCTGATCAAAAATACATGAAAACGTGTCGAGAACATGCCTGGGATGGTCCATGATTCCTTTGATTAACTTATCGTTCCAGTAAACGGCAACTTTTGTGCTGGTGGAACCCGGATCTATCGCCATATAGGCCATGTCATGTTTCCTTTGAGTCTGGTACCCAAAAAATAGTTTTGTAATACAAGGCCATGAAAAAGCAAGGGCCTTATTCAGCCCAGGACTTTAGCATTCATTGATTTTCACGTCAACTCCAACACATACCCCTCAACGTGGGTTTTGAGATAGTGATTCAACCGCATCAGGCAGTCACACTGTGTTTTGATGGATTGGGCTTTATGTCTTCTCTTGATTTAATTGTTTGTTTTGATTATAATTTATATGAATCCTTAATAAAATGTTGCAGCGCAATATTAATGACAGGGAGAAAATAATTTCTTTCAGTTGAATTTATTCGTGAGGATGGTTATGGTTTCGATGAACAGTGGACTTTCCTGCCAACTCAACTTTCAGGCTGCAGACATTAAAAGTAAGAAAATTTTCGTGGAGGGCTGATGAACAAAGTTGCGTTTCTGACCACAGAATATGCGATCAAGAAGATTTACGATTTGTCGAAAACACGGGTGAATCTTCACAATACGGAGCATATTCCGGACGGGTCCATTATTTTTGTTGTAAATCATTTCACGCGCATAGAAACGATTTTCCTTCCGGTCAATATTCAGAAGATCACCGGTGTTCCGGTCTGGTCCCTGGCTGATTCGGGTCTGTTCAAAGGGTTTGTTGGCGAATTCATCAGCCAGGCAGGCGCCGTCTCCACCCATGACCCGGACAGGGATAAACTTATGGTTCGAAGCCTGTTAACCGGGGAAGCCAACTGGATCATCTTTCCCGAAGGGCTGATGGTGAAAAACAAGAAGCTCATGCATAACGGTGAATTCATGGTGGGGACGGAAACCGGTGCCAAAAAACCCCACACAGGGGCGGGCACCCTGGCCCTGAGGACCGAATTTTACCGTGAACGATTGCGATATGTATCACAACATGACCCGGATGAGTTGAAAAAACTCCTGGAACTTTTCGGGATTGACTCCCTGGATAACATCTTGAATCGAAGTACCTATATTGTTCCGGTCAATATTACTTACTACCCCATACGGTCCAGGGAAAACATCCTCAGTCGCCTGGCCGGGAGCCTGATGGAAAACCCGTCGGAGCGTATGATTGAAGAGATCATGACCGAAGGGACCATGATCCTCTCCGGCGTGGATGTGGATGTTCGTTTTGACGAGGCCATCAAGATCAGACCCTATATGCAGAATCCGGTTATCCAGTGGGACATCAATTCAAAAACCCCCATCCGGTTCGATGACCCCATCGCGTCCAGGGATATGCTCAGGAACCTTGCACGGAACATCATGCATGGCTATATGACGTCCATATACACCATGACCACGGTGAATCATGATCATCTCTTCGCATCCATACTGTATCGCATGCCCCAAGAGAGGATTGACAT
Organism: Pseudomonadota bacterium; assembly: GCA_018818835.1. Classification (GTDB taxonomy): domain Bacteria; phylum Desulfobacterota; class Desulfobacteria; order Desulfobacterales; family Desulfolunaceae; genus JAHIRD01. Next base: position 28,350 of record JAHIRD010000149.1, read on the forward strand.
TGATGATCTGAAACGGCGGGTTTATCTGGCAGCCACCCTGGATCTGTGTGATGAGAAGTGTTTTAAACATAAAAGCATGCTGGAAAGCCAGGTTCATCTTTTAACCGATGACCGGTATCAGAAATTTGATAATTTTATGGCCTTTGCCAAAGACAAAGGGCTTTTGACCATCGAGGAGGACCGGTACCTTGTCAAGAATACCGAGGCGTTTCAAGAGGAAACAAATTTTCACACAACCCGGGGCGATAATCCTCTGATTGTGATGGCCAATGAAGTGGAGCCCCTGACTGTTCTTCAGTACAACATCCAGCTTTTATCCCAGGAATCGCCTGAACGAATCAAAGAGATGGTTTATGAACAGCTTTATCAAAAAACCATCAGGGATTTTGAAAAGGACTATTCGGAATTTTATATTGACAAAGAATCCAAACCCAAAGAAATCGGGCGACCCTATCTCCTGGAAGGTGAAGAAAACAGCACAGGTATTGTCCTGATTCATGGCTATATGGCCGCCCCCCAGGAAGTCCGGGGACTTGCCGATTATCTGAACCGTCTGGGGTACAGTGTGTTTGCTCCCCGCCTGAAGGGACATGGGACTTCACCGGATGACCTGTGTGAACGTTCGTATATGGAATGGATTGAGTCAGTGGAAGAAGGCGCCGTGATGATGGTCTGCCGTTATGAATCGGTCGTGGCCGGAGGGTTTTCCACCGGGGCAGGTCTGGCACTGGATATCAGCAGCCGCTTAAAGGGACTCAAGGGCGTCTTTGCCGTATCCCCCCCCATGAAACTCAAGGATTATTCAGCCAAATTTATACCGGCCGTGAGCGTGTGGAATATGTTGATGGATAAGTTTCATATTGAGTCAGCCAAAAAAGAGTTCATTGAAAATCATCCTGAAAATCCCCACATCAACTACACACGGAATCCCATTGCAGGCGTCCGTGAGCTTGAACGCCTGATGAAGGATCTGGAAGACAGGCTGGCCGGCATCACCATTCCCGCCTTTGTGCTTCAATCAGGCATTGACCCGGTGGTCAATGTGAAGGGCACCCGGATGATTTACGAACTTCTGGGGTCCCAAAAAAAAGAATATCACCTGTTTCATATCAATCGCCATGGGATTCTCCTGGGTGAAGGGGCTGAACGGGTCTATAAGACCATCGGAGAGTTTTTGAAAACCCTTAACATGATTTGAAATAGAGACAAGCTGACAAAAAAAATGGTATTCGTTCACGGTCAAAAATGGGCCGCCCCGAAACACAAAAGCCCCCTCACGGGCACACCCTCTATTAAGGTGTGCTGTGCCCACCAAAAAGCCCGACTCCTTATAAAATGCGACACCGCTCGATAAGGCGATCAATAAACACGATGCGGTGATGATGGTAACCATGATTTCGGTTGTTATGATTGTCATGGCAGGTTACACCTGCCTGGCTGCCAAGGTTTTGGGGTAGATTAAATCCGAATTATGCAAACGGTGATTAAGCCAAAGTGGCTTTGACATGCAAATGTTTGTGTGATATTTTGTGTAATATAATGTGTAAACAGGAGGTCTGCCATGGCGACAAACTTAGCTATCGATCCGAACTTACTGCAAAAAGCCTTAGAAATTAGCGGGTTGAAAACCAAGAAGGAAACTGTTAATTTGGCTTTACAAGAGTTTATTAACAGACATAAGCAAATAGAACTATTGGATCTTTTTGGCAAAATGGACCCGGATCCCAGCTATGATTATAAAAAAGGAAGAGCCCGGTGAAAGTTCTCGTCGATACTCCCATCTGGTCTTATGCCTTACGGACCCAACAAAAAGAATACCAGCATGAAGTAGCGCAGCTTGAATCCCTCATCAAAGATCAAAGGGCCCTGATCATTGGGCCAATTCGTCAAGAAATTCTTTCCGGTTATAGTGACTTCAAGAAATTTAAAATATTGAAAGAAAAACTATCTTATTTTGAAAATTCACTTATTCAAGATTCCGATTATGAAATTGCAGCCGAAATGTGTAATCAATGCCGGAAAAAAGGAATCCAAGGCTCTCACATTGATTTCCTCATATGTGCTGTTGCCAAAAGATTGGATACCCCCATCTTCACCACAGACAAAGATTTCATCCATTATAAAAAGATTCTTCCTATAAAATTATTTGAAATAGAACAAAGCTGACAAAAAAAGGTATTCGTTCACCATCAAAGATGTGCCGCCCCAAACCACGAAAGCCCCCTCAAGGGCGACGCCCTCTAGTAGGTGGAGATCCTGAAACCCCAAACGAAGACAGGTTTTTGGTCGGATTACGGTGCTCCGTTCTTTTGGGTTCTGGTATTGGTTTGTATCGTCATCGTGATTATCAGAAATGGGGCAATAACAGAAATAATGACCAGATAGATGACGTTCATTCAACCATATCAGCCAACGTTGGGGTTTTGAAACTCACCACCACACCTCAGGGTGCAACGGTGTATCTGGATAATCGTAAAAAGGGTGAGACCCCTTTGACCCTTGGCAATGTTATAACAGGCAGCCGGTCTCTTCGTTTTGAACGTGATGGCTACAAGTCGGAAAGCAAGGAAATCCAAGTCAACAAAGATGAAGTCAGCAGCCTGACTGTGACCCTGACCAGAGGAAAATGAAATCTGACAATCCAAACAACCCCGTCAGGTGCTTTGGCCTGGGTGGATGGTGTGAAGCAGAAGGAAAAGACGCCGTTGACCGTATATGGGTTGGCCGCCGGGAACCACAGTCTCAAACTTTTTTGTGAAGGGTATGTCAGGGAAACATTGGATGTGACTGTTTCCGATTAGAAAACTGAAGTTATCACCAGCACCCTTGGCTCTATTCCTGTGGGCGGACTTTATGTGGACACAGTTCCTTTGGAGGCCAGTGTGAAAATTCTCAATATCAAACCGAAGTTCACCCAGGGAATGGAACTTCAGAATGGGAAATACCATGTCCAGGTATCGGCCCCGGGACATATCACATGCCACACCTGGTTCGAGGTCAAGAAATCCCAAAAGAATTATCTGAAAATTGAGCTTTCAAAAAACGTGATTCAAGTGTCCGAGGCAAGAACACGTTATAACAACGCATCCGGCGGGGCATATGCCCTGGCAGCAAGCGCTGAGGAAATTTCTAAAGCCATCGCAGACGCCCCTAACGGTTCTACGATTCGGATTCCACCGGGTACCTACACCATTCCCGGCTATGCTCTCTACAAAGATTTAACCCTCCTGGGCTCCAACCCCTATTCCACTGAACTGGTGTTGTCTGACACGATGATGGCTATTTTGAGTGGTCATCTGGACCTGTCCGGCCTTTCGATTCGATACGCATCGGAAAAAGGGAATCCGGTCTGTTACTCCGGAGAGGGTGCCACATTGTCTGTCACGAATTGTCGAGCCACTGGTGGAACCTATTCAGGTATTGACGTGAACGGAGCCGCCACAGTAACGCAATGTGAAATTATCGGGAACAAGCAGGCAGGTGTGCATGTTTATGGTAAAAGCAAAGTTCGGGTCATAAAAAGTTATGTGGCGGAAAACTGGTCAAATGGGTTTGCCTTCAAAGAAGGTGCTGTACCGGATATTATCCAATGTGTGGTTGTTGGGAATAAAGGTTCAGGAATCGGTGTATACGAAGGAGGGAATCCAACAGTAAAGGGATGTGATATTTTTCAGAATAACCAATTTGGGATTTGTATTACTCAACAGGGTAAAGGTGTGTTTCAGGAATGCACGATCACTGAAAATATTTTGTCCGGGGTGTTGATTCGAGACGGTTCGGCCCCCCAGGTTGAGCAATGCACCATTGCCGAGAATAAGCAGACGGGTATCATTTTTGTTGAAAAAGGGATGGGTTCAATTATTGGCAATACTATTTACGGTAATGGGTATGATGCAATCGATGTCAGTGAGGGATGCAAACCCACGTTTTCCGGCAATGACGTCAAAGGATCGTTGACGGGTATTGCACGGGATAAGTTATAAATGGTCACGGTCATAAAACCCATTCCGACAATGGAATTATATTAAAAGTACAAAACGTATTTTATAAAAATGCAAATAAAACATAAATACATTTTCATAAATTGACATAATGATTGAAATATATGAAAATACAATTTCAATAAGGAGGTGCCATTATGTTGAATTATTTTAGGAATAAGCAGGCTCGTATACTTCAGGCGGTTCCGGAGGGGTTTATCCGAGAGCGATATATGAAACCCCTGGAGTCTGACAACAGGTTGGTGGGTCTGATCGGACCACGGGGAGTCGGGAAGACGACGCTGATGCTGCAATATCTGAAAAAGAACTTTAAGGTGAGCGAGTTTTTGTATTTCAGTGCGGATGATGTCTATGTCGCTGATACGAAGCTGGTTGATATTGCCGAAGAGTTTGTCCGGAATGGCGGTGTAGTCCTTGCGGTTGATGAAATTCATAAATACGGGAATTGGGCACAGGAAGTTAAAAATATCTATGATTCGTTTCCGGATCTTCGGGTCCGGTTCAGCGGTTCATCCATGTTGAACCTTCTTTATCAAAGCGTTGATCTGAGTCGGCGGTGTGTGACGGTGACCATGAACACACTCAGTTTTCATGAATTTATCGGAATCAAGCGGGGTGTCACATTGCCCGAGTATTCGTTTGACGATATTCTTGCATCGGGATACGAGATCGGCCAGGACATTGCCTTGTCCCGGTCCAACCTTTACAGTGACTTTAAGGATTATCTGAAGCACGGGGCCTATCCTTTTTTTGTGGAAGATACGGATGCGTATAAAAACAAGCTGTTTAACGCTTTGCAAAAAATCATCAACGAAGACATTCCCTCTTGCCATGCCATTGATTTTGCACAGATTTGTATTTTTAAAAAGCTGATCGCAAAACTCATTGAAGCCAGTCTTCCCTATAAGGTCAATGTGTCAAAACTCGCTTCCGAGTTCGGGATTTCCCAGCCCACCCTTTCGACCTATCTGGATATTTTAAAGGATACGAAAATTTTCCGGCCCATCAAAAAATTTTCGGCAAAGGTGTCAAAGAAACCAGCCAAGATTCTTTTTGATAATACCAGCATTCTTCATGCTTATGCTGATGAGTTCGGTGTGGATGTCAATGCCGGGACCGAACGGGAAACCTTTTTTGTCACTTGTTTTAAAGATATCTTTTATTCCGATGTGGGAGATTTCAGGGTGAAGGATGTTGTTTTTGAAACAGGGGGGCGAGGCAAATCCATGAAGCAGATCCAGGGGCTTGAAAAGGCTTACCTTGTTATTGACACGGACTATACAACGGATTCCAAACGGATTCCGCTTTGGTTGTTTGGGATGATGGGGCAGGGGGAATGGTGAATGGGGAAGAGGGAAGGGGGAAGGGGGAAAATGAAATATCCAACGGTGGGGTTTTTTAAAAGGATGAGAGCCAAATCGGTGGGTACAGCCCACCCTACGAGGTCTTTCGCAAGGGCGGAGGGTTTTGTTATGCGGTCAAGGGCCTGGAAATAAATGGATGACACGGCCCACAAAACGAAAGCCGTCTCACGGGCAACACCCTATAGTAGTCAGCTATAGTATACAAAAAAAAAGGATGACCTTTATTCCAAGAAGAAATAGTTTTTTGTTAAGCCATAACCAAAACCTAAAACTTAAAGGATAAAGGTCATCCAGATGAAAAAAAAAGCGTATCGAGCAATAGAAGTCAAGAAAATAAAT
>JAHIRD010000150.1 GCA_018818835.1 Pseudomonadota bacterium
GATAATCCTCGGGCCGCTTTACGATTCCCGCCCGGACTGCATTCAGGTCGATGTAGGCCAGGCAATGGATCAGGGTGTCGCCTTTTTCAACGATCAGGCTCTTGAAACGCTCACCCCAGAGGGTTCCCCGACGCCCTTTGGCCTTGTTATAATACCGTGAAAACGTCTGCTTGACCTCCTTCATGAATTCCGAAAGGCTGGCCCATTTCCGTCTGAAATGGGCCATGCGGCCCACAGGAAACTTGGCATCGTCCCCATAACAGGCCATGTACCTCTTTTTGATCTCGTCATCGGAATAGTTACGTTCAGGAAGCATTTTTACGAGGATGTGAACGTGATTGCTTAGAACTGCGTAACCTAGGATTTCCGTAAAATAGATGCGGGCAAACCGCTTGAGAATTGATACAAATTTTTCTTTTTCCACCGCACCGAAGGGAAAACCATCCAGAGCGGTGCGGGATATTACATGATAAACACTCTTTTCATCCCGAATAACCATTCGTGTTGTTCGTGGCATAGGATACCTCCATAGATCCTAAAAATGGGGTTGTTGTTTACATGCGAATAAACATATCAGAAGGAACATTATTTGGGAAGTGTATTATTAGCCTGTCCCCTAATTAGTCGTTGAAACAACGGGCGGATCTCCATTTCCGGAACAATTCTTCTTTTTTGATGGTGTAGAGGATGGCGTTACCATTGCCTACGATAAAGATTATACGATGCAGCAGGCAGGGGTGGCACGTCTGAAGGATGGGACTATTATCGGTGCTATTCATCATCAGTTTAAAAACACACGCACTGGTTTCCATGCAAAATTCGGTATCGAATTTCCGGCAACTATGCCGTAATATTTTATTCATGAGCACCAAATGCATTTGGCTTGCGAATGGTCTAACTGGATCAAGGCATGTTTTAGGTATTTTGCATATTAGTTACTATGAAAAGATCATATCTTAGTGCTATTTTTTAATCATTAAAAAGTGAGAAAGGAGGATTATATCTGAAAATTGATGAACTTTATTCGTCATTTGACGGAAAGTGTCATTCTCTAACAATGGCATAACTGTGTGTCCACAATTTTATAGCGGGCTCAAAAACTGATCCCGTATTTTTTTAGCAGGCCGTAGAAGTGGGATTTGGACATACCGGACCAGAGGAGAATGATTTTTACGTCCCCTTTGGTGCTGGCAATGATCGTTTCGAGGTATTGGCGTTCCATGGTCTGTTTGTAGGTTTTGAATTCGGGCATGGGGCCTTGACATGTTTCGCCGGGAGGCTCTGTTTGAGCATGATCCGGGGAGATGGTGTGCTGCCGGTCTTTTTCAATGGAGGCCTTGGCCACCTGGATGCGGATGCTGCCGGGCAGGTGCATGGTGTAGAGGGTGTCTTCGTTGCCCGAGGCCACGAAGGCGGTTTCAAGGCCGTTAAACAGTTCACGGACGTTGCCCGGCCAGGGATAGGCGGTCAGGGTGTCGAAGAAGCCCGGCTCGAATGATTTGGCTGGACAGCTGTATTCCTGACACAGCTTATTGATACGGAATCTGGCCAGTAGTTGGATGTCCTGGCCGCGTTTTCTTAAGGGGGGAATGGTCAGGTGGAGGGTTTTCAGGCGGTAGAGCAGATCCCGGCGGAATGTTCCTTTCTCCACCATGGCGTCAAGATCCCTGTTGGTTGCGGCGATAAGACGGAAATCGCTTTTTTCTTCATGGGTCTCTCCCAGGGGCCTGAAGGTTTTTTCCTGAAGCACCCGTAAAAACGACTTCTGGGTGGACAGGGGCATTTCCCCCACCTCGTCAAGAAACAGGGTGCCTTGGTCAGCCATCTTCACCAGGCCGTCCCGTTTTTCTATCGCCCCGGTAAAGGCCCCTTTCCTGTGACCGAACAGGGTGCTTTCCATCAGGGTTTCTGTCAGAGAGGCACAATCCACCACGATAAATTCCTGGTCTTTTCTCGGGCTGTTCAGATGGATGGTTTGGGCGAACAGCTCTTTGCCCGTGCCAGTTTCCCCGGTGATCAGCACCGGTGCGTTGGACATGGCTCCCCTGGCCATGATCTCAAAGCATTGGCGCATGGGCGGGGACTCTCCGATAAGACCGAAAAGGTTTAAGCACATGGCCTGCTGTTTGTTCTTTTTTTCCTCCCTGTATTTCAGGGCCCGTGTCAGACTCAGTTTGGTTTGGTTCACTGCGGTGGGTTTGACGATATAGTCCCAGACCCCTTGGGCAATGGCGGTTTCCGCCCCATCGGGATCGCCGATTCCCGTGATGATGAAAATCTCCGGAGCCGTCATGGCCGTCTCCTTGATTTCGAGGAGTGCGGAAAGGCCGTTCCCGTCCGGAAGATTTACGTCCAGAAGCAGAATGTCCACCTCACGGGTTTTGAGAAGATCCAGCCCTGTCTTAAGGGTACCGGCCGATAGAAAATCGTGGCCCATGCGCAGGACCAGACTCTCCATGGTTCCACGGAAATTGTCGTCGTCGTCGATGATCATGATCACTGCCATGGCTGCCTCATTCTTTCTGTTCCGGGGGGCATAAGGCCTCTTTTATACCTTTGGAAAGATCGTTTTGGTTATAGGGTTTGACGATGAATTTTTTGATGTTTGGCGATTCCTGGAGACTGAATTCCACATGTCGTCCGGAAACCAGAATGACCGGCAGATCCGGCCTGGTCTTGGCCAGGTGTTTGGCCAGGTCCAGGCCGCTGGTTTTGGGCATATCGTAATCGGTGATGACCAGGTCAAATCCCTCCGGGTGATGACTCATGATCTCCATGGCCTCACCGGCGCTTTGGGCCACGGTGACCGTGTATCCAAGTTTTTCAATGGTCCTGGGTACGGATTCCCGCTGTTCCTGGTCATCTTCCACAAAGAGAATCACGCCCACACCTATGCTCACGCCGTCGTCGTTCGGGGTGTCATCCTGTCCATCCTGTTCCATCCTGGGAATCAGGATGGTGAACTGCGTGTTTTTAAACGGTATGCTGGTGAGGGAAATGGCGCCGTTGTGCCCCTTGATAATGCCGTGGACCATGGACAAGCCCAGGCCCGTCCCGATGTTTTTGCTTTTGGTGGTGAAAAAGGGGTCAAAGATTTTGTCCTGAATCTCAGGGGGGATACCCGGTCCGTTGTCCGATACGGTCAGTTCCAGGTAATGTCCGGGCGACAGATTGAACGCCTTGGGTTCATCCGGTCGTTCATGGTCCATCCGGTCAAACACCCGGTTACGGAGGCTGATATGGATACATCCGTTTTGACCGTCCATGGCCTGGAATGCGTTGGTGCACAGATTCATGATCACCTGGTGAAGCTGACTGGTATCGCCCTGGCACAGGAAATCGCCCGTTCCCATGGATTGAACCATGTCGATATTGCCGGGCAAAGATGCCTCCACCAGGTTCAGGGCATCGGCCACCACACCGGCCAGGTTGACCTTTTTGAACCGCACATGGCCCGGACGGCTGAAGGTGAGTATCTGTTTGACCAGATCAGCCCCCCGCCGACCTGCTGAAAGGACCCGCGTCAGATCCTTCCGGGTCATGGACTCTTCGGGCACGTCGTTTATGGCCAGTTCCGTTGAATTGACGATGGTGGTGAGGATATTGTTGAAATCGTGGGCAATGCCCCCGGAGAGGATGCCCAGAGCCTCCATCTTTTGGGCCTGAACCAGCTGTTTTTCCAGGTTGATCTTTTTGGTGATGTCCTCGGCTGTGCTCAGGACACCGACAACCTGGTTTTTTTTGTCCAGAAGCGGTATTTTATTGATTTCAAGCCAGAGCTGTTCCCTGTTGCTCCGCTGGATTTTGAGCAGTCCGGCACGATAGGGCATACCCGTCGTAAGAACCTCCCGACCCAGCTGTCGGGATTCCTCGGCCGTATAGGCCAGGTCGGGCACGGCTGATATATCCTTTCCGATAATGGTTTCTTTATCCTGGATATGGAAGAACGTCAGAAAGGACAAATTCACGTCCACCAGGTTCAATTCCCTGTCCTGCCAGAAAACAAGGTGGGGCATATTGTCCAGAATCAGCTGCAGTTGTTTTTTGGAATTCTCCAGGGCCAGGTTGGCTTTTTTCTTTTGGGCCATGTTCATGATCAACAGCACCACCAGCCCTGACAACAGAACCATGACGCCGACGATGGCCCAGACCAGAAGCCGGTTGAGCCGGTAAAAATTATAGGGTTCGTTGATGATCCGGCTGCCTTTGGGAAGATATGCCTTGTCGATATGGAATTTTTTCAGGACCTTGTCATCAAAGACAAAGGAATGCCCCCCCGTGGTTTCCACGGGGATGGTGTCGGGATTTACACCGTTTAAAATCCGTAAGGCCAGTCGGGCGAAGCGTTTGCCCTGTTTTAGACCGGATGCCAGCTTGCCTCCCACAATGCCGGTGCCCATCATGAACTCCCATGAGCTGTACACGGGCAGGTCTGTGGATTCACAGATCATTGTGCCGATTTCCTGGATGTTGTAAAATGTTCCGTTGATTTCCTCGGAACCGCCGGGCACGATATAGATCACGGTATCCTTGGGCAGGCCCATGAGGAAATTCGGTTTGCCGAGTTTGAGTTTCCCGGTCTGAAACCCGGTGATAAAGGTGAATTTAAAATCAATGTGCCGCTTTTCAATGGTCTCCTTGATCTCACTGACAATGGCCCTGGACGTTACACTTGTGCCGCCGATCACAACCATCTGCCGGGCCTGGGGATGCAGGTGCCGGATAATATCCATATTGTCCTTGAAGGCCACGGTTTCGGCAATGCCCGTGATCCCTGTTTGCCCCTGAAGCATGGATGGATGATAGTTGTTGATCCCGCAAAAAACCATGGGGGTTCCCGGAAACAGGGCTGCTCTGTATTTCAGGGCAAAGTCCAGGGCATTGTTGTCCGAAACCATCAGCACGTCAAATCGGTCGTTTTTGAATTTGGCCTTGAAAAACGCGAACAGGGCCTCCTCCATGGATGCGGTCTCGTAGCGCTTTGCGTCCAGGTATTCCAACTGAAAATTCAGGTTTTGAATATCCATGGGTAACACGGAGCGAATTCCCGTGATGATGTTGTCGGACCAGGCATAGCCGGTGTTGTAGGAGTTCAGGTATAAAATCCGTTTGTCCCCCAAACGTGTTTGATCCGCATGGCCCGGACAGACGGTTGCCAAAAGGGATAGCACGATGGCGATCCAGGCTGTGATGATGATTTTATGAAAACGAGGCATATGTGTTTGGCCTTGGTTTTAAGTTCCTCTTGAATTTTTATCCACCACCCGTTCGCATGGCTCACTGAAGGACACGAAGAGCACAACGCGGCAAAGCCACAACCAAAAAAGCAGGTCTCTCACGGAGGCACAAAGAACACGGAGAAGGGCTAAAGACAAGGAGATAATAGGTTTTTCTTTGCGATCTTTGTGTCTCTGTGAGAAAAATTTATGAGCATCCCCCCAAGGGGGATGCGAACCGTTTTATGCCTACAATAAATGAGGTTGTTCTATAAGCATAAACGTTCGAAAAAATAAATAAAATTAGGGTAAGGATAGCCGCTTCAAAGGTGAGCGCATTATTTTGCCTGTCCCCGATTATCATTAAATCACGCCTCCTACCCATTTGCATGTCGGGGCGAAGCCTTGACGAAGACCGGTCCAGATTTTTTAAGCTTGTCCCGGCGGAAACCGGGATCTGGCCGCCGGAGGCTCAAGCTGAATAGATCCATAATAATCGATTGATGTTATATTACCAGAAAGAGGGTGGGCTTGGCAATGATGTAAGAAATCGTCAGTCCAATTTTTTGGACTGGACCAATCCCATGGACCAAAATTTTGGACCAGGGGCCTGATTGTTCAATGAATCGTCGGCTTAAAAAATGGTATTGGGTTGAAATCACGGCACATTCAAAGTTATTATAAAACCTGGTACGGATCCTGAAATGGAAAGGTGCATACAAGGCATAAACATCGTTCATTGAGGAAAAGGAGAAATATCGTGTCTCTTAGCTTGCTTGCATTAATCGCGTTTGTACCCATTGCCATGGTCTTGGTTCTCATGGTGGGATTCAGGTGGCCTGCCACCAAAGCCATGCCACTGTCCTGGCTGGTTTGTGCTGTCATCGGGGCAGGATTCTGGAAGATGCCGGCCGGCTTGATTGCGGCGTCCACATTGAGCGGTTTCGGAAGTGCCATCAACGTTCTTATTATAGTCTTCGGCGCTATTTTGATTCTGTACACCCTACGTGAAAGCGGAGCCATGGAAACAATTTCCTACGGATTCACCACCATCTCCCCGGACCGGCGTGTGCAGACCATCATCATCGCCTTTTTGTTCGGGGCCTTTATCGAAGGGGCGGCCGGGTTCGGTACACCGGCAGCCATTGCAGCACCTCTGCTTTTGGGGCTGGGATTCCCGGCACTTGCAGCGGTCTGTGTCTGCTTGATGTTCAACTCCATTCCCGTGACCTTCGGTGCCGTGGGCACCCCGATCTGGTTCGGCCTGAAAAATCTCCAAGCCAATGTGGAACAAGCTGCCGGAAGCGGGGTCCCGACATTCGATGCCTTCCTTCAGAATGTGGGGGAATACGCCGCTCTGATCCATGGGGTCATGGCGATTCTGCTCCCCCTTTTCGCGATCTGTTTTCTGACCCGGTTCTTCGGGAAGAATAAATCATGGAGAGAAGGCCTGGGCGCCTGGAAATTTGCGGTGTTTGCCGGGCTTTGTTATGCCACGCCCTACCTGATCACCGCCTTTGCCTTTGGCTCGGAATTTCCATCGCTGGTGGGTGGTCTCATTGGTATGGCCCTTGCGGTGACCGGAGCCAAAAAGAAACTGTTTCTGCCAGAGGAAGTCTGGGATTTTGAAGACCGGTCAGCCTGGGAAAAGAACTGGGTCGGTGAAATCCAGCCCGGATCAAATGATCTGAAACCCCAAATGAGCCAGCTGACAGCCTGGATGCCCTATATCCTCATTGCCGCACTTCTGGTTCTGACCCGGTTGAGCTTTCTGCCCTTCAAAGGCTGGGTAACCTCCTGGGTGATCTCTTTTTCACACATCCTGGGTTATGAATCCGTCAACTTTACCATGAAACCCCTGTATCTGCCGGGTGTGGTGCCCTTCATGCTGGTGGCTGTGATCACCATTTTTATTCACAAAATTCCGGGCAATAAGGTGGCTGTCGCCTGGAAAGATTCCATCGTCAAAATGAAAAACCCGGCCATTGCCTTGTTCTTCGCCGTGGCCATGGTGGATATTCTCAAGCAGTCCGCACATGGTATGGCCGGTTATTCCTCCATGCCTCTGACCATGGCCGAGTTTGTGGCCGGTGTCACCGGGTCTGTCTGGCCCCTGGTGGCCTCATACGTCGGGGCCCTGGGTGCGTTTATCACCGGCTCCTGTACCGTGTCCAACCTGCTGTTCGCCAATTTTCAGTATGGGGTGGCTTCAACCATTGGTGCAAGTCACGAGATTATCGTGGCACTTCAGGCTGTGGGAGCGGCCATGGGCAATATGATCTGTGTCCATAACGTGGTTGCCGCTTCGGCCACCGTGGGCCTTGTGGGCATGGAAGGCACCATTATCCGAAGGACCCTGGTGCCCTGTCTGCTTTACGGGCTTGTGGCCGGAACCCTGGGCATGGTATTTATTTATATTCTGTTCCCGGGAACCTTCTAATAAAAAATGGAATGAACCTATGATTTCAAAATCAATCATCAAAGAATTTGAGACGATATGCGGCAAAGACGGGGTGATGACCTCAGAGGTCGACCGTCAGAATTACTCCTACGATGCCGCTGTTCTGGACCCTGTGGTCCCGGCGGCCGTGGTTCGACCCGGAACCGGCGGGGAGATCGGAAAGATAGTTGCCCTGTGCAACGACAATTCCATCCCAGTGACCGTAAGGGGTGCCGGAACCAACCTGTCCGGAGGAACCATTCCCATGGGAAATGGCATTGTGCTGTTGACCAATAGGATGAACCGGATCATCGAGCTGAACGACGTGGACATGTACGTGCGGGTGGAACCCGGAGTAGTCACAGCCACCCTGGCTGCCCAGGTGGCGTCCAGAGGGTTGTTTTACCCACCTGATCCGGGTAGCCAGGCAGTGTCCACCATTGCCGGTAACGTGGCTGAAAACGCTGGGGGGCTGCGGGGCCTTAAATACGGGGTCACCAAAGACTACGTCATGTCTATCGAGTTCTACGATGCCATGGGCAGGCGGGTGACATCCGGTTCTAAAACCGTCAAATGCGTCACCGGATACAATCTGGCCGGTCTTATGACCTCGTCCGAAGGCACCTTAGGGATATTCAGCGAAATCACACTCAAGCTGATTCCACCGCCCCAGGCATCCAAGGCCATGATGGCCATCTACGACAGCGTGGAAGATGCCACCCAGACCGTGGCCGCCATCATCGCCGACAAGATCGTGCCCTGCACCCTGGAATTGATGGACAATTTCACCATCAACGCGGTGGAGGACTTCTCCAAAGCCGGTCTTCCCCGTGATGCCAAGGCCCTGTTGCTCATCGAGGTGGACGGCCATCCTGTCCAGGTAGCCGAGGACGGCGCCAAAGTCGAGGCGATTTGCCGGAAACTCGGAGCCCGTCATGTCCAGGTGGCCCAGAATGACGCGGAAAAGGCCAAGGTCTGGGAAGCCAGGCGTGCGGCCCTGTCTGCATTGGCCCGGCTCAAGCCTACCTTGGTTCTGGAGGACGCCACCGTTCCCCGGAGCAAGATTCCGGCCATGGTGTCAGCCATTGAAGGCCTGTCCAGAAAGTACAATCTGCCCATCGGCACCTTCGGTCATGCCGGAGACGGCAACCTTCATCCCACCATCCTCACGGACCGGCGGGATAATGACCAGTGGCACCGGACGGAACGATGCGTCAGCGATCTGTTTGACGCGGCTCTTGCCCTGGGCGGCACCCTGTCCGGCGAGCATGGCATCGGCATTGCCAAGTCCGGGTTTCTGAAAAACGAGGTGGGGCAGTCGTCCATTGATTTTTCCCGGGCCATGAAAGCTGCCATTGATCCCAACACCATTTTAAACCCAGGAAAAATCATAGGATGTTAAGATGTCGGATATCAACGAACTTGCTCAGTCATTAAAAGATATTGAAAACCAGCTCACGGACTGCATGAAGTGCGGGATGTGCCAGGCGGTCTGCCCCGTATTCAAGGAAACCGGTAATGAAGGGGATGTGGCCAGGGGCAAAATATTTCTTCTGGAGCGCCTGTCCGACCTGATGCTGACCGACGCCAAAGGGGTCAAGACCCGACTTGATAAATGTCTGATGTGCGGCACCTGCGCCTCCAACTGCCCTTCCGGGGTCAAGATCCTCGAGATCTTCATTAAAGCAAGGGCGGCTCTGACCGAGTACATCGGCCTGTCCCCCGTGAAAAAGTTGATCTTCCGGGGCATGCTCAAACATCCGGAGAGGATGAATGCCTTGATCGAAGCAGCCTCAAAGCTTCAAGGCCTGGGCACGTCACAGGCCGATCCTGAGCTTGGCACCCAGTGTTCCAAGCTCCTGTCCCGGTTTATCGGCGACCGTCATTTTCTGCCTTTGTCCAAAAACCCCTTGCACAAAACCACTCCATCTTTGGACTCCCCTGTGGGAAAATCAGGCATCAAGGTGGCGTTTTTTCCCGGCTGTGTCACGGACAAGATGAATCCGGAAATCGGACTGGCAACCCTCAAGGTTCTGAAACACCACGGTGTCGGTGTTTTTATGCCCAAGGGCCAGGCCTGCTGCGGCATACCGGCCCTGGCCTCGGGCGACCGGAAGACCTTTGATTCCTTGTTGGACCAGAACACAGCCCTGTTCGCGGAAATGGATTTCGACTATCTGATCACCCCCTGTGCCACCTGCACAGCCACGATCAAGGAGATCTGGCCCATGATGGCCCGTAACAATTCCAAATCCAGATCCCGTGCGGACGAGTGGGCCCCCAAAACCATGGACATCAGCCAGTTTCTGGTGGACGTGCTCCACGTCGAACCATCAGGTCAGAATGCGGGCCAGCAGGCCCTCAGCGTGACT
This sequence comes from Pseudomonadota bacterium, assembly GCA_018818835.1. Lineage (GTDB taxonomy): Bacteria > Desulfobacterota > Desulfobacteria > Desulfobacterales > Desulfolunaceae > JAHIRD01. Next base: position 10,029 of record JAHIRD010000150.1, read on the forward strand.
TACCACGACCCCTGCCACCTGCAGAAGTCCCTGGGCGTCAGCAGCCAGCCCCGCCAGATCATCCGTGCTAATCCCGGATGCGAGTTCGTGGAGATGAATGCCGCCGGCACCTGCTGCGGCAACGGTGGAAGCTTCAATCTCCAGAACTACGACCTGTCCCGGTCCATCGGTATGAAAAAACGGGAGAACATCCTCTCAACAGGTGCCAGCATCGTGGCCACCTCCTGCCCGGCCTGTATGATGCAGATCCGCGATGTCCTTTCCCAAAACCACGACAACGTCAAAGTCAAACACGTCATTGAAATTTACGCCGATTCTCTGGAATAACCCTCTGGGACGAAACACGTTTTACTCACCACCTGCTCCCGGTGGTCGCTGAAGAACACGAAGAGCACAGCACGGCAAAACCATAACCAAAAAGCCTTGTCTCTCACAGAGGCACAAAGATCATGGAGTGAGATCATCGCACGGAGGGTAGGGGCACGATGCGTCGTGCCCGTGCTTGCATCTCGACAGCGGACATTTGACTCATCCCAAAATTCATGTTTGGGGCCCCCGGCAGGGATTGGTTGATGTTTTCTCTTAGGAATATGTTTGTGCCATTTTTATTTGTATTCATGTTAATTTGCCATTTGATCTATACAGAACCAGCTGCCGCGAATGATCAGGATGAGTATCTTAAAATTCTCGATCAATTTGAATCAGAAGCATTTGAAGGGGATATATTAAAAAAATTCGACACCTATTTATCTGGTATAACGTCATATAGCAATGAACAATATGTAAATGGATTACAAGACCTTTATAAACTTTATCTAAAATTCATTATCGATTTATCCAGTTGCCAAGAAAAAACAGACAAGCGTGTTTCAGAAAATCATTCGGAATGGTTGGCTGAGTTTGTTAAAAAATTTGGGAAAAAAACCATTGTAAACTATGGTGAAGCAATAAAAAACCATCTTTTTACTTTAGGATTAAACATGAGCAAATCTCAGTGAAGAGATAAGCTCATGTCATGTTTATTTGTAGAAATAAATTTTATCAAATCCTTGAAAGAATATTTACGGTTTTTTTCTGAGTTTGCAAATACATTAGAGGCTGCTGATAAAGACAAAATAAAACGATGGATATCCGCTGCAGATCTTTTTCAGGGAACCATCCAATATCCCATGCAGGAAATAACAACTGCAGGTAATATTCATATGACCTTAAGTATTTTCGGAATTCAGAAACCACAAGATATCCCTTTGGATATGATCGAATTTTTTGATAGCAGTCCCTACTTTTCCAAACCGTTCAATTATGTAAAATCGATCAGGGACCTTAATCAGTTTGTTCAGTGAAATTGAAAGAGCTGCCTATAGGCTCTTGCGTCCAGAGGCATTGCCTGTGCCATGCGGTATACACTCCCAGGCTCGAGCCTGGGAGCGAGAGAGTACGGCAGGACTCGAGTAAATACTCCTGTGATTATATACAAAAAATCAGGCAAATCGTTTCTTGGATGTCCATTTGTCTTCGTTGGTAACTCAAATCCTCAATAATTTCATAAATAAAACGGAACAAATACACCCCTTTTTAAATATTTATCTTGACAAGCGTGTCTTTGTGTATTTTATGGGGATTATCATTAACAAAACCTTAAATGGTATATTTCGGTTCAGGCCATCTGTCCGTCATCGTCTTGGCGGCGATGGAGGGTTGAAGGGTTTTTGAAACCACAGGGGTAGCAGCCTACTTTAAGGATTTCGAAAAGCATAGAAGGCCGGAATGGACTGTTTGATGCCATTTATCGATGGGTACTTAATAAATGTTGATCATATAAAATCTTAAGGAGGCTTGATGAAAGTTGCATCGGAGAAACTTAGTTGTGTCAGGGCTAACGTCATGTTGTTTTTACTTATTATCTTAGCATCATTTTGCTTTATATCATGTGATGATCTGTATATTACAAATGTTTCACCGGAAGAGGTCAAGGCAATGATCGATTCGGGTGATGATTTAACCTTATTGGATGTCCGTGAACCGGATGAATATTGTGATAATGATGGAGAAATACCGGATGGCCATATTGCCGGAACGATAAATATGCCATACGAATCAAAGGTTCTCAGTGAGAATTATAAAGACTTGGACAAGGATATGCCCATTGTTGTCATTTGCAGAAGCGGCAATCGGAGTCTCCTTTCATCTATCTTTCTCTGGCTAAGAGGTTTCAGAAATTTATACAATATGGAAGGTGGTATGAAAGCCTGGCCATATACGGATGAATTGGAATTTTGTACTGAAGAATAAAAGCAGTCTTGTTTTTTTAAAACATGGTCCGAGGTTTTGCAGCAAGCCTGTTTATTGCTGCAAAACCCATTATAAAGCCGGACTTTTTCCGATGCCATTACCGTTTGGTGATCAATCGATTTTTGACCTTCAGCAATGCAATCACCAGCCGCATGAGAGGGTCATGGCGGCTCATTAAGGCAATGACTTTTTTCTCCAATCCCATCCCCAGGCCTATTGTTCTGCTTCCTCGTTCGATTTTGACAAGGATTCCGCAGATATGATCAGGGCTGATAACCCCGTCCGGGGACCTGCAGTTATCCCCTTTCATCAGAAAGCTTCCTTTTTTTTTCCCAATAACACGGTGGACGATAACCGTTGATGATACGGGATGGAAATAGGCCAGAACATCACCCATGGCCGGCGTTTGCCCTTTAAGGGGAGCTATGGTGATACAATCCCTGTTTCTGATGAAGGGGAGCATGCTTGATCCGCCCGAAACAAATCGACAGCAGCGCCCATCCCGAAGCAGGGGGCTGATCAGTTCTCCTAACTCCTCTCCGGATATGAATAAACAGGTCTCATTATTCGATGGGGTGTTCATCAAAGCCTTTCTGCAAAATCAAGGATTGTGTTCACGGCGCTTTGATCGGGTTTGAAGAAGAAATCATAGGCAGGTATTTGTTCAATGATTTCCCCGCAAAAATCAAGCAGGGGGGGGATTTTTTCACGATCATACCAGGGAATCATGACCTGGGGCAGGATTTGTTTGAGTGCAGCGGATGATGAGCAGCGTACAATTTTATTTTCAAGCGCGTGGTGGAGATGAATAATGGCCCTCAGCGGGAAATCACTATTATTGGCAATTTTGGCATCACTGTGCCATGGGGTGCCGTAAACTCGCATACCCATGTCCATTTTTCGGATCACCAGACGTTCGTCACTTAATAGTATGGCTGTTTCACAGTGTGAAAAAAGCCTGGACAGGGTGCTTTTTCCGGCTCCAGAGTGCCCGGTAAAGACCAAACCTTTTCCGCTAAGCCCCATTCCGGCTCCATGCACCAGAGCACCTTTTCGAGATGCCAGGGTAAATGCTATGATGATTTGATCAAGGTGATGGGAGCTGGGTGGGCAAGGTATTTTTTTTGTTTCTTCATTAAGAAAGATATCTGTATGACGGCCTTCATTGTCAAACAAGGCGGCCCACATCACTTGGTCATCATAGCCGGGATGTCTGAAAACCATACAGTAAGTATTTTCTTTCCTGTACATGAGCCATGGACTATCCCGGACAGTAAGGCATGTCATGGCGTTTGTATCCGGCATAGAACCATTCCGGATGTGGAGGGTCAAATCAAGGGGATGATTCTCCACGGGATGGTTGATAAAAAAAGACCGGTCATATATTTCCAAATTCTTTGTCCAGGCTGTGAATTTTTCATCAATCAGGTATCTGACCCCAGCAATTTGCATGTTAGATCGTACTCTGAGTCTTGCAAGTCTGGACCCTGCATGCAGAATCACCCATGCTTCCGTTTGGTGCAGGTGTTTTGCATGAAGAAAGTATCTCATTGCCCACCAGATCAATGATTGCTAACACAGGCTTTGAATATTTTTTTTTTGGTTCTTTTTCATGTGTCATTATCGTCTCCTGCATTGATCGCCTAGTTTATAAGTTAATTATCATTTTGTGCCTGAGATGGCCAAGTCGGCATAAGAACTCAGAACATGAATCCTGTGAACCGGTTTCAAGCTTGAAAACTGGCGGACAGTAGCCGCATAAGGAAATCAGATCACAATTTCGGCATGTTTTCTCTTTGCTGATTTTAAAATCCCTGATCTTAATCATCTCTTCATTCCAGCCGTTTAAAAAATTACCGTTATTAATATCGCATGAGGAATTCGGGGTAATTATGCACGCCTGAAGACGCCCTGTTGAGGTAATATGAAAAGACGTTTGACCTGCACCGCATACGAATAATCTCTCATTGGATTCCTTATTATTCTGCTCTTGCCAGAAATCCTTCCAGTCCTGGACATGCTTTGGGTCCTGAAATTCCAACGCTACCACGTCCTCCGGTGGGACTCGTCTTAAGAGCGGAGTCATATCCCCGTCTAACCTGGGAGTAATCCCGGCGTCAAAGCGGAACTTTACACCCAGTTGTCTCGCCATGTTTTCCATGGTCGAAAGCTCATGAAGATTGAGATCCATAAGCATCGTTTTCAAGGCAATTCGGACCCCGTTTTGGTGCAGACGATCAATTCCGGCCATGGCGTGATGATAAGACCCTGGAACCCCTGTGATTTTTTCATAGGTCTGGGGGCTTGAGCCGTACACCGAAATTTCAATTGAAAATGGGGGAAGATCCCTGAAAAGCCTTATATGCTCGTCATTCACCGTGCTCCCGTTTGTAAATACTGTTACGATCATGCCCTTTTTTTTTGAATGGCTATAGATCTCGCTGAAATCGTTTCTCAGAAGGGGTTCTCCGCCGGTAAAAAGAAGGTTGAGACATCCAGCATCTGCCATGTCATCGATCAGCTTCAGGACAGCCTTGGTCGTAAGTTCCTGACCTTGTCCTTTGCCCTTCCTTTCGCTTTCCGGAAGGTAACAATGAACACAATTGAAATTGCAGCGCGTTGTCAGTTCCATGCTGCCCGAAACCGGGACACGGTCAGTGAATAACTTCTTGTGAAAACGGAGAATGAAATCCTTATTCCGTTCGCTTTGTAACTGACAATCCATACCCATCATGCCTCCAGAATTAAACCTGCAGATTTCAGTGAGTCTATGAAACCAGCCAGGTCATTTTCAGCCACCTCATGGTCCACATCGTATTCATTGATGATAAGGTCCAAGAGCTCCTTAAAGGAGCGGTGCCCATCAATCTTTTCCCAGATGAAACCGGCCACCGGGTCCACACTGAAAATTTTCTGAATATCTGCAAGATCGCCATACACGGGCACAAGTATCGTTTCACCTGCAATGGTCCGAGTCACGATGCCGTCTTTTTGTTTAAATAGTTTGTTTTTCACGTTGCTTATTATCCAATGTTCATGGAAACGATTTCATTTATGTATCGTTGGGTTGATCATATCTTATGTTGTATTTTCATAGTTTGATGGTGATTTCCAGTTGTTTTTTATTTTTCTCATGGTCTGATTATCATGAATAGATGGAATTGCCTTTAAGGAAGAGCTTTCCAGTGATACCCTATGCATCATATTCGATTGTCCTGTATTGACCCTTAGGACAGTGTTTGTTAGACTTATGATATTCTTAAGGGTTTGAATCAAAAAACATCGTTGTTTTCATCGTCTGAACCATCTCGTTTGTTACTTTATAGACATCATACCCGACCCAACTGGGGGTTCTATGAAAAAAAAAATCAGATCACTTGTTTTGGGTGTTTGCATGATTGCCTTGGCCTTTCTCCTTTTCACGCCTAAAGAAACCGGTAAAAAAGAACCTCCGGGTCTGGGATACCAGGATGAGGATGTCTTTGAAACAGGTCGTATGGCAGGGGAATTTGAACTTGGGCCTGTGAATGACGATTTTATTGATTTTGACGGATCATCACAGGATGCCAAGGCCCTTTACAAAAAAAAGGGCAGTCAGGGCAATCGTGGGCTTGGTCTTATTCCTTCGCCAGTTCCAATGGAGGTATATCAGGCCAAAGATGCCAAGTCGTTGAAGGGTACACTATATGATGAGGTCTATGATTTAAGGGACCCGGACAACGATGGGAATCGGTCGGACAGTCTGCTCCCACCTGCCAGGGAGCAATGGGATTGCGGTGCCTGCTGGGCCTTTGCAAGCTATGGTGGGATCGAGGGGACTGTCCAGTCACGGCTGGGGTATTCGGCTGATTTTTCTGAGAACCATGCTATCTTTTCAAGTGGGTATGACTGGGGAGGATGCGGTGGGGGAAACGTGGATATGAGTATGGCCTATCTGTCCCGGAATGGGGGGCCCATTTTTGAAAAAGACGATCCTTTTTATAAGAACCCGATCTACTACTGCCGCGATTGCCCCCCTGTCCGGTATATTGACAGTGTGGTCAAGTTAAAGGTCCGATCACGGGTTTCCGATGTGGATTACATCAAAAAAGCCCTGATGGATTACGGACCTCTTTACGCATCCATGAACTGGTCTGATGGTGCCTTTCATCCCGATGATTTTTCATATTATAGTGATACGTTCGGTGCCAATCATGCTGTGACCCTCGTGGGATGGGATGATCACAAAATCATTCGGGATGCTCTTTCGAAGGGCGCCTTTATTGCCCGAAACAGCTGGGGCAGTGATTGGGGGCAGGATGGGTATTTTTATGTGTCTTATGATGATAGGAGTTTAGCCTTTTCATCCCTGGTTGCCTTCACGGATGATCCCGATTCCCTCCTTTCCTTTGACAGAATGTATTATCATGATGATCTGGGCATGACATCCAGCACCGGTTATGGAAAGGCCTGGGCCTGGGGTGCCTCTGCCTTTACACCGGATAAGGATGGGACACTGGTTGCTGTGAGTGTTTACACCACTGCCTTTAATACAAGTTATGAAGTTAGTGTCTATGACAGCATGGCTGGTGGACGATTGAATGGAAAATTGATTGGACCGTTTTACGGGAATGTGACCGGGAAAGGATACCATACCCTGAGGCTGGATCATTCGTTGACGGTGGACAGAGGGGATGATTTTATTGTGGCCGTTAAGTTTGAAACCCCGGAAAGCTCCTGGCCTGTCCCCTTGGAAAAACCGTTCCCCGATTATTCTTCGGCAGCCCATGCTGATCCGGGCGAAAGTTTTCTGTCCAGTGACGGCATCGTCTGGAAGGACACCATCTCGGTGTTTCCGGACACCAGCGTGTGTATCAAGGCTCTTGTCCGGGAAAAAGACTGCGTCGATGATTTTCTTCAAGTGAGCGGGGCAGGGAATGAGGGTGATTTCCTGATTCGGAATAAGGAGGGCCCTCTGGTCATGGCTGTGGTGACCAATGATTGCGGTGATCCTGTTATGGATGCAGAGGTTTCAGCTACATTCAGCACAGGTGATCCGGATATTGAGCTTTTTGATGATGGTCAGCATGATGATCAATCAATGGATGACGGAATTTATGCCAATCGTTTTGATAGTGGTTCTCAACCGGGCTTATCCACCGTTTTGGTCAAAGCCATGAAAGATGATCGTGAAACATATAAGGCTGGGGAAGACAAACAGGATGAACCGGGTAAGGGCTCTGACGGGGGGGGCTGCTTTATTACAGAGCTCTTTATTTAAAAATCTGAGCAAGGAATCTATTTTCCCACCACCCGCTCCCGTTGGTCGCTGAAGCACACGAAGGGCACGAAGAAGGGCAAAAATAGGTCCCATGAGTCCTATAGGTCCCATAAGACCCATGTGACCTATAGGACTTATGGGACTTATGTCATTTTTATCTCGTCATTATTTGAATAATATCTAAATAAAAAAAGCGAAGCACGTGTGCTTCGCTTTTTTATTTGGGACATTCCGGTCAGGGAAACCCCGACCGGAATGAATCAAGGTTATGGTATTTGGCCAGCTGAAAGGGATGGCCCTGTAATCGTTGTCGTCTGACTGGGTATTGCCCACTCATCGTAAGACCAACTGGTGTTTTGATCATCATAGGTTTCTTTGTAATAATGGAGCTCAGTGCCTCTCCATGTATCAAACCCTGACGTGCCTGTTGACCAGTCAGGCCACCAGGTTTCAAGATAATCCAGAGGCTCTCCCATGGCCACAGCATTCATGGAGGTATCCGCAGGATCGGCATCGTTGACAAGGACGATCTGGAAATGGGTATCCGTGGGGGTTCCGTCTGCTTTATAGAAATCTCCCACTTCTGCGGTCAGGCTGTATTGGCCTTGATCAATGGTCGCGATTCTGAGAACGGTCTGGATGTAGAATCCTGATGTGCTACTGTAGCCTTCTTCCATCAGGAGCACCACAGGCCGGTCCACATTGGTCACATCCACATCACCCTGGATGGTGAAAGTCTGGGTGAGAACATTTGCGGGCACAGGCTCGAGTTGGGTTGGATCCGGTGCAACGTAGAATCCCTGGCCAATATAGAATTTAGGCCCAATGACAGCTTCACTTCCCGTAATGATTTTTTCTTCGTAGAAACAATCACCGGCTGCATTGCATGTGTCTTTTTTGACCCTTAGAATGCCGCCCCAGGTATCGAACCACATCCCCCCAGACGTATAATCCGGCCAGAACGTCACCTCATTAATACCTAAAAGATCTCCATCAGACAATGAATCATACTCGTCAGGAATCAGAACCAGGTTGTACCAGCTGTTTACCGAATCGGTTGAAAGGAAATCTCCGATCTCGAATTCGAGTCTGTAGGAGGTTTCTCCGGTGATATCCGCAATTCTTACAATACGTCGAGTGAAGGTGTTATCGACCTGGGTTTCTTTGACAAGGGCGGCTCTCAAGTGAGACGGGGTAATGGTGTCGTCATTAATGGTGATAGCTCCCTCAATAGTAAAGGTGTTGGCAAGATCAATGGGCGTGCCCACGGAGAATTCTGTATGGGCGTTTCCACCGCTGCCGAGCTGTTCACCCGTAGCCTGGTTCACGAAGTTGACTCGAATGTTCAGGTGGTAGGGATTGCTCAACGCGTCCTGGGCATCCTGAATGTCAAACAGGCGGGGTATGGTAAAAGAGGTGGTGTAGATCCGCTTGCCAGAATCCCATGTGTTCCAGATCTGGGTCCAGGAACACCCGGTATCGTCGCAGCTGCCCTGGCCGATATCCAGATCGTAAACCATTTTTACGCCTTCGGGAAGGGTGACCACCGGGGCCTGCCATGACAGGGTGATTTTTGCTTTGGTGGCGGTTTCGTCAACGCCGGGAACGGTTCCTAAGTCAGTGACATTGGCCGTGAAATTGGTCCGTCCCCCGTTTCGTTCAAAGGCTGACCAGGCTGCATTATAGGCATCCCATTCATCCTGGGATGCATTGTTTCCGGGCCAGATGGGCATGCCCGCCGGTGAGACCATTTTTACGTATTTGTTCATCATACCTGTGATAACGGTTTTTGTGAAGGATTTGGTGGCGGTCACGTTACCAAGGGTTACATTGATCGTATAGGTTCCGGAGGTGAAATCGGAGATGACGCGTGTGGGATCGATGATCACAGGTTCCGTACTGTCCGGGGCCATTCCGATACGCGCTTCTTCCCAGGGGTTGACGCCCCAGTTTCCCTGACCATCTTGATATGTGACATAAACAAGATCAACAGTGCCTGTTCCGCCGGATGCTTTGGGGTAGGTCAAGGTGACGGTGGCGCCTGATTGATCTGTGATATCCATGTCAATGGCATCATTGACAAACGAAGACAGATTCATGAGGTCTGTGCCCAGCATCAGGGCTTCCCGTTCTTCGCCAGGTGTATCTCCGCTACCTTCGATCCATACGGAACCGGGATGAAGGTATAGGCCGAAAATTTCTATGCCGTTGAATTCACTTGAATGGGTTGAGACGTATGTTGCCAATCCAAGCGTTGTGAAAAGGGCTTCATCGTCCCATTCGTATAAGTTATGATTGTCGTAGGTGATCTGCCCGCTGTCATCAGTGGTTCCGTCCACTGTGGCAGACGCGGGAACCACGGTTTCAGCCATGAACACTTCATCAAAGAAAATAACCATGGCGATGCCCTGGGGAGTGATCAGGTTGGTGCTGGTGGTTGCCGAGCCAAAGCTCACAGGAAACAGACCCCGGACGACACCGGGAATCTCTGCAAGTTCAGCCTTTTCACTTGTGTTCAGGGTTAATGGGTCTTTGGCCGTAAGGACATGGACACGAGCGATAAAGGTGTTGAACATGGTAAGTGCATTGGCCACAGTGACCTCGGCTTTGGTTTCCGGGGTCACGCTGTCATCATAGGTCATGCTGTTAATCAGGGCCTGGAGCAGCTGGTCCGGTGTGACGGTCATGTTGTTGACATAATGCCAGATAAAGAAATTATAAAAGAATGTGGGCATATCATCGGCTTCGCCCTTGTCATTGGTGAGAAGATCCTTGAATACCTTTCGGATCAGGGCTTCTTTTTCCGCAGGTGTGTCCACGGTTGAAAGGTCGAATTTGGTGGCCTGGGTGACGGCTGAAATATATCCCAGCTCACCCCCCACCGTATCATCGGCAAGGACAAGACCGGCTGTATTGTCAAGATTTTCGTTTTCCGTATCGTCTCCCACCAGATCTGCCAGGGTGGTATCGTCCCCAACGTCCACTACCATGGATGGAATTTGGATAGCACCTGAGGTAACAAGCGTTTCGATGGCTGTTTTTACGCTTTGGATGATGGAGTTGATCACTGCGTCATCAATATCAGAACCGGCTGTGGCGCTTAAAATCGCATCAACCAGGGCTTTGACCACAACCGACGTCCGGGGCGTTACGTCCGTGGTGGTTGTGGGCGCTGTGGCTCCGGAAGGAACGTAGGCCTGGGATTTCATTTCAAGGGCTTTGCCCGTAGCTGCATTGAGCATGACATAGCGGACAATGTAGTTCACATCATCTTTTACCCCATCGCAATCATAGGCACGGTCACCATTGCCGTCGTCTTCGATGGTACAGGCAATGCCGGTATCCACCAGTTCACCGTTTGCACCCATGACATAGAGTTTGACCGCTTCGGTTTCAGCGCTTACGGCCTTGGATGTTTTGGCATGGATGGAGGTGGCTCTGCCCATCGCTGCATCGGCATCGACCAGGGCACTGTCACTGCTGGACAGATAGGAGAGCTTGATGGTCCCGGAAACCTTGGCTGAACCGGTATAACCGGTATCCTCTGGTGTGTCGTCCGGTGTATCGTCAACAACGGCGGGAGTCGTTCCGCCGCCACCGCCGCCGCTACATCCGTTTAAGATGGCCAATGAGCAGAACATCAGCAGGCTGATAAATGTCATCATCAGAAAATGCCAGGAAAATTCTCTGGACAATGTGAAAAAGGACGAGAGGGCAATTCCTTTGGCACCATGATCCTGGGGAAAACGTTTCATCATAAAGACTCCTTTCTCATTTTTCTTTTTTTAAACATTTTATTTGATTATCTGTTTTTTTACACTCATCATCCACCGAAACAGAGTGGTACCTGTGAACACAGTCGAACAACCCGGGGACGAGCTAAGGGAATTTTCGGGCATAAAATTCCCAACCCAAACTCCAGGGAAAGAATCCCTTTTTGGGCATCAATGATCCCCCCGTAAAGATCCATATCCTAAGATCTTAACGGTTCTCATGGAAAGCTGATGGTTAGTTTTTTGGACTTGTCAAAACAGGAACGCCTCGGTTTTGTTGGAAAATGATTTGTTTATGAACACGTTGATATCGAGGAAATGGTTTCAAATGTTTGCGACCATTTCTAAATGACGGTGCAATCCATGGGAGACATAGGGCGGAATTAGATGACGAAGAGTTCACATCTGAGGCATTGAACATTAATTTTGCAAAAGAAAGATGGCAAAGGCCTTGATGCAAAAAATCAATCAATCGCAAAAAAATATTTCTCATGTGTATGCCAGTTTAATGGCCATCGTGTCCTTCATATTCCCTACAATTGGCGCTGTTTATTTACGGTTTGCCTGTCAATTATTATTAAGATCGGCATTCCCATAAAAAAGTTTAGATTTTTTTTAACGTCGTTAAAAATAGTATGGAATGTGCAATGACATTTATTCGTGTGACTCTGGTGGTAATGAAATGCGTTACAATAAAAGACATCCTGGGGTGACGAATTTTTCCGCCACCCCAGGATGGAAGGTGTGATCTAACCAAACTTTGTGGGCTAATAGCTGAACGAGGTTGAAATATGGAGTGTCAGGTTGTTATATTCCACATCATAGACCGTGTTGCTTGATGCATCAACCTGGGCGTCACCCTTACCGAAACCCCAGTCCACCCCTAACGATACGCTGGATTTACCGGAGAAAAAACTCCCGCTCAGACTGAGTCCATAGATATCCATGTGGTCCACATCGCTGACGGTTGCGGATGTCACATCCGGGGCATTGGACATATCCGAATAAATACCGGCACGGATGGCGAAACGCTCCGAGGTGTAGTATTCAGTGGCCAGGGCGATGTTCAGGACGCTTTTTTTATCGTCAACGGAATCAAAATATTTCAGATCACAGGAAAAAAGCAGGCTGGGTGAATAAAACCAGGCCAGACCGAGGGCCGTACTCAAGGGGAATTTATCTTTGTCTGAAAGGGATTGTTTGACCAGGAAAAAATCAGCGGCATCGGCCGGGTAATTGTTTTGGATACTCTGAATGTCTTTTTCACTGTCAAAAAGCCAGAGTTTGGATAAGGTCAAACCAATAGACAGGTTGTCCATGGGGTCCCAGATTACTCCGAGAATAGGTTTGATTCCCTGGTCTGTGCGGGTGCTGTGTATGTTGGTGATGGCCTCTGTATTGTCCTGGAACATGACGAATTGGTTCACGATCAGTTCACTGTCCCTGTAATAATAGTAAAGGGTTCCTCCCAAAGATAGAGAATCCGACACCTTGTACGAATAGGACGGCCCGAAAAGATACGCCTTGTCATAGTTGTTGAGGTTGATGGTGTACGTGTCGATGACCTGGGCCCCCTGGATATTCGTGAAAACCTGTTTCTGACGCATTTGGGCTGAGTCGGGTACGGCGTATGAAAACCCTACCATTCCGGGTCCGAAGGTCTGAACAATGCCGAAATAATTAGGCAGGAGGCTGAACGATTTCTGCTCCCAGTCCAGGGTGTTTCCGCTAATGTCGGTGAGCACATTTTTGTAGGTCCTGGTGGAGGTGCTGATGGCATTCACACTGGCGGAAAATTTATTGGCAGGTGCAAAGGCAATCCCGGCAGGGTTGTAGTAACAGCCTGATGAATCATCCGAAATGGCGGTATAGGCTCCGGCCATTCCCGATGCCCGGTCACCCACATTGCTGTTGATGTAATGGGTTTCATCGGCGTGGCATGTCAGGGTGAACATAAGGATTAAGACGATACATAGAAGAAGTTTATTTTTTGGCATAAGCATGGAAACGCCTCCTGACTTTGGCTTTAGTTTGTTTATCCAGACCATTTTCCAAAAGGGTCTGATTAATGGATTTCAACCGGACCGTCAACTGGGGATGCTCCCCTTTGTATGATGCATCTTTTTTTTCAAAACCCTTGCATGCAATCAGGAATGTTTTCAACTCCATGGGGGCATAGCCGGCCAGGGCGGCTATCTGGAGACCCACGCTGTCAGCCTCCATTTCCTCCTTGAGCTTGTAGCCTTTTTCAAAGAGAATATCCGCAGCTTCGTTGAGGGTTGTTTCAAGCAGGTTTCTGAAGGCTGCGGTATTGCTTCCGATGGCTCCGGTGAGCATTGCAAAGGACGAGCTCTCATCCCCACGAATGTTCAGCTTTCTCACCACATGTTTTTTTGTGATATGGGCAATTTCATGAGCTAAAACACAGGCAAGTTGGGCTTCGTTGTCCATGCGTCCAATGGCGCCTCGTGTTATGAAAATATATCCGCCTGGCGTTGCAAAGGCATTGATTTCATTGCTGTCAAGCACAATGAATCTGAATTCAAGTTCCGGACGGCCTGAATAGAGCCCCAGTCCTTTTCCTAGTGTGTTGACATAGGTGATCAGGGCCTTGTCGGTCACGGCTTTATAATTCCCAAGTATCCTGGCCGCCAGGTCCCTGCCGAAAAGAATCTCGGCTTCAATGTCCGCTGTTTCTGAAAAATTATCGCCCGTGGCTGAAATCCGTGTCCGGTTTGTCTCGGAGTGGATAGGCCCGCAAAAGAACAGACACCAGGCAAGAGCGAAGATGCCCATGTTAATTATTTTTTTCATCTAAGACCCCTTTCTGTATAAAATCCAAGGCGTCATTATCTGAAATGGCAATGGATTCGAATTTTTCCAGGCTGTCGTAGTCGGATTTGTAAATTTCCGCAAAATGCTTTCTTTTTTCACGGAAACCCCGTGCCGCCGCTGTGGCTGTGTATGATGAAGGCCGTCTTCTTGATTTGTTCGAAATGGATTCAATGTTATAGAAAAAGGACCGGAGTTTGGAATAGAGCTTTTCACGTGTACTGACAGGTTTTTTATTCAACAGAAACGTGTAGACAAAGCCCTTGCCATTGGGGTGCTCAATCTCAGACCAGGAGCCTTTCTTGCTGATGACTGTCACCGTGTCACCTTTGGACAGGGTCAATGTTTTCGTGGAATTCATGGCAGGTTTGCTGTATACATCCGCACGGACACTTTGAACATATGCACTTTCCGCCCAGGCACTCCCAGGAACAAAGAATGCGATAAGAACTAAAAATACGATACGTTTCATCTGATAAAAACCTCCTATTTAGTGGTATGCACAAAACATCCAACCCATCCTTCACCCGGTGGCTGTTCAATGAAATCGTCACAACGACGTGAAAATATCTGGATTAAACTGTCATCAGGGTCTGTCAGAAGTATGTCGGTGTAGATCTGTTTCGCTTCCTGGAACTGTCCTTTGCAATAAAGGTCAAATGCTCTGTCGGTCTTGTCGGCAAGGCTTTTTGTCCAGGGGTCAATGGTTTCATAGGGGCCCAGAACATGATAGATGGAGATGGGTTCATCTTTTCCTTTGACTTGAACATGATCTGCCATGCGGCAGCAAATCGTATCCTTGATGTGGTCGAAACAGGGCTGGGAAATAAGAATAGGGCAGCCATAATTTTTCGTAAGCCCCTCAAGCCTGGACGTGAGATTCACTCCGTCTCCGATCACTGTGTAATCGAGTTTTTTTCGGGAACCGATATTCCCCAGAATCACATGATCCGTATGAATTCCGATGCCAATTTTAAGCTCGGGAAGTCCTTTCCTCTGGTTTTCTTTGTTGAGTTCTCCAAGGGCTTTGATCATTTCCAGAGCCGAGAGAACCGCCTTTCGGGGGTGGTCGTCAAACCGAACAGGGGCTCCCCAGAAGGCAACAATGGCATCTCCAATAAATTTATCCAGGGTGCCATTGTTGTCAAAAATGATATCCACCATTTTAGACAGGTAGGCGTTCAGGGTCTCCACCACCCTTTCCACAGGGTATTTCTCCGAAATGGAGGTAAAGTCTCTGATGTCTGAAAAAAACACCGTCAGGTACTCTTTGCTTCCAACCTCGGCCTTGAGATATTCGTCCTTGCTGTTTTCAAGAACCTGGGTAAGCATGGCCGGGGAAACATACTGCCCCAGGATGTTTTTGACTTTTCGCTTTTCTTTTCCCTCTGTGAAGCTGATGTAGGTGAAGGAAAGGAAATAGGCCAGAAACATGGAGGACAACGGGATGGCCATATGGATAACCCTGTTGTATTTGAACACCATTACGGCAAGGGCCGCATAAAGAAGGGCCAGACCCAATGGCAGGTATATCTGAAAGTAGATTTTTTTCATGAAAAGAATTGAAAAAACACAAAAAAACAGAAGCGGGACAATGCAAAGGGCATTGGTGAAGAAGCCTGAAAATATCAGATAATCCCGGGTCAGGATATTTCCGCAGATAGAGGCATGGAGAAATACACCCGGCATATGGTTGCCCATGGACGTGTTTTTCAGATCATGGGTGGCCGATGCACTGGCACCGACATAGACGATTTTTCCTGCGAATTCGTCCGGGGGAACCATCAGGTTATCCGTGATCCCTGCCTGGAGTTTCATCAGGCTTTCGATGACACCGCTATAGGAAAAGGTATTGTAATGACCGTACATGTTCACATAGTATTCGTTATTATTTTCAAGGGGTATGAGGAGATCGTCCTTGTTTTTTCTGACAAGTCTGGCCTGATTTTTTTCAATCACAGCGGAATCAATGTTCCATTTTCTAAGGATGGGGGACAGGGCGTGGGTTGGAAAAAAATGATCCTGGTAATCGAAAAGGAGCTGCTCGCTACGGTTGATCCCGTCCTCATCAGCGGAAAAGGATACGACGCCCAGGCCTGCCGATGCCATGAGCAGTTGCTCAAAGGGCAGATAGCACACATTGCTCTCACTTAAAGGCAGGTCTGTCTCACATGGAAAGGCGAACTGTTGCACCATGGATTGGGGAAGGGGCTTGTCAAGAAGAGTCGTGTTGTATTCGTCGGGGAAATCATTCGATATTTCAATGGCATGGATTACATTCCCCGCATCAAGGGTAGCCTGGGCCAGACGGGCGTCATTGGGGTCGAGCTCTTGTTCCGTCTGTTTTTCATTAATCTGGTTTTCAAAGAACATGATGTCCATGATGATGGATTCAGCTCCGCTTTGGGCCAGATAATCAATGAGGTCGGCATGGATGTAGCGGGGCCATGGCCAGCGACCTGCAATGTCATTCAGCGCCTGGAGGGATGAGTCATCAATGAGAACGATGACAATGTCGTCCGGAAGATGGGTGTCCACCCTGCACAGCCGTGTTCTCATATCAATGGTTTTACGTTCAAAGGATTCAAAAAGGCCAGAGAGATCTGCGTAAAGTGCTGCAACACTGATCAGAAAGGCCATGAGCAATGCATGAAGACGTTTTTGTTTCTGAAAACGAGTGGCCATGGCAAATGTATAATCATTCAAAGGTTGTTGGATATACGATCACGAATGTATCGTCGGTCATAAAGACTATGAAGAAAAATGACTTTGAAGAAAAAAGGGGGATCGCCTGTTTGTAATATTGGATAATAATAGTGTATTTAATGAATGGATCAGGGCCAAAACACCTGGAAGACAAAACACATCAGGCGAACAAAGTCATAACACGTTTAACATTACATGTTCACTATACCATACAAAAATCGATGCTGTCGATTTATTTTTTAAAGTATAATACCAGGCTTTTTCCCATCAGGGGGTTCAGGAGTTTGTCCAGGAACCGAGTGATCCAAGGTTTCTGCAGAATATCCCAGGTTAAAAAGCGTTTGTAGAGATTAACGGAAAACGAATCTTCCCGGGTGGGTCCCACAAAGCATTTCAGCCACCAGTAGGGTGAGTGGATGCTGTGTGCGTGGTGTGACATGATATGGGTGGCCCCATGTTTTTCGATCAGACTGACCAGTTCATTTTTTTTGTAGATACGGATATGACCCTGGTTTGCATTGAAATATTCATCGGAAAGCGCCCAGCAGAGCCGTTCCGGCCAGAAGCGGGGAACAGAGACCACAAGATTGTGACCCGGTTTCAAAACCCTCAGGATTTCTGAGGCGGCCTTTTGGTGATTGGGAATATGTTCCATGACTT
Organism: Pseudomonadota bacterium; assembly: GCA_018818835.1. Taxonomy (GTDB): domain Bacteria; phylum Desulfobacterota; class Desulfobacteria; order Desulfobacterales; family Desulfolunaceae; genus JAHIRD01. The sequence continues at coordinate 27,552 of JAHIRD010000150.1, forward strand.
CGGAACAGATGACCAGATCAAATGTATTGTCTTTAAAGGGAAGGCAGGTGATATCCGAGGTGGTGAAGGCCCAGGTCCCGCCGCAGTGGGCACCCAGGCTGTCATGGTACTCAAGTCGTTTCACACCGTCCTTGAGATCCGAGAGGTTCAGGTCAGCACCAATGGCATTGATTTTTTTATACGAATACAAGGCGCTTACGTGTCGTCCTGGACCGCAGCCGATATCCAGGATAGTAAATCCCGGTTTGATGGTGATTTTATTAAAATTGACGGTAATCACGAATGGTCTCCCTATAAGCTGCAACGGTCTTTTCGGCCGCGTTTTTCCAAGTAAAATGTTCCATGACTCGTTTGTATCCTGCTTTTCCAAGTTCTTCGGCTCGTTTGGGATCATCCAGAAGGTCCATGATGGCTTTGGCCAAGGCCGCGGGATTTTTCGGAGGTACAAGGACGGCTGCGTCGCCTGCAACTTCAGGCAGGGCTCCACCTGTGGTGCTGATAACGGGTATGCCACAGGCCATGGCTTCTCCCACGGGAAGCCCGAATCCTTCATAAACCGATGGAACAATAGCGATGGATGCTTTGGCGTACTGGCGGACAAACTCTTCATCGCTGATTCTGCCCGTGAAATCAATATAACGGCCGATTCCCAGTTTTTCGACCAGCTTGACCACGCCCCCGTCTTTTTTCGGGGTACCAATGACGGTCAGGCGAATGGGCCTTTTTTTTGTTATTTCATGAACGGCCTGAAGCAGGTAATATAATCCTTTGAGGGGCATGTCCGCGCTGTTGGTCACAATGATCCGGTCTTTTTCCCGTGCAATGTCGGCAATGGGGTAAAAGATACGGGTATTGATTCCATTGGGGACCACACTGAATCTGTCTTCGGGGATTTTGAATTCCTGGATGAGATCCTTTTTGGAAAAGTCTGAAACAGTGATGATGCGTGGAAGTCTCCGTGCCACACGAACCTGCATACCGATAAAAGAGTACCAGCGCATGTGTTTGATTTTTTTAATAAAGGAACGGACGCTTTTGATGGCAATTCTCCGATCCACGGTCATGGGGTGATGGATGGTCGCCACGGTGGGTTTTTTGAGACTCAAGGCCCAGATGCCGTAAGACAGACTCTGGTTGTCGTGGATGATATCAAATTCGTCCAGTCTGTTTCTCAGATTGTTGAACGCCCTTAAACCGAAGGTGAAGGGCTCGGGGTAACCCATGGTGCTCACGCTGAGCCATTCAATCAGGTTGATGGGATTTTTAAGTTCGGCAAACGATGGGGTCCGAAACATGTTTTCAGGATCATAGAGGTTGAGGCAATCAAGCATGGATAGTTTGACACCATTGTTCAAAAGAGGGTCCGGAGGTCCTGCCACCACTTCCACATGGTGACCCAGGTCTGTCAGAGCCTGGCTCAGATTCCTGATATAGACACCCTGGCCCCCACAATGGGGGTTGCTTCGGTAGCTGATCATACAAATTTTCAGAGGCTTTTCATTATCCATCTTTTTTCATCCTGAAATGGCACAGGCATTTAAATCACCTGCCCATCAGATGTGAATCCCTTTTAAAACAACTTTATGCATCGGAAACATGGGAATCCTTCTAATACATTCTATTGAACGCGAAGGTCAAGGTTTTTTATATCGGGAAAAACAACATGTGACTTGAGTTTTAGAAATGGTTAAACTCATGGATGGAATGATTTGGCTTTGGGTTGATAAAATGAAATTAATTTGGTCTTGTGTAAGCTATAAAATTAATAAAAACAGTTACTTATATGTATGATGTATGATTGTGAAATAATACAAATACATGTGCATGAATAATTTAGAACATAAATGGGTGATCGTTTCAAAAGGATCAAGCGGCCCTGGGGAACTTGCCCGGGTCGTTGAATATATCGGGTTCCAATGGGTCAAGGCCCCAGGCCATGCGAGCCATATCGCATCGTTCGTTCCAGACATCCTTGACCCAGGACGCATCAAAATTTTTGCATACGCTTGACCTTTGGTCATAGATGTCACAGAAAACGTTGATACCGATTTCACCCTGAAGACAGAGGCAACGGGGCATTTTTTTGTTCGTTCCGATCATGGCTCGGCGGAAAGGCCCATGGGGTTCGGTTTTTTCAGAGGGAACGGTACCGAAAGGGGCATCGTCGGCTTCGGCCCAGTAAAAAGAAACTCTGTAATACGCACAGCAAGCACCACAACTTAAACACGGATTAAGGCTCATACGACTCATCACTTGAATAATGTTGATTGCGCAAAAAACATGGTATTTTGTTTATGTAAAAAGATCCGATCGAAGACTATAAATCTTTCCTGGAAATATTCAATATAAATGATTAGGGGAGCAGCAGAATTTTAGCAGATGAGATTTTTTGTATGATAAAACCATTTATACGTGCCTTAAACAAAGATCCTTTTTGCCATCGTCTCATGATTAGAGTATAAGATTAGGTATTGTTTTAAATTTCAGGTCATCCACAATGTCTTGCACACTAAAAAACTAACGGGGTTTATTGTTTTCCATGAAGCAGACAAGCATAAGGGAAAAAATCAAGTATGTTCTTAGACCGGACAAAGCCTTGTCATTTGTGTGGGAGGCAGGGCCCGGTATCTTTCTGCTTAGTCTTTTGCTGATTATTGTCCAGGGATTGATCCCCCTTGCCGCCCTTTATTTGATGAAGATAATCGTTGACAAGGTTGCCTGGGCCATGACGGCGGATGACAGTGTCCAGGCCTTTCGAGTTGTGCTGATTCCGATTCTTCTTGCCGGGGCCTTAGCCCTGTTGACAGCCATCGTCCAGCAGGTCTCAAAATTCATTAAGGAATTACAGGCCACAACAGTAACGGATCATGTCTATGATGTCATCCATGAAAAATCCCTTTCCGTGGATCTTGAGTATTATGAAAATCCGGATTATTTTGATTCCTTACACCGGGCCCAGAGGGAAGGGCCTTATCGTCCCACACGGATCGTCGCCGGTCTGACCATTATTTTGCAGAGCGCCGTATCATTGATTGCCCTGGCTGGCCTTTTGATTTCTTTTCATTGGGGGCTTTCCCTGGTTCTTTTTGCTGCAGCTATTCCCGGACTTATTGTCCGCCTTTTAAATGCAGGGAAAATGAATACATGGCAACGGAAACGAACACGGACAGAGAGAAAGGCCCATTACTACAATGTAATGATGACCTGCCAGGACCATGCCAAGGAAGTTCGGCTGTTTAATCTTGGGAAACTGTTCAGTGACCGTTTCAGTGACTTGCGCACCCTTATTCGCACTGAAAAAATCCAGATTATGGGCCGTCGAACCTGGGGCGATGTGCTGGCCCAGTTCTGTGCGGTGATTGCTGTTTTTTCAGCCCTTTCTCTGATTGCCTACAGATGTGTGACCGGAAACATAAGTCTGGGAGAATTTGTTATGTATTTTCAGGCTTTTCAGCGTTCTCTGGGTTATATGAAGGAGTTTTTCGAAGGCCTTGCCTCTTTATATGAAGACACCCTTTTCATTCATCAGTTTTATGAATTTCTGGACATAGAACCCCGGGTCAGGGAGGCCGAGCACCCCTTGCCCTTGGATACTTCCTTTGAAAAGGGTCTGATTTTTGATCACATATCCTTTACGTATAACGGCAGCAAACGGACAGCATTAAAGGATATCTCCTTTCAGGTCAAACCCGGAGAGGTTATTGCCCTTGTGGGCGAAAACGGTTCGGGGAAAACCACCTTGGTCAAATTGCTGTGTCGCCTCTATGACCCGGATCAGGGGCAGATTCTTTTGGATGGAAACGACCTGAAATCATATAAGATAAAGGATGTCCGACGCCAGATCAGCGTGATATTCCAGGACTATATTAAATACCAGATGACGGTTAGGGAAAATATCTGGATGGGCGATGCAGCCCAACCCTGTGATGACGAATCCATCAAAAAGGCCGCTATTTACGCCAATGCCCATGGCTTGATCGAATCATTGCCAAAGGCCTATGACACCATGCTGGGGCAATGGATGGGAGAAGGGGAAGAATTATCCCTGGGCCAATGGCAGAAAATCGCTCTGGCCAGAGCCTTTTATGGAAAGGCCCGGATCGTGGTTTTGGACGAGCCTACCAGTTCACTGGATCCTGAAAGTGAATACCAGGTGTTTCTTACCTTTCGGCAATTGCTTGAGAACCGGACAGCGTTTTTGATCAGTCACAGGTTCTCAACGGTAAAAATGGCGGATCGCATTCTGGTTCTCTCCGACGGACGGATCACCGAAAGCGGAACCCATGCTCAGTTAATGGCAATGACGGGGACCTACAGCAGAATGTATAGTCAACAGGCCGGGAATTATATTTAGTGCCCATTTTGGATGGACACTATTTAGGTCTTGATATGAGGGCACACATCACGTTGTCCGCTTTGGATTTTCAATGTATCATTTGAACGTGTGATAAACTCGAAAAAGTCAACAAATGGCTATGGAGGATACAAGCATGGACAATCCCATGGAAAATTACTGGCAAAAAAGACTGGAATATGTGAAAGAACAGTTTGAGAACAATCATTTTGAGGTATATGTGGCCGAGACATGTGAGAAGGCCCGGGCCCTTGTTCTCGATGTTATTCTTCCCAAAATCGAAGCCAAAAGTATATCCTGGGGAGGATCGGCAACCTTTGTTCAGACCGGTCTGTATGATGCCCTGAAAACAGCATGGGGAATGGAGATACTGGATACCTACGATAAACGTTTCAGTGCTGAAGAAGGCCTGGAACGAAGGCGGCGCTCTCTTTTGTCGGATGTTTTTATTACCGGCACCAATGCCATCACCGAAGAGGGCGAGCTTGTCAATCTTGACATGATCGGAAACAGGGTCGCGGCCATTACATTTGGCCCAAAACATGTGATCATTCTGGTGGGCAGAAATAAAATCGTTGCCGACAGGGACGATGCCATGTTCAGGATCAAGAATTATGCCGCCCCGGTCAATACCATGCGGCTTGAAAAAAAGACCCCATGTGCTCAGACATCCTTTTGTCAGGACTGTAAAAGTCCTGAACGCATCTGCAACACCTGGGTGATCACGGAAAAATGTTTTCCCAAGAAAAGGATCAAGCTCATTTTGATCAATGAGGATCTGGGCTTTTAAAGCCGGACCTTGCATGTATAGTAACCATCCGTGTCAAAGGAGGTTCCATGAACGTTGTTTTCCATCAGGATTTTTACGATGTCTATGTCTCAGATCCAGCAGCCGAACCCGGAAGAATGGAAGCGATTGTGGAGGCGATTCGGGAGGATTCGACCTTTATCAGTCCTGACCAAGCGGATCTTGCTGATATCCTGTTGGCCCATGATAAAGACCATGTGGAAAGTGTCAAAAAATATGGGTTGTACCCCATAGCGGCCCTGGCTGCAGGTGGGGCGATCAAAACAGCGGAACTCGCACTCAAAGAACCGTGTTTCGGCCTGATCCGGCCTCCGGGACATCACGCCTCAGCCGGTTCCGCCTGGGGATTCTGTTATTTTAATAACATGGCCATTGCTTTGTTGTCACTCCACCATCGGAAAATGATTAAAAGCGCCTTTGTTCTGGATTTTGATATGCATTACGGTGACGGTACTGTCAATATCCTTGAAAATCATTCGTTTGTGAACATCTACAACCCCGAATCCCGTTTCAGGGATCGCTACATGAAAGACGTCCGGGAAAAAATGGAGAGGGTGTCTGTGGATATGATCGGTATTTCCGCAGGGTTCGACAACCATTCCGAAGACTGGGGCGGAGTTCTTCTCACCGAAGATTTTTTCGATATGGGCGTCATGGTAAAAAAAGCGGCAGAACGATCCGGAGGCCATTATTTTGCTCTACTTGAAGGTGGTTACAATCACAAAGTGATCGGAAAAAACGCCCAAGCCCTGATCACGGGTATGGAAAAGTAATATTTTGAAGGATAGGCAACTTAAGTCCCCCAATCCTAAAAAAAAGGAGGTCCCATGAACAGACGGGAATTCATCAAAAAAAGTGTCGCCGCAGGAATCGTCACCGGCTCGGCCTTGATGGCAGCGCCTGTCTCCCTGTTTGCTGAAGAAAAGAAACAGAAGCCCTATGATCTGGTGGCTGTAAAGGGTGGCGAGCCGGCAGCCCTGTTCGACAGTGCCATATCAGCGTTAGGCGGAATGGTTGCCTTTGTCCCAAAAAACAGCACCGTGGTGGTCAAACCCAATATTGGTTGGGATGCAGATCCTAGGCGGGCTGCAAACACGCATCCTGAACTTGTGAAACAGATTATCAGGCATTGCCTTTCAGCAGGTGCAAAGAAAGTCTATGTGTTCGATAATACGTGTGATATCTGGACGCGTACCTATAAGAACAGTGGTATCGAATATGCGGTAAACGACGCCGGTGGGACCATGATTCCTGCCAATACGGAGCGATACTTCCACCCGGTAACCGTGGATAAGGGAAAACGCCTCAATCAGGCCAAGGTCCATGAGCAGGTCTTGGAGGCGGATGTATTCATTAATGTGCCTGTCCTTAAACATCATTCCAGTGCAAAACTTACCATCGGCATGAAAAATCATATGGGCATTGTCTGGGACCGGGGCTATTGGCATAGAAATGATTTGAACCAGTGTATCGCTGATTTTGCCACCTTCAAAAAACCGGATCTCACCGTGGTGGATGCCTACAATGTCCTGATGAAACACGGGCCCCGTGGCGTGTCCGAAAAAGATGTTGTCACCATGAAATCCCTGATCATTTCCTTGGACCCTGTGGCAGCCGATGCCGCTGCCGCCAAGATGTTCGGGATGGAGCCCTCGGACCTTTCCTATATTTCTATGGCCGCAGCCATGGGAGTTGGGAATATGGATCTTACCAAGGCCTCCATCAAACGGATTAAGCTATAACTATGATTCAGCGCCATCTGAGAAGCATACGAATTGTCATTTCACTTTTTTTTCTGCTTCTGATTGCCGGGATTTTTCTGGATTTTTATGATTTGATTCAGCCAGATTTTATACCGGTGATTTTGTTTTTTCAGGTGATGCCCGCCCTGATGAAGACCCTCTCCACAGGCGGGATGGCTCTGTTTTCTTTGCTGGCGGTTCTGGGGCTGACGGTTCTGGCCGGACGGCTTTACTGTTCCTTTCTCTGCCCCCTGGGGACGTTTATGGATCTTGTGATCCGGTTCCGTCCGGGGAAAAAACGCTTTTTATGGACACGTGCCCACACGGCGCTACGTTACAGTCTTCTGGGTCTGACACTTCTTGTTCTGGCGTCGGGCAGCCTTGTGCTCATCGATTTGCTGGACCCGTTTAGTCTGTTCGGCCGTCTGATGACCACTCTGTTCAGGCCCCTGGCCGCCACCCTGAACAACGCCCTTGTGCGGGTGTTTGAATCCTTGGGCTCCTACTCTCTGGTGACCGTTGAATTCCCCTGGGCGAACCTTCCCGTGCTTATGGTCTGTCTGGCCTGTTTGGGATTGATTGTGGGGCTGGCCATGAAAAAAGGGAGGCTTTACTGCAACAGCCTCTGCCCGGTGGGTGCGTTTCTGGGACTGGTTTCCCGGCTGTCTCTGTTTCGTGTGTCCATCGACCGGACAAGCTGCGTGTCCTGCGGAAAATGTGAGCGGGTCTGCAAGGCGGGCTGTATTGATTCAAAAAATTATCAGGTGGATATCAGCCGCTGTGTGGCATGCTACACATGTCTGCCAGTTTGTCCTGAAAACTGTATCAATCTGACGATGACCGGTATGCCCAAGCGTGAGATGAATCCGAACCGGCGGACCCTGTTGCTTCTGGTGGGGCTGGCCGTTGCGGGTTTTCCCAAAAAGCTGTTCGCCCAGATCGCAAAACCCCTGGTCTATGTGAAAAACACCATTTCGATCATGCGCCGTTATCCCACCACGCCCCCAGGATCCCGAAGCATTGCCGAATTCACCAGCGCCTGCACGGGCTGTTATCTGTGCGTCAGCCATTGCCCAGGAAAGGTGATCCAACCGGCCCTGACTCCTTACGGATCCAAAGGATTTTTGATGCCCCGAATGGACAACAGCCGGGGATTTTGCAATTTTACCTGTACGACCTGTGGTGCTATCTGTCCCACCGGTGCAATTTTGCCTTTGACGCTGGATGCAAAGCAACAGATACAGATTGGAACGGTGAATTTTATCCGTGAAAATTGCATCGTCATCACCCAGAAAACCGAATGCGGAGCTTGTTCCGAACATTGCCCCACCAAGGCTGTGGCCATGGTTCTTGAAAACGGGTTAAGGGTTCCTAAGGTGAATCCAAAAATCTGTGTAGGATGCGGTGCCTGCGAATACGCTTGTCCCTCCATCCCCTACAAATCCATTTATGTGGAAGGAAACCCCATCCACATAACGGCTGAAAAACCCAAAACCGAAGAGATTGAAAAACCTATGTCTGGCGATGATTTTCCATTTTGATAAGGTTTACAGGAATCTGTAATTTCGAGATGCGTTCACGAGCTAAATATAGCTGTTTCTCAAGCTGGAGCCTTGGATTTTTATAATCACCATGAAGTTTGGGATAAGTCAAATGTCCGCTGTCGAGATGCAAGCACGGGCACGACGCATCGTGCCCCTCCGTGCGATGATCTCACTCCGTGCTCTTTGTGCCTCCGTGAGAGACCAGCTTTTTGGTTGTGGCTTTAACTTCCAGTAAAAAGAACTAAATTTTACGAGATAGTAGCGCGAAGAAAAATGTCACCGGCAACTATCCGAGGGCCTGCTTTCCTGCTTTCGCGGGGACAAGCCCTGATATGCAAATGGGTTGGGCTTGGGAACGAATAACGTGGCCTGAAATAATATCCAAATAAAGACGAGATAAAAATGACATAAGTCCCATAAGTCCTATAGGTCACATGGGTCTTATGGGACCTATAGGACTCATGGGACTTATTTTTGCCCTTCTTCGTGTGCTTCAGCGACCAAGGGGAGCGGGTGGTGAAAAAAAGATTTACTTGAAGGTTATGAAGAAAAACAGATTCCTTGCTCAGATTTTTTTTATAACCACCACCCGGTCGCTTCGCGTCCTTACGAACACGAAGAGCACAGGGCGGCAAAGCCATAACCAAAAGCTTCGCCACTCACAGAGGCACAAAGAACACGAAGAAGGAGAGGATGAAAAAAACAGAGCCGCCTGAAGGTCTAATGTATGCGGGCAACTCTGTTTTGAATGCATCAACAGGGCAAGATTATTGGCCCGTTACTATCGTTGTGGTTGTGTTGATAATGCCTAAAATGCTGTTGTATTTGTAATCAACAGTATGGATTGTTTTAATGCCGCCGTTTGCGGCAGCTGCTGTAATACTTGCATCACCTTTTGCAACCAGGCCAAGGTAGTTGACCATAGAAGCCTCACCGGTTTTCATTCCGGGTGTTAAACCCTGGGCGCTGTCAGGCGCGCAATTAAGAGCGCTGTAATCGGATAAAAGCATACCACCTGAATAAGGACCTGCACAACCCACGACAGCCATAAGAGCCAATACACAAAAAACGGATTTTAATAGTTTCACAATGTTCTCCTTTTAAAAAATTAATAAAATTAAATGATCTTTAAAGAAATAAAAAAGTCTGAAAAGATAATTGAAAAATTATCTCAAAAAATAGTAAAATGTTATTGCATTTTAGGTTAATATTTGTCAAGGGTAATTGACTGTATCTAACAAAAAAATTCAATGGTGAGATACATATAACACAAGAAAGCACATAGCTGTTCAGACTTAAAAATGTAAGTCGATGGAAATGTTGAAATATTTTCTTTGTATTTTCGAATATCTCAGTAACTGAATCCGCCAAGAATTGTCAGATGGCTCCCTCCGGAATCGAAGGCGTGATCCCCAATGGTCAGATCCACCCGCGATCGTTTCCACTGAAGACCGATGGAAACGTGTTCGGATACTTTGTAGTAGGTGCCTGCACTGATAAAATATCCGGCAGCTGTGGAGATCTCGCTTTTACCTGAAATTTTACTATACATTCTGACCATGTATAAGCCTCCGCTGACAAAGGGTTTTATTGACGTGAAGGGATCAAATATTTTTTTTAGGCCGATTCCCAGATCTGACCGTATGAACATGGCCTGTGTGGCGGAGTCGGGTGTGTCATTTGAAGAAGGGATTTCGGTTTTCGTATAAAGGTAAGATGTGTCAACCGAAATACTTACTGGCCAGTTTTCTTTTTTTACATCAAAGCTTATTCCCACCTCGGGAAGTGACTCAATTTCAAATGTTTCTGAAAACGTTTTAGATGTTATTAGGTTGCCAATGATGATAAAACAGTTCCCCTGATATTGATCACAAAAACCCTGTGAGGGGTAAACATATAAGATGATAATCATTGAAAATACATAAAACGATTTTCGTTTATTGTGATAATTCAGCAATCAAAGATCCTCTATTCGTTAAGAACATACAGCTCTCCATCAAAAAACCCTTGAATATGTGTCTTCTGCGAGGACAGCGCTTTTAAATAATCAATGTGTTCTTTTTCGATGATTTGACCGGACACAAGCAGGGGAATGCCAGGTGGATAAGGGCAAACAAGTCCGGATGAAATCCGGCCCACGCTGTTATCAAGATCAATGATTTCTCGTTCGCCAAAAAATGCTTTTGCCGGCAGGCAGCTGAGTTTGATTTCAGGAATCCGATCCGGTATTTTCCGTTTATGTTTGGTCATTGGAATAGCAACTTTTTTTTGATCAAGTTTTTTCAACGCATTGTAAAGTCGGATTACCTTGGACCGGGTACCGCCGAATGTCAATAGAACAAGAATTGTTGAGTGGGTAAACTTTTCAATTTCAAGACCGATTTCATCGAGCAGGTACCGGTGGATTTCGTGGGTTGAGTATTCCAGTTGTGAAACATCAATGAGAATTTTTAAGGGGTCATGCCCCATGGCGTCTTTTTCAAAATGTGAGAAAGCGTGTTTGAAGTCTTCGCAGTCAAGGATGCGGATGTTTTTAAATGTCCGCATTTGTTCCTTTAATATCGTCACATGGTCAAGTAGAGAGTTGATAATTCCGTATCCCTCCATTTCCAGCTGCTTCCGGCAGATATCCAGCGACGCTATGATTTGATACTTGGGTGATGTGCTTGAGTAAATGCTGTAGATTTCATGGAAAAAATCAGCATCAAAATCAGGGTCATTCACATGGATGTATGAGGCCTGGGAAAATGCAGAAACCACCTTGTGAGCAGAATGGGTAATATAATCCGCCCCGGCATGAATGGCTGAATAAGGCCTGAAAAGGGGATGAAAAAGAGAATAGGCAAACCAGGCTTCATCGATAAAGACTTTGATCCCATGGGCATGGGCCATGTCAACAACCTGACTAAGGTCCATGAGTAGTCCGTCATAGGTACAGCCTGTTAAGACGAGCAGGCGGGCCTCTTTATGTTTATCGATCAATTGTCTGATTTCATCCAGTGAGGGGGGGGCAAAAATTCCATATTGCGAACTTAAGATGCTGTTCAAGTAAATGGGCGTTGCCCTGGCCTGGATAAGTCCGTAATGGACAGACTTATGGCAGTTTCTGTCCACAATGACCGTGTCATTTTCCCTGAGAAGGGTTTGAAGAATGATTTTATTGGAGGTGCTGGATCCATTGGTCACAAAATAGGTTTTTGTGACCTCAAAGGTATAGGCAGCCGCTTCCTGGGCCTTGCCGATCATGTGGCTACCCTCGGAAAGAGATCCCAGTGAATCCACGGAAACGGACAGGTCCCCCACAAAGACATTTCGGCCATAAAACTGATAGAAATCCTGGATATAAGGGGAATGTCTGAAACTTGATCCGCCACTGTGGCCCGGTGTGTGCCATGAGTCATTGTTTTCGGTGACATATTTTTTGTAGGCGGTCCAGAACGGCGTCTGAGCACGGTCATCAAAATCATTTAAAATATAACCGAGAATGGATTCGGGGTCAGAGATAATATCATCTTTGAAAAAAAAGGATTCGATATCCTCTGACTCATTGACAATATCGAGACCGATGCTTTCATCACCCAAAATATAGATGGGAACAGAAACACGAATGCCTTTGATCGCATTGATAATGTCTGTGTTATTATGGATTACGCCTTGCTTATCCTCTTCGATGTCTTCCCATCGACCTTCAACATCCCAGCTCAGGACAACGGCCTGGATATCGCCATCGGACTCGATAAGCCCAATGGCAGACAATACCGAAGGGGCCTCTATTACCTGGATGATGATATCCGTGCGTTCAAAATTGGTTACACATTTCGTGATGTTTGCAGATATCTGCTCAAGATGTGCCTTGTTATTTTCAATGACAAGAATTTTAAGAATGGGTAGTGCCATGTTTTCAATATTCCCTTTTTAATGTGTCTTTTTCGATGCAAGGGCTTACGCGAGTCCCCCGCATTTCATTTAACAACTCAAGTTGAATCTCCTGGATTTCCACCAGACGTTCCCATTGTTTGGACAGAAGATGGTCGAGTTTTTGGTGCAATTGCCTGATTTCAAGTTCAGCTTTTAAATTGATCTGGTAGTCGTGGGTAGCCCTGACTCTGTCCTTGGCTTCCTGTCGATTCTGGCTCATCATGATTATCGGGGCCTGGATTGCAGCCAGACTGGATAGAATCAGGTTCATCAGAATGTATGGGTATGGGTCGAATGGCTTCGCCAATAATGCCAGGGAATTGACGCATATCCAGCATAGTAAAACGACCCCGCATAGGATAATGAAGGTCCAGCTACCACCGAATTGAGCGATTTTGTCGGATAAACGCTGCCCTATGGTCAGTTGGGACTCGAAGTCTTTGTCCACATGTGTGGATAGAATTTCGTGTTGTGAAATACTGTTTAGGACCTCATTCTCCAGATTGGTTAATTCCCCTTTTTCTGCTTCCACGATGGCCCGGACATATTTTGATCGAAATTTGATCAGGTCGTCCACACAGATAAATCCCTCACTGTTCCAATTGGGGTTTGATTTTTTGATGATATCTGCAACAACGGGCCTGACCAAACGCGCTGTGACAAGATTGACTTCAGGATGCTGTTTCCCGCAGATCTGGCATAATTTCTTGTCCGGTGTGATGATATCTGTCATTTTTGCTTCCCTTTTGTTGCGTGATCCAGAAAGACATAAAGGCATAAAGAGGCCAGAATCAAATCCACCATTCCCGTCAGAGTCTGCCCAAGGGTCATGGCCGGTGATGGCAGGGTGATATTCACTCCTCTTATGGTCACGGGCTTGCGATATTTGAAAACATGGACAATGGCAATGGCCACAAGAAAGAAAATCAAACCCAGAAAAGGACCGATACGGCGCAGTAGGGTTTCCATGAGGCTTCCTCCAATTTTTTATACGGATCTGACAGCCCTGTGGGCATGGGCAGATAATATATCTATCATCTGCCCATGGTTTATTCAACTCAATTGAAAATTTTTGAGAAAATCGGCGATGATACATGGGAAAGATATGTTGAATTATCTGGGTGGGCGTCTTTGATTTAAGGTGGCCCAATCCAGCAGGAAAGGGCCCTTAAATTTTAATCCGATGGGAGACTATTTATTATCAAGGGTCTTGGTGGCCACCCAGGTTCCAATATCGGTCGATGAAGAATAATCGTAAGTTCCTATTGATGCAATGGAACTTGTCGTTCCCTGGAACGTAATGATATGATCAATGTCTCCAAAAACAATGGAAGTTCCGGTGACTGTCCCTGTAAGCTGGGAATTTTCTATGCCGATATAGGGGACATTGATGGTTCCGCTGAGGACCGTGCCGTTCTGAACAAGGGTGACTGTAAACGAATCTGATAAATCCTCAGTATTACTGCTGTACCAAAGGCCGGACCAGTGGCCCGAAACATTCACGTCTGCAGTTTGCAGAAGCTGAGCTGAGATCTGGGTCGTGCCGGAACAGGTATAAGTGTCGGATCCATTGGTCCATTGCCAGTTGGCGGTTCCGGTGACAGTCAACCCGTCATCGGACAGCGTGCCGGAGAATTGAATCGTGCTCGTCCCTCCGTCTTCGCTCCGAGAAAAATTCCATGTCACGGTGCTTGCGCTGATAAGTCCGGTAACAACTTCATTTGTTTCTTGTATGGTTACGGTAAGAGTGTTTCCCGATTGGACCACCTGGAATGTTTCGTATTCTGTTTGAGGAGGATCATCACACCCGCTGACGGTTTCAGTCGCATACCATGTGCCGCTCATGTCTCCGGCAGGTGGGTTTAATTCGTCTCCGCCTCCGCCTCCGCAACCGATGAGTATAAGTCCCATTGCAAAAATAAACCAATTTTTCATCATTCTGTGCTCCATACCTGAAGAGTAAATGGTTATAAAACGACTCAATGCATGTGTCTTTAAAAATCTCAATTTTATTATCTTAAATTAGATAGGGATCCTTACTATTGATTCTCTTTGATGTCAATATATGATGCCATATGCGGTAAACATATAAAATGATACCCTGGCCTGATTCGAAAAAAGAAGAAATAGATCGTTTTGTCCATGCAATCTCCATCAATTTGGTGTATATATGCAGGAATTTTAATTATAAAATCCCGATGGAGGCATCATGAAAAACGACATGGATAAGATCAGTTATGTCCTGGGTCAAAGCATAGGCGGTGATTTCAGGCGACAGAGTTTTGACATTGACCCGGACATTTTCGGTGAATCATTCAAGGATGCTTTCAACGGAAAGGAATCCCGGATGTCCGTGGGTGAAATGCAGCAGGTCATCCAGCAATTCCAAACATCCATGCAGGAGAAACAACATTCGGCAAACCATGCGGTGGCCGGTGTGAATCGTGAAAAAGGTCTGGCTTTTCTTGGGGAAAACAAAAAAAAGGAAGGCGTGGTGGAAACGGATAGCGGTCTTCAGTACCGTGTGATCACGCAAGGGACGGGGAATAAACCTGCTGCCACGGATACTGTTGAAACCCATTATGAGGGAAAGACCATTGACGGCGAGGTTTTTGACAGTTCCTACAAACGGGGAGCCACAGCGACCTTTCCTTTAAATGGGGTGATCAAGGGATGGACAGAGGCCCTTCAGTTGATGCCCGAAGGATCAAAATACGAACTTTTCATTCCATCGGAACTGGCTTACGGTGAATCGGGAAGCGGTGGGGCCATTGAGCCCAATTCCACCCTGATTTTTATTGTTGAGCTTATTACGATCAAATAGATTTAATTGAACGTCCTTCCCGAGACGTTTTCCGGGAAGGGCTTCCCAGCTCTGGCTGTCTTAAACCGTTGAGATTCTGTGGCCCACATGGTATAGTCAACCAGCGATCCAAGCGTCATCCCATCCATCCTTTTCTGACTTCTTTTTAGACGCTCATTCCGGTCCTGTTCTCTTGACTATCTGCTTATCATTGTTTGTCTGACGGAGACTCCCATATGGAATATCTCAGACATTATCGGATGATTTTAGGTGTTATTCTTTTTCTTGTCATATGCGCAGGGTTTTCTTTTCCGGAGAAAACCTGTGCGGGCGTTCATGATAGATGGGCTCCATGTGTTTATGCCGCGTCCCTTGACAGCCATGCAGCACCGTATCGTCTATCAACTCCCCAAATTCATCAGGCCGGACCTGGCCCCGTGAACGTATCCGGGTTCGACTTTGTGGCTTTGTTGTTCGCTTTTCTTGTCCCTGTGATCATTATTATATGGAACAGGCGGCTTTCCCGTGAAATGTCAGGCCATGAGAAAACAAAAAGAGCCTTGCTCCAGAGCCGGGAACTCTTTAAACGGACCTTTGTTCAGGCCCCCTTGGGGGCTGCCATCATTGATGATCGGGGGAATTTCGTGACTGTAAATACGAAACTCACCCAGATTCTGGGATATGATGAAAAGGAATTGATTCATCGCAATATTTTTGAGATGACCCATCCCGATGATGAAACAATGATCCGTGAACATTATAAGACCATGAAGGGCGGAGACGTAGATTACTGCTATTTCACGACGCGCTGCATCCATAAAAACGGGGGGATTTTATGGGCCCATATATCCGTGCGGCCCATTTATGATGCCACATCGCATCCCGCCTTTTTTCTGCCCATGATCGAAGACATCACGGAATCAAAACAGAATGAGGATGCTTTGAAAAAACTGTCGCGTGCCGTTGAACAGAGCCCTGTCTCTGTTGTAATGACAGATCTTGAGGGTAACATCGAATATGTTAATCCAAAATTTACGGATGTGACAGGATATAGTCAGGAGGAAGCCCTTGGGCAGAATCCGCGCATCCTGAGTTCGGGCAGACAGGATCAAGCATTTTACAAAAATTTATGGGACACCATTCTGGCCGGTGAGATCTGGCAAGGTGAAATTATCAATAAAAAGAAAAGCGGAGAGCTCTACTGGGAATTTGCAAGCATATCGCCGGTCAGAAATCAGGATGGTAACCTGATTCATTTTGTGGCGGTCAAGGAAGACATCACCGAAAGAAAAAAGACCGATCAAGCATTTAAAAAACAGTATGAGGAATTAAAACAGACAAAACAGAACATGACAACCGTGATGAAGGATTTGGAAAAGGCCAAAATCAAGGCCGAGGAGGCCACACGTGCCAAGGGCGAGTTTTTGGCCAATATGAGTCATGAAATCAGAACACCCATGAATGCCATCATCGGAATGAGCCATCTGGCACTCCAGACAGATGTCACTGACCAGCAGAAAGATTATCTGAGCAAAATTCAGTCCTCGTCGCATTCTCTTTTGACCATTATCAATGATATTCTGGATTTTTCAAAAATTGAGGCTGGCAAACTGTTTATGGAAAAAACCGATTTTGATCTGGAAGAACTTCTCGAGCAGGTGGCCAGCCTGATCCATATGAAAGCAGGTGAAAAAAATCTGGAATTGCTGGTGGATATCATGCCGGGGTTGCACACCCGTCTGATCGGGGATCCCTTTCGTCTGTCCCAGATTCTGACCAACCTGGCCGATAATGCCGTGAAATTCACACATCAGGGAGAAATTGTTCTGGGGGTTGAAAAACAGAAGGAATCCGGTGGGGATCTTGTTCTGAAATTCTGGGTGCAGGATACCGGGATCGGCATGACTCCGGCCCAGAGAAAAAAATTATTCCGTCCCTTTACCCAGGCAGATACCTCCACCACGCGAACCTATGGAGGGACCGGACTTGGGCTCTCCATATGCAAGCATCTGGTGGAGATGATGGACGGGCAGATTGGTGTGGACAGTGAAAAGGACAAGGGCAGTACCTTCTATTTTACCGCACGGTTGGGGCTCCAGGAAGACCAGAAACCCTTGCGATTCGTTCTTGATGAAGATTTGAAGGGGAAACGTGCCCTTGTGGTTGATGACAATGCCCTTGCCAGGAAAATCATGGATGATCAGCTCAGTCTCTTTGGGTTTGATGTGACCCTGGCTGAATCTGGCCCGGATGCCTTGGAACAGCTGGCGAAAAAAAAACCGGACCAGGCGGTGGATATGATTTTTATGGACTATAAAATGCCCGTGATGAACGGCCTGGAATGCATTCGAACCATCCGGGGGAGAACACCACGGTCAAAAGGTCCCAAAATTTTTATGGTGACTGCTTACGGTGACGAAGGTATTCAGGCCAGGGCACAGGCGGAAAATCTTGACGGATTTCTTGTCAAACCCCTGTCTCCGTCCATTTTGTTTGATGCATTGATGAAGGCTTTTGGGAAAGATGAGTTTCAGGATACCCACCTGCCTGTGAAATGGGAGTCTGATCCCGGAATTCTTACAGCCATTTCCGGGGCCAGGGTGTTGCTTGTGGAAGACAATGAAATCAATACCCAAGTTGCCGTTGAATTGCTTGAACGCGTTGATGTCCGGGTTGTCGTTGCTTCAAATGGTAAACAGGCTGTTGAAGCGGTTGAATCCCAGCCCTTTGATGCTGTACTTATGGATGTTCAGATGCCTGTCATGGACGGTCTCGAAGCCACACAAGAAATTCGCAAGAGGGCCCACATGATGCCCATCATCGCCATGACAGCCCATGCCATGGCCGGAGACAGGGAAAAAAGTATTGGGGCGGGCATGAATGACCACATCACCAAACCGGTGAACCCGGATGAACTTTTCAGTGTTCTTGCAAAATGGATCGGAAAAGATGGCACGCGTCAACCAGCCATGGTCAAGTCCCCCGTAACCTTGAATATGGGCTACAGGTTTATGGCTAAGTCATATCCTGGTGTTTCCTTTGAAAAAGGCTTGAAACATACAGGGGGAAATCATGGCTTGTATAAAAAAATCATGGGCACCTTTATTCGTGATTACTCCAATGCATCGGACCTGCTTTTGCAATGCATCTCACACGATGATTTTGAAGGGGCAGGAAAACTTGCCCATACCATTAAAGGGGTGTCAGGAAACATCGGGGCAGGTGATTTGTATAAGGTCTCGTCACACCTTGAAAAAATGATTCGCGATCTCAGAACCTCAGAGTTGAATGACGCACTTAACCAATTTCAAAGAACTCTTTCCATTGTTCTCGATTCCCTGGGCAAGATGATGGCCGAAGACAGGATCCATGAGACCATGGAAAAGCTGGACCCTTCCAATGAAGAACAAAGCCTCAAAGACCTTTTGCATAAACTCAAACCCCTTATTGCACATCGAAATCCCAAAGCATGCAGGGACTTGGTCAAGGATATTGAAAAAATAAGCAAGGGCAGCCCTTATGCCCAGGATCTTTTGATCCTGGGCGACAGGGTTAAACGATATCAATACGAGGATGCCGGGCCTGTTCTGGCATCCTTGATAAGCCGGATGGAAGGAGACATAAACCATGACAGATCTCAAGGGATTGACCGTTATGGTGGTGGATGATACCGAGTCCAATATTGATATCCTGGTGGACGTATTGGGCAATGACTATGACGTTCGGGTGGCCATGGATGGGGAAAGTGCCCTTAAATATATTGAAGATTATCCCCCCCATTTGATCCTGCTGGATATCATTATGCCGGGGATCAGCGGGTACGAGGTCTGCCAGCGATTGAAAAAGAAAAAGAGTACCCGCTATATCCCCGTGATTTTTCTCACCTCCCTGGATGATGAACAGGACGAGGCTAAGGGCCTTGCCCTGGGTGCTGTGGACTATATCACAAAACCCTTCAGCCCCCAGTTAGTCAAGGCCAGGGTCCATAACCATCTTTTGTTGAAGCAACATCAGAATCATTTGGAAGACATGGTCCGTGAACGGACAATTGAGCTTGCCCTTACCCAGGAAGCCACCATTGAAAGTATGGGAACCCTTGCCGAATATAGAGATCCGGAAACAGGCGGTCACATCAAACGGACCCAGAATTATGTGAAAAAACTGGCCGGATACTTGAAAAATCATCCCGGATTTTCATCCTTTCTGACCGGTGCTACCATTGACCAGCTCTATAGGTCCGCCCCATTGCATGACATTGGGAAAGTGGGGGTCAGGGACAATATTCTGCTGAAGCCGGGTCGCCTCACCGAAGACGAGTTCGAAGAAATGAAAAAACATATCCTATTCGGCAAGAATGCTATTTTGAGTACAGAAAAAAATCTGGGCAAGAACACCTTTCTATCCATGGCCAGGGAAATTGCCTATGGCCATCATGAAAAATGGGACGGCAGCGGTTATCCCCTGGGATTGAAAAAAGAGGAAATCCCCATTTCAGCTCGTTTGATGGCTGTGGCCGATGTGTATGATGCCCTGATCAGTAAGCGGGTTTACAAGCCGCCCTATTCCCATGAAACAGCCCTGCGCATCATGGCTGCTGGCAAGGGAACCCATTTTGACCCGGATGTATTGGATGCATTCATTGAAATGGAAGATGATTTCAGGGCCATCGCCCTTGAATACGCCGATTTTGAAGAAGAGCGAATGCTTCTTATGAATAAATAGTGTCCATTCAGAAATGGATGGGCACTAAATAGATCCTTGAACAGCACGTTTGTATTGTATATGATCTGTTTGTTAATCCCTCCGGGGATGTATCGTGACGATGGTTTAATCAACAAAGGAGGCTCATGACAACGGATCATGAAAAGAATGTCAAGTTTAACGGAAACCAGATCAAACGTGATGACGCTGTTCGATTTGTTGACACGGTTTTGAAAGAAAAAGGGCGGTTTGATGATTCAATGGACCTATCCGGTGGTATCTCTACGATCACCGATGTGTTTAAGGTTTTGATCACCGATGATGACGATAGTTTTTCCCTGGCCCTGGAACCTTTGGAAGGGGGGGAAGAAAAGTTCACATTTACCATTGATAAAGGGACAGGTACAATTTACAGACACCTCTCTGAAATTAAACCCCAGGCCATCGATGACGAGGATATTGACTTTTTGGATGAACTCTGATCTGGATTTATAAAAAAATAGTGTTTAAAATGGTTTGACTGATAAATCCCTTCCATGTTTGACAGGGCATGGAAGGGTTGACGTCCCGTATGGGGCGTTTTCATTTGCAATCCTTTCCAAATAGGTTTATAAGGCTGGCCATGATACGCAAGGCAACGATTAAAGATATAAAAATGATTCACGCCCTTCTTTCCGACTACGGCGATAAGGGGGTACTCCTTTCAAGGCCCTTGAGTGAACTTTACGATCATGTCAGGGATTTTTTTGTGTTTGAAATCCCCGGAACACGGGACGTCGGAGGCTGCGGTGCCTTACAGTTCTGCTGGGAAGACCTTGCGGAAATCAGGTCACTTGCCGTGAAAAAGGAATATCAGGATCAGAATATAGGTACCTGTCTGATCGAGGCCGCCATTGATGAGGCACGGACCTATGGAATCAAAAAACTGTTTACCCTGACCTATCGACCCGGCTTTTTTAAGAAATTCGATTTTAATGTCATTGACAGAGCTGAATTGCCATTGAAAATATGGTCAGACTGCATCTCCTGCGTTAAATTCCCTGATTGCGATGAGACGGCCATGATGCTGTCTCTCAATGGGCATTGTTGATACGATACCCGGACAGGTCGCATGACTCGAACTGAAATCAAAATATTCGGTACCTTGTTTTTTTCAATATTTACGGCAGTGACCGGCGTGGGCATTGTGATTCCGCTCCTGCCTGTATATGCCCATGATCTGGGCGCCAGCGGGCTTTATATCAGCCTGATTTTTGGATCTTTTTCCATCTCACGGACAGTTCTTTTACCCTATTTCGGACGGATGTCTGACAGGCGAGGCCGTAAGCCCTACATTGTTTTTGGACTGTTTTCCTATGCGGTGGTATCCCTGGGTTTTATGATGGCCTCCAGTGTGGATACCCTGATTTTTCTTCGGTTTTTTCAGGGCATTGCCTCTGCCATGATCATGCCGGTGGCCCAGGCCTATGTGGGCGACATTACACCCGAGGGCAAGGAAGGTCTGTTTATGGGCATTTTCAGTATGTCCATGTTTGCCAGCCTGAGTCTTGGCCCCTTTATGGGGGGTATGATTCACTCACGTTTCGGATTGGATTCAGCCTTTGCCGTTATGGGTTTTCTTGCGATTCTATCATTTATCTGCAGCTATGTGTTTCTTCCACCGGTAGACCAGGAAAAAACAACGAGAATAAAGAAAAAAACCACGTCATGGAAAGTGATTCTTTCAGACAGGGTGATGATAGGGCTTTGCTCCTTCCGATTTGTGTATACCACCTGCGTGGGTGTGATCTGGTGTTTTCTTCCCCTCTTTGCCACCACCCAGTTTAATCTGGACAGCTCGGCAACGGGAACTCTGGTCATGCTGATGGTACTGATAGGGGGGATACTTCATACGCCCATGGGCTATCTGGCGGACCGCATGAACAAGCCCATGCTGATCGTGGTTGGCGGTATCGTGATCTTTCTTTCCATGGTATCCATCGAATGGGCCGACGGCTTTTCGTTTCTACTGGTTTCAGTGGTCATATTCGGAATCGGAGGGGGGATTTCCCTGCCAGCCTTATCGGCCATGGCTGTGACCGAAGGAAAAAAGATGGATGCTTTGGGGTCTGTGATGTCACTTTTGACCATGGCCCACAGTATGGGGATGCTTCTGGGTTCCCTGATTGCCGGTCTGACCATGGATTATTTCCATTTGAATCATGCCTTTCCGGTGGGGGCCATGATTATGCTTGGAGGGGTATTCTTTTTTATCTGGTGTATGATCCCGCAGAAAGCCCAGAACCAATCGTGATGGCGTCGTGAAACGTCCCCTATGAGGCGTCGATTTCTTACGAGTTTATCAAGCGTTGTACCTGTTTTACGGAATCCTAATGTGATCTTTATTGGGGATTGGGAGACTTCCCAGTGCCTTTTTTTAAAAATAATGGGGGTTCGGGCGCTGCTTTATGCCCGATTTTCATTTCAAGAGATTCTTCACGATGACGAAGGTCTTTTTCCCATTTTGCAAGTTGATCTTCTTTTTCAATGATTTTAAGATGTTCAATTAATAATTTTTTTTGCTGCTCAAGCATTTTCTGTTTTTCACTGACCAACTTGGCGGTGGTCTGGTTGAGCCGTTCGGATTTTAACTGGTATATTCCGGTTTGTATTTTTTCTTTGACGTGTAAGTCCCGGATTGAATCCAATATCGACATGTCGATGCTCACACAGGTTCCCTCTTTTCTGGCTATGACCGTGGCTGACCTGGAATCTTCCCCCAGGCTACTCATCTCACCAAAAACATCCCCTGGCTCCGTGAATACCGTGATCAGGACATCGTTTTTGATGACGGCAAACTCCCCCTGAACCACCCAGAAAATCCAGCTGTCAAAATCACCCTCTTTGATCACGGTTTCTTTTGCATCATAGCTGACAAGTTTGGCGATTCGGTTGTGATACTCGCTTTCTTTGGTCCCAAGGAGAATCCGGAGTTCATTTAATGAAAGATTTTTCAGAATTTTAAATTTTTTTAAACGTTTGATGGTGTTTTCTTCAATCAGGCTGGATTTTATTTCTCTGGGCATAATAGGCTCCATGGGATGGATCTAAAATTAGAAAGCAGGGAATAATGATTATATAGTTCAAAAATTATGACATGGTAGGAGATACATCGTTTTGTGGGCGGATTTCATATCCACCCGTTCACGACAATATCACGAGGGTAGCATGGAATAAGCACACGTTTTTTGGAAAAAACATCAATCTTAACAAGATGGTCAAGAATAAAAAAAAGGGAGCCCAAACAATCTATCAGATAGACGTCGTTATTAGGTAAAAACAACACGAATGAGATTTAAGCCATGTTTTGCTGCTGTTGAAACGTCATTTGTTCAATACGCTGTTCCGCCTCAAAACGTGCTTTCTGGGTGGCCTGTTCCAATTCAAACTGTCTTTTTTCGTTGTTCAGTTCTCTGATTTTGGCGTTTTCTTCCTGGGCCAGGCGCAACTCAAACTCACGTTTGTCGTTAACCTGAGCGGATTCGAACATGGCCCTGGACCGATCTATTCCTTCATTGGATAGAGAAACGTTAAACGATGAAGTCACAGCTTCACGCGTTGCGAGAACAGGGTCGGCCTGTGTGTTCAACCTATCATTCGTGTTCGTTTTTGCTAATGATCCACCACGTGTATAAATCGTGGTGGCTGTAATGGAGATAGCGTTTACATCCATTTTTAACCTGCCTTTATGTGCTCTTTCTGAGGCAGTCGGGTTAACACGTTCAGAGTGTTAACCCGAATCGTACTGGTCATTAGCCCGCAATCTGCCCTGCGCTTGTATATGTCTGCACAGCCTCAGAACCTGCAGTCCCCGAAGGTAAACTTTCAGGCGGTGTTGTACTCCCGTTAGCTTGTGCCTGTTGAGCCTCCTGGGATATATTAACCCGGTAAGGCTCACGGCTTTCCTGAGAACGGGTTTCATTAACTTCCGTTTGTTTGGGTTCTTGATTCTCAGAAGCCAAGGTTTGTCTGTCCACAGGGACAGACGCATTGACTGAATTTATGTCCATGGTGAAGCCTCCTTACAGTAAAAGCACGAATAAAATCTGTTTGATGCATAAAACTGTTGGGAGATCAGGCCAGGAAAGACAAAAGGAAGTTAGAAACAACATATGCGAAACATGCCAACATTCAAACAGATGAACGTTTAAAATTTATCTAATAATAATATAATCAACATACCTGTCAGAGTCAAGTCCAAATAAATATTAACTTTAAAAACAGATGGATAACTCGGTAATATGTCAAAAAAATGACGACTCGGAAAACGTATTCGTTCCAGAGTTATGTCCCATTCGTATCCAGACTCTGGCCAAACATTATAACGCCGTATATGGTATCCATAGGACGTATAAGTCCTAATTTACATCAGGACTGTTTTTTGTTCATAAAATATGAAAATAAAGGGTAAAAGAGTGACACATCATAGCTAATGAGCTGTGATACGCAAGGTGCCATGAACATCAACAACCATATGCCCTATATACACGGTGCCCATGGAATTTCCTGCGCCGATATCGGTTCCCAGACGGATCGTTGTGGAAAAGTTTTTGATATCCATAATCGGTCCGTCCAGAGTGCATTCATACCCCATGGCTCCGTTGTTGTCTACAATCCTGGTGGTCATTGAAGGATCAATGCCCATGGTTCCTTCATACTTTGTATCAGCAAAGCTGATATAACCGCTGCCACTACCGCCGAAAAAATATGTTCCGGTTTCATTGTCGCGGTTTATCTGAACAATACCCAGCATATCTGAAAAGCCAGCCTGGGCTGTGATTTGATCCAATTCTTCATCAGACATGTGGGTCATCTTTGCAAAACCTGATGAAGGAAGTGCAAACAGACATAGTGCACATACAATTGTTGTAAGATAACGAAGCTTTCTCATGGCGAACTCCTTTCTGTGTTGTTTCAACAGGTAACCCGGCTATCCTCAATGATGAAGGACCCGTGGCTTTCCGTCCCAGGGTTACCCCTGGTTTGGCGCATAGGAGGCGACCCGGCTGTCCTTTTTTGAGAAAGGATCCGTGGCTTTCCGTCCCAGGGTTACCCCTGGTTTGGCCTAATATACTCAATGACAGTTAATAAAATAAAAACGTGTTAACAGGCGACCCGGCTGTCCTTTTTTGAGAAAGGACCCGTGGCTTTCCGTCCCAGGGTCACCCCTGGTTTGGCTTTGTTGTGAGGCAACCCGGCTATCCTTTTTGAAAAAAGGACCCGTGGCTTTCCGTCCCAGGGTTACCCCTGGTTTGGCAGCATGCGCTTCGTCACTCTTTTACCCATGCCATTTGTTTTCGCGATATTTCAGAAAAAAAATGGCATGGTTAACCTTGATGTCAAAGAACATTTTAAGATGGATTAAGACCGTAACCCGACAGATAATAAATGTGTCAATCCAATTAAACGTATCGGAATTTTGGGTGAGGAACTGAAGCGAAATCCATGGATTTTTTTTTGACTGTAAAAAAAGTTTGGGGGCGTATAGCCAGGAGGAACGCGAATATCCGGTTGATCGGGAAACCACGCCCCATTGTGTTATTCAGAGATATGAACCTCGGCAATTAAGAATTCAGGGCCCTTTTCAGCTTGCAAGGCAAGGGTGTGAAACGATGCGGGTGAGGTAAACACGATGGGGACGTTTTTTACAAAACCTTTATACCGGTCCTTGCATTCGGTTGTGTCCACCACCATGAACCATTTTTCATCACGGAAAGCCTGATAGGCCAGGTGCTGTCCATCGGGGCTGAACCCGATCATTCCGATTTTTTCATACCTGTTAATTTCCACGTCATCCAGCACCATGATGGTTGTGTCGCCCTGTTTAGACACATAGGCCAGGTGTCGACTGTCCGGACTGAACAGAAACATGGAAATGGAATCGTATGGTTTTTTTTCCTGATTGTTAATGATCATAAACTGCTTGTCACCACGTTTTGCTTTATACGCGATGATTGAGGAGTCTGGGCTGAACGTGGGCAGGGAAACGGAATCATATTCCTTTCCTTCGGTGTTGTCCGCAAAGACAATGGATGATTCGGTTGATCCCCCCACATAAGCGAATCGTGATGAGTCCGGACTGAAATTGTAGGGGCCGATATTTTTGACCCAGGGGCCTTTTTTGTCGTTTACGACAATACAGCTTTTTTTCCCTGTGTAGGCTGAATAGATAAACCGTTTGGAATCAGGACTGAAAAACGGTTGGCTTACAGCCTGGAAGGATTTCTGAGGAGATTCATCCACGACCACAAGATGTTTTTCACCGGTTTTAGCAACATAGATCAGATGCTGGGAATCCGGGCTAAAGGAAAGGGTGAGGATGTCGTCATAGGCTTTTAAGGTCTGATTGTCTTTGACCACAAACCAGGTATTGTTTTTTTTGGCCAGATAGCAGAAATGATTGGAATCCGGGCTGAATAAAGGTGATTTTATTTCATCAAAGGGTTCGCACTCCTTGTCGTTCAGGACCATAACCCATGATTTGTTTTTATAAACAAGGTAGGCAATCTGTTTGGAGTTCGGACTGAACATGGGATAGCCTGATCCGAAAATTCCTTCGTATTCCGGTCCTTTTTTACCGTCTGTGATCACAAAATATTTTTTATTCCGATCTCGTGCAAGATAGGAGGTTCGCTTGGAGTCAGGGCTGAAAAAAATAGTGGCAATGGCATCATAGGCCTCGCTGACCTTTTCATCGATTACGGCATGGGACGCATTGCCCTTGCGGGCAATATAGGCAAGCCGTGTGCCATCCGGACTGAATATGGGCCCGATTTTGCTGATGGTGTCGAATACAGGGCCGATATGGCCGTTTCTGAATATGGAAATTCCGGTTTTTTCACCTGTGGCTTTCATGGCAAAGGACACCGAGTTGACCAGGGGAAAATTGGTGGTCAGGGTTGAGGGAAAAATGGTTGTTCCGTTTTCAAGGGAGCCGATAAGGGTTTTTGTTTCACTGAGTTTCAATAAGGGTTTTCTGGGTGGTGATGTTTCTGCCGTGGCCCCTATGCACAGGCCATTGAGAATGAGAAAGATGACAAGGAATACGAGAATGGGGGTCTTTTTTTTGATCATGATAGAAATACCTGAAAACCATGCCGTACATGGTTGGATGAGAAAAACCGAATCGGTCAGACTTTGAAACATGTTAATCAAAAGGATTCAGTTTGCTGAATATGTTTTTTATACTGTCCATACTGTCGCTGGCCATGGATACCATGATCTCAAGGGGCATTGTTGCGCTGACTGATCCGATGTATACCTTGGTTTCCTGAAAATAGTCAAGGCCTACAAAGGGGTTGTACACGGGTCGTGTCCACTCATTGGAGTTCATCTGAAGGCTTGAGTTGTTGGGGACAGTGAATGACTTGTTGAATATATAGGCAAATCCCAGGTCCAATTCAATACCGTTATCCATTTTTATGCCCAGTCCGGTTCCGATGTTATGGAGGTCCGGCAGTGAATACAGGCCGTCATAGTATTCGGCTCTGACCGATGTGGGACGCATTTCATATCCCAGCCTGAATGTAAGCCAGTCCGTGGGAAGGTATTCAATGGCGGTGCTCCAGTGAAGGGTGTTTTTGAAATGACGCTGGAGGACCATCTGGTTTGGAGATTCACCGTAACCCATGATATTTACGAGCCGTAATACACTGATCTGCTGATCAAAAACAAATCGGTCTTCCTGGATAATGGACCAGTCTGCCCAATGGACGTCAAAAAGATATTTGAATTGAGCAAGGGGTTGAAGTTTGACACCGAACTGAACCCGTTGGGGATAGTTAAGTGATGTGGATGAACAGTATCCGTA
This sequence comes from Pseudomonadota bacterium, assembly GCA_018818835.1. GTDB lineage: Bacteria > Desulfobacterota > Desulfobacteria > Desulfobacterales > Desulfolunaceae > JAHIRD01. The sequence goes on from JAHIRD010000150.1 coordinate 55,271, forward strand.
CTGATCCTCACCGCTGGTGGGCAGGTTCAGCATGGTGGCCCCGATGGGAACGACCACGCCCTGGCTCATCCAGTTCATCATGGCGGTGAATTGGGGACTGTGTTGAACACTGAATCGTCCGGTCATTTGAAGTTTGACTTCGCTCTGGTAGCAGAGACCCATGGATAACCAGTTTTTCGGCTCCCAGAGGAGGCCCACATTGTACGAGGGTGAAAAATCATCACGGAGTGAAAGAGAAATCTGGGCCACCTTATCATAGGGGGCAACACCACCCCCAAACCAGGGGGAGGGCAGGGTCAGTTCGGATATAATTGGAATTTCAAGCCCCTGGGTCGCCTCACCCAGAATACGGGTCAGGGCGATCATATCACTGGGAGACCGCATATCCATCTTTGCGATGGTGGCGGTTTGCCCCATGCCGATGGACAGACCCACGGACAGGTTATCATCAATTTTATAGCTTGCTGACGGCGCAGCATAAATGAGATGTTGTTGAACAACGGATTTGGATGCAAATCGAAGGGGGTCGTCGTCCTTGTCATGGGTCAGCCCCACGGCAAAGGGGGCATAGGATCCCACGGCAAACGTCCATTTGGAATCGGGTTCCCGTGTGGACAGACCGATGGTGGGGCCGAAGAGAAAGGGAATGGTATCATTATAAATAGGAATATACATCAATGGCCCTGAGGTTCCTTCGGTGCCTGCAAGGGGATCCCTCTTGGTCGGGTCAGAGGCGTTGGGGCCCCAGCCGCCCATAAAATCTTCGGCATCCGGATCGGCTTCGAGCCGTGTGTTGATGAGAATGACAGGAATACTCACGCCCATGATCATTGTTTTACCATCTCTGAGATGGGAAAGTCCGGCCGGATTGTAATGAATGGCCATGATTCCCGGCGGATCTGCCGTACAGGTGTTGGCAAGGGATATGCCCTGTGTACAAATGGCCATTTGTTCATGGAAGACAGCAAAAACAGGAGAGGTGAAACATATAATGTATAAAATGATAGATACTGTTAACAATGACAAACGGTGACGATTGGCGCTGTATCCTGAAAAAACCATCATATTCTGGCTCATAATCTTTCTCAAAGTTTAAAGTCAAAAGGAATGCTGAAAGAGAACGTAAAATCAGAAGCCGAATTTGTAAGACCAATCCCAAGTGAGGTGCTGATCGTTCTTCTGGGTGAGATGCGCCAGCCCGTACCGATATTCAGAACCGCGGCCGTGGACGTCCCGCTTGTGGATGTGACGCCACCGTTCCAGTAGTATTTGTATTTTGTTGAGTATGAGTAGCTGAAGCTGGTGTTCAACGATACGGTATAGGACAGGGCATAGGCCATACCCACCGATATCCCCAGGGTTTTTCCCGGAGAGACTTTTGTCAGAATGGTCTCGTTGCTTGTGGGGCCTTCCCGCCTCTGGCTGAGACTTGAGGCGTCAAGGGGATAATAGATGGATCCGCTGCCATAAACAAAAACTGGGTCAAGGGATTTGCTGGTTGAAAATCCGGCGGACAGTGAATAAAAACCCGACCCTGTGGACAGGGCGTTGTCCACATCGATTTTGTAGGGGCTTGTACCGGACGGAATGACAATGGACCCATTATAGATAAAGCTGAGGCTTTTTCCATCTGATTTGCTGGGCTGCCATAATCCACCCAGGGATAAATCTCCGATGTCCGTTGTGTTCCGCTCATTGGACGTGGACCGCTGATCACTTTTGTAAATAAACGGAACACTTGAGTTCAGGGTGATATTGTTTTTCAGCGCATACTTCATGATCACCGAGTTGGTGAGATTGTGGTTGCTGGAATGGTCCACCTGGGGCGATGGTGAGAGGCTTTCAAGGATATCCGTCGAATTGTAACCATAGGTAAATCCATAGGTAAGTTCAAGGGAACCTTCCCTGGCAAGGGAATAATCCTGGCCTGCTGCGGTGAGAATTTCTTTTTCATGATCGGTCTGCTCATCCAGGGTTGCCTCAAGCTTGTTGCGGACATCGGCTTCTTCCCGCAGGCGGTTGATTTCTTCCTGAAGGGCCTCCATTTTCGAGCTCAGATCCTGCATGGTCATTACCGTGCCCGAGGACGTATCATAATCATTCTCGGCCAATGCCGGAACAACAAGCATCAAGACCATGTGGAAAACCAACATGAGTTTTTTAATGTGTGCAGCCAATTACTTTCCTCCAACAGAGAATTATCGATGTTATGCTGTGAACCTTATATATAAAATACGATACACCATTATGGTTTATAATACTGTCTGACCTCCGGGATTTCTTTGATCGCCTGATCAATATCAAGGGGTGTTCGTTCAATGATGTTGGGATCCAAAAAGGTCATGGCCGTCTTTTCATCAATATAAAGAAGGTCTTCGGTCCTTAATTTCAAAGCATGGCTGGGTTTCCGGGCACTTGAGGATACAACGAACATGACATTTTCGAACCAGAGTTCTTCAAATTGGGCCAGGGTGTAACTGCTGTGGCCCCTCCATGGATCAGCGATGAAAATATGACCTTGGTGAACCCCTTTGACCACAACAAAATGTCTGTATTCGAAAATTTTGATGGGAACGATACAGGGCCAGAATTCCGAATCGGTCAGATCCTCAAGGTTGCCTTTGTAGCCGTTGGCCTCATAGCCCAGGGCATTAACGAATTTTTTCATATCCAAAAGGGAAAAGGCCCGTCTTTGTTTGATGCGCTCTGGATCTCCATATTGCAGCATACCGTGGATAACTTGTTTTTCGCTGAAATTTTCACCCAGGTAATATCTCAGAATTGTGGCAAGTGCCGCAGATCCACAGCTGTAATCATAGGATTGCTTGATAATCCGGTCTGTCTGAAAGTCAGACAGAGGTTTGATTGTGTGCCGAGTTGCGAGACTTGGGCCGGTTCCCGTTTCGATAAGCCATTCTCCTTTTGGCGTGGGGCTTATGGGGTGAAAACTACTGAATATTGCTATACCAATAACAAAAGCAATAAGCACATGCATGTTTTATAGCTCCGTGACTTCTTCAGCACAGGCAGACAAGCCCCATGGAAGAATAATCATAATTGCAATTCAAACCATAAATCACATGGCGTATTGCATGTTAATCGGGGGAACCAAATTGATTTGTGTAAACATTGTTTTATCCATCCAATATCAGGGATTTGAACGATTGTAAAGTAAAAATGGCTTATAATTTATCAGTTTGGGAATTATTCATGATGTTAAAAAAAGAAGGGGTTCCCCAGGCCCGGGAAAAAAGAAGGGTTTTTATAAACCCACAGCCAAAATGGAAATGGAGATAACGAAGAAACGGTTCAACGAGATTGATTAATGAACTTGAAAAAAGTCAACGGATGGATGGCCATGGAAAAAGGTCCATAGGCAAGGCATAGTGTTTGGCCGGGCGTGAAGGCATACTCGAGCGTATGTCGAAAGGTCCGGCCAAACACTATAACGCCGCATATGGGACTCGACGCCATCCTAATTTGCAGTGATGAATATGTTACCACCATTGATCGTGGTGTTGCCCCCTGTCATTGAAAACGATCCCAGGGTCTGGTTCCTATCGGGAGGGAGGTGGGCATTGTCATGTTGCGTCCATGGACGTGTGCTGTTCGACATCCTGACCTGGAAGTTTACGTCCATGCGAGCGACCAGATGATTCAATGAAATATGAACATAACGTTCGCCATCCGGGATTATCAGATATTCCGTAACGTGGGTAAGGGGATCAATCGTCTTGATGACGGGTGTCCATAAGGTGTTCGCACCGGTTCCGCGGGGTAGAAGAATCGCCATGCTCCCATCCACTGCTTTTCCGGTGGTGATGGTCTGACGATTGGGATAAATCGTAAAGGTTTGTTCTGTCTGGGTGATCTCGTCAGAGGAAAAAACGTGGCCCTGATAGCTGCACAGATAATTACCTGTCAGACCCTCGGGCAAATCAATGCGTGCCCGTGAGATCGTCACGTCTTTGGTTGGAACATTCGGATTATTGTCAAAAAATTCCGGAACACGAGTTTGGCCTTTGAGAGTCCCTTCAAAGACAACAAAGGAATACATGCCATTGGCAGCATTTTCCGTTTGATAAACCACATTTTCAACAAAGGCATTCGCGTAAAAAATCTCCCGGTAAACATAGCCGAATTCATCCTGGGCATCACGCCCGATAAATTCTATGGTTACGGTCTGGTGAACTCCGTTTGTGCCTTGGGAATACGAACTCATTTCCTGATCTGTCTGGATTGCGGGAAAGAAGATGTCCTGTCCGATAAAGGCAGGGTTGTCACTGACGGCCTTGCCGGATATCTTGTCCAGTGATTCATTTGACAGCTGTTCGAGGCTGCTTGCCGATAAGGACGAAAGAATCAAGGCAACCACAATGTAAATACAGACAGCAGGTCGTTTCATTCATTGCTCCCGGTCACGAAAATACTATTATTGATAATAAACATTGTTTAGTGAATGGTAGCAGAGTCAAATTATACGGTCAATAAAAAAAATAGTGCTGGAAGTATTAGGCTATGAATTGCCTGAAAATTAGAAATAAGAGCAGCTATATATAAGGTTGTTCTATTGTCTTGACCTTATGCAGGGATTCCTTTTTTAAATATTTTAGCAATAAGGGTTACAAGCAGATGAATGTGTTCTTCTGCATTCTCAATGTCTTTGCCCGGATAATTTCTGAAGGTCATCAAGGTGCCCATGACGGCCGAGATGAAGGCATGGGATAAGGTCCGGTCAGGATCTTCGATTCCGGCTATGTTAAGGACCTGGATGATTTTGTCGATAAAGGCGGTTTGAAGGGCCTGGAAACGGGTGAGCAAGTAGTCGGGCATGTTTCCCTTGATCATCAGATAGCTCATCATCTGAAAGGTCGCCTGGTTATGGATCAGGTGGTCGACAATGGCTTTGGCCATGTCCTCAAGGGGTTCGGCCGGGGGCATGTGGCTTGCTTCCGCCAGGGTTTCCTGAAAAACAGTACGAATGGCTGAAAGGTCCTTGATAAACGCTTCCATAAACAGTTCTTCCTGGCTGGGAAAGTACCTGTAAATAGCCGCAGGGGACACACCTGCTTCAGCGGCAATATCACGCATACCTATTTCATCAAAGGGCTTCTGCTCGAAAAGCTTTAAAACAGCTTCCAGGATAAGGTTCTTTCGAGCTTCCCGTTCATCTTCCCTGAGTTGTTTGAGGATTGAACTTGACACATCATGATCCTTTTTTTGGTGTTATTTAAAAAAAGTAAATAACATAGTTTACGCATATAAACAATAGTTATTGAAATTGTTTTTAAAAATTAAGGGAGGCTGAGCGGGAATATAAGGACTAATTAGCTGAATTTGAAATGGAAAAATATTTTAATAAAATCATAATATTTGATGAAATATACATGAATAATATCCTGAAATCAACATATTAACGGATGTTTTAAAAAAATTTATTATACACTTGACAAAGATATGCGGATGTGCAAATTTATTTTAAAACATGTAAACAATGTTCGTTCTATTTTTGATTGTTATTTGATGTTTTCTGGTAAGGAACATTCGGGATATTTATTTCTTGAATAACCTGACCATAACGAATCATAAGACACGGGATCGTGAATGAAACACGTATTTTTTTTAATTTTACTGGTGATCATACCCGCATCCTGTCTTGCGATTGAAGAGATGAATGACAATGACCTGAACATGGTAACAGCCCAGGACGGTGTCACGGTGATTCTTGAAGATTTCAAGATTACCCATCATATGGGGCTGATGTCCATTGGTGGCGAAGACGGTCTTGGAATACCCTCTGCACCTGAAGGGGCGTGGTTTGTTTTTGACAGCACCCGCATTCTTGAGTTGAATGTTGAACGGGGCTGTTTTGATATTGATGCGCTGACAACAGGTGCTTCCGGCTATGATCTGGGTGCCCATGGGGATTCCATCGCCGGAAACACATCGTCTGTATTGATCAGTTTTAATGAGGCTTATTTCCATATCAATATGACGGACGCGCTGCTCACGCTAAAATTCGCGAACAACCCCCAGGGACTTCCCGGAGACGGTGTGACAACATTTTCTGACACGGTATGCAATTTTGCCTTGAACGGATCAACCATCACCATCAAAAGTGATGATGCTAAAATGTTTATTTTCCCCCATTGATGAACGCATATTTCTTTTATGTGGCAATATATAACAATGTTTATAGATTTAAATGGTGTTTGTTCCAGTGAAATAGCCCAACTCCGACGGCTTTGGATTGCAGAAAGATCGATGGCCGGTAATGTTAAGGATTCGGTATGTTGCCTCTGGAAAATATGTACAATCAGTGTTACTAACGTAAATTGATGAGGAGGAATGTATGAAAAAATTAGTATTGATTGCTGTCCTGTTACTTGTACCCTTCACGGCCTTTGCACTTGATTCCATGAATGATTCAGCCCTGGATGAAATGACTGCCCAGCAAGGGGTCACCATTACATTTGATGGTGTCGTCGTTACCCAGGGTGTTTCCGATTTTTCCTGGGGAGATGGAGATGGACTTGGCGGAACTACAGCGGCCGGTTATCTTTTCCTGGAAGAAAGTGGTGCAGGAACGACTGTTTCTCTTGATGGAACAAGTATGACAATTGATGTTGCGACTGCAGGCGTCGGTGGTTATATTGTTGTACCCGATGGACCCGATGCTGATACGGATCCCGATCTTGCCATTGCTGAAGGCACAACGTTTGTTGCCATCGGCCTTCCCTCAGTCACCGTGGGTGCGGCTGCAAAAACAACAACTGTTTCACTTATTTCAGCGGCTCCGACTGCAGCGACAGTTCCTACTGCGGCTCAGACCCTGGGATCTTTTTATCAGAATACAACGGGAAATACGACCATTGTAGGAAGTGTTTATATTTACCCGCATGTAAACTAGGTATCATGTCTTAAATGGTAAGGGGCACATGGGTGCCCCTTACCATGTTTAATGAATTTTGAAGGATTAATGTATATGGATTTAAAGTTTTATATCTTGATTCACGATATAATGTATATGAATCCTGGTATAAGTTTTTAAGTCTATTATTTACCCATAGTGCCGGAAATGTTTATGAAGAATGTCATCATGATCGTATCACTTGTGGGCTGGCTCTTGGGCTTTCCACTGAATGCATTTCCCATTCATAATCTTTCGGAAAACGAACTGGGTGAAATCACCGGACAGGATGGTGCGACATTTATCCTTCAGGATTTTGATTTTTTTATTATCAGCCCGGGTATAGAATATCTTGCCACCCATGTTGGACCCTTTGATCCTCCGGCAGACCCCAAACCCGACAATCAACGTGGAACCATAGCCCTGACCGACCTGTTGATCAGTGATGGTAACAACGGCCCGGTTATCATGTCCACGAATCTGGACTGGGATATATACAGCCAGAATTTTGGGGAACTGGAATATAATTATGCCAGATTTTCTTTTTATAATACGAGTGTTACCATGGATCTCGATGTGGGAGATATCGCCATTTCGCCCGTGGATCCCAATAATCCCAGAAATCCCAATGATCCAACCGATGTTCTTCCCACGGCCAGTCTGGGCGGAGCCCATATCAACGGATTGTCCATTGATGAATTGACTGTATATCTTGGAGCTGCATCCAATAATACAGGCATGGCCGGCGAAATTGATTTGAGACTTCAGGCTGAATCCATGACTGTGGATGCATTCAGGCATCTGGGCAACGATACACCGGTTATCCTTGAAAATATCATGGTGGCCGGCTATTTTACAGGGTCAGAGCCGGATTACGACAGATCCTTACCCCTTCCGTATACGACCATACCCGGTATATGGTCACCTGCGCGTGCGGCTGACTATGCGGACGGGAATGCCGCCTATGAGCAACAATTGCTGGCAGCCAACCGGTTTGTTCCTGACCCCTCATCCTGGGTGCCCCACGGGGCTTTGAAAATTGGTGATGTGGAAAACGGGAATCCCTTGAGAATGGATTTTACGGTGGATAGGAATTATTATATTCCCTTCCCTTACGATATTGTATCCGGTGAACCGTCCCAGGATAGCCGTGTGGAATGGTTTGAAGCAACGTCCGGTGATTTTTTCACCGATGCCAGGGGCTGGAGAGATGGAAAAGATAATTACCTTCAGGATGGCACCCATTACAACCCCATAAAAAATCCACGATACAACAAATCGTATATCTCCATTGATACGCCCATTTCAGGTTCCTTGCGAATCGGTGCTCCGGGGGGGGATATTGTTATGGTTGACGGGATTGATCTCCAGATCCATGCGGAGATTCCCGGATACGGTTATGGCAATACGCCCAACTCCATACCACGGCCCTATCCGGATCCTGATCTTGCACCGCCCCAATACGACGAACCCTTTCAATCACAATGGCAATAGGATCTTTGATGAATAAGAGACACGGTCACATAATATACCTGCTGATTGCGAATGTTGTTTTGTTTTTCATTATAGCGGGGCAGACCATGGCCGGTATGGAGATCATGAGTGATGATGAACTGGCAGCACTTGACGGCCAGTTTTCATCGGTGACCATTGATTCGTTTTATAATGAAAATGATACGGTTCGGATATTTTTAGACCTTCATCTTGAGGTCTATGGGACCATTGATTCTGTCAAAGCCGGTTACTATTACCGCGATGCTGCAAGCATGCGGACAAACATGGCACAGATCGGTATGTCGGGCTTTCAGCAGTTTTATGATGTTCAGAAATATGCTTCCAACGATGGGGCCTATTTTAACTTTGCCAAAATCGAATCGGATTTTAATACCTTGGCACCCCAAGGCGCAGGCACCATTGAACCATGGGGAAATGGCGGTTATCTTTCAAAGGAATCCACGGTTACCCCGAATACCAATTTCTATGATTGGGATCTTTGGATAGACAATATCAAGCTCGGTGAAAGCCCGGATAAACCCATGTATATGAATGGTCAGATCATCCGATTGGAATTCGATAACAGTGTGTATGCGGAAAATTCCCATTTAAGGCGGATTATCATTGGAACCAATGACCAACAGGGGAATTTTTACAGCAATATGCAACGGTATACCGGTATCGTGAATCCCATGCTCCTTGCCTATACGGCAGGACGATCAGCCGGTGTTGCTGATCCTTATACATATACTCCGGGGACCATGCAGATGGTCAGGGATTCATTTATCCAGTGCTTTGCCATCAATGTTTTCAATGTTGAGGATCGGGATACGGGCTTCTGGGTTATTATGAATTTTGAGGGTGACCATGTGGGATTCGAAATGATCTGCGGTCTTCCTGAAAATGCCATTGATTTTTCTTATACCGAAGGATTGAAAGAAGGCGCAAGTTCCATTCCCTTATGGGATCCGGACTGGACGCCCTATAAACAAGCAAACGGGATTGCCCATCCCCTTGAAGATCCCTATCATACCTTTCCCCAGTCCGAATCTCACAATCAGGGGCCATAAGACCTGGGATAGTTGTTTGATTTATTTATTGAAACACGGATTAATTGAACGTATATAATAAACGCCCCTTAATTAAGTGGCGTTTTTTTCTTTAATAAGAATCCATAAACAAACATGGTGTATTCATAGTGAAAAAGCATGTGGGAATATGTGTCATACTTAGTTTGATTATGCTTGCGATCTACGGTCAGGTTCGACATCATGGGTTTATCAATTATGATGATCAGGATTATGTCACGGAAAACAACCATACCCAAATGGGGTTGACCGCTGAATCTGTTACCTGGGCTTTTTCCCTCAATGAAAATGATCTGACCTATTATCATCCCCTGACCTATCTGGCCCATATGCTTGATTGCCAGTTGTTCGGTGTGAACAGCGGATATCATCATCTGTCCAATCTTTTGATACATATTTTTAACGCTTTGTTACTGTACGCCGCTCTTTATACCATGACTGGAGCCGTGTATCGGAGCGCCTTTGTTGCCTTACTCTTTGCCGTTCATCCCATGGGGGTTGATTCCGTGGCCTGGATTGCCCAGAAAAAGACACTGCTTGTGACCACCTTCTGGTTGCTTTCGATCATGGCGTATACCCGCTATGCGAAACGCGGAGGAGTCAGAAATTATCTTCTGGTGTGTCTGATGGTGATCATGGGTTTGCTGACAAAGCCCGTGATGGTAACCATCCCCCTTGTATTTTTGCTTCTGGATTTCTGGCCGCTGAATCGCCTGAAGAAAAAGGATTCAAGCCAGGGGACTGAAACAGAAAGACGTCCTTCTCAGCATCCCTGGACACGACTTCTTGTTGAAAAAATACCCTTTGCTTTTTTTGTGGCATTGTGGGGAATCACGCCATTTATTTCCAAGCATGTCAGGGTAAAGAACATCTCCCTTGATGTGGTTCCCATGGGGCTTCGCTTTAAGAACGCCGTGATATCCTACGGGGTGTATTTAAAAAAATGTTTTTGGCCCCTTGATTTGAGCGTTATTTACCCCTATCCCCGGGAAGCGTCACTTTTTGCTGCCTTGTTATGTTTGTTCGCCTTGGTTATAGTATCCGCTTTTGTTATCCTATACCGACGGAAAATGCCCTTTCTTGTGACCGGATGGTTTGTTTTTCTGATTGTTCTTGTTCCGTTTCTGGGCATTGTCCAGGGGGCTGTCTGGCCGGCCTATGCAGACAGATTCGCCTATGTCCCCCTGATCGGGATCTATATAATAATCGCCTGGGGCGGATATGATATCATCCGCGTGTTCAATGTAAAACCATGGCTTTATATTCCCTTGGGTCTGGGATGGATTTGTTTTCTTTCCCTGCTATCCTTCAGGCAAACGGGCTATTGGAAGGACAGTATCCGTCTTTATACCCATGCCCTTGAAATCACCGAGCGCAATTATCTGGCATACAATAATTTAGGGATCGCCCTTGATGAAAAGGCCTTGTCTGATAAGGCACAAAAACAGTATTACCTGTCTTTATGGGCAAAACCGGGTTTCAGCCTTGCCCACCATAATCTTGCCTTAAATTTTCTAAAACAGGGCATGATGGATAAGGCAAAAGAGCACTTTGGTTTATCTCTTATCTCAAATCCCCACAACCCGGTTGCCAAATATAATTTGGGCTCCATGTCCATGGCTGAGCAGCGCTTTGATGATGCCATTGATTATTTTCAAGGTGCCATCGCTGATAAGCCTGATTTTTCAGACGCCCATAACAACTTGGGGGTTCTTCTTCTGAACAAGGGATTGAAACATGATGCGGCAGAGCATTTTAAACAGGCACTGATATCGGACCCAAACCATAGTGAAGCCCTGTGCAATCTCGGCAATGCTCTTTTTGACATGGGACGTCCGGATCATGGCGTGATGTGTTTTAAGAGGGCCCTATCCCTTGATCCAAAGAATATCAGGGCATTGAATGACCTGGGTGTGATATTCGCGTCCACAGGCAACTGGCCCCAGGCGGAAAAAATGTTCAACACGGTCCTTGAGCTTGACCCTGACAATGCCTATGCACAGGAAAATCGCCAATTGATTTATAATGAAAAAAAGATCGTTGAAGATGAATATGCCCAGGCAGGCCATGCCCTTGAACAGGCCCCGGACAATATGGACGCCCTGGGTCGTCTTGCCCGATTGAGTGGTTTGCTGAACAAAACCCATGAGTGCGAATCACTCTACATGAAAATGCTGGACATGGATCCAGGTAATGGCCCTGCCATCACAGGGCTTGCCCAAATCTATGAGGATGGGGCCCAGTATGATAAAGCCATTATGTATTATCATAAGCTGGCTGAAAACCATGGGGATCAACGCGCCGAGGCTTACTATGCCATGGCCTGCATGTTTGCTCTGGAAAACCATGAAAACGACGCGGTCTCATGGTTGCAAAAAGCCGCAGATTCAGGGTTTTCCGACTGGAATTCTCTGATGCTTGACCGGCGGTTGGACACGATACGTTCCTCAAAGCTCTTTCGGGAGTTTTTAACTGTGGCGGGTCTGAATTGATCCTTACAGGATATTGTCGCCGCCTCGTTCCCAGGCTCCTGCCTGGGAATGCATACCCGGAGGCTCTTGCCTCCAGAGGCATGGCTGGAGCCATGCCCTATACACTCCCAGGCAGGAGCCTGGGAGCGAGGAGCATAGAACACTTTTTTTCTTTAACGGCTATTGATCGAAATTTATTGTAGAGGAATAATTGGCCTGTCCCCAATTTTATTTGGTGTTTTTGTCAGCTGTTGAAACGCCTTGGACTCTCTTATCCTGTCAAAATCATGATCTTTCTTAACATAATCAATCAGATTCACATCCGCATCCATGGCTTTTTTTAAGTGGGCAACCGATGTCACAGGGTCGTTCATCAAGGCATGAATGCAGGCCATGTTGTACTGAATACTAGTCTCATAGCGTGGGTCCATAGGGCGGATCTTCTCAAGGATGGACAGTGCCTGGGCATAGTTCCCCTGGAGTCTGAACAGGGTTGAAAGGTGCTGATATGCTTTAATTATTCCTGGGGTGATCGTTTCCGATTGAAGGATTTTATCCAGGTGGCTGAGGATCTCTTCGGGATTATCGGGCAGGTGTTGATTTTGGGTAAAAGGCAAGGCCCCTTTGATCAGATCCAGGGACTTTTCAAAGAGGCGCTGGTCCATGGTGGCGACCTCCAGATTAAGACGGGCTTCGTGATAGGTCTCATTGAGTTCTATGGCTTTGTTAAATTGACGGATGCCCTCTGTATAATCACCCAAACGGACAAGACAGATGCCCAGGCGGTTAAGGGCCTGGGGTGAATCAGGCTCAAGTGCCACGGTTTTTCCGGCATAATATAGGGCTTTTTTATAATCATTTCGGTCCATGAGAAGATCTGCATAGGCTCCGTGACCTTGTCCATGCCTCGGATCGTGGGAAAGAAGTTCCAGAAATCGTTGTTCAGCTTCTTCCCTGCGTTTTTCATGGGATAAAAACAGGGCATAGTTATAAAGGATGTCATCCTTTTTATCGGCGTAAATCAGAGCTGTTTCATAAAGTTCTTTGACCGTTTTTTTTCCGGATGTCTTGTCAAGGATTTTAGCCTTCATCAGGTAGGCTTTGGTAAACCCGGGATTGCGTGTGAGAACATGATTGAAATAGTTGAGAGCCTCATTCTCCCGGCCTGTCTCAGCAAGGCAAAGGCCCATGTTATAATTTGCATCCACATGATCCGGTTCGTTTTCAAGAATGATTTTCAAATGGTTTTCAGCCAGATCATAGTTCTTTTTATTCATGAATTCCGTTGCAATGTTCTGGTGGGGGAGGGCATGGTAGCCTATGACGGTGAGGGCTTTTTCAAAAACCCGGATACTGTCTTTCCAGTATGAAACCTGAGTTTTTGCTGTATAGCCGAGCCAAAGAAGAAAACAAAGGGCCAGGCCTGTTGGAATCAGACGGAATCGCATATTCTTTCCGGACCATTCAGGGAAGATCCAGGCCGTGAGCATGCAAAGCCCCATATACGGAATATAGGCCCATCGGTCAGCCATTTCCGGCCATAAGGTGCCAAGAATCAAACCCGATGTGGGGAAAAGCGTCCCTGCAAACCAGAGCCAGCCGATTAATAAAAAGGGTTTTCGGGTGTATTTAAAACAGGCCCACAGGGTGATTGATAAAAGAAAAATCAGGGCGGCCATTGAATGCACCAAAGGGACATGGGTGGGATAGGGATAGAGGATGGCCAAATCATGGGGCATATAAAAGTTAAAGACATATTTTGAGTAGGACACCAGGGCATTGGATATGCGAAGTCCATAGGACACCATGTCCGGTGTGGTTTCATTGGAAAGGAGCGTCTCGGATAAAAGGGGCGTTACACACCAGAGGGCTGTGATAATAAACAGGGGAATTTTTTCCTTGATCAGGGAAATAAGGGAATGGGTCCGTATCCGTTCAAGGGGCCAGATATCAAGTAGCACAAGGGCACATGGAAAGGTGACCATCACCGGTTTGGTTAAAAGACCCAGGGAAAAAAGGAGAATGACAGGCAGATAGCGGACCCGTGATGGTTTCCTAATGTAATAAAGGTAGGCCCCCATGCCCAGAAGCCAGAAACAGGCAGAAAGGATGGTTTTTCTTTCGGATATCCAGGTCACGGCATCGACATTGACGGGGTGCAAGACAAAGATGGCTGCTGCAAAAGCGCTTCTCCATGTGGCCCCTGTCATGGCATTTAAGATAAGGAATAGAAGAATCGCATTAAATCCGTGGATCAGCACACTTGTTCGGTGATGTTTACCAGGGTCAAGGCCGAACCATTGGCAGTCGGCCATATGGGAAATCCAGGCCACGGGTTGATAGTACATGCAGATATCACTGTGAATGCCAAAGGCCCAGGCCAGGCTCTCATAAGTAAGGCCGTCTTGAACCGCTGGATTTGCCGTCACATAGACAGGATCATCGAAATTTATGAAATCAAAATGGAGGGTCTGATGATAAACAAAGGCAAGGGCAGAGGCGATGAACAGAACAATGAGACCGTTTATTTTCAGCCGGTGGATCAGGGGTTTATTCATGGAATCCTTAAGGGGCATCCTGTTTTTTTGTTCATCAACAATAACAGGAATGTTTGCACGGATTCGAATTGATTTCAAGGGGCTTTGCGAAAAAATATTTTTCTTGACCATGTGCATAAGATTTGTTAACAATGAATCAGATAAACAATGTTCATGCAACTAATTCATTTTTAGTGTGACAGCCAAGGTGCTTTTATGAAAACAGTGCGTTTTATCATGTTTGTTGTTCTCATGGCCATAATACCGACTGCTGCATTCTCCATTGAAAGTCTTTCTGAAGAAGACCTGGATCAAGTGACGGCGAAAGAAGGCGTGACGATTTTTCTTGAAGGAAAAATCACGGTGACTCAGGAATTTACGAATATCGGTATTGGTGATGATGACGGCATTGGTGGTGTGACAGAGGCGGGATGGCTTGTGATGGACAGCGGGGGCGAGAACTCAGCGGTAGAAATCTCCTTGAATGATGCGAAAATTGAGATTGACGTGGCATCGACCATGGATAACCCATTTGATTGGAATAATGATGGAGAGCCTGATATTCCTGCTTACACATCCTTTGTCCGGTTTAATCTGCCTCGAAACATTGCGATCAATACCTTTCTTGCAAATGGATACCATCTGTACGTGAACAATGAATACTCAACGATAGGCGCGAGCTATATAGGGGAACTTCGAATCAGCGATTTCCAGATCATGGTCAACAGCACTCCCACGAAACTTTATATTCACGGGCATTGATCAATAACGTATTCGCACTGTTTGGGCCGGTGTTTTTCTTAGAAAAACACCGGCTTTTTTTTGTTGAAAAAAAGCAGTGTAACCTTGAAGGCTCAAAGATCACAAAGAAAAAAAACCTGTATGGCTGTCCCCCCGTTTAATATGGGTCCCATGGGACCCATATGTTCCAATTGTATCTATTGCATGTTGACAAGGGCCTCAACATGTGAAATTTATTAAGTATAAACTAAAACTATCAAGGTGGTGGCTATGAATATAAATGATATTTCCATATTTGACTTAAGTCCAACAGAAAAACTGCAATTGGTAGAAGATCTATGGGATGACCTGGCTGCCACCCCTAAGGATATCCCCCTCCATGAGTGGCAAAAAAAAGAGCTGGATAGGAGAAAATCAAATCTCTTGAGCAAGCCAGCGTCCGGGCTTTCGTGGGATCAGGTTAAAAAGAACATTCGAAGACAATATGGCCGTTGATCTGGTCATCACTCCTGAAGCCCAGGAGGACATCGCTGATGCATATCGCTGGTACGAAGACAGACGTTCCGGCTTGGGTGAATAATTCCTTAGTTGCGTAGAGGCCAGTATTCAGGCAATTGTCCGCATGCCTGATCTCTATCCAATGATACATGATGAGTATCGTAGGTCTTTGTTAAGACGATTCCCTTATGCTATTTTTTTTGAATACAACGATGATCAAGTGATTGTTTACAGTATTTTCCAAACGTCACAAAATCCTCAAAAATGGCGGAATCGTCTATAGTAAAGATTCTTTGAAGAAAAATCGGGAAAAACCAGGGGAATAATACCATATAATATCCACCCAACCATGCCGCACCGATCTCATCGTCTTCTTCACCCAAGCCTCAAAGCCTAAGCAAATCAAAGGCAAACCAAAACCATTTGGAGATCTGGTAAGATTTTCGGGGGATTTTAAGGAAAACCCGGATCAGACGAAGGGGCGAGTAAAACCTCAGATAGGCCATTTTCTGGAGTCGTCCCACCTTGTAACCGGTGGCTTTTTCATAAAAGGAGGTGGAGGACTGATAGCTTCCCGTGAGGTCCTTGTCCATGACGTCCAGGTGTTTTTTGGCCATATCATGAAGCTCTGTGTTTTCAAAGGGGACAACCACAAAGAAACTGGCCATGCTGAGTTTTGACTGGATGGCGGTTTGGACGGTGAGTTTCATTTCGGCAATCTCTTCGCCGGGAAAACCCAGCATGAAAAAGCCCCGGGTGATCAGGCCCTGCTTTTCTGCAAAGGCGATGTTATCCATGACCTTGGCGATATTAAGATGTTTTCGGATCAGGGTCTGAATACGTGCGGCACCGCTTTCAATGGCCAGGGTGAGCATGTAGGCCCCTGCTTTTTTGAGAATCAGGATATCCTCGTACTCAAGAATATCGCCCCTGAGCCCGTTGGGAAAGGCGATTTTGATGGTCATGCCGCTTTGAATGATTTTGTTGCAGATCTCATGCATGCGTGGCCTGTCAAGATTAAACACATCGTCGATGATATGGAATTCCCGAACCTGATAGCGATTATAAAGATATCGTATTTCAGCGACAAAATGTTCAGCACTCCGTTTCCGGAGTTTTTTGCCGAACATGGAATGGCAATAGACACAGCGGTAGGGGCAAGCCCTGGAACTGATCACCGAGGCATGCCGTTTTTCCGCCAGGATCCCGTTGAACTGGAGGCGGCTTCCCCAGTAATCCTTGAAATCAATCAAGGCATAGTCCGGTGTGGGAATGCTGTCCAGATTTTCAATATAATCCTCTTTTTCAGTAAGGACCGTCCCATGCTCCGCTTTGTAGGCGATGCCTTTTACCTGGCGGATATCGCCGCCTTTGGCAAAGGCTTCAACAAGTTTTAAAAGGCTTTTTTCCCCTTCACCGATGATGGCATAGTCGATTCTGTTTTCACTTAAAATGGATTCGGCGTTGGATGTTGCGTATGGACCGCCGATGATTAAAAGAGCATCGGGTGCATGGGCCTTTATAAACTCCACATTGTCGGAAAGAAATTGATGCTCAAAGGCCAGGGTGCTGATCCCTATGATATGTGGCTTTACCTCACGCAGTTTTTTTTTCAATGCCTGGTGCTTGTCTGTGATGATTCTCAGATCGATCAGGGATACATCAACCTTGCTACCAAGGTTTTTTTTCAGGTATCCGGACAGGTAAAGCACGCCCAGGGGCACATCAAAGGCCTGGTTCGGGGCATATCCGTAGGTCTTGACAAAAAGTATCCGGATCGCGTTGCTCATGAGAGGTCACCCAGGGGTTTTTGGGCGGTTGTTTCCATCATGTCCGTATGGCCCCCTTTGAGGTAAAAAAGGGCAGGGATGCCACATAGGGCCACAAAAATAGGATTCTGAACCCCGAAAAACGAGCAGACAGGATCTGGGATCTTTTTTGTTTTCAGGAAATTCTGAACTGACCAGGCAATGGGTCCGGGTCTGAAACAGGGTTTGATATGCTTGATGTCAAATCCTTCCATGGATAAGAGGCATCGGATACTGTCATGGCTGAAATGGGACAGGTGACGGGGCAGGTGGTAGCCCCACCAGCTTGGGCCAAAGGGTTTTCGTATGGGGGCATCCACATCGGGATTCTCCGTGATAAACAGGCCTCCGGGTTTGAGAATCCTGAATACCTCCTGGACGGTTTCTTTGAGATCAGGGACATGCTCAAGCACGTGGGACATGTAAACCAGATCAAAATAATCCGATGGATAGGCTGCCTGGACCAGGGTTTTTGCCTGAACAGAAAGTCCCTTTTGTATGGCCCTGGATGCCATGTCATGGTTTGGCTCGCACCCATAGGCCTCCCAGAGTGTGTTTTCCTGAAGGTAGGAAAGAAAATATCCAAAGGAACAGCCCACATCCAGAAAACGGCCATTCTCGGGTATGAGATGTTTCAGGGCCGCATACCTGGATTTACACAGATAGTTTTCCCTGATGGTATCCGCCAGGCCGGATTGGGTGTAACAGACATAATTGTCCTGATAAAAATATCGAAACAGGTCGTCCGTACAGGGCCTGGGAGAGGTGTAGATCATGGTGCAGTCGGTGCACTGAACCACCTGGAAGAGGTTGGTGTAAGGCGTCTCGAAATCCGGGGCACTGACCACGGGCCTGTGATTTGCAGCTCCGCAGACCGGGCAGGGGACCTCTTCAAGATTCAGATTAAGGTGTGTCGTGTCAGTCATTATCTTATCGTTTGAATGTCGGGGTTTTCAGTTCTTTCTCCAGATCCTTATAGAAGACCGGCTGGCGGGAAAAATCAAGGGTTTTATCAATGACACGGCGGATAAACATCTTGTTTTCAGCGGCCAGGCAGTGATCATGATAGGTGTTGAACACCGAGAACCCTAAGCATCGATGATAGATGGATACCAGGCTTTCAGTGATAACATTCCCGAAAGACACATGGATATAGGGGCATGCCAGTACATCACCGTAGGCACACAGATAAATTTTTTCCTTCATGGCCGGACAACCCTTGGGGCCGAAATTGGAATCGAACTCGGTTCTGAAAAAAGGGAAGCGTTCGGTCAGTTTTTTAAGAATCCTCCGTTCGTCACCAAACCATAAAAGGTTTTTTTTCTCTTTGAAACGTCCCACGGGGACGGGCAGGTTTCCGTATACAATATGGCCCAGGGTGCCCAGATGAGAAATCAGTTTGGGTAATTCGGGGGAATGGATCAGCTGATTGTCGATGGTGATGTTCACCGATGTCTGGAGTCCCACCTCCTGTGCCATGGACAGGGCCAGGAGAGACTTGTCAAAATAGCCATCATGGTGGCGAAAGGTATCCTGTTTATCCTTATCTGGATATTCAAGGCTGACGCCGAAAAAATCAAGTCCTGCCTTTTTGAGTGATAAGAGCCGTGATTTGGTGGCCAGCATGCCGTTGCTCTGGATATAGATCAGGTTCCGGCGGGGTTCGAACAAGCCGATTACTGTTTCAAGATCCTTTCTCATGAGGATTTCCCCCCCGGTGAAATGGATCACGGTGATGCCCAGCTTTTTGCAGTCCCTGGCCACCTGTTTCAAGGTGGCATAGTCCATTTCCTTTTCATTGCCATTGAAAAGGGGGGCGGTGAAACAGTGGTCGCAGGACATGTTGCAGTCAAAGGTCAAGGCGATGTCAATCTGCCTGGGTGTTATTTTACCCAGACATATGGCTTTGATGAATTTATCGATATATCGGAGAACCACACGGGGTTTTCCTAAGGCAATCAGATACCGCGCGTTGGCAAGGGTTTTTACGGCCTTTGCTGTTGCTTTTTTTAGATGCATGTGACCCATGCGTGAATAAATACCTTTATTTTTGTCCGAATGACAAGAAAAACATATCATGGGAGCTTTTTTCTCCCGGACGAAAATCCCATTTGCAGAATCAGTCGTACTTGCTTGAGATAAAGAATTTTTCTGGGGATTTTCAGGAAATACCGGAAAAGTCTTAAGGGGGTGAAAAACATGAAGTAACTGATTAAAATGTATTTTCGGAGATGTATGCCCGTGACATCCGAATAGTACGTGGTCGGTGCGAAAAACGATGCGTGGGGTTGGTCAAGACGATGTCGGCCCCGTTCACTGATGTTTTTTCTGGCCATGGTATACAGGACAGTGCCTTTGAAGGGGATCACCGAAAAAAACGAGATGGTGGTCAGGGGCAGGCGGGCTGGAAGCCGGATGGTGCGTTTGATCTCATCAATGGTTTCCGTGGGGAAACCAATCATGAAGTATGCCCGTGTGATGAGGCCTATGCTGTTGGCAAATCGAATGGCCCGGATGGTTTTATCGATATTGAGATTCTTTTGGATGTATGTCTGAAGTCGGGGCGATGCGGTCTCAATGGCAAAGGTAATCATGTAAGCCCCGGCCTGTTTGAGCTTGAGGATCATCTCATCGTCGGCCATATCCCCACGGATGGCATTGGGGAAGCTGATCTTGATTTTGAGTTTCCGGTCGATGATCAGGTCACAGATTTCAAAGACCCGGCTCCGGTCGATATTGAAAATATCATCGTAAATCTGAATCTCGTCCACCGTGTATTTTTTAACCAGAAGCTCGATTTCATCCACGATGTTTTTGGGGGAACGCAGACGGACCTTTTTCCCAAACATGTTGTGGCAGTATACACAGTGAAAGGGGCAGCCCCGTGAGGTGAACACGGGCATAAACCGTTTCCCGGCCAAGAGGATGTTGATCTGTATCAACTGGGCATAGAGGTCGATATCCATGAGATCCCAATCCGGCAAGGGAATGGTGTCCAGATCGGAAATTAAGGGGCCGTAAGGGGGAATGGATAGCTGCCCCTTGGAATCTCTGATGGAAAAGCCCTCAGGCTGGGGCGGGTTGGCCTGGGGACCCTTTGACAGACAATCCACCAGATTGCCAAAACTGATTTCCCCTTCACCCCGGACAATGGCGTCCACATGGGGCATATCCTGAAAATCTTCGGGGCAGTGGGTGGGGTATGGGCCGCCGCAGCAGACATGGACCTGGGGGTTGACCTGTTTGGCGATGTTTGAAAGTTCCAGGAGAATGGGCTGGTCACCGGTCAGGCACAGGAAACCCACGATATCCGGTTTCCAGTGATGTATCATGTCCCCAAGGCTTTTATTTTTGTCTTTTTCTATGCGAAGATCCAGGAGCCGGGTCTTGATGCCGGGAAAGCGGTTTTTTAAGGATGATGACAAATACAACAGGCCCATGGGTGGCGATGCCTCATGGGTTGAGCCCCAGAGCCAATGGGGTTTGACCAGAAGGATTTTGGCCTGTGATGGAATGAAATTCCAGGCCACATCATTTTCTTCGGGTTTGGTGCTATGCATGTGTTTCCCCCGTGATCAGGCAATAAGGTAATCAACAGATCAGGAATTCCCGGATCTGTTTTTTGTGATGGCCGGAACCCTTAAGGGGATATGTTTCCCCTGAAAGCTTCTGCAACGAACACAGACCTCGGGCCTTTTTTTATGGATAAAATCATTCAAAAGACCTCGTAAGCCCGGACCATGGATGATCCTGTCCAGGGTATCGTCCTTAAGATTCCCCACAATGATGCTCCGATACCCGGCTGAAACACAGCAGGGTGAGACATCTCCGTTGGTCAGAATACTGAGACTCCCACGCCAGGGTTCGATGCAGTCCCCCATGGCCCGGGTTCCGTTGTAGCGGATCATGGGGGATAATTTGATATGGCTGACAAGGCCTTCCCAGGTTTTATGGATATTTTTTATTTCAGTCATATTATCCTGATGCACCACCACCGACAGCTTGATCTCCATGCCAGGGGGTTTTATGACCTTAAAGGCCCTGATCCGGGCCTTCAGAACATCCAGGGACACACCACGGTGCTTGAGGGCATTGGCCTCATCCGGTTCCACCGAGACCACAAGAACGTCCGGATTCGATTGGGCGATATTCTGCATGACCTGAGCTGTCAGAAGGGTTCCGTTGGTGTAAAGAACCGTCCTGATGCCTTTGGATCGTGCATAGGTGATCATGGTGTGGATATGGGGGTGAAGCAAGGGTTCCCCAATCAGCGCAAAGGCAATGGATTCAACACTTGCAGGGGCCTGGTCCACGATTTTTTTGAACAGGTCCAGGGGCATGAAACGGGGTCGCTTGCTTTTATGTTCAAAATAATGATTGATGGAATGCCAGCAGTAGGAACATTGGAGATTGCATCCGAACACCGGTTCGACAATCAGGGAAATGATTCGGTGGACTTTGGGCTTTCGTGCCGCAAAATAAATAACGTTCAAGGCTTCATGAACATAGGTGACAGGCCGGTTCATTTTTTCATAAATCCAGTCCGCATTTTTGCTGTTTCCGTAGAACATAACAGACGCAATATGGCAACATCCTTTGAGGACAAGCTTGATGAAACGCTCTCGTGTGTTTGAAGCCATATTAAGGGTTACCATCTGTGTTTTATACGCCTGATTAATTTGAAAGGAACACTCATGGGGTATAATAGATGGGCTTGTTATGTCAAGGGCAATCCTGTAATAGGATTTGACAGGATGGGTGTGTTTATATATGCCTTGTTGGAATAATCGAAATCGGGATCGAAATCGAAATCGGGATCGAAAACAAAGTTTCATTACCCAGGCAATGCCTGGGAATGAAACAAAAACTGTTTTACCATGAAGTACATGATGGTCATGAAGAAAAACGATTAAATATTTAAACCACCCACTCCCTTTGGTCGTTCAAGAACACGAAGAGCACGAAGAAGGGTAAAAGATTATCCCTGCCGGGGGCCAACCTTTTAAAAAGGTTGCCAAATATGAATTTTGGGATGAGTCAAATGTCCGCTGTCGAGATGCAAGCACGGGCACGACGCATCGTGTCCCTCCGTAAGATGATATAGCTTGTGTGTTCTTTGTGCCTTCGTGAGAGACCAGTTTTTTGGTTGTGGCTTTGCAGCGCTGTGCTACTATCTCGCAAAATTAAGTTTTTTTTGCTGGAAGTTAAAGCCATAATCAAATAAATTGCTAAAATTATTTGTTTTTCTTCGTGCTCTTCGTGTCCTTCAGTGAGCTATGCGAACGGGTGGTTTAAAAAAAGAAAAAACAAGTTTACCCAGAGCAAGAAGTTCATGAAGAAAACATCTCCACCCTAAACTTTATGTCTTTCATGACCTTCATGGTGAGTAAAAAATTTTGAAACACACGAGGCGAACTCCGTGACGCGATCCGATATTATAAGGCAGCTGTATTTTCTTTCATACACCCTTACTCCCTTTCGCTTTTCCATGGTGAAAAACCAGGTTGTGAAACGGCTAAAATCACGGCTGGGTCTGGGCCGGGGATTTCGTGTCATGGATCTGGCCCTGGGTTATGACTGCAATCTCAGGTGTGATCATTGCTCGGCCATGGTCCTGAAACGTGACGCCCCTGTTCTTGACCTGGATGATTATCAAAGCATCGTCACCCAGGCCAAAGCCCTGGATAATCTTTCCTGGAACATCACAGGCGGCGAGCCTCTTTTGTCGGATATGCTGGATGATGTGATTCCCATTCTGGAGCCGAAGCACCATTATATTTCCATTCAGACCAACGGGACGCTGCTTTCCTATTCACGGGCCAGGGAGCTTGCCCGTTTGGGGGTGAACTGCATTACCACCAGCCTGGACAGCGCGGACCGGGACAAACACAATCAATTCAGGGGAAGTTCCGCGTCATTTGATGCGGTTTTTTCTGCGGTTGACAATGCCCGGCGGGCCGGGATGAAGGTTCTGGTTGGCGGGACCGTGAGCCATGAGACAATCCGATCAAGGGACTTGGAAGACCTGATTGGCCTTGTGAACAGAATGGGGGCCATGTTTTTATTCAATCTGGCGGTTCCCTGCGGCAAGTGGGCAAACAAGGAATCCCTGGTGCTTAGCGGAAGTGATCGGGACTATCTGATGCACCTCATGGATAAATATCCGGCCACATCAACGGACCATGAACCGGGCCGGAACCAAAAAGGCTGCCCTGCAGCCATGGAAAAAATCTACATCACCCCCTATGGTGATGTGCTGCCTTGTCCCTTTATCCATATTTCCTTTGGCAATGTGAAAAAGGATAAGCTGGTTGACATTGTTGCCCGTATGCGAAAAAATCCGTTTCTTTCAGGTTATCCTGGGATTTGCCTGGCTGCGGAAGACCGGGATTTTCATAGCCGGGTGCTCTCACGGAATGAATTCATCCAAGGGACAAACCTTCCGGTTGACCACCGGGATATCTGGGGTGATTTATGATCGATCACAATCCGGTTATTGAATGCCGAACGGTGCCCTGTGTCCTATGCGGGTCCAGAGACTTTAGCCGGGTCGCATCGGGGCAAGACTACGAATACAAAACCTCGCATCAGACTTTTTATTTTGTATCCTGTCTGTCCTGCGGACATGTTTACCTGAATCCCAGGCCCACACCGGCAAGTTTGCCCAAGGCCTATCCTGATCATTATTATACGCTGGAAGGTCGTCACACAGTCCGTCATTCTATGATCATCCCTCGTCTGAAGTCTTTGGTGATCAAACATCGTCTTAGGGAATTCAAGAATTTATTCAAAACAAAGGCAAAGATTCTGGAGGTGGGGTGCGGGGATGGATCCCTTTTGCTGGATCTGAAACACCGCTATCCGGGATTGGACCTGACGGGTATGGATTTTTCGGTCAGTCAGGACACAGACCGGCTTTTCCATGAAGCTGGAATTAAATTGATCCGAGGGCGGGTGGAAGACACGGCCCTTGAACCTGAATCCTATGATTTGATCATCATGAACCAGGTGATCGAACACGTCCCCGACCCGCCATCGGTCCTTGCATCCCTGGCCAAAAGCCTGAAACCAGGCGGCCGGATCAGCATTGAAACCCCGAACCGGGTAGGTTATGACCGGCGTTTTTTTAAAGACTCATTCTGGGGCGGGTATTATTTCCCCCGGCATTTGCATCTGTTTGATAAAACCGGTCTGACTGCTCTTTTGGAAAAAAATGGTTTTGTTGTGGAATACCACGCTTATCTTTTGGCACCTATAATCTGGGCCTTTAGTTTTCATGGCCTTTTTTCCCATGCTCCTTGGGCAGGAGGTTGCTTGAAACGTCTGGCTGGTTTTTTTAGTGATCGAAATCCCCTTTGTCTTTCCATCTTCACTCTGGTTGATATCCTGGCTCGGCTCTGTGGTCTTGCTACGTCGAATCAGAAGTTTATTGCTCGGAAGGAGTCGTTGGTGGACTGAGTGGACTGAGTGGACTGGGTGGACTGGGTGGACTGAGTGGACTGGGTGGACTGAGTGGACTGGGTGGACTGAGTGGACTGAGTGGACTGGGTGGACTGGGTGGACTGAGTGGACTGGGTGGACTGGGTGGACTGAGTGGACTGAGTGGACTGGGTGGGCAGCGCCGCTGGTTTAGGGTGAGAAAAGGAATATCATGTGACCGGAGCGGTTGCCAAGGGCAGAAATAAAGTCAAGAGCTCACGGGCTGTTTGAATGAAACCATGGTGTCGATAAAAGTCAGCTGCAGTATTGTCCTTGGCATCGACCAGCAGAGCATAGGCGGCAATTTCAGAGCGCACAACACGTGTGAGAGCATCGGCAAGAAGTGCAGCACCGAGTCCCAGGCCCTTGTATGTCTGATCAACGGCAAGACGTCCCATTCTCACCACAGGAACAGAGGGGTATCTCGGGAGTTTTTTTTTGAATTTTTCGGGCAGGTCGCCGAGAAAGACGCTTGCTGAGGCTAATGTATAGTATCCTGCAATTCGGTCATCGTTTGTTCGTGCTATAAAACATGCCGTCACCCTCCGTCGTATATCTTGTGTCAGTCTTTCCTGGAAGTAAGAATCCAGAGGTTCGGAACCGCAGTTGAAGGTGCTGCGATCTTGGGTTTGATTGATGGGAATCACTCGAAAGCGTTTATCATTCATTCGGAACTGACCATTTTATGATGGTGGTTAAATGCCCGATTTAATGCGTCTGTGGCTTTCGGTGGTGATAGTATCGCTTGGGCAAAGAGTTCCTGATCGGCCAGTGATAGCCTGAGAATTTCCGACTGTTCTATGGCTCGTTGTGCCGCTTCTTGAACGGCAGAGACGATAAAATCGGTCATTGTCCTGTTCTGCAGCATGGCAGCATGTTTCAGCGTGGCGTGCAGTTCTTTGCTGATACGCGCTTCCAGGCGTGCGGTTGATTTTATGTTTGAACCCATGGTGTACCTCCTTTTAAAATATACGGCAATTAGCCGTACATGTCAACCGAGTCGTTGTTTAAAGTTATATTATTTTTTTTAAGGTTATGGGTTGCTTTACCTAAGCCATCAGCCCAAAAAAAACTGGCCCAAAGGCCAGTTTTTTCACACGGGCAGTTCAAAGAACGGCCCGTTAGTAGAGCTCGTATTTGACCAGGCGACCGTCAAGACCGCCGTTTCTAAGGGGAATCTTGAAGCTGGGGCGGAGGCCGATTTTTTTGATGAGTTCCCGGTCCCCGAAATAGATGTAGGCGGTGGACCCCTGGCATTTGAATTTCAAGAAATCCCCGAGTCGTTTGTATAAGGGCCCCATATCCTGGCCGCGATCAAGGCGGATGCCATAGGGGGGGTTGCAGATAATCAGGCTGTCGGAAAGATTGCCGATGTCCTCAAAGGGTGTTTGATCGATCTGGATCACCTTGCCTCCGGGAAGCAGGTTGATGTTTATTTTTGCAGCCGATACGGCTGATTTTAATATATCGCTGCCTGCAATGAGGTCTTCGGGAATGTTTCGGATCTGCTTTCGGCTTACCTGCTGGATGTCCCACCACAAGGGTTGATCAAAGTCGGGCAGGCGGGTAAACCCGAAATTACTTCTCAGGTATCCGGCCGGGATGTTGCTGGCATACATCAGGGCTTCACACAAGAGTGTGCCTGACCCGCACATGGGATCATAAAAGGGCTGCTCCCCATCCCATTCACTGAGCTCAATGATGGCGGCGGCCACGGTTTCCTGCATGGGGGCATCCACGGTTTTTTTTCGGTAACCCCTGCGGTGCATGCTTCCCCCCGAGGTGTCCACGCTGATCACGGCCTGGTTGTCACGGATATGGAGATTGAACCAGATGTCAGGATTCCGGGTGTCTATGTTGGGCCGTTGGCCGGTTTTGTCCCTGAACTGATCCACGATGGCATCTTTTAGTTTCAGAGATGCAAAGTGGGAATTGTTTATCTTGCTCTCGGACACATTGGCAAATATGGCAAAGGTTCCTGTGTCAGATAGAAAATCCGACCAGTCAATGGCCCGGGCGTTTTTATAAAGGCTGTCCTGGTCATGGCAGTGAAATGAGGCAAGGGGAGCCAGGACACGGGTTAAAAGCTTGGCTTTATAATTGACCCGATAGAGGGCCGCCTTGTCGGCCTTGAATTTCAAGCCTCTGTATTCTTTTATGATCTGGGTCGCACCCAACCATGAAAGCTCTTTGACTCCCTGGTCTTCAAGCCCGTCTGCAATTTGTGCGAAATACTCGTTTGTGGACTGATACTGATACATGCTGTCCTTTGTTACCACTTGGCGTAATGGTCTTCGGTATATCCGGGAAGATCCGTGATGTGGATAATCTCCCCGGAATCTGTTGTAAGTGTGCCCTGAAAACAGCCCATCAACTGGGTGAACCTGGAGGCAAGAACCATGGCATTGGTTTTTTCTTCCCGCTTGTTCTCAGGTTTGAATTCAAGATTGATTTTTCCATCAAAGGATCGGATCTGCCAGGTGGCCATCAGATTGTCCGGTTCAAAGATGAAATTCACGGTGTCGATTTTGATCATGGTATTGTCAATCCAGACAGCATTTTCCGTAAATCCGGTTTCATTCACGCCGCTGGCGAGATTTATTCCTATGGTTCTGCCATCGTTAAGAACAGATGCGCTGGCAGCCCAGTTCCAGTAAGTGTTTCTCCGCATGAATCCTGCGGACCAATCCACCAGGGCCATGGTTCCGGGTGTGGTCAGATCCCAGGTGGTTTCATGGCAACGGATCTGCCCTGATAAAGGAACCGGAGATGTTTTTTCAGTGTATACCCAGCCCCGGTAACCGGCTCGGGTGCAGATTCGTAAAGGATTTACATTGTCAAGGTCAAGCACTGCCTCAAGGGAGATGTCTTTTCCCCTGGCTGTGATCCGGTTTCCCTCAATGGATATCTTAAGATTTGAAAAGGAAAAACGGGAATCCATCCTGGATGGATTGGTTCCCACAAAGGCACTGAAGGGAGGAGCCAGTTTTTTTGTTTCAACCAGATCGTTGGTCTGCCTGTTATAGATGTAGAAAAATCCGTTACTCAGGTACTTCAGATCAACAACAGCCAATCCAGCCATGAAATCCGGCCCCATGATGCCGATGAAATTAAACTGATTAAAGCCCAGTATTTTGGCCAGGCCACTTTTTTTTCTGCCCATGGGACTTTCGAGATTAAAATCCTTGTAATTTACCGAATCAATAGGATTGTCGATGATTCCAAAGTCGATTCGGCCGTCGGGTTTGATCAGACGATTCATGGCTTTTCCTTACTGGTTTCGGCCTTCAGGACGTTGTTGATAGGGATGCCCCAGGCACGATAATCGAGTCGGTGGCCTTAGGGTTCAATTTATGGATGGACAAAAAAGTCAAAATCATCTCCCTTATGTAATGAAAAAGAAGACAGAACTCAATGGGAAAATGAAGAAAGGATCGATTCCGAAAAAAACGCCCATGGGAAGGGAGCATGTTGTGCAATGGTGTGAATAGTGATATGGAAAAAAATGGTTTTTCAGGTTAAAGAAATAAAAACAACCTTTGCTGAATTAAAATATAATTATCCGGATTCATTTTTTATTGAGCCTACCTCTCGTAAGTTTTGATATCGCCGATGAACAGTATTTTACAAACGATGTCAAAATCATAAAAGAATAAGACGTTTATTAAATATTAAGGAGCCAAACAATGCAATGCCATGAAGTGGACTATAAAATCCTGGGCGATGATATGCAGATTGTTGAAGTGGAACTGGATCCGGGTGAAACGGTTGTGGCCGAAGCCGGTGCCATGAACTATATGGAAGACGGTATCAGTTTTGAAGCACGCATGGGTGATGGGTCAGAAGCCGGGGCCGGATTGCTGGGCAAACTCATGGGAGCAGGCAAACGGGCTTTGACCGGTGCGTCGATTTTTATGACCCATTTTACGAACCAGGGTGGGGGCAAGAAATGTGTGGCCTTTGCCGCTCCGTATCCCGGAAAGATCATTCCAGTCAATATGGCAATGATGGGCAATGAACTTATCTGCCAAAAAGACGCGTTTTTATGTGCGGCCTATGGCACCAAAATCGGCATTGCCTTTACCAAACGTCTGGGTGCCGGTTTTTTCGGAGGTGAAGGCTTTATCCTCCAGTCCCTGAAAGGGGATGGCATGGCCTTTATCCACGTGGGCGGCACCGTGGTGGAAAAACAGCTGAACAATGAAACCCTCCGGGTGGACACGGGCTGTATCGCAGCCTTTACCACGGGAATTGATTACAGCATTGAGCGTGCAGGCGGTCTGAAATCCATGTTTTTTGGTGGGGAAGGATTGTTCCTGGCCACATTGAGAGGGACAGGCACCGTGTATCTCCAGAGCCTGCCCTTTTCACGCATGGCCGACCGGATTCTGCAGCATGCCCCCTCCGTTGGCGGAAGCCGCAGAGGAGAAGGCTCAGTTCTTGGTGCCCTTGGCGGCCTGATCGACGGAGATTAATTGATGGCGTCGCCTATGGACCTTTTTCCATAGCTATCCGTCGACTTTTTACGAGTTCTTCCGTTTTCAACGCTGGATGGTGATAACCCATAAGTCCCATAGGTCCCATAATGATCGTTGTTTGCGACAATGCTGCTAAACATCAAAGCGAACAAAAAAACACACATCCAACTTGACGAGACAGCCAGCCTGTTTTAGGATGCGCAAACTTTGATGGCGTCGTAAAAAGGCCCATATGCGGCGTTATAGTGTTTGGCCGGACGTTCGACATACGAGCAAGTATGCCGTAACGCCCGGCCAAACACTATGCCTTGCCTATGGACCTTTTTCCATAGCTATCCGTCGACTTTTTACGAGTTCATCAACTTTTATTTGAATATGGAAAACGAATATGACCACCAATAGAGTTGAAAAAATTGACAATCTTGTTCCTGTGAAAACCGTTCTGATCAGCGTGTCGGACAAGACCGGCCTGGATATTCTGGTGAAAGGCCTGATTCGAATGAATCCTGATGTCCGAATTCTGTCCACGGGCGGTACCTTTGGTAAAATTGCCGAAATCCTTGGGGATAAGTCAGGAAAAAATCTGACCCAGGTCTCGGATTACACGGGACAGCCCGAAACCCAGGGCGGCCTTGTGAAGACCCTTGATTTCAAGATTTATCTGGGGATTCTCACCGAAACATACAATGCCTCCCACCAGGATGACCTCAAACGGACATCGGCCCTTTCCATTGACATGGTGGTGGTCAACCTGTACCCGTTTCAGGAGACCGTATCAAAGCCCGGCGTTTCCCCGGAGGCGGCACGGAGCAACATCGACATCGGTGGACCCACCATGGTCAGAGCCTCGGCCAAGAATTTTATCCGAGTGGCATCGGTGGTGAACCCGTCCGATTATCCGGCTGTTCTTGAAAGCCTTGAAAATCATGGGGGCTGTCTTTCTCTGGCCCTTCGATTTGAGCTGGCCAAAAAAGCCTTTGCCCATACTGCCGATTATGACAAGGCCATTTCAGAGTATCTGGCCCAAAAAAATTATGAAGATATTGCCTCGTGCTACAGGAGTTGACCATGGCTGATGATTTGAAAAATATGTACAAGACCATCATGGATGATCATTTTTCTCCCAACATGGAATTGAGTTTTGTGGATGGAGACAAGCGCCAGACCCTTTTTTTTGAAAAGGTAGCCTGGACCATTGACCAGGTGCGAAAGGGTTTGAGATACGGCGAAAACCCGGGTCAGGAAGCGGCCTTGTACAAGCTGGTCAACGGGAATCTGGTGATCGGGGATGTTCAAACCATTCAGCCAGGAAAATACCTGGCCTCGGATGTTGAACTCCTCCAGTCCGGGAAACATCCGGGGAAAACAAACCTGACCGATGCGGACAATGCCCTTAATATTCTCCGCTATTTCACGGACAAACCCACGGCGGTCATTGTAAAACACAACAATCCCTGTGGTGTGGCCCGGAGTTTTTCCCTTGAAGATGCATACAACAAGGCTTACATGGCGGATCGTGTGGCAGCATTTGGGGGCTGCATTGCCCTGAACCGGAGTATTGACAAGGCCACGGCAGAAGCCATATCCAACCAGTATGCCGAAGTGGTGGTGGCCCCGGATTTTGAAGACGGGGTTATGGACATGTTTGCCAAAAAGAAAAATCTCCGGGTGATTCGCATCGGCAATATTCACACGCTTCAGAATTTTGTGGGACAGCGTGTTGTGGACTTGAAGAGTCTCATGGATGGCGGCATTATTGCACAGCTTTCCTTTGTGCCCGAAGCAAGGAAACGGGAAGATCTGATCCTTGCCGAATGTGAATACAAGGGTCGCCTGTATAAAATTAATCGAAGGCCCACGGATGCGGAATACGAGGACATGATTTTCGGCTGGCTGGTTGAAGCAGGTATTACCTCCAACTCGGTGATCTACGTGAAAGATCAGGTGACCGTGGGTATCGGAACCGGAGAGCAGGACCGGGTGGGTGTGGCGGAAATCGCCGTGGACAAGGCCTATCGAAAACTCTCGGATCGGTATGCCTTTGAACAATACAACGAAGCCTATCATGACCTGAATGATTCTGACAAAAAAGCTGACATTGATCAGCGTGTGGCCCGTGAAAAGGGCGGACTTATGGGTTCTTCCATGGTCAGTGATGCCTTTTTCCCCTTTAGAGACGGTGCTGACGTGGGATTGGCCCAGGGCGTGTCAGCCATTATCCATTCCGGAGGATCCCAGAACGATTACCAGGCCATCGAAGCGTGCAACGAAAAGGGAGCCACCATGGTATTCACTGGTCAGCGCAGTTTTAAACATTGATGGATTTTTTAGTAAAATAATGCTATAAATAAAGATTGATAAAAATTCATCTTTTTAGTAGAAGTGCCTTTAAATTGTTTAATCAACTCTATATTATCTAAATTGACGAACGATCTGCCCGGATGACAGAAATATATATTGATCAGACCGGGCAGTTCTATACATACCTACTTTTAAAAATCATGATGGAGGATTTTTCATGAACACCATACCCCCGGAAGAGGCCTTTTCATTTGACGATGTATTGGTTTTACCGAATTATTCGGATGTTCTTCCCAGTGATGTGAACACCACGACACGTCTGACCCGCAACATCACGTTGAACATACCCATTGTCAGTGCAGCCATGGATACGGTCACCGAAGCCCGAACAGCCATCAGCATGGCCAGAGCCGGGGGAATCGGATTTATTCATCGGAATCTTCCAATCCAAACCCAGGCCATGGAAGTCAACCGGGTGAAAAAGTCCGAAAGCGGCATGATCATCGATCCTGTAACCGTGGGTCCCGATGCGGTGATCGGCGAGGTTCAGAAACTCATGTCCCACTATAGAATTTCAGGTGTGCCCGTGACCAAAGGGGATCAGCTGGTGGGTATTGTCACCAACCGGGACCTTCGCTTTGAAACCGACATGAACCGCAAGGTCAGTGAGG
Organism: Pseudomonadota bacterium; assembly: GCA_018818835.1. Classification (GTDB taxonomy): domain Bacteria; phylum Desulfobacterota; class Desulfobacteria; order Desulfobacterales; family Desulfolunaceae; genus JAHIRD01. The sequence goes on from JAHIRD010000150.1 coordinate 87,747, forward strand.
TTATGACCAGTGAAAATCTGGTGACCACATTCGAAGGCATCAGCCTGGAAGAATCCAAGAAACTGCTTCACAAACACAGGATTGAAAAGCTTCTGGTGGTGAATCCCCAAGGGAAACTGGCCGGTATCATCACCACCAAAGATATTGAAAAAATTAAAAAATACCCCAATGCCTGCAAGGATTCCATGGGACGCCTCAGGGCAGGGGCTGCCATTGGTGTGGGCCCGGACATGATGGAGCGGGCCGAAGCTCTTCTCAAAGCCGGTGCTGATGTCCTTGTCATCGATACCTCCCATGGCCACTCAAAAAATGTGATCGATTCCGTGATCAAACTCAAGGCCACCTTCAAGGATGTTGAGATTGTGGCGGGTAATATTGCCACGGCCAAGGGTGCACAGGCCCTGATCGACGCCGGGGTAGATGCCGTGAAAGTGGGCATTGGACCCGGATCCATCTGCACCACACGAATCGTGGCTGGTGTGGGTGTTCCCCAGCTTACAGCCATCATGAACTGCCGGGCCATTTCCAATAAAACAGGGGTTCCCATCATTGCCGATGGCGGCATCAAATTCTCGGGTGATCTGGTCAAAGCCATTGGCGCAGGGGCCCACAGCGTGATGCTGGGCGGTCTGTTTGCAGGAACCGATGAAAGTCCTGGAGAGACCATTATTTACCAGGGCCGAAGCTACAAGGTATACCGGGGCATGGGATCCCTGGAAGCCATGCAGGCCGGTAGCAAGGATCGCTACTACCTGGGAGACGAGGACGAAGAGGGCGGTGAAAAACTGGTTCCCGAAGGGATTGTGGGTCGTGTTCCCTACAAGGGACCCATCGGAGAAAACGTGTTCCAGCTTGTGGGCGGACTCAAGGCCGGTATGGGTTACGTGGGCAGTCGCACCATTGAGGAACTCAGAGAAAAAGCACGATTTGTAAGGATTTCAGGCGCAGGTTTGCGGGAAAGCCACGTCCATGACGTGATTATCACCGAAGAGGCTCCCAACTACCGGTTGGATTGATACGTTTTCGTTTATAATGCTAAATGAAAAGGGAAAACCGTTAATCGGTTTTCCCTTTTTTTATATTTCAGCTTAACCGTTTATTGAATCAGGCATTCAGAATTTTTAGGGGACTGAGACTGAACGTCTCGAATGGCATATCCACGCCAGCTTCGGTCAATGCGTTAAAGGCTTTTTCACGTAATTCAAATCGCTTTTCCACGTGCTTCCGCTCATCAGCCAGCCAGGCCTGGAGTTCAATGGGAATATTGTAATCGTTCAACCCTGTCACGATGACACGTGGCGGGGGATTGTCAAGGTAGCCATGTTTTGTATCAATGAGAGCCAGCAGGATTTTTCTGACACGGTTGATATTTTCATTGACACCGATGGTGATTTTGATGTCGATGCGAAGGTTTGGAAAATTAGTATAAGAGGCAACGGTCTTGTTGATGATTTCAGTATTCGGGACAGCCAGCATTTTCCCGTCGGAAGTGACAACGCGTGTCGATCGAAGTGTTATTTTATCAACCCGGCCATAATAATTTTCGATCTCAACAAGGTCGCCGATCACAAATGGGCGGTCAAGGAAAATCAGGACACCGGCAATGATATTGGATAATGAATCACGGGCTGCAAATCCTATGGTCAGCCCGGCAATCCCAAGTGATGCAAGCACGGCCGACACCTTGATGCCCATGGAATCAAGGGCGGTGATGATACCAATAATTAACATGGCATATTTGCAGAGGGTTAGCATGAATGTTTTGGTCATCTCGTTGGTCTGGCTGCGTTTGAAAATAATTCTCAATGCGACTGAGATGATCAACCAACCGCAATAAAAGACAATCATAACAATGCCACCAATGATAAAATTCGTGAGTAGTTGGGCAAGTTGTTCACCCATGGTGTTCGGATTAAAAATGATTTTCAGCTGTGTAAGAATGTTTGAAATAAACGGGTTCATATGACGTCCCTTTTTTGGTTTGTTCCTGATGTGTATGGGGTACTGCTTTTGAAATGTTGGATATGAAACGGATAATTTCTATTTATGTTCGTTTTAATTATCATAGGTTTAACCGATAATTATTTCAATTAAAAATTCATTGTTTAAGGTGAGGAATTTTTTAATTTGGGTCTTTTACAAAGCTATGGTAAAGTTCATTCAAATTAAAAACCTGACTTGATTATAAGCTTAGAGCCGCAGGGACCGCAGGAAATAATTTAATAAGGGGAACGGGGTCTTCCCGAATGAATACCGTGTCGCCTCAATGGAACTTCCCTTGGCGGCTTTGCAAGAGAAATCCGGATTAAGGGTAATATAAACCTCGCCTCCCCCCTTCGTGTTCTTCAGTGAGCAACGCGAACGGGTGGTGAATAAAAAATAAACGTTTCAGGACACCATGACCGAGAATACACCCGATTTTGCGCATCTTCATGTTCATACACAGTACAGCCTTCTTGATGGGGCTATTCGCCTTGACAAACTTTTCAAGCGGGCCAAGGAATACAACATGTCCTCGGTGGCTATCACGGACCATGGGACCATGTTTGGTGTGCTTGAGTTTTATGAATATGCCACAAAGGCGGGAATTCGGCCTATTCTCGGCTGTGAAGCCTATATGGCGCCCCGGAGGATGTCGGACAAGTCCACGCCCCAGGACGGGACAGGGCTTTACCACCTGGTTCTTCTGGCACAGAACAACATCGGGTACAAGAATCTCTGCAAGCTGGCCACCCTTTCACAATTGGAGGGCTTTTACTACAAGCCGCGCCTCGACAAAGAAATCATTCAAAGCCACAGCGAAGGGATTATTGCCCTTTCCGCCTGTCTGGCTGGTGAAATCCCGCGTCTGATAGGGCGAGGCAAGCTGGAAGAAGCCGATGAGGTGGCCCGGTTTTATCAGGGTGTTTTCGGGGAGAACAATTTTTATCTTGAAGTTCAGGACAATGGGATACCCGAGCAGAACTTTGCCAATGACGTGATCTATGACATGAGCAACCGTCTGTCCATCCCCTTGGTTGCAACCAATGATTGCCATTATCTGGACAAGGCCGATGTCCGTGCCCATGAAATCCTTTTGTGTGTCCAGACCGGAAACACCATCAACGACCCCAAACGGTTCAAATTCAGTACGGATCAGCTTTACTTCAAATCCAAAGAGGAAATGGCCGCTTCATTTTCCCGCCATCCCGAGGCATTGTCCAACACCGTGGATATTGCAAACCGCTGCCATGTGGATTTTGATTTCAAGACCTATCATTTTCCCCGTTTTGATGACGGGTCCGGGAAAAAACCCGAAGAAATTTTTGAAGACCAGGCCCGGGTCGGATATAAAAAACGCATGGCTTATCTCTTGGCCAAGCATCCTGATTTGGATCTGAAGGTCTATGATGAGCGACTGGACTATGAGATCAAGACCATTATCAAAATGGGATTTCCCGGGTATTTTTTGATTGTGGCCGACTTTATCCGTTTTGGTAAGGAAAACGGGATTCCCATTGGACCGGGCAGGGGCTCGGCCGCCGGAAGCATGGTGGCCTATTCCATGAATATTACGGACCTCGATCCCATTGAACATGGTCTGATCTTCGAGAGGTTTTTGAATCCCGCCCGTATCAGCATGCCTGATATTGACGTGGATTTTTGCATCAACGGTCGGGACAAGGTGTTCAAATATGTATCCGAACGATACGGCGGCGGGGATTACGTGTCCCAGATCACCACCTTTGGGACCATGAAAACCAAGGCCGTGATCCGGGATGTGGGCCGCGCTTTGAATATTCCTTTGCCCGAGGTGGACCGCATTGCCAAGCTGGTTCCCGATACACTGGGCATAAAGCTCCAGGGTGCCTTGGATCAGGTGCCCGAACTGGCTGCCCTTGCGGAAAGCAAGGAGTACGGTGAACTGATTTCCGTGTGCAAGGTTCTGGAAGGTCTGACCCGGCATGCCTCGGTCCATGCGGCCGGCGTGGTGGTGGGAGACACCAGGCTGGTGGAATACCTGCCCCTGTACAAAGGTAAAAACGGTGAAATTGTCACCCAGTTCGACATGAAACGGGTGGAAAAAATCGGCCTGGTCAAATTCGATTTTCTGGGTTTGAGAAACCTTACGGTCATTGACGATGCCCTGCGTCTGATCAAGGAACAGGGCAAGGAACCCCCGGATCTTCTTGAACAGGATTTTAATGATCCGGCCACCTATAAGCTCTTGAGCTCCGGAGACACCACCGGTGTGTTCCAGCTGGAAAGCTCGGGCATGAAAGACCTTCTTGTTCGTCTGAAACCCGAATGTTTCAACGATATCACGGCCCTTGTGGCCCTTTACAGACCCGGCCCTCTGGACAGCGGCATGGTGGATGCCTATGTGGAGAGAAAGCACGGCCGGGAACCCGTGGAGTACCAGCTTCCGGAAATGGAAGCCATTGTCAAGGAGACCTACGGCGTTATTTTGTATCAGGAACAGGTCATGAGACTTGCCAGTGTACTGGCCAGTTATTCCATGGCCGAAGCCGATGGTCTCCGTAAAGCCATGGGAAAAAAGATCGCCGAAGACATGGCCAAGCATCGGAGCCTGTTCATGAACGGGTCCATTGCCAATAATCACCCTGAAGACAAGGCCAAAGAGATCTTTGATCTCATGGAAAAATTCGGTGGGTACGGGTTCAACAAATCCCACAGTGCGGCCTATGCCCTGATCTGTTTTCAGACGGCATTTTTGAAAGCCCATTACCCCGTGGAATTCATGGCCGCCCTTCTGACCAGTGAAATGAACTCGGTGGACGGGGTGGTCAAATTCATCGCCGAATGTAAAAGCCATGATATCAAGGTTCTGCCCCCGGACGTGAACGAAAGTAACAAGGCCTTTGCCGTGATCAAGGGAGATATACGGTTCGGTCTTATTGCAGTGAAGAACGTGGGGGAGGGTGCCCTTGACTCCATTATTGAGACTCGGAAAAAAGACGGCCCCTTTTCATCCATCTTTGAATTTTGCGAACGGGTGGATCTTCGAAAAGTCAACAAACGGGTGGTGGAAGCCCTGATCAAATGCGGGGCCTTTGATTCCACAGGCCATGGCCGGAGTCAGATGATGGCAGCCCTGGAAGACGCCCTGGAACATGGCCAGAGGGTCCAGCGGGAAAAGAACGACCGTCAGTTGAGTCTGTTTGGAGACAGTGATGGCAACGACGTTTCCTTTAACACGCCGGTACTCCCGGATATCCCTGAATGGGATGACAAATACCGCCTTTCGTTGGAAAAGGAATCCCTGGGTTTTTATATTTCCGGGCACCCCCTGGACCGGTATGCCACGGTTTTGGAAAAATTCACCAATGTGAACGGCCTGACCATCCATGAGCTTGAAGAGAATCAAGCCGTTAGAATGGGCGGAATCATTACGGCCAATAAAACCATCCGGACCAAAAAAGGGGATCAGATGGCCTTTGTGACCCTTGAAGACATGTACGGAGGCGTGGAGGTGGTTGTTTTTCCCTCGATTTTTGAAGAATGCTCCGATTTTTTCATGGATGACAGCGCTTTGATTGTGGAAGGCGAAGCCCAGAAAAAGGAAAAGGGCTTGAGCCTGATTGCGGAAAAGGTTGTACTTCTGGAACGTGCCGAGGAAGAATGGACAGCCAATCTTCAACTGACCCTTGGAACAGACCCCGAAGACAAGGACATGCCCGCCAAGGTGCTTGAGGTCCTCAAACGTTACCCCGGGTCATGCAAGGTCTATGTCCGCATGGTCATTCCCGGAAAAACGGAAACCGTCATAGAATTACCGGATAAATCCCGGGTCAATGTCTGCACTGAGCTTTTGCGTGAGCTCAAGGCCCTTCTGGGTCGACGGGCGGTGAATACTGTCTGTAAACCCGCTGCCATCGCTCCTAAAAAAAACGGTCACAAACAGTATCTGAAGCGGGTTAAATAACGGCGTATTAAAATCCGCCGTGGGGGTCACGGTTCCCGTGACCCGGATGGCATTAAGCACATTTGATGAGGGAAAAATATTTTGGGAGAGAATAAAAGACAATCAGACTAAAAGATATTGTGGAGATCCTGGCATCATTCAAAGTCGAGTGTGATGAATTCTCCGTAAAAAGGGACAGGGTGGGAAAATGAAACTGCAAAATGATTTTTATAAAGTGATAATAAAAAATAGTTTTTCAATGATTTTATTCCTTTCATTTGTAGGTTGTGCAACCACAAAACAATTGGTGCCTGTCCCTGACTTAAACAAAATTGGTGGTAATGAGGTCGTCATTCAAGCCACTCGGGATTCGGCATTTACGGGAGCTGCCTGTGGGCTTGAAGTCAAAGACAATGGAACCCCCATAGGTGTTCTCGCTATTAATGGTAAAATAGAATGGGTAAGGCCATCCGGCCCTATGACAATTGATGTCCGCGATACACTCAGTAGCATAAAATATAATTCCCTCACTATTCAAACTGAACAGGGGCATAAATATGAACTGGAATTGAGCTATCCTTTCGTTGCATTTGCTTTGCCGGGGGGGACTGTAAATAAAGATGCCGTTAGTTTAAAGAGAATCGTTGCGCTTGATCAAACAAACCGTTTTGCATTGGAAAATGAAAATAAGGAAGCGATAGTCCCACAAATCGTTGAAACGCAGACGCCCACTGAGGCTCCTGGTGATATTGATTTATCATCGGCTGTTGCCGGCAATTATTATGCGTTAATCATAGGCAATTCAGAGTATCAAGATCTTCCCCAACTTAAAACACCCACACAAGATGCACGATCTTTAGCTGAAATTCTGAAGCAGACCTATGGCTTTAATGTTAAAACATTAATAAATGTTAAACGTGCTGAAATTATAAGAGTAATAAGTAATTTTAGAACCGAATTGACAAGCCATGATAATTTATTGATTTTTTTCGCCGGCCATGGATGGCTTGATCAAGAAGCTGATGAGGGGTATTGGTTGCCCATTGATGCAAGAAAAGATGACCCGGCCAATTGGATATCAAATGCTACGATCACATCTGCAATTCGGGCCATCCATGCGAAACATGTTTTGGTTATTGCCGATAGTTGTTATTCAGGGAAATTAACCCGGGCCATCCAAATCTCCCAGGGGCAAAAAGGGGCCTATGCTGAAATGGCTCGTCGCCATGCGCGAATAGCCATTTCTTCCGGTGGGCTGGAGCCTGTTTTAGATGGCGGCGGCGGTGGAAATCATTCTGTATTTGCCAATGCCTTGATAAAAGCTTTAAATAACAATTCCACGGTCATTGATTCCATCAGCCTATTTTCACAATTAAGAAAACATGTTGGATGGAATGCTGACCAACTGCCCGAATATGGGGTGATCCACAAGGCGGGTCACGATGGTGGTGATTTTCTTTTTATCAATAAATCAGATGATTTAAGCTCTCCAAAAAAAGCGAACAAGTAGAGTGTTGGGGTTTTTATAATCACCATGAAGTTATGAAGGACATGAAGTTTGGGCTGCTGATATCTTTTCTTCGTGCTCTTGAACGACCGAAGGGAGTGGGTGGTTAAACTATTTAATCGTTTTTCTTCATGTACTTGGTAAAATTGCTTTTTGTTTCAATCCCAGGCATTGCCTGGGAATGAAACGTTGTTTTCTTTTTTATCCACCACCCGTTCGCGCAGCTCACTGAAGGACACGAAGAGCACGAAGAAGGTCAAAAAAGACTCTGGTTCCTCTGCCGGGAGTCAAGCCTTTCACTACGCTGGGGCAGGCTTTCGTATAGTCCGTAAGTGTTTATTTTTATTCCACTTACATACGATGTGATTGATTTTACTTTAAGTCTTGTTTTTCAGCATATTATAGTAATTATCGCCATCTCGTGCAGCTTCGTTCCCAGGCTCTTGGCTGGGAATGCGTACCTTGAGGCTCTTGCCTCCAGAGGCATGGCTGGAGCCATGCGGTATACACTCCCAGGCCGGAGCCTGGGAGCGAGGAGGGTGTGGCTTGAGCGTGGAGCGTATACCCTTGTCCGGACAAACACTATAACGTCGCAGATGGGACTCAACGCCATCAAGAAATTACATATTGCGTCCGGTTCCACAGCCACCTTAGGCCATAAATCAATACCCTCGCCGATGAATGAATCTCCATTGACATATTTTATTAAATGAGTTATATATGACCCATAAATATAGATTAAGGGGCTATATATGACACGTTTATCAAAAAGCAACAAAGGGCTTCCCATGTCTCTGACAACGATGATCAGCCGTGTTGGGCAGAATATTCGTCTGGCCAGGAAAAAACGGGGATTGACCATGGAGGATATGGCCAAACGAATGTTTGTCAGCCGGAAAACACTCCAGCGGGTGGAAACCGGTGAGTCCACCGTGGGCCTTGGTGTTATCGCGTCAGCATTACTGGTCCTCGGGCTTGAAAAGGATCTTGAAAAACTGGCTGAGCCCACGGCAGATACGGTGGGAAATCTTATCGATAAAGAAAAATTCGCACAAAAAAAACGGGTAAGAAAAAAGATGTCTGTTGATATGGACTTTTAAAAAAGGATACCTGTGTAAATGGCCAGAACCAACAGTGCGTACGTCTTTATTCAGTTGAAAGGAAACTGGATTCCATGCGGTTATTTGACGGTCCATGAAGACAACAGAACTGTTTTTTCCGAGTTTGAGTACGGAAGGAAGTATCTTGAACGGAAAGACGCCGTATCCCTTGATCCTGTTATGTTGCCCCTGGGGTCTGGCGTTTTTAGAACACCGGAGGATATTCCGGTCTTCGGAGGGATCAGGGATGTTTCACCTGACAGCTGGGGGCGGCACCTCCTGGAACGAGCGGCCGAGCCTCGGACACCCGGCGAATTTGAATATTTAACGGCCATACCCACACAGGACAGGGTGGGGGCCATTGCATTTGGCAATGATCTTCAACAGGGCCCGGCACCGATCCACCCCGGCTGGGAAAACTATCCGCCCCATGGTATAGCCCTGGATCTTGAACAGATGGTTCAGGTCGCAGATCAGCTGATCAACGATAAGGACATTCCACTGGAATACCGGCGATTTCTTTTCAGGGGCTCCTCCCTGGGAGGGGCACAGCCCAAAGCCCCCACTGTTTTTGACGGAAAACCATGGATCGTGAAATTCGGCAGAGAATTTGAAGGATGGAGCACCTGCCGCATCGAACATGCAAATATGATGCTGGCAAAGGAATGTGGCATCATCGTTCCTGAAACAAAGACCTTGGCTGTCCGAAACAGGGACGTGTACCTGATTAAACGATTTGACCGGGATGAGGCGGGAAACCGCATTCATTATGTTTCATCAGCCACCTTGCTGGGAACGAATGTGGTCGATAAAGGGTCTTATCAGGATATCGCCGTCCAAATGAGGAAATACTGCGCCGCAGAATCTGTTCAATCGGATCTTGCCCAGTTATTCCGAAGAATGGTGTTTAATATTCTGTGCAATAATTCCGATGACCACCTTCGCAATCACGGGTTTTTGTATGTTCCGGAATCGGGCTGGACGCTTTCCCCTGCATTTGACATTGTCCCCCAGCCGGATATGGGGCCGGGTGAGACTCGCAACCTGACACTGGGTGTTGGGAAAGATGGCTCTCGAAAAGCTACTCTGGATAATGCGCTCACCGTTTCAGGTGTTTTTGGATTGGTCGATGACCATGCCATGTCAATCATCACGACCATGAAAGACACCTTCGTGACACGTTGGGAGGCGATCTTTCGACGGTGTTCTGTCCCTCCAAAAGATTTTCAGCATTTGTCGAAAGCCTTTGTGAATCATTTGCGTTAAGTACAAACGTCTTACTTTGATGGACTCGTAAAATGTCGAGGGAAGGCATAGTGTTTGGCCGGGCTCGAAGGCATACACGAGCGTATGTCGAACGTCCGGTCAAACACGATAACGCCGCATATGGGACTTTTTACGACGCCATCTACTTTGGACATACCTGCCTGCATGCATAGGCAAAATCTTCGGGATAATGGCCGTTGATGAAACGCAGCTGGGCTTCGGTAAAGGCTCCCATGGAATAAGGTATTTTGGGAAGAAAGGCATAAAGAAGATGCTGCTTTTCATCGGTTACGTCAAAACGTCCTGAATATTCGATGCAGGTGACCATGCGGGCACCCAGGGCTGTCAGGGTTTTCATGGCTTTGAACATGGCCTTGTCCACAGCATGCCGGACCTCTGTGTCTGTGGCCAGGATATGGGCCAGGGGCTTTTTGGGCATAAGGTTCAGCTCCCACTGGGAGGTCTGGGCCTTGGGGACGAAGAGCATCACGTGGTCATCTTCGTAAACCACCAGGGACGACAGGGTTTGATCCGTTGAATCCATGCGCGTGTTGTTTTGGATGGCTGTCATATAATCGGCGAAAAAATCCTGGCCGGTCTCCTGTCTGTAGGCTTTGATAAACGCATAGACCTGATCGCCGCATCCATAGGTGGATAGATTCGCCGCTCCCTGATCATATCCGCTGAATCCACTGACCTGTTTTGGGAGAAGGGCATACTGCTGATGAATCTGCTGGTGGGATCCATGGAGATTGTAGCCTCCCGCCGTGAATGTGAACCCGTAATTCCAGCCCCAGAGCGTGGCATTGAAAAAGAGATTCCCGGATTTTTCTGAGCGAATTTTTTCCATGATCCGGCATCGCAAGGCCTCAAGTTCTATTTCCGTGGCTGTACGTTTTTCTGTGAGGCTTCCCAGCCCCAGCATGTCCCCGATCCGTGAGACGGTTCTCTGGTAATACAGGAATCGTAATCCTTTGATGTCTTCTTCGGAAACCTGGGCCATGTCGTATCGAATGGCGTCTTCGGCCATGTTGGAGGCAAAGTGTCCCCAGGGAATATAGCTGTTCCGACGAAGGTATTCATAGACATGGGTTATACAGGATGCATCCAGATATTCCCCCATGATCTCGCTCCCTCCCTGAATGCCCGGCCTTAATACCATTACTTCCTTGAAAATATCCGGAAGACAGGGGTTGTTGACCAGGGCTTCAAACAGGACGTGGTTTTGAATTTCGGGTTGAAGGTCACCGTGTTTGTTTTTTTCAAAACGAATTCCGTCGATGTTGTCGTTCGTGTACTGAAAGGTACAGCACAAATGAGCGATCCTGACCAACTCCTCGGTGTCTGTGGATTCGGAGGCGATGGTCAATAGAATTTGCTGGGGCAGGTTTGAAAAGATCTGATCCATAGGAATCGAATCGCCCAAACTTTGTTTCATCTTTTGGGTAAAACTCATGGGTGTGGGGCTTGGAAGGTTTATTGACAAGGGGTCTTTGCTTTTCCCTTTCGCCCATGCCGAATTGATAAAGGTAGCCCCCCGGAAGGGAAAGGGATTATGAATCTCATAAATCACATCCGCCATGGGCTCGTCCACAGATTTTTCAGGGAAGTTCCTGGTGTTCATGGCCATGTTTCCCTCGGCATCTTTTCCAAGAACACACATGCGATTGTTTTTTCTGAAGTTTGCAATATGGAAAAAAGGCGTGTTTACACCATAAACAAAGCGCCCGGAAGCATTCACACAGGTTTTCAGCGTCATGATTCAATCCTCATGGAGTCAATCAGGTTATCGTTATTGCTCTTAGAACAAAAAGACTAATAATCATAAATACGGAAAAAACTCAACAGATACTGGTATTCCCCCTCAAGGTTCCGTATCATCATCTATTTTGTGACCACGCGAATGGCGGATGTGAAATAATGATTTGAATTTAATGCAACATTGAATGTATAATTATTAAATTTTTGGTTTTGCAACAACAAATGGTCGAGATATCTCATTCAGGTCACGCGCAAGAATTTACACCCCATGCGGCACGGTCTTCGATAAACAAAATTTTTTATGAAAGAGGTCCCATGACATCATCGGAAAATGACAAGGACATTGCCGAGCTGTACAAGGGTTTACAATCACTTTCTGAAAGTGCTTTTCCCAAGAAATGCAGCATGTGTCATAGGGAGTTTCATACGGCAGAAGATTTTGTGTCACAATCTTTACCTGTTCCTTCCGGAAGCGGCCTTAAAGCGTCTATGGATGATGACGACAGGCCCATTGTTGAACTTTTCAGGAACTGTGTCTGTGGCTCCACCCTCATGGATTTTTTTTCGGAACGGCGGGATACGTCAGAGGCTGGATTAAACCGCAGACGTGTGTTTGCAAATATCCAGGCCATGCTGGTGAAAAAAGGATTGTCGTCTTCCGATGCCCGCCTGGAGATACTGAAGTTGATGCATGGTGAACAGAGTCCTGTCATTGAAAAACTGGGCATCCGCATTGGGGAAAAAAAGGTTTATAATAAAGAAATACAGGTCTCGGATTAACCATCCCATGGTTCACCGTGATTTTTTTATTGACAGCCCTAATGAACTCTGAAATGTTTCCAAAAAACAATCACACACCGACGGTCGAAGCCGTCTTTTTATAAAAAAGAATCAATTAATACTTAAATAATAAGTGGTGGTTTGCTGTTTGAATACGGCGCCGGTCCGCTTCTGAAAAAACAGAGCCACGAAGGTTGATGTTTCCATAATCATGAACCTCCGTGGCTTTTTTTGTGCCTGGGTTTTTGGATGGAAAAGAATCTTTTTTCAGAAGATGAAAGGCACGGAATAAAAAAAGTCAAATCCAATGGACGTTCATGTCCTTGGGTTGATTTTTAAGTCAAACACCAATGCCCCGGTGAAAAGGAGGAGTTGGATGATAGGAAAAGGTGTGGGTGTACGGGTTGCGGTGATGGCGGCAGTTCTGATATGTGCGTTGCCTGCCCTGGCGGATGAGATCCAAAAAGAACCGTCCGTGACAGATGCCCGGGTAAACACGGAAAATCAAAACGATTCAACAGCGGAAAACAGTGAGGTGCTGAGTCCCGGACGGGGCGAAGTGTTTATGAATATCGGTGAAGTGCTGGTCTCTGGCAGAAAGAATGCAAAAAACACCGTGGATCTCCCTGGTTCGGTGGACATCCTGGGGCGGGATCAGATTGAAAAGGAGGTGGTCGGCAACGCCCTGGAACTTCTGCGCAGAATTCCGGGCTTCATCTACAGGGATTATGGAAACGGAGGCGTGCCCAACGGATTCACCATGCGCGGCTTCAACAGCAACCATGGCAGTGACAATCTTGTCAACGTTGACGGAATCCCCATCAACGATCATTTCTGGCAGGAAGACGGGGCACCTGATCTCAATCAGTTGGCCCCGGATGAAGTGGACCGGATCGAGGTGATCAAAGGTCCCATTGACGCCCGTTACGGAAACTGGGGCAGGGCTGGGATCGTTAATATCGAAACACGGAAACGGGGTGATTTCTTCAAGTCCCATGTGTCCCTGGGCAACTGGAACACCCAGAGGGCCTATGTCACCGGGGGCAGTGAGCAGGATGACGGAATGTATAGCCAGGTTTATTCCGTGGAGTATTACAGCACAGACGGCTGGCGGGATAACAACGAGAACAAACGGCAGAACGCCTATGGCAAGTGGTATGTTCGGCCCGCTGATGATCTCCAGATCGGGCTCCAGGCCCATATGTACTCGGCGGATTGGTTCACGGGGAGTTATATCAGCGAAGATCAGTGGAACCAGGACCCCCGGCAGGCCTTTGCCCCATCACAGAATGACGGAGGTCAAAAGGACCTGAACGAATTATCGCTGCATCTGGATTGGAATGAAAACGGTGATCTGCCGGTTCAGGCCAGGCTCTGGCGCAAGGAAAGCACCGGGAGTCGGTATGCGGACTGGGGAGACGGTCAGACGGAAGCGTATGGAGACGAAACAGTGACGGGTTTTTTGACCAACCTTGGATACACCCTTGATGTCAGTGAAGAACAGCGACTTAAGATTGATACCGGCTTTGATTTCCGGAATTATGACTCCAACGTCCAGAACTGGAACACTGATGCCCGGGTACGTCAGAGCATCAACAGTGAAGATGATTATATCTTCAGAAACTACGGCTTGTATCTCAAAACCAATTATGACCCCATCACCTTTCTGCGTCTTTTTGCGGGAATCCGTCATGATCTTTTCACCGGGGACACAACGGACCGGCTGACCGGTATATCCCGGGATATGGACGAATACAATGTGACCACATACAAAGGCGGGATTATCGGTAATATCACCGACTGGTTCAGTGTGTACGCCAATGTGGGCACCACCTTTACCCTGCCGAAAAAGGACGAAAAATACGCTGAAAATCACAGGGAGGTGAATGACCTTCTGTTCACGGAAATGGGCTTGAAAGCCAATCCCTATGAATGGTTGCTTCTTCGATATGCTTATTTCCACAGCAAAGAAGACGTGGTGACGGAAATTGCAGGCGAATATGTCAGCCAGGGGGATGCCGTGCGAAAAGGTCATGAAGTGGAGATTGATGTGATGCCTTTGAACGGCCTGCAAATTTTCACCTCCCTCACCCTGGATGATTCCACATTTGACGGTGGTTCAAATGACGGGAACTGGGTGACCTCGGTTCCCGAATACATCTGGAACATGGGGATACAATACGATTCGTCTTTTGGGACGGGGGCCAGACTCTGGTACCGGAATGTGGGCAAGTGGTATACGGATGAGACCAACGAGCACAGTTATGATGGCTATGAAACAACGGATTTGACGGTGTATCAGTCCATTGCAAAAAAATGGATCCTGTCTCTGGATGTGAAAAATCTGTTTGATCAGACCTATGCGGAATTCGTGGGCTACTGGAGCGGTGCAAATCAGTATATGAGCAGCAACCCCAGGGCCTTTTATCTGTCGATGAGATACAGTATCTAACCTTTTCCTGTCCGGAGACGGCAGCGTTGGGTGTGATATGACGGTTGTCGGTGCTGGAGATGGGCACGGCGCGCCGTGCCTATGATGGAATCATTTCCGGATGGACACTAACGTTATACACGAGGAGTTCTGATGAACATGTTACGACAAATACGGGTGTTGGTGCTTATGATCGTGATTGCCTGTCTTGTTCTTCCAGGTTTTCAGGCTGAAGGCATGGCCTTGGCTCAACGGGATGAACTGATCCTTGCGATTTCAGGAGAGCCAGATGGTGGATTTGATCCCACAAACGGCTGGGGCCGGTACGGGTCCCCTTTGTTTCAAAGCACTCTGTTTAAACGCGACAGAACCATGACGATTGTCAACGATCTGGCCAGGGATTATTCGGTCAGTCCGGACGGTCTGACCTGGACAGTCACACTGCGGCAGGACGTGCTTTTTTCTGACAAGGTCCCCCTGACGGCGGTTGATGTGGTGTATACCTATGAAACCACATTGAAAAGCAGTTCGGTGGTGGATTTGAGCGTCATGAAATCGGTCAAGGCCATGGACGACCATACGGTGAAGTTCGTCTTGAACTACCCCCAGTCCACCTTCATCAACATTCTGACCAACACCGGAATTGTTCCGAAACACGCCCATGGGGCTGATTATTCCCAACGGCCCCTGGGTTCCGGCCCCTTTGTTTTTATTCAGTGGGACAAGGGTCAGCAACTCATTGTTCAGGCGAATCCGTATTACTATGGGGAAAAGCCCTTTTTTAAAAAGATAACCTTTCTCTATCTGACCGAGGAAGCAGCCTATGCCGCTGCCAGGGCAGGGCAGGTGGATATTGCCGCAATCATTCCCATGTTTGCGTCCCACCCGGTTTCGGGTATGCGCCTTGAAGCCATCGATAGTGTGGACAATCGGGGTATCATGTTTCCCTGTGTGCTGCCCGAGGCCACAGGAACGCATGACACGCCTGTGGGCAATTCGGTGACAGCGGATGTGGCCATCCGGAAGGCCGTGAATCTTGCCGTGGACCGGAAGGCCCTGGTTGACGGCGTTCTGAACGGTTACGGTTCCCCGGCGTACACCGCCTGCGACACACTTCCCTGGTGGAATCCGGATACGGTGATTGATGACGGAAACCTTTCACAGGCCAGAGATGTTCTCGCGGCAGGAGGATGGAAAGATACGGACGGGGATGGGATTTTGGAAAAGAGCGTTGTGGACGCCTCCTTTCTCCTTTTGTATCCCTCGGGGGACCAGATCCGCCAATCCCTGGCCATCGCCGTTTCGGACAGGGTCAAGCCGCTGGGCATAGAGATCCGGATTGAGGGAAAGAGCTGGGACGATATTCGGACATTGATGCACGCCCATGCCGTGCTCTTCGGCTGGGGCAGCCATGATCCCCTTGAGATGTACAACCTTTACAACAGCAAAACCATGGGCCGGGACTATTATAACGCAGGGTATTATCTCAATCCCCAGGTAAACGGGTACATGGAAAAAGCCATGGGCTCTGCCAGCGAGAAAGAGGCCTGGGAATACTGGAAAAAGGCCCAGTGGGATGGCCAGACGGGCTGCAGTTTCAAAGGGGATGCGCCCTGGGCCTGGCTGGTGAATATCAAACACATTTATCTGGTGCGTGATGATCTGTCCATCGGTGCCCAGAAAATCCATCCCCACGGCCATGGCTGGCCCTTGACGGACAACATCGAGGAATGGTGCTGGAAACCGGCCAGGAAAGGAGCCTGATGATGATACGATTGGAACGGGTAACGTGGCTGACGGGAAAAGCCCTTCGCATAATGACTCTGCTTTTTGCCTTGTGCGTGATTTCCTTTGTCCTTCTTTCCTATTCGCCCATTGACCCTGTGCAGGCCTATGTGGGGGCGGATATGATGCGGGTCAGTTCACAGCAAAGGGAACAGATCTCGGAATACTGGGGACTGAACAAGCCCCCCCTTGAACGGTTTGTCCGCTGGGGCCGTGCCCTGATTCATGGTGATCTGGGTGTTTCCATGATTTTCCGGAGTCCTGTCCGTGATGTGATCAAAGACCGGTTTGCGGCGTCCCTTGCCCTGATGGCGGCCGCATGGTTTTTTTCAGGGATCATCGGCTTTGTCATGGGCGTGACTGCCGGGATGAATCAGGGCAGGTGGCTGGACAGAATCTTGAAATGGTATTGCCTGACCCTTGCGTCCACGCCCACCTTCTGGCTGGGGCTGTTGCTGGTTATGGTGTTTTCCGTTTGGCTGGGCTGGTTTCCCGTGGGGCTGGGTGTTCCGGCAGGTCAACTGAGCGAGGATGTCACCATCTGGAACCGGGTCAACCATCTTATCCTGCCTGCATTGACCCTGTCCATTATCGGTGTGGCCAACATCGCCCTGCACACACGGCAGAAGCTGATTGATGTATTGAAAAGCGATTATATCCTGTTTGCCCGCGCCAAGGGGAAACACGGTGTTCAGCTGCTGTGGCAGCATGGGCTCCGGAACATCATGCTTCCGGCCATTACCTTGCAGTTCGCCTCATTCAGTGAACTGTTCGGCGGGTCGGTACTGGCCGAGCAGGTGTTTTCCTATCCGGGCCTTGGCAACGCTACGGTCCAGGCCGGACTCCGGGGTGATCTGCCCCTTCTTCTGGGCATTGTTTTGTTCAGTGCCCTGTTTGTTTTTTCAGGCAACCTTATGGCCGATCTCATCTACCTGGTGGTGGACCCGAGGATTACGGAGGCAACAACCCTATGAATACATCACTGACAGCGCGTATGCCCTATCCGGTTATGGCCTTTATTCCAACCTTGAACCGCAGGCAGCAGACACTGCTACTGATGGCGATGGCGGCAGTGGTCGTGGGCGTTATGATTGCCGCAGGCATCCTGCTTGACAATGACCGGATTGCAACCCACTTTGATCAGCGGAATCTTGCCCCATCATGGAATCATTTATTCGGAACCGACTGGCTGGGCCGGGATATGTTCACCCGAACCGCCAAAGGCCTGACTGTGAGCATTGGCATCGGCATGATCGCCTCCCTGGCCAGTGTGGTGATTGCTATGATTCTGGGTCTGGCATCAGCCACTCTGGGGAAAACCGTGGACTCGGCCGTGTCCTGGCTGGTGGATCTTTTCCTCGGGGTTCCCCATTTGGTGGCCCTGATTCTCATCGCCTTTGTGATGGGGGGCGGAGCCAAGGGCGTCATCGTGGGGGTGGCCTGCACCCACTGGCCCAGTCTGACCCGTTTGATTCGGGCCGAAGTGCTCCAAATCCGGTTTTCCGAATACGTTCATGTATCAAAACACATGGGCCGGAGCCGAGTGTTCATTGCCGTCAGGCATGTGATGCCCCATCTTGCCCCCCAGTTTCTGGTAGGAATTCTGTTGCTGTTTCCTCACGCTATCCTGCACGAGGCCTCCATCACGTTTCTGGGGTTTGGTCTGTCTCCCCATCAGCCGGCCATCGGGGTGATTTTGTCAGAGTCCATGAAATATCTGGCCACGGGCATGTGGTGGCTGGCGTTTTTTCCCGGGCTGTCTCTGCTTGTGATCGTGAGGTCCATGGACATCATCGGGGATCATTTGCGGCAGCTGACGGATCCGCACAGTGCCCATGAATAATAATAAACGAGTGCCCATCCATAAAATGCATTGTGCGGACGTTCCGAAAGGGGCACGGCACGCCGTGCCCCACTATATTTCTGGATGGGCATTCATGATGAAAGGATATGACATGTTATCGATTATCGATCTTTCCATTTCGTTCACGCAATACAGGACCGGCCTCAGGCAGAAAACCATGGCGGCGGTGTCCAACCTCAATCTTTCCGTTGCGGCCGGAGAAATTCTTGCCCTGGTGGGTTCAAGCGGGTCCGGGAAAAGCCTTCTGGCCCATGCCATCCTCGGCATTCTACCGTCAAATGCCACCATGACCGGAGCCCTGGTGTTTAAGGGTGAGCCGTTGACACCGGAACGCCAGCGGGCACTCCGGGGTCGGGACATGGCCCTGATTCCCCAGACGGTTAATTCCCTTGATCCCCTGATGCGTGCGGGAGCCCAGGTGCGCACGTCGGTCCGAAACGGAAAGGGACGGGCCGTGCAGAAAAACATGTTTGAGCGTTTCGGACTCACGTCCCGTGACGCCCGACGGTACCCTTTCCAACTGTCCGGCGGTATGGCCAGGCGAGTGCTGGTCTCGTCCGCTCTGGCCAGCGGCGCCCGGCTGATCATCGCCGATGAACCGACCCCCGGCCTTCATCACCAGGTGGCCCAGGAAACACTCACTCAGTTGCGGGAGTTGGCCGACCAGGGCTGTGCGGTGATGCTTATCACCCACGACATGGGAACCGCTCTGGGTGTGGCCGATCAGATCGCCGTGCTTTATGCCGGAACCGTGGTCGAAATCTGTCCGTCCTCGGATTTCAAGGATCAGGGCCATCTGTTGAGGCACCCATACAGTCGTGCTCTGTGGCGGGCTCTGCCGGAAAATGAGTTTCATCCCATTTCCGGCTCCCAGCCCTTACAGGATTATCTTCCCTCGGGGTGTCTGTTCGAGCCCCGGTGTGAGGCCGGAACCTCCTTGTGTAAGAATGAACGTCCGGAACTGCGAGAGCTGCGTTCGGGAAAGGTCAGGTGCGTTCATGCCTCTTGAAGCCAAAGACCTTTCATTCCGTTACAAAAAGAGCCGCTGGATTCTTGACAGGGTCCACCTTGAGCTTCAGCCCGGACAGGTTTTGGGCATTTCCGGGCCCAGCGGCTGTGGCAAGTCCACTCTGGCGCGCATTCTGGCCGGGTACGAAAAACCCCTTGCCGGAGGTGTGACCCTGGGTGGCAGGCCCCTTCCCCAAAAGGGATTTAATCCTGTCCAGCTGATCAGTCAGCATCCTGAAAAGGCTGTGAACCCGCGCTGGCGTATGCACCGGACCCTGAACGAAGGTTTTAGGCCCGATGACATCGTGCTGTCGTCTCTGGGTATCGAAAAAAAGTGGCTGAAGCGCTGGCCCAACGAACTGTCCGGCGGTGAACTCCAGCGTTTTTGTCTGGCACGCGCCCTGGGACCCCAAACGCGCTTTGTCATTGCCGATGAAATATCCACCATGCTTGACCCTGTGACCCAGGCCCAGATATGGTCCGTCCTTTTGGACAGTGTGAAAAAACGAAACATGGGTCTTCTTGCTATTAGTCACGATAAGAATTTATTAATGAGGATAAGTAGCATGATTATCATTTGGGAGGACATGATGATGGGATCATAAATAAATCAGTGATTATCGTTCTTTTTGTATGCGTTCTTACTATTCATTCCTATGTCACATGCCTGAAGGTCTTGCTTAGAGATCTGTCAAAAAAATCTTCTTCAAACCATGGATCTGATCACCGGGGAACAACGACTTTGTGAACCGGTCAGATCACGGTATTCGCCAAAATCTTGCATCAAAAAATAATCCCACACCTGGAAACATATTGTTTCTGAGAATTAGCCCATTAAAAAATACTTGACGTTTAAAAACATACTATGTACTTCATAAACATAGTTTAAGCCCCATATATTGGAAATGAGTCGTTTCGATGACGTGTTAACCATGATTTTGTTCAAAAAAGGAGAACGTCTTGAGATCACAAACCGACCTGACATCAGAGTCATCCATGGAAGAGAGTGCGTCACGTCAATCGCCCAAAGAAAAGGATCAGATGACTGATCCCAAGGCATTCGATGAAATCGCACGAAGGATTTTTGCTCCGGCTTATCCGGTCATCGCAGAACAAATTATCGAGGCAACCGGGATTAAAAAAGGATTTTGTCTGGATATCGGCTGTGGTGGAGGTCATCTGGGCATGGCCCTGGCAAAACGAGGTCCCTTTGATCTGGGGTTTCTGGACCCCTCCCAAGGGATGAGGGAGCTGGCTGTTCAAAATGTTGCGGAAGCGGGTCTGTCCGATCGGGTCCGGATACTTGAGGGCTGTGCCGAATCCATTCCATTGCCGGACCATAGCGTGGACCTGGCCATCAGCCGGGGATCGATTTTTTTTTGGAAAGACCTGGTCTCTGCTTTTAAAGAAATTTACAGAGTGTTGAAACCGGGAGGCAAAACCTATATCGGCGGGGGCTTTGGCTCAGACGCCATCAAAAAAGAGATCAGCCGGAAAATGGAACAGAGAAAACAGGGGGGTGACACCTGGAAGAAAAAAGTATCCGAACGTCTCGGACCGGATGCGGTGGACCGCTTCAATAAACTGCTCACCGAATCAGGCATCCCGGATTTCGCGATTTTTCAGGATCAGGGTAAAGGATTGTGGATCATGATCAGCAAGGGAGAAGCCCATGGTACACTGTGATATCTGTTCAAGAGAATGCATCATTTCGGAGGGAAAAAGCGGCTTTTGCGGTCAGTACTCTGTTAAAGACGGACAACTGGAGGAGCGTTTTGCCGACCATTACCTGGTGGCCTGCCCCATTTCCGTTGAAACCATGCCCATATTACACGCTTATCCCGGTGCGACCTTTCTTCAGATCAGCACCCTGGGCTGTAACCTGTCCTGCAACGGATGCATTTCAACGGTACTGGTCCGGGACATGGATTCCGGGGATCGGCTTATGAAACGCCTTACCCCGGAGCAGGTAGTCTCTCTCGCCTGCAAGCACGAATGTCTGGGTATTGTTTTTCTGATGAATGACCCCTTGGCCTCGTACCTCACCTTCACCCGTGTGGCCCGGGAAGCCAAACACCGTGGACTGATGGTGGGCTGTTCGACCAACGGTCTTTTTTCCGAAGCCTCTCTGGCCCGGCTGATGCCCTGTCTTGATTTTGTGAATATGGGCATGAAAGGGATGTGGGACCCGGTGTATCAGGCCTGTGGCGCATCCGGGGCCGAACCGGTCCTCCGTAACATGAAAACCCTTTATGACGGGGGAGTACATGTGGAAATTTCCTGCATGTACCGCACAGACAATGGCGACGAGTTGAAGGCCCTGGCCCGTTATGTGGCAGACCTTTCACCCCAAATCCCCTTTCAGGTCATGCGCTTCATTCCCTTTG
The DNA here is from genome assembly GCA_018818835.1 of Pseudomonadota bacterium. Lineage (GTDB taxonomy): Bacteria > Desulfobacterota > Desulfobacteria > Desulfobacterales > Desulfolunaceae > JAHIRD01. The sequence continues at coordinate 109,541 of JAHIRD010000150.1, forward strand.
AAAATGCGGATCTTACGCTGGAACCCGATATCGGTGATGCCGAAGATTTTTGTGATCAACTGAAACAAACCCTTGATTTTGTGTATCTGTTTAATTCGCCGGGAACAACCTGGCTGGATACGGTGTGCCCCTCGTGTAAAAAAACAGTCTTCCGACGTGATTTTTTCGGACCCATGGGCGCCAAGCTTCTGCCTTTAAAGGGTTCGGTAAATGAAACGGGGCATTGTCCCCATTGTGATGGCGATCTTGCCATGAAAGGTGACATCACGGCCAAAAACTTTATGGAGCGTGGGTTTGAAGGGGGATACCCGTTTACACGGGCTTTGGAGATGGTCGAAGCCATGCTCAATGTTCTGGGCCTTTCCCAGCGCAGTCATATGGTTGGGGCCTGTGAAACACTGCTTCAAAACGGCGGACTCCAGGCATTTCATCATGATATTCAGGACCCGGATTCGTATATTAAAACATTGCGCCGTTTTGGCCATATCCTCGGTCAGACTGAGCGGGCGGACATCGTATCGGGTTTTTTGGAAGATAAGCTGGCCCTTATCCGGACATGCCTTGAAACGGTGTCTGAAAAGCCCAGGGTATACTATGCCATGGGAACTCCCTTGTTTGCCTTGAATCCGGGACGCATGGAAAACCGACTGGTGCAACGGGCCGGAGGCTACAGCGTGAATACTGAACTTACCGGGGAAGGCCGCCCCGGTTGCAGTATTGACGTCAAACAACTCAACCGTCTCAATCCGGATGTGATTTTTGTTTCCGCGTTTATCTCGGAAACGATCCCAGCCTTTTACAAGCGATGCCTCACCTTGGGTGTGGATGTGAATGCCGTGAGAAATAGGCGGATATACGCCCATCCGGCTCCAGGATGGGATTTTGGTAGCCCCCGGTGGATTCTGGGTTTGATGTTCATCACAGCCACTTTGCATCCAGATCATTTTTCCCCGGATATTATGGCCGAGGCCCAGGATGTTTACCGGGTTTTTTATGACATGGATTTTTCGCTGCCGTCCATCAACCGATCGTTCAGCAAACCGTCGAAGGACTTTCGGCACGATCGTTATTCTCCCCGCTCTTACGTCCAGGCTGGAGCCATGGAACGGCAGAATGCCGAAAAAAATGATTTGAATCATCTGGAGTAACCCACATCATGAAAAAGAAAATGAACATCACAGGGATCATCCTGCTGATATGGCTGATTGGTTCTGCCCCTGGGGCTAAGGCACGAACCATCGTGGATATGGCCGGGCGACACGTGATCGTACCGGAAGTGATCCGGTCCGTCTACGGCTCATCGCCACCTGCCACCAACCTGATCTATGCCGTGGATCCAGGGCGAATCGCGGGACTTAATTTTCCGCTGAACGGAAAGGACGATAGATTTCTGGATTCCCGCCTCAAGGACCTGCCCGTGGCCGGGGGATGGTTCGGCCAGGGCCGGACCCCCAACATGGAAACCCTTCTGTCCATCCGTCCCGATATCGTTCTGGTCTGGCGGCACACACTATCCATGAAAGATAAAGATATGGAAGCGGCCTTGAAACCCCTGGGCGTCCCGTTGGTCTTCATCGTCATGGACCAACTGGACGATTATCCGGCGGTGTTCCGTTTTATGGGGCACCTTCTGGGCGATGCGGAGCGCGCTGAAGCCCTTGCCTTATATGCCGAGCAAACCCTGTCCAGGATGAAAACCCTGAGGGATTCGATCCCGGAAAAAGACCGTGTGTCCGTGTACTATGCCGAGAATAACGACGGTCTTTCTACCGAATGTACCGACTCCATCCATTCGGAATTGATCCCTGTCTGCGGCGGTGACAATGTTCATTTGTGTCAGGCTGCAAGCACCTACGGCATGCAAAAGATCAGCATGGAACAGGTGTTGTTATACAATCCCCAGGTGATCGTCACCCATGCGTTGGAATTTTATCGCCATGTCTTTTCAGATAAACGGTGGCGGGGAATCCGGGCGGTCAACGACCATCGGGTGTATCTGATCCCCCGGACCCCCATGAACTGGTTTGACAGACCGCCGTCGTTCATGCGCCTTCTGGGGGCCAGATGGTTGGCCCATGCCTTGTATCCCCGACGTTATCCCTTTGATCAGGATGAGGAAACCCGTGATTTCTATTCCCTGTTTCTGAACCGGCCCCTGTCCGATCAAGACCTCAAGGATATATTCAAACCATGAAGCATCTGTGGGTGGTAATCCTGATCAGTGTTCTTCTTATGGCCTGTGCCCTGTGCTCTTTTTTTCTGGGCAGATATCCCGCGGGTTTGTCCGATGGAATCGGCTTGGTCTCATGGATGGTTCAAAGCAAAAATCCCTCCATGGACCCGGATATGCGTCTTCTTGAAAATATATTTTTCAATATTCGCATGCCCAGGATTCTTGGAGCCATTCTGGTGGGTTCGGCACTGTCTGTTTCAGGTGCAGCCTTTCAGTCCATGTTCATAAACCCCCTGGTGTCTCCGGGTCTTCTTGGGGTTCTGGCCGGGGCGTCCTTTGGTGCGGCTATGGCCATGGTATTTTTTAAAAGTTTTTTTGCGGTTCAGGTGTCTGCCTTTGTCTTTGGGTGTATGGCTGTGTTTCTGTCCATGGGGCTGGCCCGTTTATTTAAAGGTGACCGGCTCTTGATGCTGATTTTGGGGGGGATTGTCAGCGGGTCTTTTTTTACGGCCCTCTTGTCCATGGTCAAATACCTGGCCGACCCATACGACCAATTGCCGGCCATTGTCTTCTGGCTCATGGGCGGCCTGTCGTCCGTCACCAATCAAACCCTGGGCTACGTATGTGTTCCCATTCTTACGTCCATGGGGATTCTCATGGCGCTGACTCCCTACATGAACGCCTTGTCCATGGGGGAAGAGGAGGCACGGTCCCTGGGGGTTCATGTGGGTCTGATCCGGTTTATTTTGATTGCCTGCGCCACCTTGATGAGCGCCCTGACCATTATCATGGCCGGGATTATCGGCTGGGTCGGGCTGGTGGTTCCCCATATGGCACGTATGATCGTGGGGCCGGACAACCGGGTTCTGATTCCTTCGGCGGCTCTGATCGGAGGTCTTTACCTGCTGGCCATGGATGATCTTTCCAGGCTGGTTTTTACCGTGGAAATCCCCCTGGGTATTCTGACAGCCCTGTGCGGGATTCCTTTTTTTGTTCTGGTGTTGAGACATGCCAGGAAAGGATGGGGCTAATGAATTTTATCTCGGTCAATCAGGTCAGTTACGCCTATTCCGGAACGCCGGTACTCAGCCATGTGTCCCTGTCCGTCACCAAGGGGGATATTTTATCTGTTCTGGGCCCCAATGGCAGCGGTAAAACCACCTTGTTGAAATTGATTCTGGGGTTTTTCCAGCCTGACAGCGGGACCGTGCATGTGGACGGACAGGATGTGGGCACATTTCCCACACGGATGCTGGCCCGGAAGATTGCCTATGTTCCCCAGGTCCACCGCATGGCTTTTTCGTTCCGGATGATGGATGTGGTGATGATGGGACGGATTCCCCATAAGCCCTTTATCTTTCGCTATTCAAAAAAAGATAAAGCCCTGGCGGAAACAGCCATGGAACGGATGGGGATAGCCCATCTCAAAGACCGGTCCTATACCGAGGTGAGCGGAGGGGAACGGCAACTGTGCCTGATCGCACGGGCACTGGCCCAGGGAGCCGACACCTTTGTCATGGATGAGCCGGTGAGCGGTCTTGATTACGGGAATCAGGTGCGTTTGCTCACCACCATCCGCAGTCTTGCCAGCGAAGGGTATACCTTTATCAAAACCACCCATTTCCCGGACCATGCCCTGTGGATGTCCGGTCAGGTTCTGATGCTGAAAAAGGGGAGGGTGGTCATCACGGGGCCTTCCGATGACGTCATCACCCAGGCATCCCTTTCCGATTTGTATCATCTGGATATGGATGTGGCCCATACTCTCTGCGGAACACGGGTCTGTGTGCCCGATGCCATGAGAACCGGGAGGGTTCCATTGCAATAACAAAAGTTAAGTTTCTGTTTTGTATTATTTTTTAGTGATTTCTTTGAAAGGAAAGAAGACATGAAACATCACATCACCACGTGGGCTTGCGTGTGGATATGCCTGTCGGTCATTGGTATGGGATCATCAACTGCCGAAACAGAAGAAGATAAAACGAAACCCCAACAACTGGAAACGATCACGGTGACAGCGGACAGTCTGTCTGGTCGAAGGGATCTCGACCCGGACAGCACACAAAACCCCTACCGAGTGGAAACAAGTGCACGGGTGAGTACAGAAGTGTTTTCCCAGGAGAAAATCAAAGATCTTCGCCCCAAAGACCTCAATGACCTGCTCGATAAGGCTGTGGGACTGAACGTGACATATCAGGGGCGGAAAAGCCCCTATTTTATCTCCCAGCGCGGGGGCGGAAGTTTTACGTATATCATCGACGGTGCGGTGCTTCCCCCGTCGACCAATCGGATTTTGTTTCGAATCCCTCTGGCAGCCATTGAGGAACTTCAGGTCATCCGGGGATCCACATCCCTGACCCTGGGACCCTCTATTCCCATCGGTGCCTCCGGTTCGGGGTCCGGTCTTAACACGGGCTATATCATTATACGGACCAAACGTTCTCAAAAGACAGAGGCATCCCTTACGGCATCTGCTGAACAAGGGACCGGGGGCCATCCCACAGCAACCAACGTGAGCGTGTATGCCGGAACTCATATCGAGGCGTCCTCCCTAGTCGACGGGTACATCGGGGGGCTTTTGGCGACCATGGACCGGCCTGGCAAGGATACCTGGTTTGACGGTCAGAGCTCCGAAGGCGGCATGGCCGGGACAGGTTTTCGGGCCGGGAAACTCTCACTCAACATGATGGCCTATCACGATTCGGGTCGCTTTGAAATGCAGAGAGGTGTCACGGTGGACGGGGTTCTGTCCGATGTGAAGTGGTACTATGACCCTCTGAAAACCACGGTTTTTTCTGGGGATATGTGCATGACGTGGACCCCTGACCAGACCACGCTGCTGAATGTGTTTCAGACCAAGTACGAACAGGAAGAACACAACGATAGTTTTATTTCGGATTCAATGACGGTCAAGCACTATGAAGAAAAAACCAGGGGGTTGGGTCTTCGCCACAATGCCCGCTTCGGTGTTACGCTGTTTCAGGTTGGCGGGCAGTATTCCAACAGCACGGGTTTCGGTCCCAACACCAGCAAAGCTTACAACAGGTATGACACCACCGTGACAGGATGGTCTGCATCTGTGGAACAGGGCTTGTTTGATGGCCGCCTCACGCTGGACGGCGGATACCGCCAGGACACCAAACACATCGACAATTCAAGCACCAGCCCAGCCAATGACGATGCCAACAACGATGTGGACATGGCACCGGCGAAAATCATCACCCTGGGTTCACTTTACCGCATCACGGACATGTTCTCCTTGGATGGACGTTATTTTCACGGTGAGCAGGGCACAACCGGGGATTTTGACATGCGTGCTGAATCCGGTGAGCTTCACCGTGAAAAACAGGACCGTATTGAGGTCTCTTTTTCTGCCGATGTGGCTTCATATGTTAAACCGGTTCTGACATGGTTCAGCATTGATACCGAAAACGCCAAGTCCGCAACACATACCACCTATGAACTGGATGGGGGAACCTACTACTTCTATACCGAGTCCGATACACTGAGACGGGGGCTTGAGCTTATGATCAACGGGAACATCGGCAAAAACACCTCTTATAAGATGAGCTGGACCCGAATGCTTGACATTGAGACCACCAAAGGCGGAGAGACCACCGATTCCATCGGGGTATCCAATCCGGAGAACCTTTATTCCATTTCACTGAAACACACATGGAAGGCCTACACCGCCAACCTGTCTGTTAAAAAAGTGGACAAATGGACAGATACAAGCAGTGCCATGGGCTTGGCCGAATCCGGCGGACTTGGGGACTACACCCGTGTGGACGCCAATATCCAGTGGGATGTCGTCATCAAGGATCTTCTGCTTAACCTCACGGTGTACGGTCGGAATCTCACGGACGAGCACTACTCCACACGATATGTTACGGGATTTTACGCAGACAGGGGATGTGTTCTGGGGGCCGAGGTAACATTGAACTATTGAAGAGGAAATGAGCCGAATACAGCTGGCCCGGAGAACCATCAATGATAGTAACCTATTTCCTGACTGGCAGATCTGAAAGCCGAAAGGTCGAAGATCATTAACGGGGTGTTCACGGCGAAGTGGGAGGCCCCTTACGTGCCATGCCAAGGACACCAGGGGCCGGGAACAGGTTTGATGAATCGCGACGGATTAATTTTGATTTAAGAGCCTTTTTAATAATTCGGAACGTTTTTTATTATCGTCGCCGTTCCTGAATGCAATAACCAGTTCTTTTCGCATCAGGCTGTCTCCAAAGGTTTCGATATTGGAAATGCCTTCTTTTTGAGCCGCATACAACATCACGTTTGAATCTGTCAAAGCTGCTGAAAACCGTTCTTTTGAAAGCATTTTCGCTAAACTGATTTCGTTTTGCGAACCCTTTGCGTTATCGGGGTATGTTTTGATGGCCATGGTTATCGAATCAGGATATTTGTATGTATCGACATAACCGACTTTATAGTTTTGGAACAGTTCATCAATTGTATTGAAAAGCAGTTTTGTTTCGGTTTTTTTCAATACATCGATGCTGGACCAGTCAACGGGATCTGATGTAAAAAAACCTTCGCCGACTTCTTCAGGCCATGCGGGGAAATAACCTACATAATCAGACTTTTTTGCTGTTTCTTGAGCGCGTTTCCAGGGGTAGAATTCAACGATCAGAGTGATCCCTTCCTTTTTCAGGAGTTCCCTCAGTTTCTGAATTGAGTTGCCCTGGGTCGCCATATCGGCCCCCGAGTAGGGCTGCCAGTCAAGAGATGTAATTTTCCAGGTCTCTTCCGCTGAAACAGTTGAAATGAAGCAAATAAACAGAATGACAACAAAAAACGACATTTTATTTCCCATGATGACATCTCCTTTGTTAATCATATATGTACGTTCGAATAAACGGTTGAATATCAGCTATTTTTTACCAAGAAATGGAGTTTTCGGATGGGTTATCAATAGATCGGATCAGAACAATTAGGTCGTTGATTCAAATAATAAATTATATTAATCTGAATATTCTGTCAACGATTTATCCAAGGTGATATGGAAGAACAAGTAAGATCATCCCTGATTACTACATATATGGAGAAATGAAGCTCATGACCATTTACAACACGTTGAAACAGTATCTCGACGCCCTGATTTCAGACCTTGGATTTTCCGATGAACCGATTCATGTCAGGTGTCAGGCCCTTTCTGTGGAGCAGGCCATCGGTAAACCGGATCGTGACGATTATCCCATTGTCAAGGGTAGGGAAGTCATGGTGGAAGCGACATTCCGAGATGCCAGGGGCCAAGCGTTTACCGATGACTTCGAGAACAGGGATTTTACACTCAAGGAGCTTGTGAATCTGGAAATGGATTCCAATCGGAACCGGGCCTGCTTTGTGGCCGGTCTTAACGCGGTGATGCGGTCTCTGGGCTTGTGTGATAAAACCGTTCATTGCAAGGACCAGGAACCCAAAATCTGCGCCGGTCAACTCAAGGACATGATCCCCCCCGGAAGCAAGGTGGCTTTGATCGGCTACCAGCCGGGCTTTTTGGCGGCACTGGCCCCCTTTTATTCAACCCGTGTGATCGATCTGGACAGGGATAACATCGGTAAGACCGTCTCGGGGGTCACCATTGAAGCCCCGGATAGAACAAATCAGGTTATCGCTGATTCCGATATGGTTCTTGTGACCGGATCAAGTCTGGTCAACGGCACCATAACGGATTTTCTGAATCTTAGCACCCCGGTGATTTTTTTCGGGGTCACCATCTCGGGGGCTGCCAGAATTCTGAATTTGAAAACCTATTGTCAATGTGGTCATTGACCAGGCGATGGATTATGTCATCGACTGTGATGCCATTATTCCGGCCGTGGGTCAGACGTGCGTTGTGGACAGTGTTTATCCGGAAAAGGATCTGTTGACCCCGTGGAAAACCCTGGTGGTCAACCAGTCCACCTTTCAGACCGGAAAAAAACATGTTTTCGGGGGCGGTGACTGCACAACAGGACCGGCCACATTGATTGCCGCACTTGCCGCCGGGAAAAATGCAGCGCGTTTTATATCAACATACCTTAAAAACGGTAAATGTGAACCGCAATCATCCGATTTTTTAGAAACCCTGGTATCTGAAAGCCGGGTTTTCACCGATGATGAGGCCTTTGTTTTTCCTGGGAACACAACACGTATGGAACCGGTGATCATGGACCCTGATAAACGGGTTCAGGATTTTGACGAAGTGGAAAAGGGATTTTCAGCTTTTCAGGCCCGTACCGAAGCTTCACGCTGTCTGAGATGTTATCGGATTCTGCTGGCGGCGGTTTAGCACGCTGACCATGGGGAGGGATAACTGATTTGTCCGCTGGCTTTTTTATCAACCACCCGCTCCCGGTAGTCACTGAAGAACACAAAGAAAAAACTATGATCCCCGTTTAGCCCTTCTCTGTGTTCTTTGTGCCTCCGTGAGAGACCTGTTTTTGGTCGTGGCTTTGCCGCGCTGTGTTCTTCCTTATGCCTTTGATCAGGAATACGCCTTCAGGCTTTCAATATAGTCTGCGTTTTCTTTAACCCATTTTTTCATGAGAATATGGCCGCCTATGCGGTATTTGACACGCCAGCCCCTGTTTTTTCTATACGATGTAAGAACCCGTTTCATGCTGTAGAAACGATTCATCTGGTCTACGATGGCCATCTGCATGTCATAGGCTGAACATTTTTCCGGATTTACAACCACGTGCATGCCGTCGTATTGGGTCCATTGACTGTGAAGGAGCCTGTCCTTGTTTTCCGTATATGCCCGTGTCCCGGGGAATGGCGTGATGGAGAAAACCTGAATGGTATCTATGTCCGTTTTAATGGCGTAATCCACAATATTTTTAGCAGCATCCGGGCTGTCCTTGCTGTCCACCACGAACATGCCATGGATACCGATGTTGTATTTATGAAGATTGTCAACACATTGCTTCACGGCATCCACAGTATGGGCCTTGCCGTATTTTTTCAAGGTTGCGGGGTCAACAGACTCCACACCCACATAGACAATTCTGCATCGCGTCTCTTTCATCAGTTCAAGAAGTTCATGATCGGATGCGGCACTCACGCACATTTGGCCTGACCAGCGCAAGGGAACGGCCTTTTGCTTGATCATTTCCCGCAACAGTGATTTTGTCTGCTTGGGGTTGGCGCAAAAATTATCATCACCAAAGCAGACGCTTTTGTGCTGGACAGGGCGCAGTTCCTCGATGACCTGGGCATGGGATTTAAATCGGTACTTTCGTCCGAAAAGAGGGGTGACGCTGCAAAAAGAACAGTCGTGGGGGCAACCCCGGGACGTGATCACGATGGGTGGAATATTGTTTTTATCGATCTGGGGAGACAGGGTGAAGTCCGGTGATGGAACCTCTGAAAAATTCACAAGCCCCTGAACAGCATTGTGCTGAAATGTATTGTCATGGGTCTTATATGAAATGCCTCCAATGGCTTCAGGCGTTTCACCTTTTTCAAGGAGTTTGACCAATTCGAGAAACGAGGTGTCACCCTCGCCTTTGATTACATAATCACAATGATCTAAAGCCTCTTCAGGCATAAAAGAGACATGGGGGCCGCCCATGACGACCTTGATATTCTTTTTTCTTAAAAAATCTCCAAGAAGATACGCTTCTCGGATGGTGCTTGATAACGAACCGATACCCACAAGGTCGTAATTGACCAGATTCATTTTTTCAGATTCGCTCATGGGTTTTATCCACAAGTCGCACGTGTAACCGTTTTTTGTTAAAACAGATGCAATGGTGGCAAGCCCCACACGGGGTAAGCAGGTTCGGCTGTATACATGGGTGAGATCAGAAACAGCTTCGACAAGTGCTATCCTGTATTTATTCATTTTCTTCCTTTACAAAAATCATAAACCAACATTGAGAATGATCCTAACAGGCAATACCGATCAGGGGAATTAAACGTTTCCCGAGGGCATAAAGAGGCAGAACGGGAAGAATTTGTTTATTAAAACGCTAAAATGTTAACCCAAATGGGATCAGAATGCAATCATCAAAATTGATTTATAATGATGATGCCTGTCTCTGCAGATATATGGACTTATAAGCAAATAATAGCAAAAGCTTATAGGACGTATGGGACTTATGGGACGTATGGAACATAGGGGGCTTATGGGATATAGGGGGCTTAATCCGTGAATGAATACAAAAAATCTATGAAAATGACCATGGCAAGAGAGTGGTTTCTGGCTTATTGGCCCGGTTTTTTTTATGGAGGTAGATGTTTAATATGATTTTTGGTATATCTTTTAAAAAATATACATTACCATCCGTTTAGGTTTAACGAGTTCATCAAGGTTGTTTATGAAAGAGCTTGAAATTGAAATAAAGGCCTACTGTAAGGATCTGGATCAGGTCAGGCAGACCCTTGGAATGCTTGGTGCTGTTTATATAAAAACAGAACGGGAATCCGACAGGTACTTCAATCATCCGGCACGGGATTTCAAGCAAACCGATGAAGCCCTCAGATTGAGATCCGTTGGAAATAGAACCATAATGACCTATAAAGGCCCTAAGATCAGTCAGAAATCAAAGGCACGGATTGAAAAAGAAGTGGTGGTTCATGGCGAGGCAGAATCGGCTGAAATCTTGGGACTTCTTGGTTTTCACGAATCGGGATTCGTTGTTAAAACCCGTGATTATTATACCCTGAGTCATATCACTATCTGTCTGGATCAGGTGGAGGGTCTGGGCTTGTTTGTGGAACTGGAGAAAAAAGGCGAGTCCCTTGATCTGATCGAAAAAGAACTGTTTACTCTGGCTGAGACTCTGGGCCTTGACCGGTTTGAGCGCAAGTCCTATCTGGAGCTGATTCTGGAGTGAAAAATCGATGAGGAGGGCTATTTATGAATAATGATCTATTGATGAACTCGTAAAAAGTAATTCAAGTTAAGTTACTGAAAAAATTATAAAATTGCAAATTTAACACTTGCCTTTTTCATTGAAATTTGATAAAGAAGTCTAATATTATCAATAATATAAAGGCAATTTTTATGATC
>JAHIRD010000151.1 GCA_018818835.1 Pseudomonadota bacterium
CATTTTACGTTTGAATATCTCAGAATAAGGCATGTTGTCTCCATCGCCGCCAATTGTGGGTTGATTGCAGCACATTTTCGCCGTTCACCCCCGTCCCCAGACGGTCCTGAGTTAACCGGGCTCCAGACCGCCTGCGGACAGTGGTAAACTACTTTCTCTTTTCAGAGAAGGTGACAACTATCCTGACACAGGGGGCTTCCTTCCGGGACGGGATTCTCACCCGCTCGATTACACGACCTTGCCCGGCCGCACAATTGGCCTGTCCCCGGTATTATTGCAATATAAATAGCCATATATTTATATTGATATAATTTCATTTTTGCCTTATCATAAAACATGAATAAACGATCTGATTTTGAGTGGGATTTTGAAAAAGACAGTGTTAACCAGGAAAAGCATGGCGTTTCTTTTGCTTTGGCTCAACTTGCTTTTATAGATCCTAATCGTGTTATCCTTGAAGATCTTGAACACAGTGATGATGAAAATAGATTTTACTGTCTTGGCAAGGTCTATGATGGAATAATGACAGTACGATTTACCTATAGAAAAAGCAAAATCAGACTTATTGGTGAAGGATACTGGCGGAAAGGGAAAAAGATATATGAAAGCGAAAATAAAATATTCGAATGAGCCTATGGGTAAGGTTAAGGTTATCACAGACTTCTTGCCTTCACCTGAAGAGCTTGCCCTAAAAGACGAAACGATCAAAGTTACAATATCACTGAGCAAAACGAGCGTTGATTTTTTTAAAAAAGAGGCTAAAAAGTATAATACTCAATATCAAAAAATGATACGTAGGCTTCTGGATGAATATACTGTTCATCACTAGCACAGTAACCCCACGAAATCTTGGGGGTCACTCATTAAAGGTCCTGTCAAGCGGCACAACCTTAATCGGACATCTTGCATAATTATTGACAATCCCGAAATAATTTAATTTTTAAAAATCATGGCACGAATAGCAAGGGCAGTGACTCCGGGAATACCACACCACATAACACAACGCGGGAATAGGCGTCAGCAGACATTTTTCAATAAAAAAAAGGTGTCTGTCCCCCTGTTTCCCTTTTTACTGTCTCAGATCTAATTTTCGTTCCCCACATATTTTAACTTCGCTGATTTGACCTGAGTAGTTACCAGTTTTGTTCTATTTAACGTTTGACAAATTTATTTCGGCTTCGTCGCATGCTATAAGTGCTTCGCTTGAGCATGAAGTACAGTTGACAACATCAAAGACGGCCATCCTTAACTCTAAGTGTTTGGAGAGTGTTTTTACCTCTTCACCGATGTGTATTGCAATGGTTAGGTATTCATTCTTTTTTTCTTCACATAAATTAGCTTTATCAAGATCGTTTATTCTTGTACGATATTGTTCCATTTCCCTTCCCGATTTGATCAATTTTGTTATTTCGGATTTGATCTTCTTTATTTTTGCATCGGTTTCATTGGCAGAGGTATCACCATAGGCAGGACTTAGACAGAACAAAGAAATCAAGACAGCCGCACAAATCGAATTTATAATAGTTTTCATATAACCCTCTCTTTTTAGATGAACTAAATTAGCCTATTAACTACAATCTGAGGTGGCCCCAATCGTTTAGAAAACGTTATCTTAAAAATAATCATTGAGTTGTTTAAAAATTATTTAAACGTTTCAACAACGCTTGCTTCTTTATTTATTGCCTAACTCTTGCATTCATTTTTCGGCGATTCGTTTTGTGAAACGAATCTTGTTTTTTCCTGATACTTTGACTCGGGGTGATGTGATTCATGCGCTCCATGGGCATATATCAATATGAACCATATAAAGACAAAAGTTGAAAGTCAAGCTTTTTACTTATGAAAATCAAACGGGTAAATCATAAGGGGGCGGGCCACAGGAACACATTCATTCAGCATTCAGTAAAAAATCATGGCACGAATAGCAAGGACGGTTGCTCCGGGAATACCACACCACATATTCTGGCTTGCACGAAATATGTTGAATTAAACCCAGTGCGTGCTGGTTTGGTAAATCGCCCGGAGGATTGGCCATGGAGCAGTGCCAGGCCGCATATCACCGGCAAGGATGATATGCTTGTAGACATCAAACCCTTGTTAGAGATCGTCAGTAAACCCTGGGAGCGATTCTTGTATACTGATGCTCAAGATCTGGAAATTGAGATGCTTAGAAAACACGAAAAAACCGGAAGGCCGCTCGGCGATGTCTCTTTCATCGAAAAACTGGAGCTGATTCTTGAGCGTATCCTGAAACCCAAAAAACCAGGCCCAAAAGGAAAAGATAAGTAAGGGATTAAATGCTGAACCCTCCCCATACGTCAACGTCGGGGGAGGGTTAACACAGTATTCTTTAGGGCTGAATGCTCCCGGTCAAGGCTTCCATCGTTTCGATGAGCTTTTCCGCCTTGTCAGGGTATTCGGAGATCAGCATTAAAATATCTGATACGGAGGCCATGCGTTCTCCGGCGACTTCAAGAGGCAGCTGACCGGCATCGGCGTACTGACGTTCTCCCAAGAGGATAGCGGTCCGTTCGATCAGTAGTGAGTAAGCTTCCTCTGCCATTTCAGATCCATCCCAGGACGTCGCAACCCAGGAGTATACGGGACTGAGGCTACTCATGCGGGCCATTTGGGCTGTCTTATCTGCCATATTGTAGGAACCGATCTCACCTGAAAATTCGACCACCACAGGATAATAAGTCTCAAAGGATTCCGGGCTGGCAGCGATTTCCTCAAGAAAAGGTTCCAGGGACAGCATGCGGGCCGTCTGAGTTTCTGAGGATGTATAATCACTGGCTTCGACGCCACCGACAAGAGTCCGGGCGGCTGTGACCAGAAGGGGATCGGTCACGTTGTCATACAGGCTGAAAAGCGACATCATTCGCTCTTGTCGGATCGTGGCATGGGAGCGATCGATGGTCGTGGTGTCTCCGGTCAATGACCGAGCATCAGACATCAGTCTGTCACGGATGTCCGGTTCACTGGCCATGGCATAAAAAAGATATTTGAACGACATCATCCGTGCAGCTCTCACGTCAACATCAATGAAATCAGGAGTCGACATCCCACCGGCCAGATGGGCGGCGGTCATCAGTTTGTCACATATCTCAGGTTGACGGGACATGACTGCGTATAGTTTGCCCAGCAAAATCATGCGGATTTTGCGAACTGAGGTATTTGACAGATCCGTCGCACTCACATTGCCCAACAACCGTTGAGCCACATCGATAAGGGTGTCGGCGGCTTCCGGCTGTCGGGAAATGGCGTCAAATAATCCCAAAAGAGATTTCATGCGTGCGACCCGGATTTCCGGATCAGTCTGATCGGAATCATTGACCTCTCCGACCAGGGTAATCGCGGCCTGGATCAGGGTATCGGAGAATTCAGGTTGTCGCGCTATGCTTTCAAACAGTATGGCAAGGGATGCCATCCTGGCCTCCCGGATTTTCGGCTCGAACAGATCTGAATCATCAAGCTCGCCTGCCAGGGTGATGGCCGCCTGGACCAGCGTATCGGCGGCTTCCGGCTGCCTTGCGACACCTTGGTATACCGAGGATAATGAGAACATCCTGGCCGCCCGGATTTCCGTCTCGAACAGATCTGAATCATTAAGCTCGCCTACCAGGGTGATGGCCGCCTGGACCAGTGTATCGGCGACTTCCGGCTGCCTTGCGATGCCTTGGTATAACGAGGATAATGAGAACATCCTGGCCGCCCGGATTTCAGGCATCGACAGGTCCGAATCGTTGAGTTCACCGGTAAGGGTGACGGCGGTCTGGACCAGGAGACTCACTGCATCCGGCTGCCTGGCGATGTCTTCGTATAATAATGCGAATGATTGCATGCGTGCAGCCCTGATTCCGAGATCTGACGCGTCTATGTCGTTGGATTCTCCGAAAAGGGTCATGGCGGCCTGAACTATGTCGTCAGTGCTTTCCGGATATCTTCTGGCAATGGCGTCATAAACGAATGAAAGGGATTCCATCCTGGCTGCACGGACACGAACATCGGAGCAGGGATAGTCTTCCGTATCGCCTGTTAATGCCAGAGCCGCTTCAACGAGCTGTGCCGTTGAATCGGAATCGAAGCTCATCGATTGGAATAGAGATCCAAGGAACATCAAACGCTGGGCCTCAAAGCCAGGGTTATCCCGGACCTGGGACACCTGGATGGTCCCCATAAGATTACGGGCCATATCAAGAATCTTATCAGCAGCGTCCGGGTTGCCTGACATAGCCAGAAAAACAGATTGAAATGAGTCTATTTTCTGTATTTCAACGTTTGCGGAGATAAAATCGGGATAGCTGTCGGCTGATTTGCACAGCCGGACCGCGGTATTATTGATCACATCAGAGACAGAGTCCTGTTCGGCCTCTGTTAGATTCGAGGGATAGACGTATCTGAACGCGGTTTCAATCCCCTGCAACCGCTTGATATGAAACAGTTCGATGGGCTGGAGCTCGGATGTTTCGGGCTCTGTGCCCTTATTGGAATGACAACCGGATACCAGCGTGACCATGATCAGTAACAATAGAACATAAAGAAATGGTGTTTTTGAATGCAGCATGTCCCCCCTTTTGGAACCGACCGATAAATTAGAAAATGCGATCAACGTTAACGTTTGCGAGAATCATATTGAAGGCCTTCAGCCGTGTCAAGCGGCATATCACGATATATGGACCTTTTTCCATAGCCATCCATCTGTCGACATTTTACGAGTTCGTCACGTTTAATGCCTGGGGATGTAAAATGTAAAGAGTTCTACGTTCAACTTTAATAAAATCACTTGACGGAATGTTTGACGATGACTTACCATCCGTTGCATCCAGCGATGTAAAATTGAAATGCGCATTTTGACGGATGTCACTGAGGTGGCTGAAATTGAAAAACCGTCGTCGATCAAACAAAACAGGAGAACCGACTATGAAGGAATTGACCCTTTCTTTTACCGGGACCGATAGCGTGACGGTCCGGTTTTCGGACGAAAGTACTGCCCCGATGGCGTTTACACACACCCTGTCCGATCAAGACCGCGAAGATATCCGTGGGTGCCTGGATTCATACGACACCCAGGACACCACGAATAGGGATGATGCACGCGCCGACCGTATTGCCGGACAGCGTCTTTCTTGGGGGGAGAGTTTGTATGATGCCGTGTTTCAAGACGGGCATGCAGGGCGATTGTTCCAGGCTTTTTATGACACCCTGAACAACGACCATGGTGTGATGACCATTGATACCTGTGAGGCGACCGTGCTTTCCCTGCCCTGGGAATTTTTAGCCCGGGATGGGCGCCATCTTGTGCATGAGAATCCGACAATCTCCATCCGCCGGAAACTGACCGGCGTCGGAGAAAGACTTCCGGACCCGCCGGAATCGGGCTTTTTCGGCCGCACCGTGGAACTCCGAAACATCGAGCGCCACTTTATCAGCGGAGCGCGGTGCATTACCATGACCGGTTTCGGGGGCCAGGGCAAAACCACGCTGGCTGCCGAAGCCGGGCGCTGGCTGTTGTGCACGGGCATGTTTGAATCATGCTGTTTTATAAGCTTTGCAACCTATCAGGGCGTGGATCCGGTGGCCTTTTGCACCCGCGCCCTGTCCGACATCCTGTACCGGAACCTCATGGATGCCCAGACGGTAATAGAGGCCCTGACCGACCGGCCCACTCTGATCATCCTGGACAACGTGGAAAGCCTCAATAATGACAGCGGTGATCTTCAGACCGCCTTGCTGGATGCCACCGCGGCCTGGTCACGGGCCGGTCAAAGCCGGGTGCTCATCACCACCCGCCAGAATCGTCTGGCTTATCCTGATTACCCGGAGGCCGGACAAACCGTTCATCGGTATCTGGATCTCGGTGGACTTGCGGAAAAAGATGCCGTGGCCTATGTCTCAGCATTGTGGAGACTACCGCCTGATCCGGCACCCGGAATTCACGTACCGGAGCGTCATGGACTGGTGAAACTGTTCAATCGGGTTGCGGGTCATCCCATGTGTGTGCGTATTTTAGCTTATCAGTTGAAGTCTCGGACCGTTGCCGACGTGGACAATCGTTTGGAAGCTTTATTGGCTGAGGCCCACGGCACAGGGCCGGAAACGAATCTGCGGGTCTGTCTGGATCTTTCCCTGGAACGTCTGTCTTCCCAGATGGCCGCATTGCTTCGGAGCCTGGGGGTGTTTCAGGGCGGCGCCATGGAAGACGTGCTGCTTCAGGTGACAGGATTGGCCCCGGCCAATGAGAACATGGAGATGGCTAAGAGCCGAAAAATGCTTGAGGCCCTGAAAACAAAGAACCCCGTGACCATTGCCCGGGCCATGGGCATGAACATACCCGACGGCACGACGTTGCCGGATGATCTGGTACAACAACTTCTTGACAATGTTGATGAAACCATCGTGACGTTGGAAAAAGAACGTGCCAGCCATACCCCCACAGACCAAGGATCGAGTGTGGATGAGGCCAACTGGCCGACGTTGCGGGATTTTTTGGAGGCGATAGGCCTGATCCGAATGGAACCGCTGGCCGAGGTGGGGGCGTCCCATGTGTCCTTTCACCCGGCCCTGGCACAAGCCTTGTGGGAACGGATCTTGGAACCGGAAAGAGAGATCTTCCTGAAAAGGCATCGTGCCGTCTATTATCAACTGGCCAAAAGCCTGCATGATCTGAATCCCCAGGAACCTCATATTACCCGGATGGTGGCCAAGTGCGAGCTGCCCAACCTGCTCGTCGCAGTCAGAGCCTCTTTTTCGGCCGGGGATGACCATGCCGTGGATTTCGTTGACCGAATCACCACGTTTCTTGGGGACTTCGGTTTTCTTATGGATCGGGACGATTTGAACCGCTTGGCTGAAGAGGTGGCCAAACCCGGTACACCGGTATGGTTCTTGAGCCGGAGCAACAAGGGCGAGGCCTTGTTTCACGCCGGACGGTATGCCGAGGCCGAGGCCGAGTTTCGGGCCATTCTGGAAATCCTGGAGCACGGGGAATCCTATGAACGGTGTGTGACACTGGGTCGCTTGGGCCAATGCCTGGAACGTTCTGCCCGTCCCGAAGATGCGGTGGCTGTCTTTCATCAAGGCCTCGCCATGGTAGAAACATTGGAACAAAATCCACATGTCCGCCACCTCACGGGGAATTTGCAGGGAGACTTGGGAAACAGCCTGATGAGTAAGGGGGACTATCCCGGTGCCCGGGCAGCCTACGAGACGTCTCTTTCGATCAAAAAAGACATGGGCGATGCACGTGGGATGGCCGCTTTGGCAGGGCAGCTGGGCACCCTGGCTGGTGTTGAGGGTGATTTTACAGAAGCGGAACGTCGCTATAAGGAGGCTCTTAAGGGTTTTCAACGATTGAAGGAACCTGCCCATGAGGCTGTGGCTCACCATCAGTTGGGCAATGTGTATAAAGAAGCCAAGCGCTATGACAAAGCCGAGGCCGCTTACCGGGAATCGGCCCGGATTGAAGAAAGCCAAGGTGATTTGATCGGAGCGGCAGGAACTTACACCAACCTGGCTGTGACGATGATTGCCGCCGAACGGCCTGCCGAGGCGGAAACGTGGTTCCGACGGGCCATGGGCCATCTTGAGCATTCAGGCCAAAAGAAAGCGCTATCCGACGTGATCAGCAATCTTGCGGCCCTCCTTCAGGCTGATCCGAACCGCCTGGACGAAGCACGAACATTGGCCGAACAGGCGCTGGCCATCAGGAAAACCATGAAGTCCGGTGCCGCAGAAATCTGGAAAACATATCATATTCTCGCAGAGGTCACCGACAAACAGGGCCAGGCTGAGGACGCACGGGAATACCGGCGTCTGTCCCGTGAATCCCGAGACGGTTTTATGGGCACCCAGCACCAGGTGCGCCCCATTTTGTTACAATTCAAGCCTGTGATTCAAAAGGTGGTTGCCGCATGTGAAGGTGATGATGACGCCCGGCGTCAGGTGGAAGAGCGAATGGATTCTTTTCGAAAGGGCAAGTGGAAAATTGTGGATGCCATCCATGCCATCTGGGCGGGAGAGCGTGACGAAGACACCCTGATCAAGCCGGTGGATTATCAAGACGGGATCATCATTCGGGCCATCCTGGCCACCTTGCGCGGTGAGGACGTGTTTTCAGCCCCGGAAAACGACGAAAAGGAACCGGAAATTCAGGACGACGACAGCCCGATTCAACAGCTCGCTCTGGGAGCGGCATTGCCTGTTTTGAAACCCGAAGCCCGGGCCCAGGCCGAACCCTGGTTGGCGCAATTGATCTCCGGCGGCGGGAAGGCCCTGGCCGAAGCCATCAAGCGATTGTGGAACGGGGAATCAAACCGGGGAGCACTGTGCAAGGATATAGGTCCGAAAGAGCAAGCCGTGATCAATCAGGCCCTTCATTGGATTGAACACCCAAAGGAGTTGGTACAGTTCATGGAGCGTTCGAAGGGACATCACCGTGATCGCTGACTACGATCGGCTGTTTAAGCCCCCATTAAAGGTCTTGTCAACTAAACAAGCCACAAAAGTTTCCTGCTTGACCCGATATGCCCAGAACGATAGCGCTTAATAGGGGCAGGCAAAGAAATAAGATAAGATGTCGGGTCTTTGTTTGACTCTTTTAGATGGACTAAACAGACACTCATTCCTTTCCAAAACAAAAACCCGGAGTTGTTCAAGCACCCACAAATATCTTGTATCTGCTGAAATATTTCGTTATGTTGTAAGAAGCATACGACGTGATCTGTGGTGGTTGAGAAGACGACTTCGAGGGAAAAAGACCCAGCGGATTAAACGTATCACCCTCACAAAATGCCAATAGATAATCAATGGCAATCACTGTGAATTGCCAAAACAATATGACGATAAAAGCCGGCGGGCATGAAAGGTTTCGCCTTTGAAATTTGTAAGCCTCAGGAAGTAAAACTGCTATGTTTGGTTTCGTGGGGGGGAGAAATATGTTTAAAACCATGATCGACTCTAATGGACCAATAATTTTTTAAAATACGATAGGAAGAAAAATGGCAAAACAATTTGAAGGTAAAAAATTTGAGAAATTGGGCACTGAAAAGAATCCCGCGGTTGTTAAGGTTCAAACAGAAGATCGAGCGAAGGAATTGAAAGCCGTCTTTGAAAAAAACAACTGGGCATATACCGTTGAATTGGACCCGGAAAAGCCGGAGGATATAACACAGTTGGACATATTGCTGAATCCAATAAAAACGAAGATTGCTGAAACAAAAGTGGGACGTAATGAACCCTGCCACTGTGGAAGCGGTCTTAAATATAAAAAATGCTGCGGGAAATAATACGCCGGCGAGCATATAAAGGGGTCTGCTCTTGACTCATTTGGCTGTATAATGAGGGGTGTCAGATCTCCGTTTGCCCCATCGGTAGAGGTTTGAAACCGTAATACAAGAATCTGTTTGGTCAAAGGAATCGGTGATTCACCGAGTTAAAAGGGGTCACCCCTTAAAGGTCTTGTCAACTAAAAACACACCCCTCCTATTTTCACACCACTTTGTTTTTCAATGTTCCTATTTTTTCGACGAATAATTCAACAACATCCCCTTTCTTCAGAAAACGATTCATCTCAAGGCCACAACCGCAGCCTTCTTTTCCCGAGCAGGTGCCCGAGCCGATGAATTCGCCTGGATAAAGGGTCTCGGACCGGGACATATAAGAGATCATATCTTCAAAGCGCCAGTGCATATCAGCAGAATTGCCCCTGGACCAAATTTCGTTATTGACCGAAGCGGTCATGGTTAGTTGATAGGGATCACCGATCTCATCAGGGGTTACCAGATAGGGCCCCAGGGCATTGCCCGTATCAAAATCTTTGCCCTTGGCCGGTCCCAGTCGGCCTTTTTGTTCATCAAGCTGAATGTCCCGTGCGGAAAAATCATTAAATATCGTGTAGCCGCCGATGTAACCGGCAGCGTCAGCCACAGGGATATTTTTTCCTGATCGGCAAAGAAAAACACCAAACTCCAGTTCATAGTCCATCTTCCGAGTATAATCCGGGATGATCACATCCTGATTGTGACTCACCACAGAAAAACGATTTCCTTTATAATAAATGGGGCGTTCATAAAAAGCACGGTTCAGAAGATAAGCCAGACTTCGTTTACGGCCCAGAATTTTTTCAAGAAAGCGATCAAAACCCGCCAGCTTTTTGAGACCCACGTTTCGAATGATGTTGATGATGTGTTCTTCAAAGGCCATGCAGTCACGAATAGACTCAGGACGGGGTACCGGGGACAGAAGGGTCACGGAATCATAAGGGACACTCACGTCAGGGGGTTGTTCAATCTGGACGAATTCCACAACCTCCTGGGCTTTGTCACGGGCTTCACTGTCTCCTGACAAAAAAGAAATCATATCATTAAAAAAATAGGGAACACTGAATTCAAGCGCTTCAACCGCTTTTTCAAGAATGATAATCTGATTGTGATCCTGGCTGAGAACGCCTATTTTCGGCTTGATATCCTCATCATATAAAAAGGTCACGAGCTTCATGGCCATTGTCTCCTTTTAAACACAGTCACCATTTTCTTGGGGGCCTGATAGGGTGAACGAATCTCCAATGTATATGGATTTACAAATGTTACATGATCGAATAAGACCTCATGGTGAATGAAATTCCCCACGGAGCAGAACAATAAATATCATCAGAACCCACGATTGACAAGTTCATTAATCCAGGTTGTTCTGGTAGCCTGGAAAGCACTTGCCGAAATCGAAGACCAGAGTCGTAAGTTCGAGTTGGACATGGCAGTGATGCTCAGTCGATTGGGTGAAAGGGGCGACTGTGTGAAAGAAGACTCTGCGGTCTATGGATTCGAGCAAATCGATTTCGATCCCGAAGGAACTAAATCCCAACCAACGGATGCACTGGACGCGCATTCTTCGGGTCACTATCTGTTCAACCGGTTTTAGCTGTTGACAAAAATTAATGATCCGTGTTTATTTCCATCACAAACTGGATATGTCAAGAATGCCCCGGATGTTTTAAACATATCATCCGGGGTAACGATTTTATAAACATAACATTTCACTTTAAAAATATGGCTTAACATACTGGATATATATTATGAAAATTGCATTAATCGCACCACCCTATCCCCTGGAGGAAGCACCATCCCCTCCCCTGGGCATTTCTTATGTGGCAGCGGCCTGTGAAAAGGCGGGTGCCCAAGTACGTATTTTTGATTACATTGTGCGACAATACAGCCCTGAAAAGTTAGAAGCTGAAATCAAAGACTTTGACCCCGATGTGGTGGGGACAACATCCGTAACCATGAACTATAAGAAAGCAGCAGAAATTCTCTGTCTTGCTAAAAAGATCAAGCCATCCTTGATTACATTGTTTGGGGGCCCCCATGTATCCTTTGACATAGAAAATACACTGACAAACTATCCTGGCACTGACATTGTTGTGATCGGTGAGGCAGAACAAACCCTTGCGGAACTTATTCCGGTTCTTTGTCTACGAGATCAATGGAAAACCATCAATGGAATCGCCTTCCGGGAAAATGGGGAGATTATTCGTACACACGAGCGCCCTTTGATGGAAAACCTGGACTATCTTCCCTTACCTGCACGACATCTCTTGCCCATGTCCCGTTATCAAGCCCTGGGGTTTCCGGTGAGCATCATCACCAGCCGCGGGTGTCCAAACAAATGCATCTTCTGCCTTGGGCGGAAAATGGTGGGGTTCAAAGTGCGATATCGCACCACCCAGAGCGTGGTGGATGAAATAGAAAACATTCTTGCCTATGGCATTGATATCATCAACATTGCAGATGATCTTTTCACTGCCGATAAAACACGTGTCAGGGAATTTTGTGGCGAGTTGAAAAAACGGGGCCTGCGATTCCAGTGGAGTGCCTTTGCCAGGGTCAACACCGTGGACTTGGACACGTTAAAGGTTATGAAAGACGCGGGATGTCATGCCGTGAGTTTCGGTATTGAATCGGGAAACACCGAGATGTTAAAGCGCGTCAGAAAGGGCATCACCCTTGACCAGGCCAGGGATGCGGCAACTGCCTGCAAGGAAGCCGGCATCATTGCCCATGCATCATTTCTTGCCGGTCTTCCCGGCGAATCCATTGAAACTCTAAAGGACTCTGACCGGTTCAGCAAGGAACTGGATATCCTTTACGGATATCATTTTCTGGCTCCATTTCCCGGAACCACGGTCAGGGAACATGCCCAGGATTACGACATTGAAATTTTGAGCGATGACTGGGATCTCTATGATGCGGATCACGTCATCGTCCGGACCTCACATCTGGAGCCACAGGAAATCAAAGACTTTGTGGAGAAAGCCACATCCAAGGTCAAGACAGACTGGGATGATTTGGATCGCCGTTTCAAGGAGAACAAGACCAACGAGACCGAATATCTTCAGATTGCCGGCTATTACCGAATGCTTATGATTTATAAGGTCTTATCTGAAGATTTGATCGAAAAAAACGCGATTCAGACCGGTGATTTTGATCAAGCCCTGACATCGTTGTCCCGGATTATTGCCGATCAATCACATCTTGAAATGGATTTCACGCGTCATCAAATCAAAGATCTGATCCAAAAAACCTATATCCGATTTGAAGATAAGCAGGGCAAAATCCGTTTTTTCTGGTCGCATAATAACAAGAGCTCTGAATTTTCTTCACAAAAGAAGTCGGGTTCCTTGAACTAATGTGATTGTTTCGTGGCTACTTTAAATTGACAAACAGTTAAAATTTGACTAATTAGGGTTTTTTAATCGCCATCATGATTATACGTTAAAATTTTTATAGGAGATATCGATATGAAAATGCTGATCTCGTTTTGTGTTATCGTTCAAATTCTATGTTTGAGTCTACCTGCTGGTGCAATCATTTCATCAAACACCCGTCTTCTCCAAAAACCCGAATGGGATGGTGCGGTTGTTTCAGGGCACTGGTTAAATGGTGAAATTCGTTATCAAAAAGCAGAACTTGATGATGAAGATGTCAATTTTATAACCATAGGCCCCACCTTCGCAACCTCTCTTCCCAATGTTGACAGGCTCGAATTAGGAGGACGGTTGTGGTTGATGCGTGCCGACTATGATAATTTTGAAAGTGAATCCGGATTGGGTGACATGGATCTCTGGGCAAAATATCAACTGTACAATCAAAACAATCTGACTATCTCAGGCGGCCTTTTGTTGACATTCCCGTCAGGCAGTGATGGCATTGTGCACAAGAACGCATCGGGTGAATTGAATATGGAAGTGTTTGGGGCGGCTCGATTTAATTTATCGGACATCATTGCTGTTATCGGTCACATCGGCATTCGGAATAATGGCGATATGGAAGTTGATTTAGAGAACGAATCAAATGGAAACAATGTGCATGGAGAGTTGGATGGAGAGTCCCAAATTGAAATCGGTGGCGGTGTCATCTATCAACTTCAGCCCAATCTTTGTATTTTAGGTGAATTAAACATTGCCAGCGAAGCCTATGATGATTCTGAAAATGATATTGAATTTACCGGTGGCGTTGAATACATTCTCGGGCCCAGCATGGCTGTCAAAGGCGGTATGGGCTTTGGCCTGGACGATGGTGCTCCCGATTTTGAACTCATCGGCAGCTGCGTTTATACATTTTGATGTGACATGAACCATTGAATTGATTTTTCGGTTATCGGGATCGAATTTTTCGATTCCGATAGCTATCCTGATTTTGATTGAGAGCCGGATTTAAGCTTAATATTAAATGTGACTATAGGACTTATGGGACGCATGGCGTTGAAAAAATAATATCGAAAGAGTTAGTTTCACAACCACTTCATCTCTGTACCCTTTCCCAGTCTTTTTTTACCTCCATGAAATTTTTATGAAACTTTTTCCTGCCCCAGGTGTTTAACCTTTCATAACAGCATAAAAAAATCGATCGATTGCCTTAACCAAAAAAATAAATTTTCGGAGGAAAAAATGAAACGAATTGATTATAAAAAATCTATTGTACTTATCTTGTTCTTCTTTATGTCGCTGTTCAGCATGTATGGATGTTCGTCAGACTCTAAAACCAATTCGGAAACAGGGGATATCACCATAGGCCTTACCGATGCCCAGGGAGATTTTATCACCTATTCCGTGAATGTGGTTTCCCTGACTCTCACCCATGCGAACGGAACAGTTGTTGAGACACTGCCCCTTGCAACACAGATTGATTTTGCACAGTATGTGGACATGACAGAATTTTTGACTGCTGCCAGCGTGCCCCTGGGTGCCTACAAAAAAGCCACCCTGCTCCTGGATTACTCCGATGCGGAAATCCTTGTTGAAGACAGCAGCGGTGAACCTTTAACTGTATCCTCCGTTGTGGATGAGGATGGAAACGTTGTGAATCAATTGGAAGTCGATGTCTATCTTGAAAACCGCTCCTCCCTGGTTGTCGCGCCTGGTCTTCTTTCCCATATTACACTTGATTTTGATCTTGGTGCCTCGAACAGCGTGTCTTTTGATGATGACGGTCTTGCCCATGTGGTTGTTGAACCATCCCTGATTGCCGAAGTAAACCATGAAAGTCCCAAAGATTTCAGACTTCGGGGAAAACTTGGAGATGTACTTCCTGACATGGGATATTTTTTCGTGAATCTTAGACCCTTTTATCATCCGATGCATCATGCCTTGAATCAATTCGGACGAATGATGGTGGTCTCTGGCGAAGAAACCATGTACGAGATTGACGGAGTCTCATCGGTCGGGTCAGATGGAC
The DNA here is from genome assembly GCA_018818835.1 of Pseudomonadota bacterium. Classification (GTDB taxonomy): domain Bacteria; phylum Desulfobacterota; class Desulfobacteria; order Desulfobacterales; family Desulfolunaceae; genus JAHIRD01. Next base: position 14,730 of record JAHIRD010000151.1, read on the forward strand.
TTGCCTTGTTAGCCGAACAAGAAGAAGGCGTTGCCATCATCGTCAAAGGAAAAATGAAATATAATCCCTGCCGTTTTGAGGCCCAGACGGTCTATGTGGGAAGCAGTGTCCCTGGCTATGATTCAGATTATGTGACCGGAAGCGTCTTGAGCAGAGACGGAAACACCCTTTCCGTTAACGGCATGATCTTTAATCAAGGTAATCAACACTTTACCATGAACGATACGGTCAAGGTAACGGTTTCCGATGACACTCTGGTAAAAAAACAGCAGTCTGATGACACATACACCATCAGCGATATCGCTCCGGGTCAACATGTGACGATTTCAGGTTCCATTACAATCAACGACGCCCTGACACCTGAAATGGATGCGAGCCAAGGTCTTGTCCGTCTGACAACGACAGTCCTGAGAGGACGCGTATCGGATAATACAGGAAGTGACTATTTCAATGTCAATCTGGATACCATATCCATGAGAAAAATCGAACTTTTTGATTTTTCAGGAACCGGCTCGGCCCTGGAAGACGATGCTGATCCCTTGAATTATGAAGTGGAAAACGGCGATCTTGATATTTCCGTCTTTGACATGGATGATTTCGTGAAGGTCTACGGGTTTGTGAATGCCTATGGCCAGGCACCCTATGACTTCATGGCCACGAGCATTGTGAACTACAATGATCTCTTATTATTTATCAAATTGAACTGGGCACCGTCCACATTGGAGCCGTTCACGAGTATCAGCGATGAACAACTGGTGGTTAACCTTGAGGGGACACATTTATTCCATCATCTGGGTTGTGCCCAGGCGCTTGTAAGTCTTCAGACCCTTGAAAATCAGCCTGTTATCAAACCCGGTGATGACGGGGTCTATGTGATTATGATGAAACATCGTCCCTTAGTCTACACGGATTTCACAGAATTTGTAGACGGGCTTGAGCGTTATCTTGATGGTCATAATCGTGCTAAAAAACTCTTTGCAACCGGAACCTATGACACAGCGACCACCACCCTCACAGCCCGTTATCTGATCATCACGCTTCGCTGATTGATTAATAACTGACTGTAAACCCGGTAATCATGCGCACAGCAGGGGGAGGCTTCTCCCCCTGCTCATTTTTAAACACATCCCCATGTCGGAAATACCCTGCCTCAAGGTTGTAATCCAACCAGGGTTTCACCGTCCACGACAAAGACACATCCCCTTCCCATCCGTAAAATGACCGGTTTTCACCGGGCTGTTTATAGGGATAAAGGAAAGACACCTGGCTTTTGATAAAAAGATCCTTTGTGGGCGAACAGCTTAGACTCAAACCCGGTGAAACAAGCCCGAACAGATTCATGGACTGTGAAATAATCCCTTCGCCTTCGTCTGCAGGTCCGAACTGCTCATTGGAAAACACCAGGGTCCGCAAAGATAAGGGCAAGGGCGTTATGTAACCGTGAATGTCGTTGCTGTCATTTTCCGGTGCCCCCCCACTCATGACCCGCATAAAAAAAGATCCGGACCAGGTATCGTTCATATTCAGTGATATATCCAGATCCGCAATATAGGCTGAAACATCGACACCCTTCCTGAGTCTTCCACGCTCAGATGAAAAATTAATCTGGCCTTTCTGGGCAATGGCTGTCAAACGAACATAGGTTCCAAGAACAAAGGCATCAACGCCTCCTCCAACATACATGAGTTCCCCTGAATTTATCGGAAGATCAACCAAATAGGTAGTCCATAAAATGGTTTGCTGGTCATAGGCATAAAATTTGTTGGAAAAGGCTTGATCACCTGCCTTGTAATAGGCAGCAAATACATCAATGGTTTCAAAAAACCCAGGGGTGTATTCCAGGTCAAAGGACCAAAGGGAGGATGAATAATCAAGCGAGGCTGCACTAAGGTTGACCTGAAATGAATCATTTGCGTCAAGCTCAAGGGATATCCCTACTTCATTTTCATCATGGATAAGACCCCGACCAACGGAAAAGGGCTGAAGTCCGGCACAGACAAGTGCGGGTTTGTTTTTCAGGCAGACAAAGGCAGAGGTCAGTTCACCCTGTTGTTCATCATCGTGGTCATCAAAATAGTGGAGCCAATAAAGATCAGATTTTAAAAAAGCATAGATGGTTTCCTGATGGGATATTTCAAGAAAAGGTGAAATCAGAATCTCGTTACCCAGAGAATCATGGTTAAATCCCGTCTCAGGTTCTGTTTCGTACAAATTGTTTTCAAGGAGAATAAAATCGCTGAGTTCAAGCCCATATCTGATTTCTACGGCCATCAATGGCAGACAGAAACAAAACATGAAGCATAAAACCCAGCATATACAGTTAAGATTTTTCATTTTACATAGAGTTTCGACCTGAGCCATCTGTCTCAATGATCAAACTGGATGAACTCGTAAAAAGTTGACAGATGGATGGCTATGGAAAAAGGTCCATAGGCAAGGCATAGTGTTTGGCCGTGGTTACGGCATACTTGGTCGTATGTCGAACGTCCGGCCAAACACTATAACGCCGCATATGGGACTTTTTACGACGCCATCAAACTTTGAAGCGAATATTCAGGATATCACCATCATCAACCACGTAATCCTTGCCATTCACATTGACTTTCCCTGCTTTTTTCAGACCGGCTTCGTCCTTAAATACCATCAGATCATCGTAGGTAAACACTTCTGCCCGGATAAAGCCTCGTTGAAGATCCGAATGGATAACACCGGCCGCTTCGGGAGCGGTGGAATCCTTCCGTAAAAGCCACTGCCTGACTTCGTCTTTCCCCACAGTAAAAAAAGATATCAGGCCAAGGGCCTTGAGACAAAGCCCGGTCAAAATTTCTAAGGCCGGTTCTTTTATGCCCATGTCTGCCCTGAACTCTTCTTTCTCTTCTTCTGTATCAAGCAGTGCAATTTCCGATTCTACCTGGGCGGAAACCTGCATGGCCTCCATTTTTTCTGATATGCAGCGATCCGTGAGAGAGTCAAGAAATTCAGTTGAATCAATTTGGTCTTCTTCGATATTCAGAACGATAATCATCTGTTTGCGTGTGATGAACGGATAGCTTCTGATCAAGATTTTTTCATCGGGGACCAGTTCTAAAAGGCGCAGAGGTTTTTCATTTTCCAGATGACCCTTCATTTTCGTGAGCAGTTCGAATTCTTTCTGCTGGGTCTCATCTTTGAGTTTTTTAAGGCTAACTTCCAATTTTTCAAGTCGCTTCTCAATGAATATCAAGTCATGCATAATGAGCTCGGTATTGACCATATCAATATCTCGCATGGGGTTCACCGACCCATCCACATGGTATATGGCCTCATCTTCAAAAGCTCTTACCAGATGACAGATGGCATCGGTATCTGCAATATCCCTGAAGATATCACCGTTTGAGATGGTTTCCTTTTCGATTTTTGGCAGAAGCACAAGATCCAGCCTGGCATGGACTTGTTTTTTAGGCTGATATAAATCAACCAGGGTGTCGAAACGTGTATCGATAATATCCGCCGTTCCCGGCAGGGGTTTGTTTATCCCGCCCAATGGAGCTTTATTTCCCGTAAGGGTTTGAAAAAGAGTCATTTTGCCGCTTTGCGGAAGACCGATAATTCCGACTTTCATCATACACCTCGCCTATTCAACCTTCATAATTATTCAATTAAAAGATTGGGATGATATCACCCTTTAAAAGCAGGGTCAAACGAACATTTCCCGGATAAGATGATCCATGTCCAATGCAAGGGGTGCATTTAGGCAGATCGCATGCCCTGTCATTGGGTGGGTGAAAAACAAACTGGTTGCAGCCAGAAGAAGTCGTTCTATCCCAAAGTGTTCCCGGATAAATCGATTATGGCGCCCATCACCATAAACCCTATCTCCGATAAGGGGGTGAAAAAGATGATCAAAATGTCGACGAATCTGATGATTCCTCCCGGTGTGTGGGCGAACTTCCACAAGGGAATATCGGGCACTGTCATAAGGACCCACAGGATACGGCAGCTCCGTGGTCATCAGCCTGGTGTAGGCCGTCACGGCATGTTTAGAAGGGCTGTCCTTGTCGGATGCAATGGGATGATCAATAACTCCTTCCGCTAACGTATAACCCCGGACCACAGCCAGATACGTTTTTTCAACCCGTCGTTCGCTGAATTCATGGCTCAGGGCCCCGGCAGCATCCCTGGAACAGGCAAAAACAAGAATGCCAGATGTTGGCCTGTCCAGACGATGGACCGGCCACACATAACATCCGGCCATATCTCTGACATAGTGAAGGGCATAATCAGCTCGCCTGTCTAATTCACTTTTATGAACAAAAAGCCCGGCGGGTTTGTTCACAACGATAAAATGCTCGTCCCTGTAAAGGATATCAAGCCCGGGCATGGTCGTTTTTTTCTTAACACTGTTTAACATACCCGCGTTTTTAGCATGGTCCGAGAAGAAAAACAAAATTATTGTGATGAACTCGTAAAACGTCTGAGCTCTTCGTCCTTAAGTTTTTGTCTGAGAATTCTGCCAATATGTGTTTTGGGAAGTGCCTCACGGATTTCCACCTGGGAAGGCCATTTGTATGGATCAATCTTATCTTTACAAAAATCAATAAATTCTTCGGGTGTTGCTGTTTCACCTTTTTTGAGCACCACAAACAGCTTGACCATCTCTCCCTTTTTTTCATTGGGAATTCCTATGGCGCATGCTTCGGAAACTTTGGGATGTTGAGTGATCACCTCATCAATCTCCCTGGGATAAACATTTTTGCCGTCTGATATAATCATATCCCTGACCCGATCCACCACATAAAAAAAACCGTCATCATCACGATAAGCCACATCACCGGTACGCAACCAACCATTGGCAAGTACCCGTTTGCTTTCCTCATCCTTACCCAGATATCCCCGCATGATCTGGGGACCCCGAATCAAGAGTTCGCCAGGTGCTCCCACAGGGACATCCTGTTCCGGGGCCCTGGTATCGATAAGCATACATTCGGTATCGGGAAGGGGTATACCGATGCTACTCAGTTTGCGAATTTTTTTTGAAACCGGGTTAATATGGGTGATGGCCGTGGCTTCGGTCAAGCCATAACCTTCAACGACCACAGCACCGCTTTTCTCTTCAAATGCCTTGATAACACTTCCTGAAAGTGGGGCACTACCTGAAAAGCAGGCCTTAAGGGATGAAATATCCGTTTTTTGAAAATCAGGATGGTTCATCATGCCCATGATCATGGTGGGTAAAAAAACAGCGATACCTGGCTTGGCCTGTTTAATGACTTTTAAAAGTATCTCCGGTTCGGGCTTTGCAACGAGAATCGTTTCCCATCCATTGACCATAGCCCAGTTTGCGGCGATGGTCATACCGTACATGTGGTAAAACGGTAATGCTCCCAGGAATTTTTCCTGACCCTTTATAAAATCCGGAAACCATGTGTTCATCTGTTGTACCTGGCTGGACAGGTTACCGTGTGTCAGGACTACCCCATTTGAAACACCTGAAGCCCCTCCTGTATACTGGACCATGGCAACATCGCTCAGGGAAATGGATTCTTCTCCGACGATGAGAGGCCGTTCAGCCATGATGGATTTCCATGTATAAAGATCTCGGGCCGGGCTCACACAGGGCCCTAATCCCTTTTTTTTGCTGATCATGGGATAAAGTCTGTTTTGGGGAAAAGGCAGGTAGTCACCCATGGACGTGTAAATAACCCTCTGGATCTTTGTTTTTCTTCGAAGGGCGATCAGTCGGTCAGCCAGGATATCCAGGGTCACCAGCACCTTAACCCCTGAATCATTTAGCTGGTACTCAATTTCAGAATCCGAACAGGTAGGTTTGATCATGACCACGACCCCACCGATTTTCAATGTTGCATAATAGCTGACCACACTCGGGATAACATTGGAAAGGATGATTCCAACGCAGTCTCCTTTTTTCACACCAAATTTTTTCAGACAGCAAGAAAGGGTATTGACCATATTCAATAGCTGAACATAGCTAATTTTGTATCCTTTGAAGTTCAGAGCGGTGAGATCAGGATATGCTTTGACGCTCTGCATGAGAAAGCCGGGAATGGTCAGGCCTTCATACCTCATTTTTTCAGGGACATTGATTCCATAATAATTCAACCAAGGTTTGTTATTATGTTGCTTTTGCGTATTCATCTTCATCTCCCTTTGTTTTCGTCGTATTTAATTCAGAAAACGATTATGATCTAAGGCCAGTTGATTATCGTGAGTCTGTATCGATTTTGTGTCTAGCCATACGAGTATCTTTCACGGTCCAAGTTACGTTCTCAGGTTACCGAAATCCTCATTTACAGGGCAGGTCAGACGATTTTCAAAGGACGTCAACGCTCATTATTTCTTGTATAAGACAGGCCTTGGACTATGTAAAAGAACACAATGCCTTAAATTATTCTTAATTCATTAAAGATAAGGACATGTTATTAATAAATTATGGCAGGGATGTCAAGTCTGGGTTATTGATTCATCAGGCGGTTTGAATTTAAACACGGTTCGGTCAAAAAGAAGGGAGGACGAATATAAGCAATCATGTGAAGAATAAAGGCAAGTCTCTTGCCCTGTTTTATCCAAAGCATTAAAGAAACATTCTTTTGATACTTTTAAACCATTTTGCCTATCATCTTAATAAAGTGCGGCACAAAACCCGGGATTCACGTTTCGCCTTCTTCCGCTTTGATTTCTTCAATGATGGTATTGAGGGTTTTGTATGTATGATAGATGACATCATCAGGTGTGGACGTTGCCGTGGGACTTCCACCGGCATATATCTTTGCTATTTCAATGGCAGTCTGAAGGTTCTCGTATTTTTCCTGGGTTGTTAAGGCCATATAAACCTCCTTGGGTCGACGTTTTACGAGTTCATTAAAAATGTATGATTCTCAAAAATATCATATTTTCACAGCTCAAGTAAACAAAAAAACCCCTACAATTGCAGGGGTTTTTTTTTGATGGTACCGAAGAAAGGACTTGAACCTTCACACCTCACGGCACTAGATCCTAAGTCTAGCGTGTCTACCAATTCCACCACTTCGGCACAGTATGTATCAAAAGAACCATGGATTCATAAATGGCCCTGTGATTCCCGTCGTTAAAGACCTGAGTCTTATACGTTGTTTGTTTTTTCTTGTCAAGATGGTTTTTTTAAAAAATTGGCTCTTGACCCCCAAGGAGAAAAGACCTAAAATACATCTATGGAGTGATCGTTGATGGCAGTCACGCGATCCCCTTCAAGCCGTTCAGCGAGGGTCTACTGCCATAGTTCTCCTCCGAACGGCTTGACCTTTTGATTTTCCGCATTTCGTTGCCTTGTCGTCCTCCTTTTTTCCTGCTTTCTTTCCAGTGCTAAATGTAATATGGTGATAGCCGTTATTTAATGAACCGGCTCATAAGGATGATAGTGAATCATTTATAAAACAATGTTTTCCCAAATAAAAAAATGGATATTCGGAATCGGTCTTGCCTTGGTTCTGTTCCTTTTATTTTCTCTTACCTATTGCTGGTACTTATCCGGGAATATTGAAAAACGTTTTTCCGGACGGAAATGGAAAATCCCCTCAACGGTCTATTCTGATACCACCCTGCTCTTTCCTGGTAAACATGTGGATCTGACCTTTATAGAAGAAAAATTAAAGAAACTGGGTTACAGAAAAAAAATGGCCCAGCCGGAAAAAAAGGGAGAATACCAACTCATCGATACGGGCATAGAAATATATTTTAAAGATCTGAACCTGCCTGATAACATCCGTGAAGGTTTTTTAGCTGCCCTTGATATTGACCATGATCAGATCAATAATATCCGGCTTATCGATACGGATGGTTCATTGTCCCTGGCTGAACTGGGACCGGAAATTATCATGCAGTTCTTTGGCAAAGAACGTGAATTAAGACGAGTCGTTTCCATTAATAACATTCCCAAGCATCTATCCGATGCGGTTACTTCAGCGGAAGACAGCCGTTTTTACACTCATTTCGGGGTTGATCCCATCGGAATTATTCGTGCCCTGTTTACAAATATCCGTTACGGATACATACGCCAGGGCGGTTCCACATTAACACAACAACTATCAAAAAATTATTTTCTCACTTCAGAGCGGACCCTTCGTCGTAAACTCAACGAGCTTTTTATTTCTGTGGCCATTGAGCTTAAATACAGCAAAGATGAAATCATTGAAATCTATTTAAATGAAATCTATTTTGGACAAAAAGGTTCGGTATCCATCAATGGCGTGGGGGAAGCGGCTGATTTTTATTTTGGTAAAAAAGTAGAGAATCTTACCTTATCCGAATCAGCCGTGATCGCCGGAATCATCAAAGGCCCCAATATTTTTTCCCCCTATTCAAATTTAAAAAAATGCACGGATCGTCGGAACCAGGTCCTCCATGCAATGAAGAATAAGCAGCTGATTTCAGACCAGGAAATGGAAATGGCCATAACAGAACCCATAAAAACCGTGGGTTTTGAAAAATACAACCGTCAGGCCCCTTTTTTTTTGGATTACGTATCCCAGCAACTCAACGAACTGTACCCGGAAACCAGTCTTTCCAGCCTGGGCTTTTCAATCTTCACCTCCCTGGACACCGAGGTCCAGAATGCTGCTGAAAAAGCCCTTGAAAACGGACTTAACCGACTAGAGCAGGCCATTCCCGCCATTAAACGGGAAGAACCTATTCAGCGTCTCCAGGGAGCTGTGGTGGTTTTGCAGCCACGAACAGGAAATATTCTGGCCATGGTGGGTGGCAGGGATTACAATCTCAGTCAGTTCAATAGAATTACCCAGTCCCGCCGTCAGCCCGGTAGTTGTATCAAACCCATCATCGTGGCTTCATTTCTGGATGTATTCAAGCCATCGGATCTATTAAACAATGAAGAGATCAGTTATCTGGTCAACGATAAGCTCTGGGCCCCAAAAAATTTCGGTGACATTCCTGAAAAACAAATTTCAGTCAGGGACATGCTAAGGCTATCGTGCAACAGGGCCGCCGTGGATATGGTTGTCAGAGGAGGGCTTGGCACGGTGATCGACCAAATAAACACCTACAATTTCTCCACACAATTTTTACCCTATCCATCCATTGCCCTGGGTGCTTTCGAGGTGAGTCCCCTGGAACTTGCGCGTGCCTATTGCGCCTTTGCCGCCGACGGAATTCAGCCATTCCCCCTTTCGGTAAAAGATGTAATCGATGAAAACGGAAACTCACTGGTTCGACGTCATATGGACATTCATGAAGTCATTTCACCGGCCAAGGCCTTTCTGATCTCATCCATGCTGGAGTCCGTTGTGACAGACGGAACAGCCAAATCACTGGTAAAACTGGGGATCGATTTCCCTTTGGCTGGAAAAACAGGCACGACCAACGAATATAAGGATGCCTGGTTTATCGGTTACACACCGGATTTTCTGGCTCTTGTCTGGGTGGGTTTTGACAATGGGGACCCAGTCTATTCAACAGGTTCCGGTGCTGCAATCCCCATTTTTGCCGAACTTGTCAAATCCATGCCCGGTTATATTTCACAAAATACATTTACACGTCCTCCGGGTGTGGTACAACGTAAGGTGTGCAAACAAAGCGGTGAGCTTGCTGTTTTTCTTAAATGTCCGGAAACATACGATGAATACTTCCTTGAAGAAAACAAACCCGAAATCAAATGCCATATCCATGCATCACCCAGTTCGATCAAAAGGTTTTTCAATGGTTTCAAAAATTTATTCAAATAAAATATACATGGGTTTTGACCGTTTTTTTTTCTCAATCATTCTAATTTTCTTTCTTGCGGCCTGTGCCGGTATTCATCCTGTGCCTGAAAAAGAGACGGAAAAAGATCTGGGCCTTCCCACACCTGAAATCATTGAAAAACCCAATTCCGAAGGTCAGGCCTTTGATTCAAGAATGATGGCCTCCCACAACCTGACCCAGAAAGGCTATCTGCTTCTCAAACAAAATGATTTTGACGGTGCCATCCGTCTTCTTGAGCGCGCCGTGGGAATCAATCCCTCGGACGGTCCGGGATACTTCTACCTTTCCGAAGCCTGGTTGGGCAAGAAGAACTTCAACTTGGCCAAACAATTCAATGGCCTCGCTTTGTTGTATCTTCGAAGTAACTTAAGCTGGACTGATCGAGCCCATTTACAAAAAAAACGAATCGAACGTGGCCTCAATGGCTTGTAAACCCCGCATTTTTAAAACCTGAACCTCAACCCGTGGAGGACTGATTTATGAATGAATTTCGTTATCAGGAAATATTCCCCCTGGGACACGATCGGACAGTGTACCGGTGTCTGACCCAGGACCATGTGACTCCCAACCAGTGTATGGGTCAAGATATCATTACCGTGAACGAGACCGGTCTTGCCCTCTTAGCCCAGGAAGCGTTCAGGGATGTGTCACACCTTCTAAGGGCCTCTCACCTGCAACTGCTGGCCGATATTTTCAAAGACAAGGAAGCCTCTTTCAATGACCGCTTTGTGGCTATGGAAATGATCAAAAATGCCGTGATTTCAGCCGAAGGCGTATTCCCCATGTGTCAGGACACGGGCACGGCCATTGTCATGGGCAAAAAGGGCCAGAATGTATGGACAGGTTTTTCAGATGAAGCAGCCATTTCAGAAGGTGTGTTCAAGGCCTATAGAAAATACAATCTTCGATACTCCCAGAATAGCCCCTTTACCATGTTTAATGAAAAAAATACGGGCAATAACCTTCCGGCCCAGATCGATATCCAGATTGCCCAAGGGGAGGAATACCATTTTTTATTTATGGCGAAAGGGGGCGGATCAGCCAACAAGACCTTTTTGTTCCAGGAAACCAAAGCCCTGCTCAACCCGGACAGCCTGGCCCGATTTATGAAAGAAAAAATGATCGCACTGGGTACGGCAGCCTGTCCACCCTACCATCTGGTCTTTGTCATCGGTGGCACATCGGCTGAGATGAATCTCAAAACCGTAAAATTAGCCACGGCCGGATACCTGGATACCCTACCCACCCAGGGAGGTGAGAAAGCCCATGCTTTCCGTGACCTTGAGCTTGAAAAAAAGGCCATGGACATCTCGCGGAATCTTGGAATTGGTGCCCAGTTCGGAGGTAAATATTTTTGCCTGGATGCACGTGTCATCCGTCTGCCACGTCATGGGGCTTCCTGCCCGGTGGGCGTGGGGGTAAGCTGTTCTGCGGACAGAAACATCAAAGGAAAGATCACCCGTCATGGAATTTTCTTAGAACAACTCGAGACCGACCCGGCAAAATACCTTCCGGATATGGAGATATCGCAATCAGAGGCGGTTGCCATCAACTTGAATCGTCCCATGGCTGATATCCAGGCCGAATTATCACGATATCCCGTTGAAACTCCTCTGCTTTTAAGCGGAAATATCATTGTGGCACGCGATATGGCCCATGCCAAACTCAAAGAAGCCATGGACAAGGGTGAAGACTTACCTGACTTTATAAAAAACCATATTGTCTATTACGCTGGACCTGCTAAAACACCCCAGGGATATCCGTCCGGATCCTTTGGTCCCACTACGGCCGCACGCATGGACCCTTATGTCCCCCTCTTTCAGAAGCAAGGGGCTTCTCTTGTGATGCTGGCCAAGGGGAACCGCTCGGATGCGGTGACGGAATCATGTAAAACCTATGGGGGATTTTACCTGGGCTCCATTGGCGGCCCAGGTGCAAGGCTTGGAAAAGACTGTATCACCAAGGTGGATGTCATCGCTTATCCTGAACTGGGAATGGAAGCCATTTTCATGATTACTGTCAAAGATTTCCCAGCCTTTATTCTTGTGGATGACAAGGGGAATAATTTTTTCAACCGATTCAAAATTATTAAAACATAAGAAAATAAAGCCGATACGCCTGACCTTCCTGATGCTTTTTTAAAAAACTCAGGAAGGTTTTTTATGGCTATTTTTCTCCCAAAACGTGTTCGATCATCTGAAGGATTTTTTCTTTGGAAAAGGGTTTAGAAAATGACATATCCACACCCAGCTTATCGGCAATGTCAAGACCCACTTGCCCAAGACGACCATGACCTGTCATGGCAATGATTTTTTTACCCGGTTGCTCTTTTCTGATCTTCATGATTGTTTCAACCCCTTCCATCACAGGCATGATGATATCTGTGATCACAAGGTCAGGATCGTGTTCCTTTAAAATCTTCATGCCCTCCAAACCATTGGCTGCTGTATATATTGTATACCCGGCTTTTTCAAGAATTGCACGAAACAAGCGGCAACTCGATTCTTCATCGTCAATAACTAAAATACTATGCATTTTTTGACTCCTTGGTTCCATCCAGCACCTTCCTTATCACATTCGCGATATCTGCCTTGAGGATCGGTTTATTTACAAACGCTTTGACACCTATGTTTCGGGCTTTTTCTTCAGAAATTTTATGACTGTAGCCAGTGGAAAGTATCACTGGGATATCGTCTCTGATTTTCATTAATTCAACGGCCAGTTTATCACCGGTCATATGAGGCATGGTCATATCGGTAATCACCAAATCAAAATCATCGGGTTGTTTTCGAAAAAGTGACAAAGCCTCCAGACTATCGGACTGTGTCACAACGTTATATCCAAGCCGCTCAAGGATCTGACTGCCCATCCGTGCAATGATTTCTTCATCATCCACGAACAAAATCCGTTCGCTTCCCAGAGGTAAATATTCCGATTCATCGATAGGATGAATCACACCGTCATCTGTGACAGGCAAATAAATGGAAAATACAGCGCCATGTCCGGGGGTACTCTCTGCTTTAATTTTACCGCCATAACTTTCAATGATACCATGAACGATGGACAAGCCCATACCCGACCCTTTTCCCACCTCTTTGGTTGTAAAATAGGGTTGAAAAACACTGGACAGAATGTCAGGTTTGATTCCGGGGCCTGTATCTGAGACGGTCAGAAGCAGATAGGGGCCTTGTTTCAAATGCAAGTCACCATTGATGTTGTCATCAATAAATATATTCCCAAGCCCAATATCCAGAACACCCCCCTCTTCCTCCATGGCTTGGATGGCATTGGTGCACAGGTTCATAAATATCTGATGGATTTGTGCGGCATTACCCATAATTAACGAATTGCTGCTGATATCATGTTTAATGCTGATTGTGCTGGGAGTCGATGAACGGATGAACTTTAAAACCTCATCCGCAATGGTGCTGACCATGATGGGCTTGATTTCCTCATCAGATTGACTGGCAAATGCGAGAATTTGTTTAACCAGTTCCTTTGCACGTGAGCCTGCCGAAAAAATTTCTTGAAGGTAGGTTTCAATCGCTGAACCTTCATCCACATCCTCCAGGGAAAGCTCGGTAAAACCCATGATCAAGGAAAGAATATTGTTAAAATCATGGGCAATGCCACCTGCCAATGTTCCAATGGCCTCCATTCTCTGAGCAACTTTAAGTTGCTCTTCGGCCCGGTGTTTTTCAGTCATATCGATTAGAACACCCGTGATTCCCACAGCAAGATCACCCTGGAAAACGGCACGACTTGAAACACGAATATAAAGAAGCGCTCCTTTTTTATCAAAGGCACGAAACTCGTAAGTCCCTTCATATCCAGACAGAGTACCTGCAATTCTTTTTTTCAGGTTAAGGACATCTTCCGGATGAACAAACACGCTGAAATCATTTCCGATAAAATCTTCAGGGCTGAATCCGAACCGCTTAACAGCCGGGCTAACATACTGGAATCGATTGTCACTATCCAAAAAATAAACCACATCATTGAGATTTTCCACAAGATCGCGGTACTGCGTCTGTGAGCGTTCAAGATCCTTATAGACCCGGACTCTTTCCATGGCGACAGAGGTTGAATCAACAAGGGCTTGAAGAATCTGCAGGTCTTCCCGTGTGGGTTTGTGAAGTTTAATCCAATACACACCGATGGCCCCCACCGGATCTTTGATTCGAATGGGAATAATGATAAGACTCGTAACATTGACTGGACGATTCAAGCCATCCGGAATGTTTTTTTCAAGGGTGACGTCTTCTATGATAAGCCGTTCCTTACGTCTAATGGCCCAATCGCTAATACATTGCTGCATGGGTAAACATTTTTCCCTGATCGGCTGTTCCATGTCATCGGGCTGTTTATAATGATATCGTGCCCCTTCTTTCAGAACAAATGTCGCTCTGTCTGATTGTAATAGTTCTTGTGCAGCACTGCGTACGATATCCATGATTGGCCCTATACTTCGGACCGTAGAAAGATCCTGAACAACCTGTGTGAGCCTTTCAAGGCGGGCGTTCAAACGAAAGACATCCTCTTCTGCTTCTTTTTTCGCAAGATATATGGAAATATTGTCTGCGATCCACCGGTAAAATGCCATGGAAGATTTGGTAAAACGGCCCTTTTTCCTGTCGTTGAACTGAAGCAGCCCAAAGGTTTTCTCTCCTGATCGCATTGGGATCAGGGCTATGGATTCATAACCCGTTTTATTGCAGTAATTTCGTATCCTTGTTTTAAAGACCGTATCTTTTGTGTCTTTAATGAAATCACTGGTGCAGTTACTCCAGAAACTTCCATCCTCAGTAAAATAGGGTTTTGAGGAATCGAAACGGCCTTGGATGATATTGCCGCACATGCATTCCAGAAGTGGCATACCCTGGGCATCACAGCACAGGTTGCCTTGGTCATCAAAAGAGCAAAGACAACGTTCCACACGGAGGAATTGATCTGTAAATCCCAGAGATTCAGCGTAGGGAAAATCATCACCCGACTTGATTCGAATACCCACAGCTTCACAACCGGACCAGTCTTTCAATAAGGTTACAACCGAGTGCAGAAACAGGGCCGGATCATCTTTCATGCACATCAGATTCAGCAAATCGACCATGGTCTTATTTGCCTTCTCCATCTTCTTACGATGGCTGATGTCCACGGAAAGAATAAAAACACCTTGGGGAACCGGTTCAAAACGCAATTCAAACCATGCCGATGATCCATCGGGATAAGTGAATTCATTTTCCATGACCTGGGACTCATGATTTTTTAAACAATGTTGAAAGACTTCATACATGGGGGTATCTTCAACATGGGGGAATGATTCCTTAAGGGTCCGACCCATGAGATCTTCCATGGATTTGCGCCCATGACGTGCGGCTGTCTTATTCAAATACAGGAAGCGCTCATCATGTCCGATCAGCTGACAGCCTTCCAGAAGATTGTCAATAATTCCGTCCGGAAGATGTCCTAAGTCAACGGATGTGTTAAGGGCTGTTGTTTGATCGGAATCAGACATTGTTAGAAATTCTCTCTGTTGTTTAGATCAGGGGCAATGATTTGTTAACCGGATAAGATCGTGGTTCGCTTCGCTCACACGATCTATCCTTATTCGTTAGGTAGTGACCATCCATAAATGGCACTTCACAGTCCATACCGGCGTTCTCAGGTTTTCAAACCGAAGGCATACGCGTAGTTCAGAAAACCTTGCGGCCTAATTCTGAACCGCGATTTACTAATTCTGGATGGACACGATATATGAAAATTCGCGTTAATCGTACAGACTGACATTCACTAATTCATGATAATATAGCCATATTATCGATCTGTGTCAAACGACCTGATTTATAAAAAAGTTCAATCGTATGTCATGTATTTGGTTTTATAGAGATATAAAAAGAGGGAAATCATAAATTCAAAGGGGAATAATTTTAATACATTCCTCCAGCGTCTTAGAACCTATCACGGCCATGTTCAAAAACAACAGGACACCTTCCCGGATGCCCTGCTGTTTCTTTTCGTGCTCAGCTTTACTTACTATGCTTCAGCATCTCTTCTTGTCGTAAATCTTTCCGAAGAATCTTACCCACATTGGTTTTGGGGAGCTCTTTACGGAATTCAATTTCCGTGGGCAATTTGTATTTTGCAAGATGCTTTTCGCAGAAGGTTATAATTTCCTCCTGGGTGGCTGTTTCATTTTCTTTTAAGACAACAAATGCCTTGATGGCTTCACCGCGATGTTTGTGTGGAACGCCAATAGAGCAGGCTTCAACTATCTTGGGGTGTTCATAAAGAACTTCGTCAATATCCCTGGGATAAACGTTGTATCCCCCGGAAATGATCATATCCTTGATCCGATCAACAATGTAAAAATAACCATCTTCATCCATACGTGCAATATCACCGGTGCGTAGCCAGCCATCCACAAAGGTTTCTGCTGTGGCTTTGGGATTGTTATAGTATCCCTTCATAACCTGGGGTCCCTTGATCAGAAGCTCGCCGGTTTCACCTACCGGGACATCGGTCATGGTGCCACCAAGATCAACAATCCGGGCCTCGGTATCCGGTGCGGGGATCCCGACACTGCCTACTTTCCGTCGTGATGGATCAAAGGGATTCATATGGGTGACCGGGCTTGTTTCCGTCATACCGAAACCTTCGGCAATCACAGATCCGGATTTCTCTTCAAACTCCTTGATCACCTCAATGGGTAAGGGTGCACTGCCTGAAAAACAGCCCTTGATGCAGGACAGATCCGTTTTATCAATATCCTTATGGGCCAGCATGCCGATAAACATGGTCGGGACCAAAGGTGCAAATGACGGTTTAAATTTCCGTATGGTTTCAAGCAGCTGTTCAGGCTGGGGTTTGGCCACCAGGATATTACCCCACCCCATGGCAATGGAAAAATTCATGGCTGTACTCAAGCCAAAAATATGGAAAAAAGGAAGGGCGCTCATGGTGGATTCCTCCCCCTTTTTAAACATGGGAAACCAGCTCATGGCCTGCTGGGTCTGGCAACTCAAATTGGAATGGGTGAGCATGACACCTTTGGAAACACCGGTGGTACCCCCTGTATACTGTAACATGGCCACATCATCCCATCCGAGGATGATCTGGGGGTCAACATCCTGGTATTGTTTGAGTATGTCCTTCCATTTATAAACGTTATCTGCAGGTTTCACGTCCGCAGCTAATTTTTTCTTTTTGGCCACAAGAGGGAAAAGAAGGCTTTTGGGGAAAGGCAGATAATCACCGATGGAGGTATATATAATATTCTTTATGGCGGTTGTGGCACGGAGATCAATCATACGATTACACAAAAGATCAAGTGTAACAAGCAGTTTGGAGCCAGAATCATTGAACTGATGTTCAAGTTCCCTGTCCGTATACAGAGGATTGTTCATCACAACAATCGCTCCAATTTTAAGAGCAGCATAATATGCCACAACGCAAGGAATAAGATTGGGGAGAAGAATGGCCACGCGGTCTCCTTTTTGAACTCCCAGCTGGGTGTAACAGGTGGCCATTTTATTGATCATGGTATTCAACTCACGATAGGTCACGGAATATCCCTGAAAATTCAATGCCATTTTATCGGGAAACGTTTTAACCGTTTCGGCAAGATAGTCCGTTAGAAAAATCTTTTTGTAATCGACCTGATGCGGCACAGTATCAAGGTAAAATTTTAGCCACGGTTTTTCTTGATAAATACTTTTTTCGCTCATGTTAACGCCCTCCGTATGTTTAAGATGATTATCCCCCCATGGATCGTTTCATAATCCTGAAAAAACCATGTACTAAGGCTATTAAATGTTCACAGATCATGCTTCATTAAGTTTTTTGCTGCAAACTTGAGAGTCATGTAAGAACGTTTTCCCCACAATAAAAGCGTTCTTAATCAGAGCTTGAGTTGAAACTCCATCTCGATGAAAATCAATTTAATAAAAAACCAACCATAAGGGTATCGTAAGCATCAGTCCGATACAATGATCATGCACTGATGGGTATAGCCATGTGGCCTGAACAGAAAAGCAAATAATATATTAAGAGTTGGTAATCGAAAGAATCGGTGAACAATGCCCGATATTACAAACAGTGATCGACTGATAATCATGTATGAAATTTGGGAAACAAAGTCAAGATTTATTTGATAATGTTCGGATATTATTATTTATATCAATAGAATATTTGGTGTTCAATGAATCGCATATGTATATAATATTTGAGTTTATTATGAACATTGATGGCGTCGTATGAAGTCCTATATGCGGCGTTAATATACTGGTTGAATTTATGGGGGGGGGGATCTGATTGATGGGCACGCGTTGCTTTGCCCATCCTACAATGGGGTGAGATTTTTGCGGAGTTTCTGGGGCTTTGAATGTCTATTCGTGTCCTTCAGTGAGCTGCGCGAACGGGTGGTGGATAAAAAAGAAAACATCTCCACCTCAAACTTCATGTCCTTCATGACCTTGTAAGATTAAAGTTAAGGTTAAATTAAAAAGTTAAGTTTCCAGGCTTTGCCTGGAAACGAAATAAAAAACCGGTTTAACCAAGACACGAAGAGCGCGAAGAAGAGCAAAAGATTATCCCTGCCGGGGGCCCCAAACATGAATTTTGGGATGAGTCAAATGTCCGTTGTCGAGATGCAAGCACGGGCACGACGCATCGTGCCCCTACCCTCCGTGATCGTTGTGTCTCTGTGAGAGACGAGGCTTTTTGGTTGTGGGTTTGCAGCGCTTTGATCTTCGTGTTCTTGTAGCGACCACCGGGATCGGGTGGTGAGAAAAAAAATGCAAGCATCAAGCATCAAGGATCACGGTAATTTTTCGAGGTTTCATGATCATGATCGCTGAAAAAGCATCTTTTAGACCACCTGTTTTTCCGAACACACCACCGACCGCATGATTTTATTACTTTCCGAAAGACCCACATCGCAAAAATCTCCTAAAAAATCACGGATGCTTTGGAGAAAATCAACGGCATGTTCTGTGTCCCCTGAAAGAAGGGCTTCCCGTCCTTCATTGACCGAGGCAAGAAACAGATCAAGGACATCTTTCACGTAATGATTGCCTCCCACCAACATGGCGTAGAGGTGAAGATCCTGGGCAAAGAGTCTTCCGATCAGATCGTTTTTGAGTTTAAAAATCGGGGTTGAATAGGGGCCAGCTTGTGACGGTGACATATCCAATTTTTGAAGTGTCCGGCCCATGCAGATGGTCAAAAAGTGGGTCAGGCCCTGGGCCACAGCCATGGTTCGGTCATGGTCCTTGGGTTCCATGGTGGACACCACTGAGCCTTCTTTTTTAAATTCCTTCTCAATCCATTGAAACCATTTTTCTCCACGGCCGGGACAAAGGATGATATTCTGTCCGTTCAAGGATTCGGTAAAGGGACCGAACATGGGATGGGTTCCAACCACTTCTGCACCTGTGCAACTAAGCATTTTTTGAACAATGTCTTCCTTGAGCGAGCAAAAATCCATCAGGGCCTGATGCTCGCCCATATGGGGACCGATTTCATCGCAGATGGCAAGGGCGGATTCAATCGGCGTGCTAAGAATGACCACATCACTCTGCAGGGCAAGGTCTACATAAGACAGATCTGTTTTACGTCCGGCAACAAGAACCCTGTGCCCTGCCCTTACAAAAATTTTTTCAAAAAGACGGCCCATGCCGCCTGTTCCGCCGATAATACCTATGGTCACTGGACTCATGAAATCGCCTTTTGTCTTAAAAAATGATCGGCAAGAACAATCCCTGTCATGGCCTCACACACCACATTGATCCTGGGAATGGGCGACACATCGTGCCGTCCGTCGGTTTTGACGATAACGGGACGATTGTCAAGATCAACGGTGTCCTGAGGAATATTCAACGAGGGAATGGGTTTGACCGCAACACGAACCACGATGGTGTCCCCGTTGGAAATACCGGCAAGAATACCACCGGCATTGTTGGATAAAAAGCCCTCGGGCCGGATGGGGTCATTGTTGGTGAGTCCTGTTTTCCGTGGGGCCTCGAATCCTGATCCGATTTCCACACCCTTTACAGCACCGATGCTCATCAATCCCTTGGCCAGGTCTGCATCAAGCTTGTCAAAAACCGGGTCGCCAAGCCCACGGGGAACGCCCGTTGCGATAATTTCAACGATGCCGCCAATGGAATCCCCGCTTTCCTTGATTTCCCCTGCACGTTTCGCCATGGCCTTGGCCGCGTCTGCATCCGGGCAGAAAAACAGATTGTTGTCGATTTCATCAAAATCACGTTTCTCTGCTTTGACGCCTCCAAGCTCAATGGTATAGGCCTTTATTTTAATGTTATGCTGTTTTAAAAATTCAAAGGCCACGGCTCCGGCCGCCACCCGGCCCACTGTCTCACGACCTGAGGAACGGCCCCCTCCCCGCCAATCACGGATACCGTATTTTGCCTGGTAGGTGATATCCCCGTGCCCGGGGCGAAAAAGCGTCGCGTTTCCGGAATAATCCTGGGAATGGGCATCTTTATTTCGTACCATGATCATAATGGGGGTCCCTGTGGTTTTTCCTTCAAATACACCTGAAAAAATTTCAGCCTGATCCGGCTCCTTGCGGCTGGTACTGGTCACGGCTTTTCCCGGTTTTCTCCGGTCAAGCACCGCCTGGATGATCTCTTCATTCATGGGAATATTGGGAGGGCATCCGTCAATAACAACACCGATTCCCTTTCCATGGGATTCTCCCCAGGTGGTGATACTAAACATCTTTCCAAATACATTTCCCGGCATACTCTTACCCCGTTATTTTATGGTTATAAAATACCCATTTCATTCAAAATGACATGACAAATATCGTCAAGGTCTTTTCCGTCTGTGTCCACAGAAAAATCCATGGCTTGTTTATACATGGGAATTCGTTTGATCAGTGTTTCTTCAATTTCAAGGATCGCCCCTTTGTCTGTCAATCCCGGACGTTGCCCCTGGGTCTTTTCATCGCCGTCCATTCTGGCGGCGATTGTCGAAACAGAAGCTTTCAACCAGACAACTGTCCCCGTCTCTTTCATGATTGAACGATTGTTGTCCCTTAGAATCACCCCACCACCCGTGGCCACGACCTGATTTTTTCCGGCACTGATTTTCTTGAGGATGGCACTTTCCCTGTTCCTGAAATCATCCCAGCCGAACTGTTCCACAATACGGGCCACAGACATTCCTGCATCATTGACCAGCCATTCATCGGCGTCCACGAAATCAAAGGCCATTTTTCCAGCAAGCATCTTCCCAATGGAAGTTTTGCCGGTACAGCGATACCCGGTCAGATAGATATTTGTCATGGATAAAGTCCTTCAAAAACCTCCCAGAAATTGGGAAAGGATTTTTTCACACACATTTCGTTCCTGATAACGACACCAGGAACACGAAGACCTGAAATGGCAAAACACATGGCCATCCGATGATCATCATAGGTTTCAATTTCGGCTCCCACATGACTGCCACCCCGGATAATCAATCCCGAATCCGTGGCCCGTGCATCAATCCCCATCTTGATCAGTTCCGTGGCCACACAATTCAGCCGGTCACATTCCTTTTCTTTGAGATGGGCCACATTGGTGATTTCGGTGGTCCCTTCCGCAAAAGAGGCCACAACAGCCAGGGTAGGTACGATATCGGGCATGCTTTCCATATCCACATGCACGGCCTTGAGTTTGCCACCTTGAACGGCAATGCCGTCTTTTTCATGAAATACCTTGCACCCCATTTTTTCAAGGACCTGGGCAAATTTCACATCACCTTGCCTGGACGATGAATGGATGTGCTTGACTTTGATGGTTTTACCCGTGATGGCTGCAGCTCCCCAGAAATAACTGGCCTGGGAGCAATCGGGTTCCACGGCGTAATCCCCATGCACATAGGTCTGTAACCCAGGGACATGAAAGGAGGTGTACCCGTCACGCTCCACACGGACACCCAGGCGATTCATGATGTCTATGGTCATATCCACATAGGGTTTTGAAACCAGATCCTTGATGATCCTGACACTGATTCCCTTCCGGGTCAAGGGTGCCATCAATAGAACCGATGAAAGGAACTGGCTGCTGATACTGCAGTCCATGTCCATGGAACCCCCGTCAAGGGTTCCGCCCTGGATTTCAATGGGAGGGCAGCCTGTTCCCTTGACCGAACGGGCAACCACACCGATCTGGGCCAAGCTGTCCATCAGATCTTTAATGGGGCGTTCCTGCATACGCGGAGTTCCAGTCAGGGTGTATGTCCCCTGCCCCAGAGCAGCCACACCGGTCAAGAGCCTCATGGAGGTTCCTGAATTGGCCAGATAAATCTCTTTATCAGCCGGTTTGAGTCGGCCCCCAGATCCTGCGACATGGAAGAATTCGCCATCATCTTGAATATCAACACCCATGGTTCTCAGGGCTTCCGCCGTGAGCAGGGTATCCTCGCTTCTCAGACAGTTGGACAAGGTGCATGGGCCGTCTGATAAAGCCGAGGCAATGAGGGTCCGGTGGGTGTAACTTTTTGAACCGGGGACCATGACATCACAATCCCTGATCTCGGCTGTTTTTACGCTATACATGATAAACATCCATTTTTAGTTTAATGGTGAACGAACATGGACAGGGTGGACAAACGTGGACACGGAACCCCTTTCTATGCCAGGGCAGATAAAACAACCTGTCTCATCAGGTCCACCGGGGCTTTTTTACCTGTCCAGGATTCAAACTGGGACACACCCTGATACACAAACATGGATACACCGTCAACCCATTTGCAACCGGCCTTTTCAGCTTCATCAAGCAATCGGGTCTTCAAGGGATTGTATACGATATCCATGACCGTCATGGATGCCTTTAAATATTCCGGACCCACAGGCATGTCATCAACATGGGGCGTCATGCCCACAGGGGTTGCATTGATAAAAATATCACATCCATGATCCAAATATTCCGAAAGGGGGTAATAATCCACACCAAGGTCCATAGCAAGGGCTTCACCTTCTTCTTTAATCTGACTAAGTATGGTGAGTTTCCCACCTTCTGCAAGTATACCGAAGGCAATGGCCCGTGCTGCGCCCCCTGCCCCTGCGATCACCACATGTTTATCTCTGATGGGGGTTTTTTCCTTAAGGGCATGAATGGCTCCCAGACAATCCGAATTATAGCCGAACAAATGGCCATTCCGGTTGACAATGGTGTTCACCGCACCGATTTTCAAAGCCTGTTCATCAATCTCGTCAAGGTAATCCATGACCTTGATCTTGTGGGGAATGGTTACGCTGGCACCCTTGATCCCCAGGGCACGTATACCTGCCACGGCAGATCCCAGATCTTTAACACCAAAAGCCAGGTAGACCCCGTTGTATCCGATGTGATCAAAGGCCGTGTTGTGCATCAAGGGACTGAGGCTGTGGGAGACCGGATCACCCAGAACACCGTATAGACAGGTTTTAGTATTGATATCCGATTGTTTCATGTCTTATTTCAACTCCTGTTCCTGGATGGGATAGGATCCGAGAATTTTCATGAACAGACAAAGGTGTTTCATCACCGTGAGGATTTCCTTGATTCTCGGCTCTTCAAGGTGGCCTTCAATATCCATGATAAAGAAATAACTCCAGTTCTCGCTTTTGGTGGGACGTGACTCCAGTTTGACCATATTGAGACCGGCCTTGGCCACAGGTTCAAGGGCCTTGAATAATGCGCCGGGAACATGGGAGGTCACAAACATGATGGAGGTCTTGTCTTTTCCTGTCTTAGGCATGGCATCTTTGCCTATCACCAGGAAGCGGGTTTCATTTTTGGAGGAATCTTCAATCCGTGACTCAACGATCTTCAAATTATTGACCTGGGCAGCTTTGCTGCTGGCAATGGCTGCAGCATCCTTTCGTCCCACGGCTTTTTGAGCGGCGTGGGCCGTGCTGCTGCACTCTTCCAAAACAACATCGGGCAGATTTCTCTGGAGCCAGTTCCGGCATTGGGCAAAGGGCTGGGGATGGGAGTAAATCACTTTGATATCCCGGATATCGCCGGTTTCTGACATCAGATCATGGGAAATGGTCTGATACCGTTCTGCACAGATCTTCACATCCGACTCAAAAAGCAGATCCAAGGTATGATTCACAGCCCCTTCAATGGAATTTTCCACGGGAACGACGCCGTACTGGCAGGCTCCGCGTTCCACTTCTGCGAAAATTTCCGTGATGTTTTTCTGGGGAACAAAACTCCCGGAATACTTGAAATGGCTCATGGCCGCGATATGGGTATAGGTGGCCTCTGGCCCCAGATAGGCGATGCGCAGGGGTTTTTGAAGCTCCCTTGACGCAGACATGATCACCGAAAAGATGTACTGAAGCACGGTGTTGCTCACAGGCCCCTGGTTGAGATCGCAGAGTCTCTGCATGATCTCGTTTTCTCTTGATTTATCCAGCACCTTATTATCATACATCTTCTTAAGTTCACCCACATCCTGGCTCACCCTAAGTCTTCTGTTGATCAAGGATACAATATCATTGTCAATGGAATCAATGGTATCCCTCAATTCCTGGAGCTTGGCTCTGTATTCAATATCAGCTTTTTGATTGGAATCCGTTGTCATGGTGATATCTTACTTTTCGGTTATGGTTTCTTCAATTTTATGACCGAAATGCCGTCCGCATTCTTCGGTCGCCACAAGCACCTTGTCACCTTTTTTCAGACTGACCACCGAAAGGGGTTCCCCTTCGGGAGAAGTCAGACGAATGGTTTCTGCATTCTGAACAATGGTAGTGACTTCCTTGTCATTCACCAGGGCCCGGATCAACATCATGGGGCGCTTTTCAATTTTCAAACGTCCCACAATCCCAATGGATGCGGACCCCTTGGAATCATGGATCAGAATCGGATCACCCGATGACAGTTCTGACAGATAACGGGTCTTTCCCCCGGGAACACGAGTGTAGGCATGAACCGCTCCGGCATTGATTCGAAAGGGCCTGGGGGCCACATAGGGATTGGACACGGTTTCAGCGTGTACAAGAAACAAGGTACTGCTGCTGTTTCCCACCAGCATACCCTGGCCTTTTTCCATGGACGTACAGGTATCCACGCAGACACGGTCGCCCATACCCACAGGAAGCACATCCACGATCTGTGCAACGGCCATGGGCGTTTTTTCCTCACCTTCACGGAGTTTGGCAAGGGCATTTTTCAATTCAATGGGGTCTGTTGTGTGGAAGAGAATCTGGTTCACACCCTTTTCAAGGATGCCGAAGGCCAACAATGCCTCGTCATA
The DNA here is from genome assembly GCA_018818835.1 of Pseudomonadota bacterium. Lineage (GTDB taxonomy): Bacteria > Desulfobacterota > Desulfobacteria > Desulfobacterales > Desulfolunaceae > JAHIRD01. Next base: position 39,720 of record JAHIRD010000151.1, read on the forward strand.
GTTCCTGACCATGGTGATCACATCCGCCCCTTTGGCAATCAGATTCTCCAGGGGGATGATGGTCCAGTCCGTGCATTCAAGAATCACCATTTTCTTTTTGGAGAGTTTCAGAATGTCCTCTTCCTGGTCCCCATGGGTGATTTTGATTTCTTCGATATCTTTACCGGGAACAATATCCCCATCCGGGCAAATTGTCTTAATTTTCCCCAGTTCTTTGACCTTGACTGAATAGCCCTTGGGAACCATGATACCATCAGCGCCTGATTCCAGGGCGGTTGTGACAAGGTCCTTATCCCAAGGGTCAACCTTAACCCATATTTTTCTCATATGTATATCCTTAACATTTTGAATATTAAAAAAAAACGGACACGTAGATCCATTTAAGAACCCTAATCGTGACTATTTCATTCAGGGCATCTTATAGAATTTATGTGATAAATCAAGCATTTTTCAATATTTTCAAGGCATCATCAAGTCCGAGACCTCTGTGAATAATGGCGGACATGGCTTCCACCATCCGTTGGGGATTTCTATGCTGGAACACATTTCTGCCAATGGAAACGCCTGCACCCCCTGCATCCACAGAACCCTTGACCATTTCAAGAATGTCCTTGTCTGAATCCATTTTTTCGCCCCCGGCAATAACCACAGGCACTGAACATCCGTCGGTCACTTCCTGAAAGGATTCGGGACTTCCGGTATAAGGGACCTTGACGATATCCGCCCCCATTTCAAAACCCACACGGGCAGAATGCTTGACCACATCCTTATGAAAGCCATCCTTGATTTTTTCTCCCCGGGCATAGATCATGGCCAAAAGAGGCATACCCCAGGTTCTGCAGTCCCTGCTGATATTCCCGAAGTCCCTGAGCATCTCTTTTTCATCTTCATCCCCCAGATTCACATGGACTGAAACAGCATCAGCGCCCAGCTTGATCGCCTCTTCCACGGTACAGACAAGGGTTTTGGCATTGGGATAGGGCGAAAGGCTGGTGGATGCAGACAAATGGATGATCAAACCGATATCCGGTCCCTTGCCCCTCAAACCTTCGCCAACAAGGCCTTTATGCTCCACAATGGCATTGGCTCCGCCCATGGCAACATGCTGAATGGTCTGTTTCATGTCGATAACACCATTGATGGGGCCCACGGAAATACCATGATCCATGGGGACAATAATGGTTTTTCCTGTGCCTCGATTGAAAATACGTTCAAATCTGATCAATTTTCCGATATTACTCATGGTCTTGCTCCTTTGTTCGCAAGCATAAAAAAAGGCCGTGAAGCTTTTATCTCCACGGCCTGTTTTATTTTATGAGCAGCCGTGGAATGAGTTTACCACGGCGTTTTTACGCTTAACCGGTAGGTGGTTTCAGCGCACGCCCAGGCAAACCGGTGCTAAAATAATAGTACCAGAAATAAAATTTGACTGAGTTACCGTACGCCATGAAGATTCCTTATGTTTATAACATGAAAATTTAAGTCATAAAAAAGTATAAGAATGCCCTGTTCTTGTCAAGATGTTATTGCACATAGATCAATAAATTTTTTCGTGCTTCAGTGAGCTACGCGAACAGGTGGTGGTAAAAAAGAAAACAACGTTTCATTCCCAGTGCCTGGGAATGAAACAAAAACGGTTTTACCATAAAGTTCATAAAGAAAAGAATACAGAGCCTATAAACTTGAGCAACTCGTAAAAAGTCGACAGATGGCCCTTTTTACGACGCCATCTTGATTAGACTTTACAAGACCATTATAATCTTTATAATATCCTGTTCATATGAGACGATTTTTTATTGATCAAATTGATCAAAAACAGCTTTGTGGAACCACCACCACCCTCACCGGCCAGGATGCCAGACATCTCAAGGATGTTCTGCGACTGGATCCAGGGGATGAAGTCTGCCTCATCGACGGAAAAGGCCACGAATACATGGCCCATGTCACGGACATGCAAGCCGGAGCCATCACCCTGACCATCCTGGAAGAACTTACAGGCACAGCCGAGCCACCTATCCAGATCACCATGGCCCAGGCCTTTTTAAAAGACAAGAAGATGGATGTCCTGATCCGGCAGCTGACAGAGCTGGGTCTGTACCGCTGGCTGCCATTCCAGGCCTCCCGTTCCGTGCCCAGGCCCGATAAAAAAAGACTCGCTGCACGCATGGAACGATGGGAAAAAATCGCCCAGGAGTCCCTGAAACAATGCAACCGGTCCAGGCTCCCGGAGATTTCAGAATGCCTAAGTTTTTCCGATGTTCTTGCAAAGGCCCAATCAAGCGATCTAAAGATCATGTTCTGGGAAAAGTCCAAAGAGCCCCTTTGCTTTGACCCCGAGCTGAAAAAATCCATTCAGAGCATCTTTATTATCCTGGGACCCGAAGGCGGTTTTACAGACAAGGAAGCTGAAGCCGCAATTGGAAATGGCTTTATTACCGCATCATTAGGACCGAGAATTCTTAAAGCCGAAACAGCAAGTTTATCAGCCTGCACCCTGATCCAGTATCTTTTTGGGGATATGGGTAAAAATAATTCTTGACAAACAAACCCATAAACTCTATAAATTCGACGTTTTTGACGGGCCCAGGTAGCTCAGTCGGTAGAGCAGGGGACTGAAAATCCCCGTGTCGGCGGTTCGATTCCGTCCCTGGGCACCATCAATATCAAGGGGCTATGACGAAAGTCATAACCCCTGATTTTTTTGTAACAAAACTTTGTAAGCACTATGTAAGCAAAATTCAATTATTTAAGGCCACAAACGCCGAAACCATTCCCCAAACATAATGTATATCCCTCGAACAAAAAATGAAGCTCCCTATTCTCATCCCTTACTTAATTAAAATTGGATTCTAATTTAGAGTCTCGCCTTCGACACGATATTTAAGGATTTCATACATGCCGGAGCACATGATTGCACTTGAATCAACAATTGTGTAAGCATTTTGTAAGCAACCCGACCCCAGCGTCCCGAACGGGGCACTCTACTAAATATTGCATTTATTATCAGCATGTTACATAGAGTCATTTTTATTAATTTTGCATTTTTAACGACAAATATAACGACTTTATAATATGCCGCAATATTTTAATGTGTTACGCCTGTTCTGTGGACTAAATAACCTCATCTGGTTATGATGGATTTCGGGGAGGGCTTCGATAACCATCGGAATGTGTCAATGAAAATGAGACACAATGTTAAAAAAATTAAACTCTAATCGGATGTGTCCAACACATCCTTTGGTTTATTAATCCAGACCGCATCGGGCAATTCCGGTGGAACGGGCAATTTCCTTTTAAATCGGGC
>JAHIRD010000152.1 GCA_018818835.1 Pseudomonadota bacterium
ATCCATGTCCGCAATCATCCGAAGTAGTACAGAAAAGCTGTTTACAAATTTAAATGTGAAAAGCAAAATGCTTCTGTATGAAACAGAAGTTCGCAAGCAATCTGAAACCGCTCTGAAGGAAAGTGAAGAAAAATTCAGGATTCTGGCTGAAAATGTGACGGATATTCTCTGGATCATTGACTACAAAGAAGACTATTTCACCTATGTCAGTCCCGCCGTGGAGAAAATTTTAGGCTATAGTCCCGAAGAACTTTTCAAGAAGTCATGGCATAATATCACGTCCCCACCGGACTTAAGCCAATCAAAAACGATTTTTGATGATATCACGGCTGCCAAGTCAGATACGAATAAAAAGGCTCTCCATACACTGGAAATTGAAGCCATTCATCAATCAGGATCAACAGTCTGGCTTGAGACATCCTTTCATTTTCTGAGAAGCTCTGAAGGGAATATAATCAACACGCTTGGCGTTTCCCGTGATATCACCAAGCGGAAACACATGGAGAAAAAACTGGCAGAAACCCGCGCCCTTTTTCTGGCAGCCCTGGACCAATCCTCTGCGGGCGTAATCCTTTGCGATGCATCCGGGCAATATGTTCAGCTTGTCAATGCCGAGGCAGAAAAGGTTCTGGGAATGAGCAAAGATGAGATCACCAACACCCCACTGAACATGCTCACCCGTGGCAACATTATGTATGCCGATGGCACACCCTACGACCATGATGGGCTTCCCATTGTACGGGCTGTCAGAGAGGGGGAAATCATCAATGAAGAAGTGATACTCCAACTCAAAGGTCAACGTAAAAAATGGCTTTTAATCAATGCAGCTCCCATCAGGAATGACGATGGGGAGATCATTGCTGGAATCGCCGTTTTTCCGGATATTTCAAAAAACAAGGAGCTTGACAACAAAACACGTGAATTTGGAATCAAATTCCAACAAGCACGAAAAATGGAATCCATTGCTACATTGGCAGGCGGAATAGCCCATGAATTCAACAATGCTCTGTTTGAAATTACAGGCAATATTGAGTTGCTGCAGATGAGTATTGATAACCGCGATATGCTTGAAAATTATTCTCAAAAAATCAAGAATTCCGCCTTTCGAATGGCGAATCTGACCAAAAAGCTTCTGGCTTACTCCAGAGGAGGAAAATATCAACCCGTTTTGACTTATTTGAGTGACATCCTCAAAAAGAACATCCCTGATTCAGGCTACAACGTCAATCCAAACGTGGAAATCAAGATCGAAGAGCTCACAGATTCTTACAGAATTGAAGCAGATCTGACCCAACTTAAAATGGCCATATCCTCCATTTTAACAAATGCCCTCGAATCCATTGACGGTCAAGGCCTTGTAAAGATAAAAACATGCACACTCCATGCGGATTATATTTATTGTCAAAGCCATCAAGGACTTGTGCCCGGCTTGTACTCGTGCCTGATCATTGAAGACAGCGGTCGGGGCATGCCTGTTCAAACCATTAATAAAATATTCGAACCTTTTTTTACAACAAATTTTCCAGGCAGGGGCCTTGGCATGGCTGCTGTTTATGGCATCGTTAAAAACCATAATGGCTGGATTGGAGTGGATTCCAAACCCGGGAAAGGCACAAAAGTTATGGTTCTTATTCCGGTATATGAGAATAAGCCGACATTGAGTGTTGAAAACAACTACACGACAATGACCATGACCATAAAAAACAAAGTGTTGATCGTTGAGGATAAATCCGCAGTACTTGCTGTAAACAGAGAAATGTTCGAGTACTTGGGTTACAGTACATTTGAAGCCAAATCCGGAGGTGAAGCCATTGTCATCATCTCTGATTTAAGCAAAAAAATTGATCTTGCCGTCCTTGATTTTGATTTACCCGATATGAAATGTGAAAATCTTTATGACACCATAAAAAGCATTAGGCCTGACCTTAACATACTGATATCGACGGGTTATCCTGCAGACGAGGTATCTAAAGCCCTGAATATTGAACAAAGCCGGATTATTCTCAAACCCTATTCTCTTTCAACCCTTTCCCTTAAACTAAGAGAAAACATCAGAAATGAATGTTCTTCTCCATTGAATAAGAAGACCGAACTTCATTAATCCTGATGGCGTCGTAAAAAGTCCCATATGCGGCGTTATAGTGTTTGGCCGGACGTTCGACATACGACCAAGTATGCCTTCACGCACGGCCAAACACTATGCCTTGCCTATAGACCTTTTTCCATAGCCATCCCTCGACATTTTACAACTTCATTAATCCTGATGGCGTCGTAAAAAGTCCCATATGCGTAGATGTTTTACACGTATATTAATCCTGAAGGGTTCTATTCGCGGTTGATCCCAAGTTTTCTGATGCGAGACGCAAAGGTGGATCGATTGACACCGGCTGATTTGGAAGCTCTAGTCACATTCCAGCTGTTGTTCCTTAAAATATATTTTGCATATTTCCGTTCAACGTCTTCCCAGGTCAAACCCCTGAACTGCTCAGCATCATGCATGACTGGAGTCCCAACAGACCAACCGGGTCCCTCAGAATCACTTGGGGGATCCTGCCCTGCCTGGGCCAAGGGTTGATGCATAGCGCTCGCCACGATGGTCTTGGGAAGATTCGCGACCTTGATCTCTTTTTCATTTGTTGAAACCAGAAGAAAACGAACAAGATTTTCAAGTTCCCGGATGTTTCCTGGCCAGTTGTGGGCCATGAGAATACGCATGGCCTCATCGCAAAACGTTTTATTCGGAACATCCAACTTCAGTGATTCGAGTTTTATAAAATGGTTGAGTAAAAGTGGTATATCATTTTTTCTTTCACGCAGGGGTGGAAGCTGAACAGGCAGCACGGAAAGGCGATAAAACAAATCAGAGCGGAATGCTTCTTTTTCAATGGCCTTCTGGATATCGATATTCGTGGCTGAGACGATACGTATATCCACTTTTTTAACGTTCGTTGCACCCAGGGGCTTGATTTCACTGTTCTGGACAACTCGTAAAATGCTTGCCTGTAGATTGATGGGCATATCCCCAATTTCATCTAAAAAAACAGTTCCTCCATCGGCAGCTTCAAAAAGACCGACCCTGTCTTTTAATGCACCCGAAAACGCACCTTTTTTATAACCGAACAATTCACTTTCAAGAAGAGTTTCAGGAATGGTACTGCAATTCTGGACCAGAAAGGGCTTATCCCTTCGACTGCTCAACTTATGAAGTCGAACAGCCATCAATTCCTTACCGGTTCCGCTTTCGCCAGTTATCAACACGGGAAAGTCGGAATTCGCATAACTTTTGACCAGGTCCATGGCTCCAATAAATACCGTTTCCTGACCAACGATAATCCCTTCGCTCCGGATTTCCTTGAGAGTCTGTTTGAGAAACTGGGCTTCATCCAGCTGGCGAGTATAGGCAATGGCGTTGCCCAAGGCAACAGCGCCTGTATCCACAAGGTTCTGAAGGTATTCCAGATAATCTTTCTCAAGGTTGATCCGATATTTTTCCGGTGTTGTATCAATCAGCTGAACAGCACCGTATACCTTGTTTTCTTTAAGCAAAAGCGGAAAAGTCAGGATTAACTTGCTTTTCACGGTCAAATTTTCTTCAATTTTCCTGAAGTGACGGCCGTCCTTTTCAGGATCAGCAATGGCCATTTTACCATTTTCAATAACCCATCCAACAAGGCTCGGCTGATCAATCTTCAGGGTGACACCTTTGATATCCTCACTCTGGGGGCCCACAGCTGCCACACATAAGTACCCATCATCTGTTTTTATCCAGATGGATCCCCTTTCCACATTCTGGAGTGTGAGCAGAGCATTTAAAAATTTGTTCTGGAGCCTTTCAGGATCAAGCTCATCTGAAAATGATTTAAAAAGTTTAAAACTATTATCTGTCATAATCTTCGATGCTGTTGTGAGATAGAGTGATGATATTTGACTAATTTTTTTGAACGATAACAGTCATGGCCCAACAAATCAATTTTAAAATTCAATCCCTGTTAAATAAATTACAACAATGGATAATTTATCACATTTAAAATATAAAGGATTTAATTTTAAAACAAGAATTATCGATGCATGAATGCCCGATAAGGTCATAACGAAGATCTGGGGTTGTTTGATTTTTTGTATTGGTTCACGGGTCCTCGTTTCCAGACCCCGGCATGGGATTCATGCATTTTTTGCTGACCACTCGCTCCCGTTGGTCGCTGAAGCGCACGAAGAGCAGAGCTCGGCAAAGCCACAACCAAAAAGCCTCGTCTCTCACAAAGGCACAAAGATCACGGAGAAGGGCAAAAAAAACAGAAAAACAGGGGGGCGCAAATAATTAATTTTCTACAATCCCAAAGCTTTTCTCAGCGCCCTCAGCGCCTCAGCGAGATCCATTTCTTTTTCATCGAATAACGTTAACACCAGCAACTGAGACGCACTATAAACGTTCAGGTTCCGGAACGAGGTCGGTGTATTTTTTTCTCTCGCAGAGGCGCAGAGGACGCAGAGAATGGCTAAAAACAAGGGTATTTATTCAC
>JAHIRD010000233.1 GCA_018818835.1 Pseudomonadota bacterium
CAGGGAGTTCTCTAGGCTGTCCAAGCGATACCCTGCCCTTCGCCAGATGATAGTGACCCGTTCCGCAATGTGGGCTAACTTCAAGCGGGAAGCAGGGCGCAAGGGCTGGGAGAGTGATCGCAAGGTAGGGTCGGAATGGCGCAAGCGTCTGGAACGTTTCTACAGTGAGGAGCGATATAAGACTAAAAGAGACCGGGAGACGGGGCTATCTGTGGCAGTACTTACTAATTGGATAGTGCAGAAGGATGTACACGGCAGGAAGGTGAGCCCTCGTCCTAGTCCTTGGGACTGGTACGACTCGGTATTCAATCGGTTGCCGGACGAGTTGAAGTGGGATACTCCTCGAACACACAGGGCTAAGGGTGGTCAAGGCGAGGTCAATATAGACAAGGTACAGACCCGGAGGTGGATTGAGGACTTGAAGAAGACTATAGCTAGGACGGATGACCCCGAAGCCAGGGCTAGATTTATGGAGCAGATAGGTAATTTAGAAGAGAGTTTAAGGAGGGTGGGTTGAGGATTGGTGTTTCGTGGCTTGAAGACTGGGAGTACTGCCCATACAAGATGTATTTAGAACATATTCTTGGGATTGATGTTCCTCCATCCGATGAGTTATATGCTGGTATAGAGGCGCACGACAAATTGGACGCAATGGCTGTTGTTACTGAGATGTCCCTGACTGAGATGGTGGTCAGAGCTGTCAAGTTGGGTGAAGAATTGTGTGTTCGTAATTCGCTGGTGTTCAATGACAGGTTAATTGGTCGTATTGACGAATTGTATCTGTCATAGTCTGTTATCTGTATCATTGATGATAAACCTAGATCATATACTGGGGTGGTGTTCGATAGCCAGAAGCTACAGGTGAGAGGATATTCATCTGTTTTTGGTTCTATGTTCTCCGATATCTGCGGTGGTGTGCCTGTTGTTATGATAGTCAGGGATGAGGCAACTCTTTGTACGTTATGGGAAGATGTGTTCACGGTGGCGGACAATGACCAAGTATTACACGCGTTGTCCTGTATCGAAAGTGTGATGAATGGGGGGCAGATGGCCCCTCCTACTGACCTTGTGGGCAGGCATAAGGGATGTCGATACTATAAGAATCATCTCTGTGACGTTTATCCTGTGGGGCAAAACAAATGACATCCATCACCGCCTACGAAATCTGGTCATCCGATACCGGGGATACGGTCGGTATCCGCAATTCCCAAGGCGCAATCAAAGTATCCTCATCCCCTGCCGACCTGTTGGAGTTCCTGCGCTACTCCTCCCGACAAACAACCCGTATCTTCTGGGATCTTGATGAAAGTATCGCTCCAGTCCTTAAACTCTTGCCCTTGCCTATCCTGGAACGTCTGGCAGCCTTTGATGAAGACCTTGTCTACTCTGGTCATTCGCTGTACTATTTACCGGATCGTATGCTTCGGATAGGTCGGTCCCGCTTTTACGGCATCAAACACTTCTGGTCGACTAGCGAATCTACTCCAACCACTCTTGAAGAAGTACAATCCAAGGCAGAAGAACTCATATCCACACTCGCCGACTGTGGTATGCCTGACTATAGCAAGCTCACGTCTCCTATCGCTATCTTCGGTCAAACCGAGCTGGGACAGGAGACCTATTCCCGTATCCCCAAAGGCTATGAGATACCGACATCCTGCTATGAGGCAATACAGTTCGCTTCCCGTTGCGACCGTCGCGAGTGGATAAGCGCTTATCAAGTCGGACACTGGGATAACCTGTTCGACTATGACTTATCCGCGGCATATCCGTCCTGTGCTTCCGGTCTGGTCAATCTCCACGATATGGAGATGTGGAAGTCGGAACGGATGGGCAGTAAGGAGCAGGGAGCATACTGCGGGTTCTTGAAAGGGCGTCTCTATCTTGACCCCAAAGCTGAGTACATCCACTGCTCACCGATAATGACTGATCTTGAGCGACTACCGGGTAATCCCGCTGGCTACTTCGGCGATGACTACTACCTTACTCTCGACGAACTCCGCTTTGTAGAACGGTGCAATCTGGGTGAATTCCACTTATCCGAAGGGTGGTTTCTGAAGACATATAATGGTGTCCGTCCGTCTAATCCTTTTAAGGACATAATGGAGTACCTGTACCAGAAGCGTTATCGCTCCGAACTCGCATCCACTATTATGAAGGGTGTTGCCAACCAACTTGTTGGCAAACTGATAGAGACCAGAGTCGACGGCGATTATGGGGAGTTGCGGAACGACATCTACCACGCGTTGGTACTGGCACAATCCCGTGTCCGGGTAGCTGAGTTCCTAGTCCATAATGAGGTCAAGAATGATGAGCTGGTGGTAGTCCAGACGGATGGAGCTAGGCTGACGAGGGAGATTGCTTTACCGACTGAGGGAATGGGCAAGTGGCGATGCAATGGTTCTCTGCCGACTATCGTAGTTAGTCCGTACAAGGTTTATGCGGGGGACAAGAAGCCTGGACATCTTACCTACGACCATATAACACAGATGATATCGGAGCATCCCTTATCCCAGTACTATGGACGGACGGTCAAGCATCGAACTACACTCCGGCAGGCTATTCAACAGGGAGACATCTCCAAGGTAGGGGAGCTTGACGACTTGCCTGCGCATCTTGATTTAGTGTCTATACCGAGGGAGCAGAATAGGTTATTTAGTAAGTTACCCCGCACAGGTCAATCCCTGATGAACAACCACTATTCGTCGGAGCCGATAGAATTGTGAGGTCTTCCGTATGTTGCTGATAGCACAACCGAGAATTAACTATAGAGCCCGCGAGTGGTGTAAGTTGCCGTATCCTGATCATCCCAAGGGCTGTCCTAACTACGGACATAAATCTATTTGCCCGCCGACTATACCTTTGCTGGAATATGCGTACAACTTGTCCAAGCCCTCTTATCTTGTTGTAGTAGAATTTGATTTGGCAGCCCATGTTAGAGCAATGTTGGCGAAACATCCCAGTTGGACAGAGAGACAAGCAAAGTGCGTTCTATACTGGCAAGGTACTGTGAACAAGCGACTGCGGATAGAGGTTGAGTCATACCTCAAGGTTATCCCCAATCTGGTTGCTACCTTGTGTCCTGAAGCGATGGGATTAAATGTGATTGCGACAGCTCAATTAGCAGGGGTGCCCATTAAGCCTAAGCCTGTCGATAAGGTGTTCAAGGTAGCGTTCCTAGGAGAGCCGATAGAACTGTAAATCTGGGGATTTAGGGTACAATATTTGACAAGTACTATACTATGTGGTAGTGTGTCTATATGCCAACAACCTCACCGAGAGATTAGGATAATAAGGGAAGAATATTTATTTAAGGAGAGGAAGCTAATCCTATGAAAAAGATATTAGAGTTAAACCATAAATTAGTCCAGCATTTTACAAACATGATATTCCCTATCGGCTGTGTTTTTATAATGGTGTTCGGTGCGCTCGTCACTGCTAGTCAAAATCCTACATTCACACTAGATTTGAGTGCATACCCCAAAGGGTTAGGATATTTAATGGTATATGGTGGATTGCTCCTACTGTTATCTTTTACCATTGATGTTGTTATAGCGCTTATCGTTTCGGGATTTGTCAAGCACGTCAGGCAACTCACATTACAGGAAAGGGTAGAAGCCACTATGGAGGGATTAGTTACTAAAGATGCCAGCAACAACTAACAAAAGATTAAGGTGTCCTCTGTGCGGAGATGTTGTCTGGAAGGTAGGTCTCCGTGTCCAGAACCGGCGTGGTGATGTCAAGCAACAGTACCGCTGTCGATCCTGCCGTTTTACTACGGTCAATCCGGTGAGGGAGAAGTAGCTGCTGTGCCAAGAGGAAAAAAGATAACCGACGA
>JAHIRD010000222.1 GCA_018818835.1 Pseudomonadota bacterium
CTTGAAAAAAGGCTCACCGAGCTGGAAAACACGCTGGAAGAAGCGATGAAGAAAGAAGCCTCGCTCCGGAATATGAATGAGAATGTAGGTTTCATAGCCTCAGCAGGGAGTGACTGTGCCGAGGTCAAGAGGATCGAGGCTGAGTTGCTTGTGTTAGCTGAGGGTAGAAATGACACAGAGAGGAAAGCATGGCTGACCCGGCAGAGAAAAGAAAACCAGGAGCTTGCGGCCGCTGTCCAAAAACAGAGGGCAACGGCGTTTTCAGTTGATAGCTGTCGTGTTGATGTTGAGATGGCAAAGAAGCGGCTGGAGTCAGTTAAGGTAGTTCTGGCACTGAAGACGGCCCAGATAAACTTTTTGGCAGGTTAAGATAGAGAGGTGAAACTATTAACTTTTTACCATGGCTTGGTGTAATAGTCTATGGGTCCTATGGGCTAACAATAAAAAAGAAGTCCACAAGAGACGCTGAGAGCCGTTTGAAAAGTGCATCGGGAAACACCCGCAAATCTAAATCATAAAAAATTTAATTGAAAGGGAGGTTTTAACAATGGGAAGATATCTTGATGGGTATGGACCCGAAGACATGGCTTTACCCGAGGTAAAGCTGGTTCAAAACGTGGGAGGTGAGCAGGCAAAGCAATGCGGTGCAACGCCTGGGGACTTTTTCTTGTCGCTTAATGACGAAGTAATCCCGGGGAGTGAAGGGCTGGATATCGTAGTAGTTGATATCCAGAAGACCAGGACTTACTGGGGGAGAACTGATATTGAAGATAGCCCCCCGGAGTGCTCTGGCCGGGATGCCAACAGTGGGCTGAGTGACAACGGTGATAAATGCAGTGAGTGTCCACACCGTAATGACGCACCATGGCTGCTTGACAGAGATGAAAGAAGGAAGGTTTGCACTGTAGATTACAACATTATGGGTATCCGCATTTCCGACTATATGCCTATGATAATCCGAGCCGGTGGAATATCAGCCCTAGCGGCAAAAGAGCTTATAACCCAGCTAAAGCTCAACAAGGAAATAAAGGGCGCCTACCACAAGGCGAAAATCCATATCAGCAGCCTGCCCAAGAAGACATCTGCGGGGGACGCCTTTGCCATCCGCTTCAAGCTTACCGAGCTTGTTCCTGATGAAGAAGCAAAGGAACTGGCAGACCAATCTAACCGGTTGCTTGGTGAGCCAGAGCTCGAGCCGATAGGCTTTTTGCCTGATGGTACCGCTTTCTATACGGAAGAGGAGAAACAAAGATTAACAGCAGAAACCGCTGTAAAAGCTGAACCTGCGCAGCCAGAACCTGCAAAGCAGCTAGAACCTGCCCCAAAGCAGGAAGCCCCAAAGCCAGAGCCAGAGCCGAAAAAAGTAGAAACTAAAGAGCCGGGAAAGGATCCTATAGACTACGAATTTTAGGAGGTATCCAGAATTGGTAAAGCAAAATATCCACGATGAAGTTTATTTTGGGAAAGCCCCGACACTTGGTGAAGCTATGGAAGGCAAAGCCACTTGGGAAAATTACACTATCACAGATGGTTATTGGCACTATGCTAAGGAGCCACTCACTCTGAAAGATAATACAGTTAGCCGAGGAGTAATCGCCGGTGCAGACTTCGGTAAATTCAATGATTACCAAGGAGTGCTCGTAGGCCTAAGCCTTGTCTTCAATATAGAGGATGGAGGAGGCGTAGGCTGGTCATTCGAGAGTATGAAGGATATCCAAATATTGTTCAACGAGGCCAAGGCGACAAAACTTAATGACCTTATAGGAACTCCCATCTTGCTGGTGTTTTCTATGGGCGGGGGTCCTGGGTCGCGGATTCTCGGCTGTAAAGTAAACAAGAGCCTAGTTGTAAGAAAAGAAGATGCCACCTTTGCCGATAAAGTCAGTTTCTTGATCGGTAAGGGCGAAAAACTATAGGAGTCCCAATGGACGAAACTTTAGAGGGGTTTCGTTGCCTTTTCAAAGGTAGGGAAGATGCTTGGGGCTCAGTCCAGGGAAAGTGCAACAAAACTCCTATAACCAACGACCATTACGAGAGACACCTCAAGGGTGAGGAGAGTCTTGGTATCTACCCGCTTCTAGATGATGGCACCTGCTACTTTTTCGCTGTCGATTTAGACGAGAAGGATTTTGATAAAGCGAAGAAAATCCGGCAGGAACTAATCAATAGCTTCATCCCTGTCTATATTGCCGAGTCAAAGTCTAAGGGCTACCACATCTATGGCTTCGCTTTTGAAAAGTTTAATGCCAAAGAGGTCCGCCATATCCTTGCCCACGTCCTGAACAAGCTGAACATTAAAGCGGAGATATTCCCAAAGCAGGATATTGTCAGCGAAGCGGTCCCGTATGGGAATTATATCAACCTCCCGTGCTTCGGTTATACCAGACCATTTTTAA
>JAHIRD010000153.1 GCA_018818835.1 Pseudomonadota bacterium
CTCCACTGCGTTACGCCCGGAATGACACAGCCGAGGTTAAGTTAGAATTCCGGTCTATAGTTATTGTTCAACGCCAGTTCCTGTCATTCCGGGCACGGTTTTTTGTGACCCGGAATCCATGTTCGAACGGGCAATACACCACCGATTCATTGCACATTATGACACATAGCCACCATGGATTCCGGGTCTCCACTGCGTTACGCCCGGAATGACACAGCCGAGGTTAAGTTAGAATTCCGGTCTATAGTTATTGTTCAACGCCAGTTCCTGTCATTCCGGGCACGGTTTTTTGTGACCCGGAATCCATGTTCGAATGGGCAATACACAACCCATTCATTGTACATTATGACACATAGCCACCATGGATTCCGGGTCTTCACTGCGTTACGCCCGGAATGACACGGCCGAGGATAATTTAGAATTCCGGTTATACAATAGCAGCATACAGATCCTCCCACTCGGGATTCATCGTTTCAATAAGATCAATCTTCCATTGCCGCCGCCATGTCTTAAGCTGTTTCTCCCGGTTCAACGCCGCCTCAACGTTATGGGTATGCTCATAATAAACCAACAAATGAACTCCGTATTTCTTGGTAAAACCCTCCGTAAAATCATGCTTGTGCTGATACACACGCTTTACCAGATCGCCGGTCACACCGATATAAAGTGTGCCGTTACGCTTGCTGGCAAGAATATAGACATAGTACGTTTTCATCAGGTGATCTCTCAACGAACATGATTGAAGATCATAAGCCTCCGCACATGCAGAAGATCTTTATGGGCTGGTCGATAAAATCGCCCTCTTCCACTTTGATTATTATTTGGCCTCTTTGATGGCCTGGGCAAAGCGAAGGATGGAAAGCCCGATCAAAAGGCAAAGCGCTCCGATAATAACAAGAACCAGGGGGGCAGGCATGGATGCGGCTTTGGCTGCACCTTGAATCAAATAGCGCCTGATCCCGCTGAGCCGGTCGTCCATGAGATGATGAAGAAAATCCAGTCCGAATGTCTCGTGGAGTTCAGGGATAACCAGAGCACCCTTTTTGACCCACATCACAATACTTTTTGAAAAAATTACTGCGGCTGAAATAAAAAATAGACTGGCCGTTCCCATGGGAATGTAAGCCAGACCCCGGACAAGGATTTCCACTATTTTTCGAAGTATAATATCCATAATCACGCTACATACCCAATATGGGCTTTGTTTGTCAAAATAAATATTAAGGCATGATCAAAATGGTATGGCTGACAACGATGGAGCTGACCTTCCCTATTCGCTTGGCCTGGGTTGCGATCCCATGGGAATCCGGTCGTACACGCCCCAAAACCACATCCTTTTTCCCTGACCTTGTGTAATAAGGGTCAATAAGAAGCGTCGTGTTGTCATAGAAAAATTCAAGACCGGCTGCCCCGGTCCATCGTACTTGAACCACCATTATCTCCCTTATAAGTCAGATGATGTGCCATGCAAATTTGATTAAATGTGCATGGTCAGCAAGGTAAAATCGGACGGGCCATTGTCGTCTAAAACCTTGTTTGAATCTTCTTTTTCCAGTTCTTCCAAAGTTCCGACATGTGTTTCAATCATATGAATGGATGATTCAATGTGTTCTATAAACTCTTGGGGCTTGAGGATTTCGCCATAACATCGGGTATAGGAATAAATGCACAGATTATTATTTTCAAGTTCTCTGGCCAAGGGTATTGCCCCATATAAAAATTCAAGCACGGTTTTTACAATTTTTACAGTTCGGAGGGGAAAGAAATCCCAGAAAATAATAGCGTAACAGAAATACAACGTGGGCTGATATGATTTTAACGTCACGGACTCGCTATATCTTCCAAAATTTTGAATAATCATCTTTTCCAGGTTATCGCAGTTGATTTGCTGAGGATCATCCCATGTTATCCAGTTAATTGCGGCAAAATTATCCAAGGCTTTCTGCCTATACATGTCCTTTGAAATACTCAATGCTTTTAGGTTGTTATAAAACAATTCTTCATGGGATTGAAGAACAATCTTTACGATTTGCGTACATAATAACAAATAAAGGGACCTATGTCCCATGGGTGAAATTTTGATTCCTTTTTCAAACATGTCTTCTGTCTTGGTCAATAACTCGAAAACATCGAATTGCAATTGACGAGAATCCAACACATTCAGGGATGGATCCGTTTTTGCCCTCATTCGCTGAAGAAGTGTCAAGGCTTTCGAAAGATTTATAACGGCGTACTCACAAAAAAAATCTTCATCCAAGGTGGTGCAATTCTCAAGGATAAATTCAGCCTCTTCTTCTGCCCTGTTAAAATGAATTTGGGCGATGGAATGGGAGGGTGATTCAATGGCGAGGTTTCGATAAATCACCATTCGAAGTGACCTGGCATTGAGACTGTTGGGGGTTGTGCTGAGGACGATACGCAGGATTTCATTAGACGCCCAGAAACTTCGCCTGTAATAAAGGGTTTTAGCAATTTCCAAACCCAAAAGCGAATTACTGGGAAACGAAAAAAAACGTGTAATGGCGTTTGGTTCAATGAAGTCGTCCAGCTGATCGGGAAACATAAGAATTTGCTTTAACAACTCCATGGACGTAATTTTATCCTGCATGATTTCATCATCAATAAGACTGGGAATAAAATCCCAGTAAATGGCACTCCAGAATCCTTCCACCCACCAGATATCAAGACTTTCTCCATTAAAAAGAACAGCTTCCTTGGGATGTGAGCAAAACACAGCGCGAATATCACTGATCAGGATACACTGGTGTGTATAGTCGGTCATTCGTATGACAGGATCTCCAGGCAGTTTTGCGTTGAGTATGGGCATGAGATAGTGATCAAGTGTCGCAAAATCGCCTGCGGCTATACCAATGGATAAAAAACGATTTTTCGTAAAATGGTCGGACAAGGCCCAACGGATGGACATCTGATGGGCCACTGAGAGAGCATTACGAACGCTTTGTTTATACAACGAGGGGAACGTTGCACGGCCTTGTTTGGGGAAATCGATATAAATTGTTGTAACATCGTGTGACTTTACTTTTCCCCAACTGCCATAAGGTAAAAATTCCAATGCGTTTTGAACATGATTTTTTATGTTGTTTTTCAGCCATATCATAGCATCATGACCAATAACATCTCCACGACTTGAGAGGGTCAGCCCGACCCTGACTCCGGACGTGTGGTTATGGGTCTTGATCTTTTCGTCACACAGCGTGAGCAGGGTTTGAAAATTCCATGATAGATTTAGATCTGACCGAGTATAACCAATCCAGAACGACAGGCATCTCAAAGCATTCCTCTTGTGGGGAGTATCTGCAGGTTCTTTTTTCAATCGGGTAAGCATTGTATTGGTCAGCTTTGGCAAGCCAATATTTTTTTTCTGGATCAGCTGATTGACCCGGTCTGTAAGGGCACGTTCAGAGAGATCAATTGAAAGAAGTTCCTTCTTTTTTTTAATCAACTCTTCAAATGTAAGATCACTTGGGGGTTTAAAGTAATCTGCATCCCTTTCATGATTTCGGATAAATTGAGTAAAAGCATCTTCGTCACATGTCTGGATCAAACCTTCTCTAAAAGCAAAAGAGACAAACGATTCTATAATTTTCCGGTTATCCCTTTTATGAATAAAATGATGCAATGTTTTAGATGTCGGGAAAACAGCTAATATAGCTGAACCTGCCTTATTACCTTTAATCATTATTAAATCTCTGATTTATGGAACATTCATGTTTTACAGTAAAACACATTTTATTCTGAAACAATCAATGGCATTGCAATCACATCTTCAATGTACTATCGATATGAACAATAATTTACCATTCGTCAAGATTTTTTATTTTAGCTCAAACACTCGGCTCTTTGAATTAGGAACAGCTATCATTCTTATGAAAGGGGCATGTATGTATGCGGAAACATATTTGAAGGGATTTAACCATGTTAACAATTATTCAGATGATATTCAATGTTCGTCGATGGGCTTTTGCCTGCACACTAATTTTAACACTTATCACCGTATCAGGGTGTGATTCTGACCTGGTGGTGGAATTGGACGACGGCATAGTGCAGGGCAAAATGTCAGGTAATTCAAGGCTATTTCTCAAAATTCCCTACGCAAAACCGCCCATAGGCCCTTTGCGCTGGAAAGCCCCTGAACCTAATGACTCGTGGGGTCCTTTGGTAAGATATGAGACCGACTTTTCAGAAAGCTGCCCACAACTGAAAGACCAGGGCGCACCGGCAAGTAACAACGAGGACTGTCTTTATTTGAATGTATGGGCACCCGACCCTCCTCCAGAAAATGCACCGGTCATGGTGTGGATCCATGGAGGAGGCAATTTTTCAGGGGGAGCCAGTATCCCGATTCCCATGGTAAACAAACGGCTTTGGTACGATGGCCAGTATTTTGCTGCAAACAACGGTGTTGTCATTGTAACGTTTAACTACAGATTGGGACCATTTGGCTTTCTTGCCCATCCCGAGTTGGCTGATGAAGGTCAGCCTGTAGGGAATCAGGGATTGCTTGACCAGCGCATGGTGTTGAAATGGGTGAAAAAAAATATCGATAAGTTCGGCGGAGATCCGGATAACGTGACCATTTTCGGTGAATCCGCTGGATCCGCTGATGTTTGCTATCATGTTGCTTCACCTGAAAGTCGCGGACTGTTCCACAGAGCCATAAGCCAAAGTGGTGGTTGTACGATTGGCGTCACTGGCCACGATCAGGAAGCCAGCAATGTTGGATCTCAAATGGTTGACTATGGAAAGGCCCTGGGCTGCGAGGAAGGAGAAAGCCAGCTCGACTGTATGCGACATGTTTCGGTGGAGGATCTGCTTGCAAACAGCAACCAACCATCCCCGGGAGATGGCGACACGAGTTTTACAGAGGGTGACTGGAGTTTTGGGGTGGTCATCGACGGAAAAGGCGGTTTTTTACCCGATACACCGAGAGCTATTTTCAAACGGGGTGACATTGCAAACGTCCCATACTTATTGGGAGCCAATACGGATGAAGGCACAACCTTAGTATGGCTTGCCAGGCCTATTTCCAACGACGACGAATACAAAGAAGACCTCAGGGCTCGTTTCGGTGACTATGCCGATCAGGTATACGATATGTACCCTCCATCTGATTTTGACGGTAATTATAATCTGGCCCGCATAAACGTGGTCACTGATTCAAGCTTACTGAGCAGTACCTACGATACAGCCCGGCTTGCCGCAGACGCAGGCTTGGACGTCTATATGTACAATTTTAACGTTCCCTGGAGTCTGCTGCCTAAAGTTATGAAAGTAGCACACGCTGCCGAGATAAGCCACGTATTTGGCAAACCCTTCGTATGGCCCTGGCCACTTAGTAATAAGACCGTGACTGAAGAAAGCCAGAACGTTGCCGATGCGATGAATACCTACTGGGCGACATTTGCCCTGACCGGTAATCCCAACTGGCCAGATGCGCCAGCACTGTGGCCCCGGTTCTATTCGTATGATGATAAACGTCTCCAGCTTGATCCGGATTGGGAGATACTCGAAAATTACCGTGCTGAAAAGTGCGCCTTCTGGTTCAAGTATCACGGAGTAGAGTGAGCCATTTTTGATGGCGTCGTGAAAAGTCCTATATGCGGTGTTATAGTGTTTAGCCGGACGTTCGACATACGCTTCAAGTATGCCGTAACCCCGGCCAAACACTAGTGAAAAATGCCTATTAATTTCCCCTAAAAGAACGACCACAAGGAAAATAAGTCTCATCTGTTAGATCAGATGACAATGGTGACTCAATCCAAAATAGTCACATTCACCTTCCGTCTGCCCCATCTCAGGGCCTTACCATGGGAACAATAATACAAATCCAATCGTTTGGGACCCTTGATGGCCCCGCCCCGGTCTTCCACAACGCCCCAGCCATAGCCGGGAACATACATCCGGGTGCCAAACTTATGATGACGGGTGTCAGCGGCAATGGTTCCGTCTTTGGGCAAGAGAAGCCAGGGGAAAAAGACAATACGGATGGGAATCATCCAGGGATGTTTGATGCTGTCCAGTGAAAACAGTCCGGGAACAGGTTCATGGGGCCGGGTGCCTTTTGCCGTATGCCCTGTATAGGTACGCCCTTTGCCACTGCCTGCGCTGACATAGCGATGCCAGACGTTGAGCTTCAGATATTTCCAGCTTCCCCTTTCCCAGCTGCAGCATTTACCGCATCCGCAGTAACCGGTGGTTTCCATGGTCACCACACGTTTATTTCCCCCGCAACCCATGGCTATGAAACTCAACAGAATAATAACCAGGCCAATGGTTTTTTTCATAGGCGAACACCCTTCCTTGATGAACTCATAAAAAGTCGACGTATGGATAGAGTATTTTATGAGGCAGCCCCATCATAAAATAAACCCAAGACTCCAAATAGATCTTGAAAGAAACCCACGTTTGTTTATAGTATAAAAAAACATATCAGTGCCAGGTCAGTCTGACAGGCAGAAAAATATCAGCATTCAACCGTCTTGTAAAGAAGTGAACCCTATTTTAAGGAGCTGCCATGGTTGTTGATTGCCATTACCACCACATTCCAGAAACTATCTCAACAGACGCCCTGATCAAAAACATGGACCAACAGGGAATTGACAGAATCGCCCTGATGGCGTCCCTATGCGGACCTCTCCCTGAAACAAAAGAAATTCTTATCACCTTCATGCGATTTGGCCTCAATCGGTCCTGGTTGCGGAATCTCCCAAAAAAACTCATCACAAAATTCTCTCCCGAAGGGAATATCATTCTCCCCTCAGGGCTTATCGAAATATATCCGGATATCGACAATTCGGTTGTCTTTGACGAGGCAGATCGTCATCCGGATCGTTTTTTCGCCTGGTGCATGGTCAAACCCGGAAGTTCAACCGATCCGGTTGCCGAATATGAACGATGGGAAAAACACCCGGCCTGCATCGGAGTCAAGGCCCATCCCTTCTGGCACCGCTATGCGCCCATTGAACTTCTCAAGGTGTCCGAGCGTCTTGTCCGGAATAACAAACCCTTGATTTTGCATTTGGGTTTTGACAATCATGGAGACATTCTTTCCCTTGCAAACGCATTACCGGAGCTTAAAATCATTTTGGCCCATACAGCCTTTCCCTGTTACTCGGACACCTGGAAATTGATCAAGGAGAGAAAAAATATATCGGTGGATTTTTCTGCAACAGCCTATGTGGATCCGTCTATTATGAAAAAGGCCAGTGATTATCTTGGCATTGAACGATGCATCTACGGGTCGGACGGCCCTTTCGGATCCCACGGTCCCCATGGTCACTTTGATCTGTGCGTGATCAAAAAACAGATCGAGGACCTGTTTCAAGACCCGGGAAAACGCAAACGGATTCTTGGGGAAAACTTCATGGAATGCATCGGCAGGAATTAAAAACCCTATAAACCTTAATTTTAAGTGATGATATGGGACTCAACATGAAATGGAAAAAGGACTGTCGGTTGGGAATCGATGACATTGATTCCCAGCACCGCCTTCTGTTTGCCATTGCAAACGAAATCAATGACATCCACAACCCCGAAGACCAGGAACCGGAAATCAAGTATCTGATCAATCATATTCGCCAATACGTCAAAGATCATTTTGCCCACGAAGAGACATTCCTTGAAAAGCACAATTACCCTGAACTGGAAAAGCACAAAGAATCCCACAAAATCATCATAGAAGAAATCAATCACACACTTACCAGCAGCAAAAGTATCCAAGCCTTGTATGAACAGCTCGGATACCTGATGAATGTATGGATCAAGGATCACATTCTGTCCATGGATAAAAAATATGCGACCTGGTACCATGCTCAAAAATCCGATAACTCCGCAGACACATTGGGCACTGGGCGGCAGGGATAGGATGGGCTTATGTTTCAAGCCGGTCTTTTAGTTTGTAAAAATGACTGCAGGTTATCAAAGATAGGCGGATCTTCTTACCGCTTATGTTTTCCAGTGCGGCAGGAATGATGTCAACCTTTTGGAAATTCCAGGAAATCACATGCAAGACAAGGAGTCCATGGCTGAAAACCCTAATCACGGAGCCCTTTCCGGCCTGACTGTGCTTGACCTGTCACGGCTGCTACCCGGCCCTTTTTGTTCCATGATCCTCGCAGATCACGGTGCCCGTGTCATCATGATCGAAGACCGTCGGTTTGAATCCGAAAGCGGATTCCCGGAGCTACCCATGAGAAACAAAGAGCACATGTGCCTGAATCTCAAATCCGAACAAGGCAAAGCTGTTTTTTTCAAAATGGTTAAAACAGCGGATGTGGTCCTTGAGGGATTTCGGCCCGGGGTTGTCAAAAAACTGGGGGTTGATTACGAATCCATTAAAAAAATCAATCCCGGCATTATTTACTGCGCAATCACAGGCTATGGGCAAACCGGCCCCTTAAAGGACAGACCTGGCCATGATGTCAATTATCTGGGAGAATCCGGCCTTCTTTCCCTGATCGGTGAGGCAGACAGCCCCCCGTCCATTCCGGGTTTCCAGGTGGCAGACCTTGCCGGGGGTGGCATGAATGCTGTCATCGGCATTCTTCTGGCCCTCCATGCCCGGAACCGGAATGGCCAAGGCCAATACATTGATATTTCCATGACAGATGGTTGTGCTTCTTTGCTCACATTGGCCCTTGACTTCAGGCAGATGAGCGGGCAACCCATCACCCGTTCCGATTCGATTCTGTCTCACCGTTTTGCCTTTTACAACACCTACGAAACCAAGGACCACAAATATTTGTCATTGGGTTGTCTTGAATTCAGATTCTGGAAAAAACTCTGTGAATGTCTAAACAAAGATGAATGGATCGGCCTTCAGTTTGATGAAAACCGTAAAGACGATCTGATCAATGACATGAGAACCCTGTTTCGATCAAAAAACCTGGATGAATGGGAAAAAACCTTTGAGGGAAAGGATATCTGCTGGGGTATTGTCAAAAGCCTGGATGAGGCGCTCAGCCATCCCCTCCTTATCGAGCGTGACATGATTGTTGACCATGACCGGGAAGGCGGGGTAAAAAAGAAAACCCTGGGTATTCCGGTTAAATTGAGTCAGACTCCGGGTTCCATCCGACGCTCGCCCGCATCCTTTGGCAAGGACACCGAGTCCATACTGGGTGAACTGGGGTATTCCCAAACAGATATTCGTGCGTTTATTCAGCAAGGTATCGTATAGAGAATACCTTGGCAGATGACCGTAGAGCCGCACGTATTGACCATGTGACCAATATTATTTTTGTATCGACGATTGACCTGCCTGACAGAGTATACTATGACATCTTCTTTACTGGGGCGGGAAATTTCGGATCGATATTTCGCAAAAAAACGTTTTTTATGCACCTGTGCGACAACGGCAGGAATACCTGTGGTGTTTTTTTTGCCGGGTACATACCCATTCATGGATCAATGAGGCTGTAAACCTTAACCAAGATAAAGGAGATAACGATGAAAAGGTTGTTTGCATTGCTTACCCTTGTATGTTGCGCCATTTTACTGGCATCCACGGGTTTTTCCGAAACCATTAAAATTGGTTTCAACATCCCCCTTACAGGTGAAATTCCCAAGGTGGGTGAAGAATCCAAATTTGCAGCGGAAATGCTCAAAGAAGACATCAATTCCAAAGGCGGACTTGACGTTGGCGGAAAGAAATACATGCTTGAATTCATCTATGAAGACAATGAATCCAAAGCAGAATCTGCAGTCACGGCGTCCCTTAAGCTGATTGAGCGGGACAAAGTCATTGCCATTATCGGTCCCAATTCAAGCAAACAGGCCGTACCCGCAGGTCAGGTCTGTAACGACAATCAGACGCCCATGATCACCCCCTGGTCCACCAACCCGGACACCACCAAAGACAGGCCCTGGGTTTTCAGGGCAGCCTTCCTTGACCCCTTCCAGGGGCCCGTTGCCGTAGATTTTGCCATGGAACAGTTCAAGGCGAAAAAAGCTGCGGTTCTCTATGCCCTGGCCAATGATTACAGCAAGGGCCTTGCTGAAATTTTCAAGGCTGACTTTGAAAAGAAAAACGGTGCCGGTTCCGTGGTGTCCTTTGAAAGTTACGGAGACAAAGATCAGGATTTCAGTGCCCAGTTGACAACCATCATCGCAGCCAAGCCTGATTTCATCTTCCTTCCCAACAATTACAATGAAGTGGCTCTCACTGTAAAACAAGCCCATGACCTGGGCTGGAAAGGACCGTTCATGGGATCCGATGCCTGGGGAAATTCCGAGTTGATGCCCCTGTGTGGCAAGGATTGTGTGGGGCTCTATTTTTCAACCCATTATGCAGCCGCCGGTGCAACCGGAGCCACCAAGGAATTCATTGACCGCTACCAGGCCAAATACGGTTACCAGCCTGCAGATGTGGCTGCCCTTACCTGGGATGCAACAAATTTAATTCTCAAAGCCATCCAGAGTTCCGGCAATGTCACGGGTCGCATTAAAAAAGTCCGTAAGGACCTCAGGGACGCCATTTCAAATATCAGTCAATTTGACGGCATCACCGGATCCATGAAATTCGATGCCCAGGGAGATCCCATCAAATGTGCCGTTGTGGTTCGTATTGCTGAAAACGGCGATTTTGTTTTTACCAAATCCGTTTGCCCATGATCACGGGGTGACGTTGATCGAATGATACATCACGAATAGATCAACGGTTTTGCTGCTGTAAGAGCAGCAAAACCGTTGTTTGTCAAACGATGGCGCTTTCGATTCAGTTTTTTTTAAACCCGTCAACACGTTGGGGGTATAAGGGTGCTGACAAGCATTATTCAAAATTTATTCAATGCCTTGCAATGGGGAAGTTTCTACTCCCTGATTGCCCTGGGGTATACTCTGGTTTACGGCGTGCTTCTTCTGATTAATTTTGCCCATGGTGATATTTTCATGGTAGGAGCCTACATTTCATTTTTTGTAACCGCCGTTCTTCTTGGAAGTTACACAGTGGGCCTGCCCTTCGCCCTTTCCGGGACCATGGTTCTTGCTCTTGCCGTACCCCTGACCATGATTCTCACAGCCTTTGTGGGGGTGATGCTCGAAAGGATCGCCTATCGCCCCTTACGACGAAAAGGGGTGAACCGTCTCTATGTGGTGATCACAGCCCTGATGTGTGGATTGATCCTTGAAAATGGGAATCTGGCCCTTCTGGGTGCCAGTCGGAAAAGTTTCCCGGAAATCCTTGAAAAGGTTGTATACTCCGTTGGTTCTTTCAGCATGACCAACCTGAAACTCCTGGTCATTTTTTCAGCCATCCTTGTCTTTGTAATTCTCCAGATCATTGTCACAAGAACTAAAATCGGCATGGCCATGCGCGCCATTTCCTATGATAAATTCGCTGTTCCACTGATGGGTATTCCCATCGACACCATCATTGTTTTCACATTTATTCTGGGTTCATCCCTGGCAGGCCTTGCCGGCCTTCTCTTTGCCATGTCCTATCCGGTGCTGGACCCGTTCATGGGTTCCCTTATCGGCTGGAAAGCGTTTATCGCCGCTGTGGTGGGAGGCATCGGGGACATCCGGGGGGCATTTGTGGGGGGCTTTCTGCTGGGATTCATTGAAATCCTTGTTATGGCTGTCTTTCCATCAACATTCAGGGATCTGATTGCCTTTTCCATTCTCTTAATTATCCTAAGCATGAAGCCCACAGGTATTTTCGGCGTGGCCAGAACCACAAAAATATAACCCATGAAGCAGGTCATTTTCACATGAAAAAATACAGCATACCCACCCTTCTCATCCTTCTTGCATTCGGGGTGTCACTGCTTGCCTACTATGAGATCATCGACCTTTATATCCAGTCGGTAATCATGTTCATCGGAATCAATATCATTCTTTCATCAAGCTTCAACATCATCAACGGGTATATGGGAGAGTTCGCCTGCGGACATGCAGGATTCATGGCTGTGGGTGCCTATGTTTCATCCATCCTGAATGTGGCTCTCTTTACCCAGGACAAGGTGTTTGGAGCCCCGGTACTTCCCGAGTCCATGGCCCTTATGTTTTTTCCCTTTTCCGTAATCATCGGAGGAATTGCCGCTGCCCTGACCGGTCTCCTGGTGGCCATCCCCTCATTCAAAACCCGCGGTGATTACCTGGCCATCATCACCATTGCAGCCAATTTCATCATCACCAGCACCATCATCAACATCAGCTCCATTGGCGGGGCCAGAGGCTTTATGGGCATGAAAACCATTGTGTTTGCCATGGAAGACGTGGTTGACCTTCCCTGGATGCTGATTTGGGTATTCGTGTTTACCTTTCTGTGTGTCTTTCTCATCCGTCGCTTTGTGACATCCACCTACGGCAAGGGCATTATTGCCATTCATCAGGATGAAATCGCGGCGGAAATCATGAGTGTCAACACCAATCAGATGAAACTGGTGGCCTTTATGTTTTCCTCGGGACTTGCCGGTGTGGCAGGAGCCCTTTTCGCCCATATTCTGGGTTACATCAATCCGGGCTCCTTCGGCATTCTCAAATCCACCGAATGCCTGGTCATGGTTTATCTGGGTGGCATGGGTTCCTTAAGCGGATCCGTGATTTCAGCCATCCTCTTCACCCTTTTGATTGAGGGATTGAGATTTATCATCCCGGCCATGGACAGTGGGCTCCATATGGTTCATCTTCTTCCGGCAAGCTATCATTTGAGCCAGGTATGGAAATGGGTATTCATCCCCATGCTCCTGGTATTGCTCATGCAGTTCAGAGCCGAGGGCATCATGGGGAACAGGGAACTTTCGGATATTTTTCCAAAACTCAAACGCTGGTATCAGTTCAAATAAATAGGGTTGGCTGACACCAATCCTATGTGTAACACTGGCCTTTTAAGGTCAGTGTTTAAAGGAAGATGAATAAACCATGGTATGTAAATTCATATGAAACTTTTAGAAATCAATAAACTTTCACAGTATTTCGGCGGGCTTTGCGCGTTGAACCGATTTTCCGTGGATTTTGAAGGTGGCGAATTAAGGGCCCTCATAGGTCCGAATGGAGCGGGAAAAACCACTGTGTTTAATATCGTTAGTGGATTTTACCAGGCCAGTAAAGGGGACATTCTTTTTGGAGGCAAATCGCTGAAGGGTTTGAAACCTCACCAAGTCACCCGGCAAGGCATTGCCCGGACATTTCAGAACATCCGACTTTGGAACGATCTGACGGTGCTTGACAACATCCGGATTGCCCAGCACCACAAGTTGGGCTATGGTCTCTGGGATAATTTTCTTCGTACCCGGCATTATCTTGACCGTGAAAAAACAATCACCCGGGAATCCATGGAAATTCTTGAGGCCCTGGACCTTGTCCAGTTTGTAGACGAACTTCCTAAAAATCTGCCTTACGGTATCCAGAGAAAGGTGGAAATCGCCCGCGCCTTGTCCATCAAGCCAAAGCTCCTTCTGCTTGACGAACCGGCAGCCGGTCTCAATTCATCGGATATTAAGGGCCTGATCACCCTGATCGACTGGATCCACAAGGAGTTTGATGTCACCATCTGGATGATTGAACACCAGATGTCCGTGGTCATGAGTCTCTGTACCTGGATACAGGTCATTGATTTCGGCAGTACCATTGCCGAAGGCACGCCCGAACAGATTCGGAATAACCCTGCTGTCATCAAAGCTTATCTGGGAGACGATGCGATCTGATGTTACTTGAAATCAAGGATATCCATGTTAAATACGGCAACATCGAAGCCCTTCACGGCATTAGTTTCCATGTGAATCAGGGTGAAATCGTGGCCCTGATCGGTGCCAACGGCGCCGGAAAAACAACCACCCTTCACACCATCACCCGTGTACCGCCCCCCGAAGGCCCCAAAGTCACAAAGGGAGATATCCTCTACAAGGGAAAAAGCATTCTGCCTGTGGAAGCCCATATCCTTGTCCGGGATTATAAAATCGCCCTGGCTCCTGAAGGTCGTCATATTTTCGGGAATCTTACCGTGGAGGAAAATCTGATACTGGCCACCTATGCCCGGAAAGACAAAGCACAGATCAAAAAGGATTACGAGAAGGTCTATGACCTTTTTCCCAAACTCACCGAACGACGGTACCAGAAAAGCGAAACCATGAGCGGAGGAGAACAGCAGATGCTGGCCGTGGGACGTGCCTTGATGACCGGCAGCAACTTCATCATGCTTGACGAACCGTCCATGGGCCTTGCCCCCCTTCTCATGTACGACATGTTCCGGGTCCTCAAAGCCTTAAACGAGGAAGGCATGACCATCCTCTTGATCGAACAGAACGCCCACCTTGCCCTTAAATTCGCCCACAGGGCCTATGTGCTTGACACCGGTGAAATCGTTGCCCAGGGGAATTCCGTGGAACTGATGAATAATCCTGACGTAAAAAAAGCCTATCTGGGGGGTTAAGGACGGGCTATCCACTCAAATTTACCACCATATAAGGGCATGAAAAAAACAATCATTGTATGCGTTCATGGGGTAAATCATTTACGCTCCAGCAGTTCCAGCCTGGTAACATAATTTTTTTATTAACCACCCGTTCGCATGGCTTACTGAAGGACACGAAGAGCACAGTGCGGCAAAGCCACATCCAAAAAGCAGGTCTCTCACAGAGGCACAAAGATCACTGAGAAAGGCTAAAAACAAAAGAATAATAGTTTTTTCTTTGTGATCTTTGTGCCTCTGTGAGAAAAATTTATGAGCATCCCCCCAAGGGGGATGCGAACAGTTTGATGCCTACTATAAATGAGGTTACCCTATAAGTATAAGGCCATGAAAAAACAAATAAAATATAGGCATTGCATACAACTTCCAGCAATAAAAACTAAATTTTGCGAGATAGTAGCACGAAGAAATATGCCTCCGGCGGCCAGCTCCCCGTCTTCTTGGGGACAAGCCTTAAAAAGCTGGACAAATGGATAGTGACGAAGTCAAATATCATTTTTCGTTATCAGCTCCTTTACCGCAAAATTGGACAACATCATTGAAAGCCCTAACGGGATTAAATGGTTTTGATAACTCGGGATGGTTTACCATGAATGCGATAACTTCCGGTTTGAGTGAAACGTGATTATTTATGTCTAAAAACTTACTAATATGTCCGCCATACATGATGACTTGAAGGGGATAATCCGATACTAATTTAAGTATCTCATCAGCCTTTTTTTCTTACCTTCATAGATTTGTTTATCTTTTTTATCGAGAGATTCATAGAATGACAAATAATACTGGAAATACTCTCTTACGGTTATAAGAAACTGTATCTCAGCATATAACCCCTCTTTTTCAACATCAATACAAAAAGTCGATATGTTTTTCCAATCAATATTCAGGATAAGATCCTTGATTGATTCAATATTGTTTTCAATATAATCAATTCCAAACTTACGAATTAGCTCTTTAACCCATATATTTGAATAAGTTTTCTCCACCTCATTGGATTTTAAACTGCAATCGTTGAGATTTAAATAGCTGGTTTGATATTTTACAAATAAATTGCAAATGACTGCATGATGTTCACTTGCGCTATGATCCGTGGTTTCATTCAGATAAATGTCAAATTTTTTATCTGATTTTATATCTGTGAAATTATCTATTACTTTTTGTAAATCTTCGGCTTTTTTATTTTCAACCACTAAGAATACATCACTATCCTTTGCCAGGGCACTGCCCTCAAAAAGAACAATTAACAATATAATAAATAAATATATTCGCTTTGTTTTATTAATCCGGTTAATCGTTTGGACACAACAGGACTCCAGCTTTAAATGATGAATATCAGGGTAACTTGACATAACCATCCTTTCCTATTGATTTTGAATATATCGTATTTAATTATATGATCAATAAAGAAAACTTATCCCTTAATATTAAATATAATATTCATTGTAAAATCAATTTTATATTTCGCATAAATCAAAGTATTAACGGGGTCAATCATAAGGACGAGCATCGCCAGGATAGAGTCTGGGAACAAGATTAACAAAACGACCGTCCATGTGGAAGTCCATTATAGGATGGGAAATCCTATTATCATTTTTCGTTATGGGCATTGAAACAAATTATTGCTTAAGTGATCGTTTAGAATTATTTTAAATACAAACAAGCACATTATGAGCGGTGATTAAATGTCAAAAACAATAACCCTAAGACTTTCAGAAAAAGATTATATTCTTTTTTCTAAAGCCGCAGAGGCCGTGAAACGCCATATATCAAATCTTATTAATTATCTGGCTTTACAGAAATTAGAAGAGGATCTTTTTGTTGATCACACAGAGATGGTTTAACTCCTTGAAAACGAAAAATTCTCAATGGCTTTTCTCATTTAATATCCTCTGGATTTCATCATCAATCTTCGAAAAAAACAGATCCTGATTCTCTACGACCGATGCCGAGGTAATGGCGTCCACCCCATTGTAGCTGAATGTCCAGTCCGGATTGCCGGCTGTCATGGACAGGACGGTTTTATCCCTTTTGTTCCAATCGCTTAAATATGTTTTAAGGGACGGATTGAACCCGCTCCAGGCCATGCAGGTGTCCATGATAAGAACCACGTCATAGGGTGCGGTGTCTTCCTTGGATAGGGCCTTGATATTCACCACATGAATGGCACAGGAATTTCTGTATTTCTCTATGATTTTTTCACGGACACTGTCTTTGAATTTACTTGAGTCACAGGCAATCATCATGGAATAGCGATGCTGCTGGGGGACCAAACGGATTTCATCAACCTTATGGGCACAAGACGAAACCAGGACAAGACAGGCCAGAACATATACCATCACCATGTTTTTTTTCATGTTTCCCCTTTCAGGCGCATGTTTTCTTTATCATAAAAAAGTAAACGTGTTATTGACAACAGAACCAGTCTGTAATTTATTTTTTCAGAAAATCTCTGCAGTAAGTTCCGGGAACAGCATGGTCCCCTTCCTCAAATTTAAAGGTCACGCAGGAAACATCCTCTGGGGATGCAAGGCTGAACACCACGGCATTCATATAGGAGGTGGCGCCAAAGGACCCCATTTTACGGCTAAGCTGGTCATCATCACTGACGCCAACAATGACTGTGTTCTTTTCCTTTTCAAGAAAAATCACTTCCGGGAGTTTGTCTTTTCTGAATCTCTGATTGAGCTCGTTGATAATTTCCGTGAGATTACCTGACTTTACGGGCTTGATAAAAAAAGGGTAGGTAAGATCGCCCATGTACCAGATGCCAGGGCCAAAACGGGATACGGTCCTGTCAGCCCATTCCCCCAGTTCGGAATATCGGCCGGACAGACGCTCGTTTTCCGCACCCAAAACCTGGAGCTCCTGGTTCACCTTTTTCAACTTTGAAGAAAGAGTCTCCACTTCATTTTCAAGGGTCTTGATTTTTGACAACGATTCATCGGGCATCGGATAGATTTCTTCGGTTTTCTGTTTGCCGCACCCTGCAAGTATAAACCACAAACAGAAACAGATTATGACAAACAGGATTTTTTGTGAATTCATCATTGCATTCCAGTCTGAAAGTTATTGAATAATCAAGCGTTATCCATGTTTTTTTCTATCCATGGGCCTGCATGAAAACAAAACAGGATACTGCAAAGGCCAAGGAGAGAATGGGGAATGCCTTAAACAGTATCCTGTAAAATTCAGAATATGGATATCTCTTAAATTATTTTTCACATCTTTGCAAGTGCAAAATCACTTTGGACTTCGCCTTTGAGAATATGCCGTTTAAAAACCTGGCGCATCTTGTTCGCGTCCATGTATTGATAGGCTATGGGACCCTGCCCTTCAATTTCAACCGTCACATTGGGTTCACTGCTGCACATGCCAAGACAACCGGCTGCCATCACACGGATATCCTGCCTGTCGGCCTCTTCCATTTCCTTCATCAGGGCATCCATCACTTCACGGGCTCCCGATGCAATGCCACAGGTGCCCATGTGAACCGTCACAAGAATTTTAGCCTTGCCCTCTCTCAAAGACATATCCTTTGATACTTTTTCTTTTAGATTTTTCAAATCGCTTACGCTCAATTTAGCCATCGTATCCTCCGTTAGCTTTTTTCCCAGTCCATTTTATACGTGGGATCGTATTAAAACAGATCAATCACATATCCGGACGTTCTTTGTATGACTCTTTTATATGGTCAAGTTCTTCTTTAATCGCATGTTTGAGATGTTGAAGCACAGCGGGTTCATTAAGAGGCACCCCATCCAGTTCAACCCTTATCTCACGTGTGTCAAACTCAAAATTCCTGCCATCATACATATGTGTATAGTCAATGTCAATTTCTGGATAACCCGCCAGTAAAGAAACAAGTGAGGTTGCCATATCCCCCACAGGAGCACGGTCAATATGGTCGTGAATAAAACTGCCCTTGACACGGGTCCCTTGTCCCGGTTCCGATTCAAGCTCAAACACGCCTCCGCATCGTTCTGCAGCAGCCTTGAACAGGGACAGGCCCATGCCCACCCGCCTGGTGGTGCGTGATGTGACAAAGGGATCGGTGATCAAGGACATCATGGCCTTGGGAATGCCCTTGCCGTTATCGCTGATTTCAATGGTCAGCTGGTTTGCCTTAATATCTTCATTGACCCGAATACGGATCAGATTCCCCTGGGCTGCAATACCGTTTTCCGCAAGATCCATGATATGCAGTGATAGTTCTTTCATGGTTCAACCTTTTTTGAATACATCACATATCGCCCCTCTTTCCCTTTAAGGGCCAATCTCATCTCGGCCATGGTGGGTTCCGCCATATAAAATTTGGTTGAAACCCGTCCGATCTCATTGGGGAAATGGGCATCCGATGATGTGATGCAAGGAATGGCCATCCCCATAAGCAGGGTCTTTCCTGCATCTTCGGGTCGAGCACGGAAGGATACTTCCACGGCATCCAGGTGAAGGTCCGGGGGGATAAACCCGAGTTGGCTGGGAATACTGTAGGCTTTTTTATCAATATGAGCGGCAATGGCAAGACCTCCCATCTCATGGATCTTTTTAATCAGGTCATTCAGATTGATCCGGGTGGCACCGATCAACATCCTGGGGTTCTGGCTTATCACCTCGTCAAGGGCATTGGCCACCACCTGATATCCGAAAACATCGGGCAGATTATCTCCATCAAGGTGATCATACACATAGGTCTGCATGGACAGAGCCTTGTCCATATGGTCAAAAAGGGCAAGGACATGGGCCTCTTCCTGGGAGCAGATTTCCATACCCGGAAGAACGACAAGGCCCAGCTGACGTCCCCGTTCCATGGCCGCCTCCACGTTTTCAACAGTGTTGTGATCGGTGACTGCAATGATATCGAGTTTTTTTTCGGCGCTTGTCTCCACAACTGCCCGTGGCGTCATATCCCAGTCTCCGCAAGGTGACAGACAGGTATGGATATGAAGATCAGCCCTGTACATACGCAGATGTTTCTCATCCATTATGCCTGATTCCTGTGAGTCCTGTTCAATGCCGGATACGTATTAAAGATCCGCGTATATTTTCCCGGATAATTCAAAGGATGTTCCGGGATAGATCATGACCGGTATGCCTTCCAGATCGGCCTTATCCACGGTTTCAGGTGCAGGTGTCGCACCACCGGTGATGATAATGGCCGCCATCTCACGAAGCACAGCCACCGCAACAATATTCTGATGGGCCTGGACAGTCATCCAGACACAACCAATCCCTGCATTGCCCATGACTTCACTCAGAAGATCTCCACAGAACCCACCCTGTACATCCCGGTTCAGACCGGCTTCACCGGCAACCACCGTCAAATCGAATTTTTCCACAAGTTCTCGTACCTTCATAAACCCTCACTCAGACTTTGATTGAAACCCGTTCATGTTCAGTCCCATGGATGACGTTGTGCCCAAGACCATTATGATTTTATTTTCTTTAAAATATTCTCATCGGTTATCCCTCTGATTTTCAAATAAACACATTCGTGGGGAGAGGCATCACCCCTTAAAATATCTTCGGCAAAGGTTCTGCAATCCGGTGATCCGCAGGCGCCGCAGTCCTTGCCATCAATGATTCCTACAATTTCTTCAATTTTTCTGAGTTCATCAAAGGAAAATGTTTTTTCCTTCTTACCGCCCAGCTTTTTCAATTCCTGGGGGCTGATTTTCGGGAAAAACCAGTTGCTGTCGTACAATCTTAAAACCCGTTCCCTGTTCAAACGGGTTCCCACCCCCAGTGTTTTGGCCATCTTGAGCGCCGCACTTTTGGCAAGGTATTTATCGACGGCATTCAAAGCCCCTCCAATGCAGCCCTCACGGCAGGTTCGAAATTCAATGTATTCAATATCATTGAAAAGCCCCAACTCAATTTTCTCAAGATAAGTGATGGTCTCATTAAGGCCTGCCACGGCAAGAGTCTTGTCAAGCCCCGTGGCTTCTGCCTCACCTCCGGACATGCTCCACAAAAGGCCGCCCCCCGACGTGCATTGTTCGTATTCAAAACCAGCCTGGGCAAAGGGGATCTTATCACTCTTTTCAGTATGCTTGATCTGGCGGGAAAGTTCCGCATAAATATCGTTTATACCCAGGGCTCCTGTGGAATGAATCCCACCTTGACCCAGTTCTTTTTTGGGAATTCCCATTTTACTCGGACAGGGATTGATATAATACAAAAGGATATCGTGATCCTCAATCTTGTAATGGGCCTTGAACTGACTCATCACATCCCGGGCCATCAGGGCCACAGGCCGCATGATGGGATGCACATGGGGCAAAAGGCTTGGAAAACGGCAGACAATCAGACGAAGAACCACGGGACAGACCGGTGAAATCAAGGGCCAGGGTGATTCCCCGGTTTTACGATTTCGGGAGATGTATTCTGCGGTGGCCCACTGAAACATCTCAAAATAATAGGACATGTCCACTGCATGGGTAAACCCCATGTTCTTCAGACCAAGAAGGACATCTTTAGGCAGAACGCCCGGGAACTGGGAATAAAGCACGGGAGACACCAGGGCGATGGTGATCTTATCACTGTGAAGTGAATCCAGTTCAGATGTGGAGGCTGTAATAGCCCCATTTTCACAGATACGAATGCATTCCCCGCATCCGATGCATAGGGAATGCCTGATCACAGCCTTGTTGTTTCTCACCCTTATTGCTTTTGTAGGGCAACGTTTGATGCAATGACCACATCCCGTACACAGATCCGATTCAAAATGAACAAAACAGTGAGCGGGACCCCCCTTTTCATCTTTCATACATTTAAACCTTTATTAAAGAAAACCATTTTCACATGGGTGCCATTGCCTTGTTCAGAGGTAATGACCATCTCATCTGAATTTTTTTTTATATTGGGAAGTCCCATGCCAGCCCCGAAACCCATTTCCCTGTACTCGTCCTTGGCTGTTGAATACCCTTCCTGCATGGCAAGCTCAACGTCGGCAATCCCCTGACCATGATCAATAACGTCAACGATAATCCTGTCTGCATTCACATCCACGGATAATTCCCCGTCTCCCCCGTGCATGACCAGATTCATTTCAGCTTCATACCCGCAAATCGCTACACGTCTGACAAGGTCAGGCACGTAGTTCAGCGATTTCAAGAGATTTTTAACATGGATGGATGCCTCACCGGCATGAATGAAATCATTTTTTGTAACATGAAACGTTTTTTGAATAGATGGCATGGGTATGACCTGACTGCAAAAGCATGAATACTAAAACCGGCTTTATTGCTGGTTTAAATTTTAATTGTACCTCAAACAAAACCATGTTTCAAATAGTTAATGCACACAAATTTTTCCGATCGTTCAAAATTTTCTCCATGCAAACAATCTATCTGTTGCCATTCACACCCGTCAATCCATGCTGATAAAGGCGGCCACAGGACACAAACATGGACAAGGGTGTCACCAGAAGAGGAATCCCTTCTTCCTTTGCCAGGGCAACCACATCGGGATTTGGTTTCTTGTTCCTGACAAACACGATGGCACCTGCACCGGAAATAGATGCCGTTCTCACCGCCTGAAGTGTGGCAAGACCTGTGAGAAAAACACTGCCCTGGGCAAAGGCCGAAAGCACATCACTCATCAGATCACTTCCACGGCAATACAAAAATTCACGATCCTTATGTTCTTCACCCGTTAAAACGTCAGAGTCTAAAATAGTCGCAATCGTACTTAGTTTAATCATTACAATTTACCTTATTTATCGTCCGGCTTTTTTAGTGTCCATCCATAAATTGCATCTTGCGACTCATATCGGCGTTCTCGGGTTTTCGAAATCCGGGGGCGTAGCGCTGCTACGCCTGCGGTTTCGAAAACCTTGCGGCCTTGACCTGAAACGCAATCTACAATCCCTGAATGAACACTAAATATGAAATGAAAGAATAGAACCACGGTCTGCATCGTTTCATTTTTTATAGAATGTTTCATATAAGGTGTCAATAAATAGAAAATCTATCATAAAGCCGATGAACACACTGGATAAAAAATCAATTCATTGACATTTGCCTATTATTGTGGAATTTTAGCCAGGTAAAAATAAGGTGAAATATATGTTGCAATATACCTTGTTTTCTTTTTTATTTCATATAATTATTTCAGCTGGTTAACGATCATTTTTCCCATCTGTGATCCTGATCCGGC
Source organism: Pseudomonadota bacterium (assembly GCA_018818835.1). GTDB lineage: Bacteria > Desulfobacterota > Desulfobacteria > Desulfobacterales > Desulfolunaceae > JAHIRD01. The sequence goes on from JAHIRD010000153.1 coordinate 22,589, forward strand.
TGGCACAGTATAATGGTATTTTGTAAGGTCCCCAGGGATCAGGCCATGGGTCCATATGCCGTTCTTACCGACCTTATTACGGCGGTGATGGATACGTTTGAGCCCAAAACAATGCAGGAGATAATATTATGACCATCACCGTTCATCCAAACCACCCTGATGTCACCGAAGAAATGTGGGATAAGATTGACACGATTATTCAGGAATACAAAACCATACCCGGCTCGGTCATCAGTGTTTTGCGATTGAGCCAGAACAATGTGGGATACCTCCCCACACCCTTGATAGATTACGTAGCTGTAGGCATGGGCCTTCCATCCAGCCAGGTTTTCGGAGTCGCCACCTTTTATTCCCTCTTCTCGTTGAAACCCAAAGGCAGACATATTATTAAAGCCTGCACAGGAACCGCTTGCTATGTCAAGGGAATCAAGGAAGTCATGAGTCATATCGCCAATAAATACGGGATCAAAGAGGGAGACACCATGGAAGATCGGCGTTTCACCCTCGAAGGTGTTCGATGCCTGGGTGCCTGTGGTCTGGCACCGGTTATGATTGTCAGTGAAGATATCCACGGCAATCTCAAACCAGATGAAGTCGTGAACATACTTGAAGATTACAAATAATTCACTGAAGCGATTACAGATGTTAATGTATCCATTTCATATATTTATCCTGGTGACCAAGAACGTTAGCATTGTCTTGACACAAATAGGCAGGAGAATCTCATGAGTAAAAACAGAATTCAATTAATGTTGTGCGGTGGAACAGGTTGCCACTCCACGGGAAGCAAGAAGTTTGAGGCAGCTCTTCAAAAAGAGCTTGAAGCCAAAGGTCTTGCCGACGAAATAAAAATTATAGAAACCGGATGCAACGGGTTTTGTGCTGTGGGACCCGTAATGCTTGTCCAGCCCGAGGGTATCTTTTATCAAAAGCTCAGGGTTGAAGATGTGCCCCTTCTGGTTGAAGAACACTTCCTCAAAGGTCGTCCCGTGAAGAAACTTTTCTTTGTTGAGCATGCATCCAAAGAAAGTATTCCGAACATGAACGATATTCCCTTTTTCTCGAACCAGATATACAGGGCCATGAAAAACAAAGGGGCTATCGATCCGGAAGTCATTGATGAATATATCGCACGGGACGGATATTTTGCTGCGGCCAAGGCCCTCAACGACATGACACCCCAACAAATCGTCGATGAAGTCAAAACATCCCAGATCCGTGGACGTGGTGGTGCAGGTTTCCCCACCGGCATGAAATGGTCCTTTGCTGCTGCAAGCCCCGGTGAAGAAAAATATGTTCTGTGTAATGCCGATGAAGGGGACCCCGGTGCATTCATGGACCGAAGTCTGCTTGAAAGCGATCCCCATGCCATTCTGGAAGGGATGCTCATCGCTGCCAAAGCCATCAACGCCAGACAGGGATACATCTACTGCCGTACAGAATACCAGCTGGCCATCAGACGCCTTGAGATTGCCATCAAGCAGGCCAAAGAATATGGCCTTCTCGGCGAAAATATTTTAAATTCCGGGTTTACCTTTAACATTGATATATACCAGGGCGCCGGTGCCTTTGTCTGCGGTGAAGAAACCGCACTGATGCGATCCATCGAAGGCAAACGAGGTATGCCTCGGCCCAGGCCACCTTTCCCTGCCCTCAAAGGCCTTTGGGACAAGCCCACCATTTTGAACAATGTGGAAACCCTGGCCAACATTCCCCAGATTATCTTAAATGGCGGTGAATGGTATGCCAGCATCGGTACGGAGAGAAGCAAAGGAACCAAAGTATTTGCCCTGTCCGGCGATATCAACAACATCGGCCTTGTGGAAGTTCCCATGGGTCTGCCCATCCGAAAACTGATTTATGACATCGGTGGTGGCGTACCTGACAAGAAAAAATTCAAAGCGGTTCAATTGGGTGGTCCCTCGGGTGGCTGTATTCCCGAGCATAAACTGGACACCATTATCGATTATGAAGAAATCGCCAAAGTGGGAGCCATCATGGGTTCCGGTGGTGCCATTGTCATGGATGAAAACACCTGTATGGTTGATATGGCGCGCTTTTTCATGGATTTTATTCAAGAAGAATCCTGCGGGAAGTGTACCCCCTGCCGTGAAGGTACCCGCCGCATGCTTGAACTTCTTGAAAAAATCTGTGACGGTCATGGTGAAGACGGCGATATCGAAACCTTGGAAGCTTTATCCGAAGTAATCAGTCAGTCTGCCCTGTGCGGACTTGGACAGACAGCGGCCAACCCCGTGCTTTCCACCTTGCGTTTTTTCCGAGATGAATACGAAGCACACATCAAAGACAAGGTCTGTCCGGCCAAACGCTGTATTGCCCTTCTCAAGTTTGAGGTTGATCCGGAAGCCTGCAAAAAATGCGGACTTTGCTTCAAAGCCTGTCCTGCAGACGCCATCACCTGGAAGAAAAAGGAAGTGGCTTTGATCGATAAAGACAAATGTGTAAAATGTATGAGCTGCTTTGACAAATGTAAATTCAACGCCATTTTTTAATGCCAATGGGATAGAGGCTATAATGAATACTAAAAATATAATTGTCATTGATGGAAAAGAACTCCTTTTTGAAAATGGGGAGACCATTTTATCCGTTGCAAAACGTAACGACATCGCAATCCCCACACTCTGTCACCTGAAAGGCTCGACACCCACAGGGGCGTGCCGTATCTGTGTGGTTGAAGTGGACGGTGCCCGAAGTCTTATGGCGTCCTGCACCGTGCCTGCAACTCCCAATATGGTCGTCAGGACCGAATCAGCACTGGTGGTCAAAGCGAGAAAAATGGTCATTGAACTGATGCTCACCTCCGGAAATCATGAAGACTGCCTGGTCTGTCCGTCCTCCGGGGACTGTACACTTCAGGAACTGGCCTATCGGTATCAGGTCCGAGCCGGCCGTTTCCCGAAAACCTCGACCCGTTACAATCTGGAAGCGGTCAATCCCTTTATCGTCAGAAACTTTTCCAAATGCCTTCTCTGCGGTAAATGCGTTCAGGCCTGCAAGGATGTTCAGGTTAACAACGCCATTGACTTTGGTTACCGGGGCTCAGATACAAAAATCATTGCCCAGGGTGACATGGCCCTTAAGGATTCCGATTGCGTGTTTTGCGGGGAATGCGTTCAGGCCTGTCCAGTAGGTGCTTTGATTCCAAAGGATGCTTACAAAAAGCCCAGAATCTGCGACACACACACTGTGAAAAGTACCTGCACCTATTGTGGCGTGGGTTGCCAGATCAATCTGCACACACACAAGAACAAGGTCCAGCATATCTCAGGCAATACGGAAGTGGGCCCCAACTACGGAAGTCTCTGCGTCAAGGGTCGTTACGGCTTTGACTTCATCTCATCGCCTGAACGTCTTAAAACACCCCTGATCAAAGAAAACGGATCTTTCCGTGAAGCCTCATGGGACGAAGCCCTGACTCTGGTTGCCGACCGCCTGACTGCGATCAAGAACACCAGCGGCCCGGACAGCATC
>JAHIRD010000154.1 GCA_018818835.1 Pseudomonadota bacterium
GATGCTGTCCGGGCCGCTGGTGTTCTTGATCGCAGTCAGGCGGTCGGCAACCAGAGTCAGGGCTTCGTCCCATGAGGCTTCACGGAAAGATCCGTTTTCTTTGATCAGGGGTGTTTTAAGACGTTCAGGCGATGAGATGAAATCAAAGCCGTAACGACCCTTGACGCAGAGACTGCCATAGTTGGGGCCGATGTTCTCATGGCCTGTGATTCTCATCACCGTGTTTGCCTTGACATGCAGATCAATTTGGCATCCAACACCACAATAGGTGCATGTGGAGTGAATTGATTCGTCTTCCCACGGCTCTCCTCTGTATATGACATTTTTTTCCGTTAATGCACCCACCGGACAGACCTGGACACATTCACCGCAAAACACGCAATCCGAATCCTTCAAGGCACGATCACCCGCAGCGACAATTTTGGCCTGGACACCGCGGTAGCCGAAATCAATGGCGTTGTTCACCTGGACATCTTTACATGCCTGGACACATTGTCCGCAGAGAATGCATTTGGCGAAATTTCTGATAATAAACGGGTTGTCCGTTTCAATGGGGTAGGGCGGAGCCACGTCTGTGAATGATGTTGTCTTTGCCGGATGGATGATAAAACGATTTTTTTCTGCACCATAGGTATGGGAATAGGATTTCAGCTTACAGGTCTGAATATCCTGGCATCCACAGGCAAGACATCGTGAGGCTTCAATGGTGTGTTTCTCATCGGTGAAGCCCAGCTCCACTTCTTCAAAGCTTAAAGCACGGATCCCAGCATCTGCTTTTTCGATGTCTTGTCGTTCAATGACCCCATGGTCCTTAAAATCATTGGGAGACAAGATGCCGAAATCTTCTTTGGCAATGTGAAAATTGAGCAGATTTTCAGGTTTAAGTACCTTGCCTTGAAGGTACTGGTCCATGGCATGGGCGGCTTTTCGTCCGTGTGCCACGGCCGAGATGATGATGGAGGGCCCGGAGACCGCATCACCCCCAGCAAAGACGCCTTCAAGACTGGTCGTGAGTAATGTGCTGTCGGCATCAATTGAATTCCACCGGGTCAGATTTAATCCGTTAAGGGCAGAGGTGTCCACCCTCTGTCCAATGGCCTCGATGACAAAATCAGCGGGTTCATTGTATTCACTGCCTTCCATGACCACCGGTCGTCTCCTGCCGGAACTGTCCGGTTCAGCCAGCTCCATCCTGACCAGACGAATGGTGTTGAGCTTTTTATCCGTGCCCAGGTATTCCACAGGGTTACAGAGTATGTTCAGGGCAATATTCTCTTCTTTGGCATCATGGATTTCTTCTTTGGCTGCGGGCATTTCCGCTTCGGTTCTCCTGTATATAATCGCAACCGATTGTGCACCATGACGTAAGGCGGTTCGTGCAGCATCAATGGCCGTGTTTCCGCCCCCCACCACAAAAACCCTGCCATGAAGTTTCGGGGCGATTCCGGCATTAACATCTCGCAGGAAATCCACGCCCTGAAGAACCCCTTCAAGGTCATTTCCCGTGGTCCTGACATTGCTTCCCAACTGGGCTCCGATTCCAAGAAAAATGGCATCAAACCCTTTGGATTTTAAGCTATCAAGGGTAAAATCAACACCAAGACACTGGTTGAATTTAATATCAACTCCCATATCCAGAATGGCATCGATTTCCTCTTTGAGATCCGCTTTTGGAAGCCTGTATTCAGGAATACCGTAACGCATCATGCCCCCGGACTGGGGCATCATTTCAAAAATCGTGACAGCGTGGCCCTTTTTCCTAAGGAAAAAAGCAGCCGATAAGCCGGCCGGACCACTACCGATAACAGCCACTTTTTTTCCCGTATCCTTTCCGGGCTCGGGCCGGGAATATTTGCCATGGGCCTCACGGTCTTTTATCGCGGCATATCGTTTGATATTTTTAATATCCACAGGGGAGTCAATAAAATTTCTTCGGCACATATCCTCACAAGGCTTGGCGCAGACCTTGCCGCAGACCATAGGCAGGGGATTGGTTTCCTTGATCAGCATGATGGCTTCGGAATAAAGGCCCCGTAATGCCAAGGCGATATATCCCTGGATATCCACACCCGCAGGACAGGCCAGTCTGCATGGGGCGTAACAATCGGCTTTATGATTTGAAAGAAGAAGCTCAAGATTGACTTTTCGGGCCGTTTGAACTGCTGGTGTCTCGGTGTTCACAACCATCCCGTCGGTCACAGGGGTTGCACAGGTTCGTTTTAAACTGGGAGCCCCTTTGACCTCTGCCACGCACATGGCACAGGATCCAAAGGGGTCAAGCCCCTTGGATTGACATAAGGTGGGGACTTCCGCGATGCTGTGTTCACGTATTACATCAAGAATGGTTTGGGATCCATCCGCTTCATACTCAGAGCCATTAATCGTTAGTTTTGCCATGAATCTCTCCTGTTTGAAAAAAAGACAAACAAAAGACATACTACAAAAAAAAGTCTGCGACAAGGTGAAGGTTGTCACTGCAGTCATTCGATTCTAATTTTTGCAATGGATTTGAGTCACTGATTTAGGCTGATTGTGGGTACGAATGATTCGTATTATTTTCTAATAAGCTCAGAATTATATCCGTGTTAGAAAATTATTCAGGACAAATATTTTTCTTCTTCTAAAAAATACAGGACTCTCGGCAATGGAAATAGCTTTCAGGTTCTCATATCCGGAGACAAACCATGGCTCTTTGCATGGCGGAACATTCCAAACCCAGTTTGGTGTTTCAATTCCCAATTCATCACACAAATACTCTGCTGTGGATGCTAATAATGAATCGAATCTTTCATTGTTTAAATCAAAAGGTTTTTCAATTGATTCTGAGTCTTTGGTTCGCCTAAAATCATCCACAAATTCTATGTATGGAATCCGCCAGTTTTCACCATTGCTCAACATGGCTGTTTTAACATCATGAATCATTTTGCATTTCATCAAAGATTTCCTCTAAGAAGAATTGAGTCGCAGGTTTAATGATTCTGCGAGGATAATATTTGTCAATGATTGAATAAACGTCTTCTACTGACCTTAAATTCAGATGTTTGATTAAAAACTCAATGTCTTTGCTATCTGTTCCATCAATTCTTGCGGAAAGTGATTTCATGGCAAGCATATATTCTGAATCTGCAACCATGACGACTAAATGAGACAAATTTAAAAAAACTTTTTTGGGATGATCTACAAGAAAACCTTTAACTCCGTCATTCAACCAATTATCGGCCAATTCAAATTCATCTGAAATATCTTTTGCAGCTTTTCTTATGATTTCAGAAGGATGAAAAATGGCGTCAACATCTTTAGTGCTCGGCCTGGCATCGTAAACAAGGCACATAACCGCACCGCCATATAAACAAATCTCTCCTTTTACATCTTGAAGCTGGAGTTTTTCATTTAATAGATTCAGGTAATTTACAATTTCATCTCTTAACATATGCCACCTAATATGAAGCCGATTGAAATTATTATATCCTTTTGTATGTCAAGGATACAGCCAAATATTTTTTTTGCAAATATTTTATATGGAAGAATGTTTTTTAATGTTAGCTCGTGCTTTTGTTATGAGCGGTGTTCTGATTTGGTTGATCGTGATGGGATGTTTATATAGGGGCACGGCATGCCGTGCCCCTATATATGACGTATTTATGCGTTGACTTTAACGGCACACACCTTAAATTCCGGAATTTTCGCAATAGGATCAAGGGAGCCGTGTGTCAGTCTGTTTGCGGCTGCTTCGGCAAAGTGGAAGGGGATAAACACGGTTCCTTCCACAGCCATATCCGAGATAGATACCCTGGCATTGATTTCACCCCGGCGGGAC
>JAHIRD010000015.1 GCA_018818835.1 Pseudomonadota bacterium
CGGTGTCATCGGCATAACAGAACTTCTTCTTGACACTCCCCTTGACCATAAACAACGGCATTACGCTAAACTTATTCGCGACAGTGGTGAAGCACTGCTCATTCTGATCAACGACATTCTGGATTTTTCCAAGATTGAAGCTGGAAAGCTTGATCTTAATATTCTGAACTTCGACTTACAGAGCCTGCTCGACGACGTGGCTGCCATGGTTTACATTCAAGCCCATGAAAAAGGCCTGGCTCTGCTCTACTCCGCCGAGCCAGAAGTTCCTATCATGCTGCGCGGGGATCCGGGACGTTTGCGCCAGATTCTTACCAATCTTTCAGGAAATGCGGTAAAGTTCACCCATTCAGGTGAGATATTTGTCCATGTGGGACGTGTCACCGAGACAGAAAATGACGTCTTGCTTCGCTTTTCCGTGCGGGACACAGGAATAGGAATCCCAAAAAACAAAATCGGCATTCTCTTCTCAAAATTCACCCAGGTGGACAGGTCAACCATACGTAACTGCTGTGGCAGCGGCCTTGGCCTGGCCATATCCAAGCAATTGGCAGAAATGATGGGCGGCAAAATCGGTGTTGAGAGCCAAGAGGGAGTCGGCTCCAATTTTTGGTTTACGGTTCGCTTGGAAAAACAAGGTAAAGGGGCAAATGACCAGCGACAATACTCTCCTGGTCTATCCAGTATGAGGGTTCTGATCGTGGATGGTGTCCCTGCCAACCGTGAGATTCTGATCTCGCAAATGAGGTCCTGGGGTTTGAACCCATCCGAAGCCAACGATGGTAAGTCTGCATTTACGTCCCTTGAATTGGCGCTGGATGAGAATGACCCCTTTCGTATTATCATGATCGATATGAAGCTGCCTGACATGTCGGGGGAGGCCCTGGGCCTTGCCATCAAAAAAGATCCCCGGATGGCTGAACTCCGGATGCTGATTTTGACCTCCATGGGGATCCGGGGTGATGGCAAACACTTTGGAACACTCGGCTTTGACGGATACCTGACCAGACCCTTTAATAATCATGCACTTCAAACGATGCTGGGTATGATCCTTAACAAAAAGGACGGCGAAAAAAAAGTCCCCCCGGCCCTTGTTACCCATCACATGGCCCGTGAGTCCATCAACGTTTTTTCCGGCCGCAAAATAAGCATTCTCATCGCCGAGGATAACATAACCAATCAGCAGGTCGCCCTGGGCATCATCACTAAACTGGGCCTGAACGCCCATGCTGTGTTCAACGGAGCAGACGCTGTCAAAGCGCTTGAATCCTTGGCCTATGATCTGGTCTTCATGGACGTTCAAATGCCCCTGATGGATGGGCTGGAAGCCACACGAATCATACGTGACCCCACCTCCGGGGTCCTCAACCACACGATACCCATTATCGCCATGACCGCATACGCCATGCAGGGTGACCGTGAAACATGCCTGACCGCTGGAATGAACGATTACATCACGAAACCCGTGGATGCACTGTCCATGGCAAACCTAATCGAAACGTGGCTACCACCCGGAAAAATGGCTGACCATGGGCATGGGCCACGGGCTACCAGTTCAGGCGACATGGACAGACCGTTAAGTGCTGAAAGACGCCCGGCATCCACCCCCGAAGCGCCTCTGATTTTTAACTGGAAAGCCGTGCTGGACCGCCTTATGAATGACGAAGAGCTTGCCTTCATGGTCCTCGAGGGTTTTATGGACGATATCCCAAAAAAAATTTTATCCCTCAAGAATCTGTTGGACACGGACGATTCAAAAGGTTCCGAGATGATCGCCCACACCATCAAAGGTGCGGCATCAAATGTGGGCGGTGATTGTTTGCAAGCCGTTGCCCTTGTCATTGAAAAAGCGTCCAGAAACGGTGATTTAATTTCAGCCAAGGCAAATATCCAGAACCTGGAAACCCAGTTTGCGCGATTAAAAGCCGCTATCAATGATCTAAAAATCATATCTAAAAAGGAGGTATTAAATTGAAAACACTTATCGTAGAAGACGATTTTACAAGCCGCCTGCTCCTCCAGGAACTCCTGAAAAGTTACGGCCAACAACACATCGCTGTTAACGGAGAAGAGGCTGTGGAGGCGGTCCAAAAAGCCCTGGAAGATGACGAACCATACGATTTGATATGCCTGGACATCATGATGCCGAAAAAAAATGGCCAACAGGCCCTCAAGGAAATTCGTGCCCATGAAGAGGCCCGGGGAATTTTTTCATCAGATGGATCGAAAATTATTATGATCTCGGCTCTTGATGATATGAAAAACCTGGGTGCGGCATACACAAACCTGTGCGATGCTTACCTTGTAAAACCCATTGCCAAAGCCAAGTTTATCTTAACACTTCAGGAACTGGACCTAATTCCCTGATTTTTTCATGGACGAACACGGACATGCACGGACAGCCATGGACCTTCACGGACGGTCGATGCCCTTGGTTTCAGATTGTCATCAGCGTGTAACTTGCTCATTCATAGGCACCCGCCGAATAAGGGATTGACCTTTCATTGCCGTTTACATCGTATCGGATATCCATTCCGTAGCGTTCTTGGAATAATGCAAAGGGATCTGTGCCATCAGCAGCGGTATCGGCACCCAGGCCCAAGGCTTGGCTAAGGGGTGCGATGCTGAAATCCCGTTCAGGGTATGTGGTGAAAAGATTTGCCAAAAGTGGGTCAAGGTTAAGATTACCATAGACATGATCATCAGCCCCTTCCCATTCACTCAAAGAATCGTAACCAAAGGTACTGTTACCCCAACCCACATGAAAATTATCTTCATCCCAGAAAATATTGTTATGAACCCAGACGAAATCATTTGGATTATAGGAGACAAAAGTCCCCACAAGGGGGTCATCACTGATGGACTGTACGATGTTATTCCATACAAATGCGCCATCCCTGGCATTTCTGATCTCTCCGATTTTCATCACCAGACCGCTTTCACATTCAACACACGTATTGAATGCGATGTAATGGATTGCAAAGGGCTTCCAGGCTGAAATCCCAAATCCACCGCGCCAGGAACTCGTCAAATCCGGATAGGTAAACCGGCGGATATTGTAGAATCGGTTACCCAGTATAAATAGAGTACCATAATCATCCAGAGAGTCCTCTTCATTGGTATCTGTCTGCTGGATACCGAAATCAGAATCATGAAATTCATTATTAATAAACCAGACCCAGTCCGGACCGTATTGCATGCCTGAGGACTGACCGTTTCCGCCTGTGACTCCCCGGTTACCCCAGGAGCGACAGGACGAGACAATAAAATTACTGGATCGTTTGGCCCACCATCCGCTTTGGCGGCTGTCTCCATGGGTGTTGCCCCCCATATAGATGTGATGAACCAACTCGCGCCAGTCCACATTCGGGACTCCCAGGGAAATGGCTTGCACCTGATTGCCGGAAATTTGCTGGGAATGACAGTCAAGGATCCAGATATGATGTGTGCTGTTTGTCGTTACCCCATCCTGGGTCCGGGTGCTGATGCCCACCATATGATTATCGCAATCGGTCGTACTCCAGTCACAACCGCGCGCTTCTGAATTAGCGGCCTCAATGGCGCTAACGTCATAAATCATAATATGATGTGTTTCTGTTCCCCCTTCAAGATTTGATGAGCTGATTTGGAAAATACCGGATCCACCCCCAATATAACTCCACCGCTGAATAAAAAGATGGCGCAAGGTAACGTGGTGTGTGCTGCCCCGGCTGCCATTATAGGTCGTCATGATGGCACTGTTCAAAGTATTTTTCACCGCACCGGCAGCTTCCGGGTCCCATGTTAGGTTTTCAATGGTGACCCAGGAGGACCCTTCCAGTGAGAATTGAGCTGAACCCGCTAAAATGGCATGGTTATCCGGATCACTGGTGACCCAGCAGGGGGCTTCAGCTGTCCCGAAAAATCGCCAGAGCCCTGCACCACTGTTATAGGGTCCTCCCTGGATTTCGATATAGGTTCCAGGTTCAAAATCACTTTTACTCCCCATAAGCGTGGCCCGGGGACGCTGTGGCGTCCCATATACGATGCCATCAATGGCATTATCGCCCATATCCGTATCGGTTGAATCCCCATGGGTATTATCAATATACCAATGATTTTCAACGACAGTACCCGGCCAACCACTTGGCCAGCCCGGGGTCTCCACGGTACGCGGATCCATGGTCCAGGGTTCCGGATTCGCCTGCCAGTCTGCGTCACTGTTATCAAAATTATTGGTCAGGAGAACATGGGGCAGAGGAATTCCAGTATAATTTTCAACTTCATCATCACGTCCAAGCACATAAATGGAAAATTCTGGCAAGGCCGTGGTATCACTGCCATCTGTGACTGAAATCAAAATATGTTCATAGGTGCCTTCATCCTCAGCCCCGGGAATACCGGATATGACACCTGTTGTGCTGTCAAAGACTACCCAGTCAGGCATGTTGGTAATGGAAAAAGCAAGTGAGTCTCCGTCTGCATCAAAAGCCAAAGGAGAAAAGGTGTAGGTGTTTCCTGCCACAACAAGGGTCAAGGGTGTCCCACTGATGGTGGGAGGCGTGTTGGCATCGGTATTGTTGCCCGTGGGTGGGGTGTCGGTATCGTTATTATTATCAGTGGATGTGCAGTTCACAAGAACCATCATGATAAACAACACAATAATGAGCCGCCTGGCCCATGCATCTCGTTTCATTAATCCCCCTTAAAAATTGTTTCCAATATTGTGGACGGAATTCAGAAATATAAAAACAGCATTATATTAAGTATATACTGTTTATAGTCAACAAAACAAACTTATGTAAACAATGTTATTAAATATTTCCAATTTTTTGCAGATCAACACAAGGAGGCCGATAGAATTGAATGGGGGGAAGGGAATAACAGGGACGGACATGGACTTGTGGGGACGGTCGATGCCCTTGGTTCCGAGCCTGTGTCTGTCCTTGCCTGTCCGTGCTCGTCCCCAAACGTCTAATAAAACTAAAACATCCACAGCCATCCAGCCAAAAGACGCTCACTCATGGTGTGCTTGCCCGAAGGCCCCCGGGTTCGACGCAGGGTCCTGATCACCTCCATGCGGGTGTCGGAAGGAGAACATGGATTATACAATGTTATTCCGAACATATGCCCCACCCCTTAGGTCAAGTCAATTTCTTTTATATTTTAAACGTGCTGACCAATGTCATTAATGTATCGGCCATATGTGTCAAGTCATTGGCACTTGAATTCAGCATTGTACTGCTTTCAGCCATTTCCGTCGCGGATCTGTTCACATCGGATATGTCCGATGCAATCTCTGATGTCGCTTCAGTGCCCTGTGCTATATTTTCATTCATATCCAGAAGCCCGCTTGAAGCTTGGGAAATATTACTGGCAACCTCTTTCATTGTTACCGATTGTTCCTCAATGGCTGCTGCAATAGAAACGACAATTTCGTTTGCTTCATTGATGACATTGGTAATCTTTTCAATGTCGTCTACTGATTCGCCTGTTGACTCCTGTATACCTTTAATTCGTTTTTTTATCTCAAGGGTTGCTTCTGCTGTTTGCTTGGCCAGTTCTTTAATTTCATTGGCAACAACGGCGAAACCCTTTCCTGCCTCTCCGGCACGGGCTGCTTCTATCGTTGCATTCAATGCAAGCAGATTGGTCTGCTCCGAAATTTCTGTTATTGTTTCGGTTACAGAATTAATAGACATTGCGGCCTTTCCCAGTGCATCAATTTTCCCTTTTGTTATAGCAGAAATGGATACGGCCTCACGTGTAATAGCCCTGGCTTTTTCAGAATTTTTTGCTATTTCGGACACAGTGGCCGTGATTTCCTCGGCTGATGTCGCGACCATATTAATCCCAGTTGATGTCTCTTCCATTGCCGCTGCAATAGAGGTGATACGTGAGTTCATTCCACTCGCGGCCACAGACACCGTATCGCATTTCGTAGACATATGACCTGCGCCCCCTGATAATTGTCCGGAAAGGTTTGACAGTTCCCCAGCAGCCATAGAAAGGGTTTTCGCATTATCCATAATATCATGAACAACGTTTCTTATTCTTTCAAGAAAGAGGTTAAACCACTTGGATAACTCGCCAAGCTCATCTCGCGAATCCGTAGTCAACATTTTTGTCAAATCACCTTCCCCTTCGGCAATATCTCTCAAACCTTCAACGGCATTGTTTACTGGGACCGTTATACTTCGACTGATAACAAAAGAAAGCAGCGCCCCTGCGAAAATACCACACAAAATTATACCGACCAGAACAAACGCTGTTCTATCATATGTTTTTCTGGAGTCATTCCATTCTTTCTCGGCAAGTTCCAGATTAACTTCAGTCAAACTGTTGAGCTTCCCTCTCATATTTTCAAACTGCTCTCTTGCCTGGGCAAGCGTCAGGTCCAACGCTAAGCGCCGGCCTTCTCTGGTATCTTCTTTTCTTCCATCAATGACCCTTCTGGACACAGCCTCCCAGGTTTCTCTTACAGCCTCATACTCCGTGATTAATGCCTTTTCATCTTTTCCGGATGACAGTGCTTTATACTTATCAAATCTTTCCCGGGCCTGCTTCAGGTTGGATTCGTAGTCATTTACCAAGGATTTAAAAACATCCGATTTTACGTTTGCAAAGATCATCGAACGTTCAGAAACAAGCAATTGCTGGAGGTCCCTGTCCGCTTCTGTTAAATAATCAATACTGTGGAGGCGTACCGAATATATCGAGTCAAGTTTAGCCTGAACCAGTTTAAGGCTGCTGAATGCGTAAATCCCGATAACAACCATAAAGACAATCATTAAACTAAAACCGATTCCAAGTTTTACCCGTATCTTAATATTCTTTAAAATATTCATACATCCTCTACTTATTTAAATTAAAACCGGGTTAATTCACCTTGTCTACATCAATCCCAAACGTTATAGCTCCAATCGCTTTATCGCCATCTTTAACAGGCACGGACACCTGAACGAGATAGGATTGGCTGCTTTCATCAAATTCAACGTCATCGATAAATACCGCTCCGGCGCCCTTGTTGAAGGAATTAATAAATTTGGCTTCATCACCTTGCCAGTAATCAGAGGTCTTATCGGTCATGGCTACGTTCCCACCAAGATTGTCCATGACAAATATTTCCGCGTAAAACGGTTTTTGTGCCTGAATAGATCTCACGTGTTTTCCACACTCTGAATCCATTATCGCCTTCATAGAATCAGAAATCCCGGCTGTTGCCTTCCACGTTTCATCTGTTTTTTTAACCTGGTCCAGGGTTTTGCCTTTTGCATTTTCCTGTTTCACAGCGTCAACGATAACCGGGTCACTGCCCATTGCTGCAAGTGTTGAATGTGCTAAATCAACAATTTTTTTTGGTGCTTTTTCAGCGAAAGAAACCGATGGGAGGATAAGAATCAGTGCCATTAAAGTTAATTTGAATTTATTCATTTTTGATCTCCTTAGGAAGCAGTTGTCACGCTGTTTAGATGTTTTAACATGAGGGCCATAATGAATTATTGGGGGCAACTCATCATTCAAAAATGGCTATACAAACGTATCAATTACCCGATATATTGAATTATTGATAAATGGGAAACTGTAACAAATAAATGAATTTCAAAAAGATTCTTATACAAATAGAGTTGAATAGAAAATATTAAGTTACTGATAATAATATAACATACCCCCATCAATTGCAATTTATTTTATATTTTTGCCTTGGGAATAAACAAAGACGTTTTAATCCTTACCTTTCAGACTCCTTTTGAATATGGTTTAAATATATCACCCGTCACGATGAGTCGTGACAAATTTCCCAATTCCATCCGTACATATTTGTTTAAACAAACCTTTAGAAAACTGAAAAGAACGGTTACAATGGAACGTTTTATATTATTATATTGAGATATTCTTTTGGATGAGCGCAAAGAAGATATACCCACACTCCCATGGGGCATGGGGCATGCGTTTCCCAAACCTTGAAAATCGTTCAACACACCCTGGGAGGACCACATGGAAAACAAGGCCATGACCCACAAACTGGAAACACGGAACCTGCGCATATCGGACTACGAGGATATGCGAGTCATGATGGACGTTTCGTATTCGGGCATGGGCGGCGCCTGGAAAAAAGAAGAGTTTGCCACACTTTTATCACTGTTTGCCGAAGGACAGATCTGCATTGAAGACCAAGGGGTGGTGGTGGCGGTGGCATTGACACTGATCATTGACTATTCCAATCTGGAGCAGAATCACTCCTACGAGGATATTGTCTCTGACGGACGGTTTGAAAGTCATGATAGTGACGGGGATTACCTGTATGGCATAGACATGGTGGTGCACAAGGACTATCAGGGCATGCGTCTTGGGCGAAGACTTTACGACGCCCGCAAAGAGCTGTGTGAAAAGCTTAATATCAAAGGCATTATTGTGGGGGGACGCATACCCGGGTATTCAAAGTATCATAAAGAGATGAGCCCCAATGAGTATATCCAGAAGGTGAAAAACCGCGAAATTGTTGACAAGGTGTTGACCTTTCAACTGTCCAACGATTTTCACCCCAAACGGGCCATTCGGAACTATATTCCCGAGGACAAAGCGTCCAAGAGCCATGCCGTGTTTCTGGTCTGGGACAATATTTTTTATCAGGCCGCCAAAAAATTCGTGTGGGGTCGAAAATCCAATGTCCGGCTCGGAATTGTCCAGTGGCAGATGCGACCCTTCAAGTCTTTCGAGGAACTGCTCCAGCAAGTAGAGTTTTTCGTGGATACAGTCTCAGGGTACCATGCCGACTTGATCCTGTTCCCGGAGCTGTTCAACGCCCCGTTGCTGGCACAGTACAACCAGGAAGACCCGCCCCAGGCTATGCGTCATCTGGCAGAGTACACCGAGCTTTTACGGCAGGAAATGATCCGGATGGCGGTGAGCTACAACATCAACATCGTGGCGGGAAGCCTACCTCAAAATGTGGATGAAAAACTGTATAATGTATCGTTTCTCTGTCGCCGGGACGGGACCTGGGATTTCCAGCACAAACTCCACATCACACCGGATGAACAAGAGTGCTGGGGTCTTCGGGGCGGTGATGAACTGAAAATATTCAATACAGATATCGGGCAAATCGGCATTTTGATCTGTTATGATGTGGAATTCCCGGAACTGAGCCGTCTGCTTGCAGACAAAGGCATGAAAATCCTTCTCGTTCCGTTCTGGACAGATACCCAGAACGGCTACCTCCGGATCCGGCGTTGTGCCCAGGCCCGGGCCATTGAAAACGAATGTTATGTAGCCATTTCGGGAAGCGTGGGCAACCTTCCAAAAGTTGAGAACATGGATATCCAGTATTCCCAGTCCGCCATTTTCACCCCCTCGGACTTTGCCTTTCCACATGATGCCGTAGCAGCAGAAACCACCGCCAACAATGAAATGACGCTTATTGCTGATATCGACCTGGACCTATTGAGGGAACTCAGGAAGCATGGCAGTGTCAGAAATCTTGAAAGCCGGAGAAAGGATCTTTATAAGATTGAGTGGGTCAAATCCTGACGGGCTCCGTTAAAATTTTTGACCAGGCCACGTATTAATAACATTGCGGATCACGGAAAAAGGCCGATGAATAATCTGGCACATGAGTGATGGAAACGAATGAGCGATTTATAAAGAATACGACAAAGATAAATGGAAGGTGGTAGGGTTTTAACAGATACTTTCTTAAGAGTGGAATAATGATCCATAAGGAGGTGTTTAATGAAAAAGAAGCGACGGAAATACACACACGAGCCTTCGGTCATGATCAACAGTCTGTTTAAAATAATCTAACAGGTTGGAATTTAGAATTGACCCCCAACAAAAAAGGCCCCCGGAAACATCCGAGAGCCTTGATAGTCGTGGTGGTGATCCCAATGGGATTTGAACCCATGTTACCGGCGTGAGAGGCCAGCGTCCTAACCCCTAGACGATGGGACCACAAATTTGGGTGACTATAGAAAATCGTGGGGGGATTGTCAAATAAAACCTCAATGGATCGACAATAAGTAGAACCCATGGTCTGTCGATCCATGGGTCTCATCCATTTGAAAAATCGCTTATCTCAGGTCAAGGGCACTTCAGAAAGAGTCTGATTTAATTCATCATCACGGTCGTCCATCTCTTTTCTTATTCTTACGAAATCTTTATTTCGAGCCATAAATGCATTCACAACATCCGGATCAAACTGCCTGCCCCTTTCGGAAACGATGATTTTCACGGATTGCTCATGGGTGAATTCTTCCTTGTAAACACGCTTGGACGTGAGTGCGTCGTAAACATCTGCCAGGGCCACAATTCGTGCTGACAAAGGGATTTGATCTTTGGATAAGCCTCGGGGATATCCCTTGCCATTCCATCGTTCATGATGAAAATAGGAGATTTCCTTGGCCTGGGTTAAAAAAGAATCCCCTTCAATTTTCACTTCAATCTCACGCAGGGCATCACCCCCTATTCGTGAATGCTCTTTGATTATTTCAAATTCCTCCATGGTAAGCTTTCCTGGCTTGAGCAGAACCGAGTTGGGTATGCCCACTTTCCCGATATCGTGAAGAATGGATGATTGATAAATGTCTTCAATATATTTATCCGTCACAAAATCCTTAAATTTTTTGTGAACCGAAATCTCCTGGGCAAGCATTTTTGAAAATTCCCGAATGCGCTCCAGGTGGGACCCTGCATCTTTGTCTCTGTATTCGGCCAGCTTGGCAAGCCCCATGATGGTGGCTTCCCTGGCGTTCTGGGCCGGGTTCAGAGAGTATCCTTCATGGATAGTTGAGATGTCCGGCCCGGTGCCCATCTCCTGAAATAGTTTGACCTGTTTGAGTTGTTCATTTTCGGCCAATAATCGATCATGGGCCTTTTTCAATTCGGCATATGAAGCTTTTTCAGTCATATCAACCTTCTTTGGGGGGTATGCTTCCACAGGAAACACCTTTTAGGAATTCAACCTTTTTTGTTTTCGTGAGAATAAACCCTGTGATTCGATGTACGAAATGATTGTAGGTCTTAGAAACGTGGAAATCATTGTTTTTCCTATATCAACACGTTTCTTGTCCGGATCAATTGGCCCAATAACAATTATTTAATTATATCAGAAACTGTCCACAGAAGCAAAGGGGAAAAACATTTTAAAACATAGTTTTTGTTATAAAACTTTGACTTATGTTGATTTGAAAAAAAGCACTGTGTATACTTTAGGCACGGGCATAATACTGGTTTCACCCATGACATTCAGCACGAAACTGCCGCATTTCTTGAATGTCCGGAATCATTGGGATATGCCCCCGGGAAAATAGTCTGGGGGGTAAAGCGGCATTACATAGGCCCCCGGGGATATGCAAGGCGATGCATGACTCCGGGGGTCACTTTTTTTTGATTATTGCACCAAGGCCCCGTTCTCAGGCTCTTTGTCTTTGTTCATGACCAAAAAATACAACGATCCTGTATGCTGCATATGGCCGGCTGACACTTCGGCATAGCGACCGTTTCCTTTGAACAGGTCTGCCCGGCCCGGTCCCTTTATGGCACCCCCGGTGTCCTGATTCAAGACAAACCGACCGAATGGCATCCATTCGACGATTTCTCCATCGCCGTTAATCAAAGGCTTTTCCGTGTTGATAAATGATATGGCACAAGCAGGAAACATTCGTTTGTCCGTTGCAATGGTCCGCTCGGGTGTTACTTCAACGCCATAACAACCGTAGGGGCCTCCTTCTTCGGGTCTAAAAAAAACATAGCTGGGGTTGTAATTGAGAATCCCTTTCACCTCATCGGGATGCAGGGTGAGATACTCACGAATCTTCTGCATGGACATCTCTTCTTTTAGGACTTTCCCTGTTCTGATCAGATAACTTCCTATGCTCCGGTAGGGGTGTCCGTTTTTAGTATGATAATGAACCCGTATAAACCCGCCGTTTTCCAGATAGATGATTCCTGAACCTTGAATTTCCAGAAAAAACAGGTCTATCTTATCATCAACATAGGCAAGGATGTCTGCCTGATCTTTCAGAATGTCTCCGTTTCCGATCTGGCTTCGCTCATAATAGGGCACCACGGTATTTTCAGATGTATATCTCCCGATAATGGTTCGGCGGAAGGCCTCTTCACTGGAAAAAAGTCTGAGGTTGATGGCCACCAGATCCTTGGGATGGGTATAAACCGGGTATCGGTATATCTCCGTTTTCTCTAAACTTCCCCTCAAACTGGGCTCATAGTATCCGGTATACAACACCTCGTTTGTCTGATCTTTGCCTGTTGACCGATATACTGCAAATTTGTTTCGAATAAATTCATTCAAATCCTCTTCGGATGGCTCTGACTCGACATAGGAAAGAAAAAACTCCAAAGAGCGGATCAGGTGTCCCACATCATAGGAATCACCGGCAAAGTCGTAGGTTTTGCTCAAGGGCATTTTGTTATAATAGGAGAGGCTTTGAAATATAGCCTGGTCAATGCCATCGTAAAACAGATCATCGGTAAAGCGGGGATACTTATCAGGCTTAAGTCGGACAAGGGAGGGTGGCGGCCCTTCCTTACCCTTAAAGAAACATCCCCCCATAAGGCTAAGGGCAAAAAGGACCAAAAAACTTAAAAGGAAGAAGGTACAAACACGAACGGGCTTACGTTGTTTCATAGATATCTCGTTTATAATGTCCACTTTTCCCACCTGATTTTTCCATAAGGCAGACGTCGTTGATCATCATGGCTTTGTCATAGGATTTACACATATCATACAAGGTCAGGGCGGCAACGGACACGGCAGTCAACGCTTCCATTTCCACACCGGTCTGGCTTTTTACCCGGACTTCAGCCTGGATATGGATGGCAGATCGCGTTTCATCCGGGAAAAAATTGATAACGGCATGGGTGATGGCAAGGGGGTGGCACATGGGAATGAGATCCCATGTTTTTTTTGCGGCCATAATCCCTGCGATACGTGCTGTTTCAAGGACATTTCCTTTTTTGGCCTGCCCATGGGTGATTATCTCAAAAGTCTTTCGACTCATTAAAACGGTTCCCTTTGCAACGGCTCGCCGGTCTGTTTCGGGTTTCACGGTAACATCCACCATACGTACGTTGCCCTTTTCATCAAGATGGGTAAACTCACTCATGGGGCTCTCCTTTGAGAAAAAATTCCGTTTTAGATGTAACCGATGACTTGATGGCATTCAGTGTGTCGGTAAGGCAGCTGATCACCCGATCCCTTATATCGCCAGCAACAACGATGTACATCACGTCTTCCCCCACGGCAAGCGTTCGACCTTCATCAGCCAGCTCCACCAGAACATCCATAATACCTGGGCGTGATTTCTGTTCTGCAATGATTTTTTCCAGTGCTGCCAGGTTAATTTTGATTTCAATCCCGGAGACCTGTCTTCCATCGCGGGATGTTTCCCGGACAACACCGTTGTGGCAGAGGATCATACCCACCTTGGGATAATCAGGATTTGTTTTGATCTTTTCCATCAGTGCGTTTAAATTCATGGGATAGCTTTCCTTTGCTGTTGTTCAATCAACAGGGCCTGTTCAAAGTCCTGGGGCCTATTGATATTGTAGAAAGAAAGAAGGTCCGGATCGGCAACCCTCAGGCGCTTCTCAGATACTTTGTAGATGCGCTTGGCATTGAAAAATTGCTGTATCTTCAACCGGCCCCTGTCAAGAGAATGTTCAATGGCCGGAATATTGTCTTTTGAGTAGATGGCGAAAAGCGCCTCCAGACCCTTTGATGTTTCGGGTATAATCACTGAATAACGGTCCTTAATGTGATCCAGAAGAACCTGGATCATCTCTTTTTTCACAAAGGGCAGATCGCAGGGCAGAACCATGGCCCATGAATGGTACGCATGGAAAAGACCGGCATGGATTCCCGTAAGAGATGATTTTGTCTGTTTAATGTCCGTGACGATTCTCAGGTCCAGATCAAAATACTCGCTGGGACTGTTTGTCACAAGGACGATATCGTCAAAAAAATGCCGATAGACCTCCAGAATCCGGTCAATAATCCGCTTACCGCCAAGGGATATAAACGCTTTGTTTTCTCTGTTCATCCGGGAATTTTGCCCACCGGCCAGAATGACACCTGTGCATGGTATTTTCATATTAAATGAACCGTTTCCAGAACATAAAAGCATTGGTGATACCCTGGCTATCTATCCCCTTGTTAGAAGAAATCCAGACTTGAAAGCAAGGGTATTAAGGGAATTCAGGGCTGGGGCCTTTAAAAAAATTAAATGACCGACATGACCGGCCCACCCATAGAATCACTTTAGTATTGCCTGTTTGACTCAAACTGGTTTATACACTTGATACGTGTAATTTTCAAGTTATCTTGGCCGCTCTTATCATTTCGTGACGAACGTATACCATGTGGAGAAGGCAGTGAATACAGACAACACCATCGTAAATGCGGGAGATATCAACCGCATGATCACCCGGATAGCCCATGAAATTCTCGAAAAACACCAGGGCGTCGACAATCTTGCATTGATCGGTATCCAGACCCGGGGTGTCTATATTGCCAAGCGCATCCAGTCTGAAATCAGAAAAGTGGAAGGCATCAATGTGCTCCTGGGAGAAATAGATATCACCTTGTACAGGGATGACTGGACCCGCATCAGTCTCCATCCCATTGTTAAGCCCACTGAAATTCAATTTTCCGTGGATGATGTGAACGTCATCCTGGTGGATGATGTCTTGTTTACGGGGCGGACCATTCGGGCGGCCATGGATGCCCTGGTCGATTTTGGAAGACCTGCCAGGATTGAACTTGCGGTTCTCGCCACGCGGGGCCACCGGGAATTCCCCATTCAACCGGATTATTCAGGTCGTTTTTTTGAAACCAACTATGGGGATTCCATTAATGTTCTTTTAACCGAACACGATGGGGTTGATAAAATTGTCATTGAACGGGAGTAAGATTTTGGGAACAGAACAACACCGAAAAGAATCAAAAAAAAATTTAAAGATAGGTATTGTCACCATGTCATCCACCCGGACCCTCAAAGAGGATAAAAGTGGAGCCTGGATGGCAAAACATGCGGTCAAGGAAGGGCACGAGGTTGTCTGTCATGTGATGGTCAAAGACAATGAGGAAGACATCCGAAAAACCTTGAGGGATATCATACGGGATCATGGGCCCCAGGCCCTTATTCTGAATGGAGGCACCGGTATTACCAAGGCCGATGTGACCATCGAAGCGGTGACACCCATGTTCCGGAAGGTCATGTCGTCCTTTGCCCCGATTTTTTCCCAGCTCAGCTACGACGAAGTGGATTCGGCAGCGATTATATCGCGTTCCATGGCAGGAGTCATCGGCGAAACCGCGGTGTTCTGTCTTCCCGGAAGTCTCAAGGCCTGCAAACTGGCTTGTAAAAACCTCATTTTCCCGGAACTCAGCCATGTGGTCAAACATATCCTTGATTGATTTTTATTTAATACGATAATATCGAAAACAAAGGTTTATCTTGAATCTAACCCGATGCTAACACAACTCTAACAATACAGGCCTATTTTAACTCCGACGTGAACAAGAGCTCCGGATAAACCGGTTTAATCTTACATACAAGGAGATAACTATGAAAAAAATCATTTTGGTCCTGTCACTGATTTGTTTGGCAAGCCCTGCCATGGCAGGCAAACTTGTTTTAAAAGGATCCACAACGGTCCTCCCCATTGCCCAGAAAGCAACGGAAGCTTACATGGCCCTGCATCCTGATACGGTTATAACCCTTTCAGGGGGGGGCTCGGGCAACGGAATCAAAGCGATTATAGATGGAACCGCAACCATCGGAAATTCTTCACGTTTTATTAAAGACAAAGAAGTGAAACAAGCCGTGGATCAGAACGCCTATCCCGTGCCCCACCGCATCGCCATAGACTGCATTGTCCCTATCATTCATAAAAACAATCCCGTGTCCGACCTGAGCAAAGAAAAGCTCCGCGATATCTATACCGGTAAAATTACCAACTGGAAAGATGTGGGTGGTCCGGATATGAAAATCGTGGTGATCAGCAGGGACAGCTCTTCGGGTACCTTTGATGCATGGAAAGAACTGGTCCTTGATGGCGAGCGTGTAACGCCAGCTGCCCTGACCCAGCCTTCCAATGGAGGCTTGGTCACCCAGATTTCAGGGACCAAGGGTGCCATCGGATACATCGCGTTGGGTTATATCAACACCGATGTTAAAGTGGTCTCCGTGGATGGTATCAAAGGAAGTGAACAAACAGCCAAAAACGGCCGTTACACCATCAGCAGGCCTCTGTTCATGTTCACTGCCGGATGGCCGGAAGGTGAAACCCTTGATTTTATCAATTTCATTCTCTCTCCCAAAGGTCAGGCCCTGGTCAAAGAAGCTGGAAGTATTACCCTGTACTAGGCCAATAAAAACCTTTCGTTTTATGATTCACGCAGAGCAGCTTCGGCTGCTCTGGGTTTTTTAATTTTTCAGGGATAATTTATACCCACAATGCGACGAAACGAATATCTAATTAAAGCATTTTTCTTCCTGACTGCATGCGTATCCGTCACCATCCTTGCGCTGATCATGATTTTTCTGGTCAAGGAAGGGGCTCCGATTTTGTCCCATGTCACCCTCAAAGAATTTCTTTTTGGGCAGTACTGGTACCCCACTGATGATCCTGTTGCATTCGGCATTTTCCCCCTGATTGTCGGGACCGTTTCGGTCACCCTGATATCCACCCTTGTTTCTGTTCCTCTGGGCGTTATGACCGCCGTTTATATTGCCGAAATCGCAACGGATAATCTGGCTGCGATTATTAAGCCCCTTGTGGAACTTATCGCAGCCATTCCCTCTGTGGTCATCGGGTTTTTCGGCATGGTTGTGGTTTCACCCTTTCTACAGGACACCTTTGGTGTTCCCACGGGTCTCAATCTGTTCAACGCCTCGCTGATGCTTGCATTCATGGCCACCCCAACCATCTGTTCCGTGACCGAAGATGCCATTCGAAGCGTTCCGGAGTCCTTGAAAGAAGCGTCACTGGCCCTGGGGGCCACTCACCTTGAAACCATTTTCAAGGTCACGGTGCCAGCGGCTATTTCAGGTATCAGCACCGCCATTATCCTGGGCATGAGCCGGGCCGTGGGAGAAACCATGGTCGTCCTTATGGTTGCGGGGGGCGCAGCCATGAACCCCCATTCACTCTTTGATCCTGTAAGGCCCATGCCTGCCAGCATTGCCGCTGAAATGGGTGAGGCTGCCTTTGGTAGTGAACACTACAATGCCCTGTTCGCCACCGGGGTGGTCCTTTTTCTTTTCACCCTTGGCTTCAATCTCTTTGCTGCATGGATTGCAGGGAGGTACAATCGAAAATGACAGGAAACCGCATTCAATACCGTATGGCCAAACAGAAGATTCTGTTCGGTCTTTTTCGATCAGCTGCAGTGTTAAATGGCCTGGCCCTTTTTGCCGTGGTGTATTTCATCACCTCCAGAGGGTTTTCCGCCCTGTCCTGGGAGTTTTTAAGCCAGGCACCCAGAGATTCCATGACAAAGGGCGGGATATTCCCCTGTATTATCGGAACCCTCTGCCTTTCGGGGGGGGCCATTTTATTTGCCCTGCCCGTGGGTGTGGCCACAGCCGTCTACCTTAATGAATATGCAAGGCCTGGAAAAATTGTTGGTTTTATCCGCATGGCCATCAACAACCTTGCCGGTGTCCCCTCCATTGTATTCGGCCTTTTCGGCCTTGCCTTCTTCTGCATTATTTTGAAGATGGGCGTCAGCATTCTCGCAGGGGCTTTGACGCTGGGTGTCATGAGCCTTCCGGTGGTGATCGGCTCTTCGGAAGAAGCCTTGAAATCAGTCCCTGATACATACCGGGAAGCCTCACTTGGTCTGGGCGCCACCAAATGGCAGACCATTTTTCGTGTGGTTATTCCCACGGCATTACCCGGGATTTTAACCGGCACCATTCTGGCCTTGAGCCGGGCGGCCGGTGAAACAGCCCCCATCATGTTCACAGGAGCCGTCTTTTTTACCCCCAAACTTCCCGAATCCCTTATGTCGGAAGTCATGGCACTGCCTTACCATATCTATATTCTTGCCACTGCTGGAATCAACATCGAGCAGACCCGCCCCATGCAATACGGAACGGCCCTTGTTCTTGTTCTGCTGGTCCTTGGAATGAACATGTTCGCCATGATTTTGCGATACCGTTTGCGGCGAAAGATGAAACCATGAAACATATAAGCATTTTGGAGAATGAACCCATGGACAGACCCACGCGGTCAAACGAGCAACGGAAAGCCAAAGAACCGGAAACGCCTAAATTATCCGTAAAAAATCTTAATTTCTTTTACAGTGATGTTCAGGCCTTGTTCGATATTTCCCTTTCCATGGCTCCCCAGAAAGTCACGGCACTGATCGGTCCGTCGGGCTGTGGCAAAAGTACCTTTCTTCGATGCCTGAACCGCATGAACGATCTTATTCCCGGCATCCGTGCCCAAGGTGAGATTCTTTTTGACGGACAGAATATCCTGTCACGCCAAATTGATGTGGTATCCTTAAGACGGCGGATCGGCATGGTCTTTCAAAAGCCCAATCCCTTCCCCAAAAGTATTTTCGAAAATGTGGCTTATGGCCTTCGTATCAACGGTGTGCGTGACAGATCAGTAATTGCCGGACGTGTGGAACAAAGCCTCAAACTGGCCGCGCTTTGGGAGGAGGTCAAGGACCGCCTTGACAAGCCTGCAACCGGTTTATCCGGTGGCCAGCAGCAACGGCTCTGCATAGCAAGGGCACTTGCTGTGGAACCGGAAATCCTCTTGATGGACGAACCGGCGTCAGCCCTTGATCCCATCGCCACCCTCAAGATCGAAGAGCTGATCAATGATTTGAAAAAAAAGTTTACCATTATCATCGTGACCCATAATATGCAGCAGGCCGCCAGGGTGTCGGATAAGACAGCCTTTTTCTGCATGGGCAAGTTGATTGAGGTCAATGATACGGACATCATTTTCACCCGGCCACGTGATAAACAAACAGAGGATTACATTACCGGTCGATTTGGATGATGCATTTATGATGGGTTTGCTGTGGAATAAAGACAGATCGGTAAAGGGGGTCTGCCCTATTAAACCTTGGATTGTCATTGAAAAATAAAAAATGAATGGGGAACAGGAATGAATGTACTTTTGAGAAACGAACTTGAAAAAATACGAAAAAAACTTCTGGAAGTCGGGGGCATGGCCGAAGACCGATTTAGAAAAGCTGTTAAAGCCATTAAATACGGTGACTTGAGCCTTTGTGAAGAAATCATCAGTCACGATTTTGAGGTGGATAACATGGAGGTGGA
Source organism: Pseudomonadota bacterium (assembly GCA_018818835.1). Lineage (GTDB taxonomy): Bacteria > Desulfobacterota > Desulfobacteria > Desulfobacterales > Desulfolunaceae > JAHIRD01. The sequence continues at coordinate 19,305 of JAHIRD010000015.1, forward strand.
GGTGGAAGAAGACTGCCTGAAAGTCCTTGCCCTTCATCAGCCTGTGGCCGGAGACTTGAGATTTCTGATTGTGGTGATCAAAATCAACAATGATCTTGAGCGCATTGCCGATCAGGCCGTGAATATCGCCCAAAGGGTCGTCCGGGTTCAGGGATTCAGCTATCATCATTTCATCGATGATTATGAAACCATGGCAGACATGACGGGAAATATGCTGAAAATGAGCCTGGATGCCTTTGTCAATATGGACACAGCCCTTGCTGAGTCCATCAGGGTCATGGACAATGACGTGGATGAAATGAAAAACATTTTTTATGACCGCATCAAGGCAGAGATTATGAAGACCCCTGAAAAAACAGGAAAACTCATTAATTTACTTCTGATATCACGCCATCTTGAACGCATCGCCGACCATGCCACCAACATTGCAGAAGAAGTCATTTATATGAAAAAAGGAGAAATCATACGACACAAATGATACTAAGCCGCCCCATGGGCAGCATCCCGCGGGTCTTTTTGGTGTCATATATGCCGTCGCTTTGGCATTGAAAAAGGATTCACCCTTTTTCACGATTTTCTATTGCCATTCTTTCCTTTTCCGGTTAAAAAAAACAATCTAGCTTAACGATTAAATGACCTTTTGGCATTGAATCAAAGGCTTGGGCTTCGGACCCTCTTGGTTGTGCCTTTTCCTTTTCCTTAAAAACGGATGTTTCACCAAATAAAACGCAGATACGAAATATGGAAAAAATACGTGTTGGTTTTGACATAGGAACAGATTGCCTAAACGTTGCGGCACTCTCCCATGGGCTTGAGTTGATATTTTCGCCTAAGCCCTTGTTTCACTTTGGTAATCCGGTTAAAACCCTAAAAGACAGCTACCAGATGATCATTGACCGCTTCGGCCAGGATCAGATTGAATCAACGGTTTTTACCGGAAACGGGGGTGAGTTTTTCGCCCGGGAACTGAATGTACCTTTTTTCCACGACACCATCACTATCCCGGCCGGCGTCTCCCACATGGCCCCTGACACACGTTATATTTTTCACATCGGTGCCAGGGATTCCTATTTTTTTGAAATGGAAAATATCCATGATTCAGGGGATCTTCTCTCCTTTGTTCCGGACCATGGAACCGGAACAAAATGTGGTGGTGGCAGCGGTCTTTTGATCACAAAACAATGCCGACGTTATTTTGAAAACACCCTCCCCATGGAAGCCCTTCCCACCGGCGACAAGGAACGGCGAGATTTCCTGAACAGACGTTTAAACAGCATATTCAGCCTTGCGGATAAGGCTGTGGCCTCATCGGATAAAGAGATTGATGTGGGGGGGCGCTGTGGCGTGGTCATTCAGTCGGATATGATTCATCTTCAGAATAACGGCGAATCCATCAAAAATATCCTCAACGGTCTTTACTGCCGTATCATCAAGAACTACAAATCCGATGTGCTTAAAACCAGACAATTTGATTCCGGAGTCAAGGCCATGGCCAGCGGAGGAGTATTTCAGAGTCACCATCTCCTCCGAATGCTCGAAAAAACATTAGGCCTTACCATCCAATCCCATTCCCAGGCCCCTGCCATGGGTGCTGTGGGAGCTGTATTAAAAGCCCATGACAACAAAAGGTTTTTTTTTCCTGAACAACTTGAATCCATCGCAGATTCAGAAAAAAAATCCATCCGGATGGTCCCGGGCCTTAAACAGGCCATGGACAAGGTGATCATTTACTCCGAAGAGCAATCTGAAAATTCCACAGACCCCCTCCAGATTTTTCCCATTGAACAAAAAGGAGAACTGGACGTGATTCTGGGTGTTGACGGGGGCTCCACCACAACGAAAGTGGTGGTTGCCCAGGTTGAAAGCTTACGGATCATCGCCCAGATTTGCCTGTACACAAACGGAAAACCACTTGAAACCATTCAAGATATATTTAAACGCATCCACGAGGCCTTCGCGCATCGGCTGAACATCCGGGCTGTGGCCTATACCGGTTCCTCCGGTGCCTTTTACCACAGATTATTCACCCTGAGCCCCAATGGATTCAGGGCCATGGATTTGGTCAAAGACGAAATCACCTGTCACGCTCTGGGTGTCAAACATTTCAATGAAAAAACCGATACCATATTCGAACTGGGTGGCCAGGATGCCAAATTTACCCTGTTCAACCCGGACGGAACCGTAAAAAAGTCCCGGATGAACCTTTCATGCATGGCCGGAACCGGACAGACCATGCAGAACATGGTCGAAATGCTGGGCCTTGATATTAAGACCAGCTTTCATGATTATGCACTTAAAGCTGAAAGAACACCCGTGGTGGATGACACCTGTGGTGTATTTACCGAAGCAGGAATCGCACGTCTGATTTCCCTGGGCTTTCCCAAAGAAGAGATTGCTGCGGCCATTGCCTATGGATTCATGGGAGGTTATGTTAATAAATTCATCGGCAACGAAACATTCGGTGAATGCGCATCGGCCCAGGGTGGTCCCTTCCTTGGCAAAGCCCCTTTGGCGGCCTTGGCCATGCATACCGGCTTGACCATCCATGCCTTTCCCCACCGGCAGATGTTCGGTGCTCTGGGCGCCGCCATAGCTGCACAGAATTCCATGCTGTGGTTACAGGCGGAAAACATTCCCTTTGAATGCCGATTCAGAGGCTTGGAGCTTTTCCGCCTTTCATTTAAAAAAACCGACGTGACCTGCAGTCATCTTATCAAAAATTCATGCAGCATCAAGGATTGCAGGCTGAGTGTTTATTCAGCCGGGCCGGATAAAATATTAACAGGGGGTGCCTGTCCCAAAGGAAATACAGACAGCTCCATCAAAAAAGCACCCGATTACGTTCATCGCTACAAATCCATCGTAAACGAGCATCTATCCAAGGTATCTGCCCTTCCGGACCAAAACAGCCCAAATGAAAGGATTCTTATCCCCCGGTCCCTGACATTTTTGAACGAAAAAGGGGTGTTTTATGCCGCATTTTACCACGCCCTGGGTTTTGAGGTGGTCATATCCCCCGAGTCGGATGATGAGATCACCGAACTGGGCCTCTGTTACTCCCATTCGGAAACCTGCTTTCCCATGAAACTGGCCCATGGCCATGCCGCTTATCTCAAGAAAAAATTGCGGCGCGGAACAGACAAGATTCTTCTGGTGAATGCCATTGGATCAGGAAAGGAACGCTATAAATTCTGCCCCTATGTTTCCGCCGCGGGCTTTCTTGCAAAAGATGCCCTTGATATGGCAAACGACGATGTGCTTTTACCGGTACTTTATTTTAATGATCCGGCCAACCGCCTCCACCAGTCCTTTCACAAGGATCTGACCCGCCTCTATGGCAAGCGGTTTACGATCAAACAAATCAGAGGGGCCATCCGTGATGCAAAAGCTGCAGAACAAGCCTTTCTATCTGAAATATACCTGACAGGGGAGTCCCTTGTTGAACAATTGCGAAAGAAAAAGATAAAAATCTTCTTGGGGCTGGGACGAGGATATACACTCCTGGACGACAAGGCCAGTTCAAGGGTCCACGAACTATTCGTTAAAAATGGTCTCCATTTCATTCCCTCATTTTTTCTCAAACCCGTGATGCACGATATCCGGTTTATTTCGGAAAACATGTACTGGGTCCAGGGTCGCAACATCATACGCTACACCCTTGAATCTGCCATCAATCCTGATTTTTTCCCGGTCCGGGCCACAAATTTCAACTGCGGGAGCGATTCCATGCTTTTATTCCATGAGGAAAAAATCTTGGAAAAAGCGGGAAAACCCCATCTTGTTCTTCAGACAGACGGCCACTCCAGCAACGCCCAGTTCGGCACACGGACTCTTGCCAATTATGAGGTGGTCAAAACATTCCAATCCAGAGAGATGGCCATAGATACATTTGTTCAGGAACATCCTTCGGTGGTTTTGAAAAATAAAATTATCGGCATCCCATACATGGGGGATCATTCCCATGTACTTTCGGCAACATTCAGGGCCCTGGGCTTTGAGTCTCTGGTTATACCAACCCAAACGCCCGAAGCCAAAATCATTGCTGCCCGACTGGGTGGGGGAGCCGGAAACATCTGCCAGCCGTTTTCCTTTCAAGTGGGGGATACCCTTGCCTGGCTGCACAGTCTTCTCAATAAGGGCATTGACCCGGATAAACGGGCTGTCATCCTTGAACCCATGGCCAAAGGCCCTTGTCGTTTCGGGCAGTACCACGTCCTTTTGAAAAAAATATTTATTGACAACGGATTTAAGGACGTGGATATCCTCAGCCCGGACGCTGACAGCGATTATTCCAATCTTCCCATGACCGATTCCCAGATCGTGTCCCAGGCCAAAAATTTTTTCAAGGGGCTTTTCTGTATGGATATCCTCTACGATGCCCTGCTCAGGACCCGGCCCTATGAAAAGGAAAAAGGCTCGGCCCGAGCCTGCTACGATCATTATTCAAAAACCCTTGTATCCCTTGTGGAAAAAAATGCCAGCATCTCCTCTCTGACCAAACTTCTCACCCGGGCAAAACAGTCCTACGAGGTTCTCATCAATCCGGACATCAAACGAAAGCCTATCATCGCCATGACCGGAGAAATTTTCGTTCGCATGAACCCCCATGCCAATCATCAGTCTCTTTTAATGCTTGAGAAATACGGTCTTGAAACTCGACTTGCACCTCTTTCCCTCTGGATGGAATATTCCAATTCATCCAGCATTGAAAGCTTTAAAATGTCAAACCAATGGAAACAGTATATCAAATCCGTCTTAAAAAAACGGTATATGCAAAGCACGGTTAAAACCCTTATGGCTCCGTTTCGTGAATTTCTTAAAGGGCGTGAGCCTCATGATTCGGGTCACATCATAGATCATATTCAGAAAGACTTGGTATTTGACAAAGGAATCCAGGGTGAATCCCCCTTATCCATCGGTGAGGCATACATGTTCGCGACAGGGCAAATGCCTGATATTTCAGGAATCTATCATGTTGGGCCCTTTGGCTGCATGCAGGAAACGGCGGCCACATCCCAGATCCAGTCCATTACACGGCAACAAAGAAACAATGCCCTTTCTGCTTTTGATAAAATCATACCGTTTATGGATGCTGTTTTCGGGGATTCAAGCCTGTCAAATCTCGAAGCAGAGATCGCTGTGTTTTCAGAAAAATGTTATCTTAAACAGCGGCTTTCCAATGGTCATTCATCTTGAGTCAACCGGTGTTTAGTCGTTGACATAAGGCAAGCCCCCTGTTAAGGTTTTTGACATTTATATTTTGAAGGCGTTTAAATATTTTACTCTATTTCATTCATAATTAAGTAGGAGATAAATTCAGCTATGACCAAGAGAACGATACTCACCACGATTGCTGCCGTTTTTTCCTCAATGTTCATTGCAGCTATCCTTTTTGCTGGAACCACCGTACCGGATACATTTAATATGGAAACCAAGGCCTATGAAGAACATACCTACAATCCGGTTCCCTTCACCCACAAAAAACATGTGACCGATTACAAAATAACCTGCGGTGACTGTCATCACGATGACAAGGGCAAAGCTCTGACCGGCCTCAAAGAAGGCGATGATGTCCAAAAATGTATCGAATGCCACAAAAACCCCGGCAAAGTTGAAAAACCCAAAAAAGGTGAGCCCAAACTGACTGATAAAGAGCGACGTCAGTACCACGCCGAAGCCCTTCATGATAACTGCAAGGACTGTCACTCGGAACACAACAAAAAAGTTAAAAAAGACACGGGGAAAAATGGCGAAGCTCCCACAAGCTGTAACAAATGCCATCCTGGAGGAAAGATTAAATAGACTTAAAATCAGTTAATTATATTTTTGTTATTCTGGGGAAAGCCGAATTCGGTTTTCCCCTTTTTTTTATAAACAATCATTTAATCCACTGAACACTCTGTTTTTACTTGTAAAGTACAACCGCCAAAGGTATAATTAGCAAAATTTCGTTCCTAATCTTTATGAATCTGGTTTTCATGACATTGTGACATGAAATGTTTATTGCGAATATTTTGCCATATTTAACGCCCGTAGCGTTTCCATTTTTCCAGATAAACCTTATTGAGTTCCTCGTCATGATCTTCACCAGATAATTAATATTATTTGACATGTTTTTCCGGGATTTAATTATGAATGATGACACACCGCCATTTACGGAAGCTAATTTAACACCTGACAGCATCCAAAATAAAGCCGATATTCTGGAAAACAACATCTTCAAGGATCTTAAGAGATCAGAAAACGATACCCTTGCCCAGCTTCAGGTTGACCGCTCAATCAGTATCAACCCGGTTATTGAGAAGGCCATTTATCAGGTTCTGTTCCGATTCAATATTCATCCATCCATCCTGGAAAATGAGTTCAAAGAAGCACTTAATCAATCATTGAATAAGGAGTCCAAACCCATCACCTTGAACCGGCACATTCAGGGGACCTACTTGAATCAGGGCGACAGACAACTGGAAATCATTGTGGGGCCTCGGATGATCACCATTTTGATCAAAGGAATTCAGACCCGGCAAGAACAGCATGAAGAAATTGCAAAATTTTATTTTGAACATGAAAGTCATCCGGGAAAACTATTGCCCAACGGCAAAATTGACTTCCGTGAACTGCATAAATTCCCGTCGGTAAAAATGGGAGATAAACTTTTATTTGTCAAATACCCGGTTCCTGGTAAACCCGGAATCTCCTTTGAAGGAAAGGTCATTCCCGTGTCGGAACCCAGGGCACTTGAACTGACTTACAAAGAAGGGGTCATAAAAAACGATCATCTCGATGAAAACGGAAACCCCGTGGGTTATTTTCTGACGGCAGCCAAAACCGGGGTGATCATCTTGACCCGTATTGACGGAATCATTCGGGACATAGATGTGAATGACAAAATTGAGCTTGAAACCATTGATTTTTCAATCGGCAATATCGGTACAGAGTTCATTTCTCCGGTGAGTATGAAAATCGGGACCATCAACAATGGATTTAGAATTAAGGCCCACGGTCTGATCGAAGTTCTAAGTTTGGATGGAGGGAGCGTCATTACGGACAACGACGCTATGATTGACCAGGTCCGGCCCAAAAGTTATGTTCAAGCAGCCCAGGATATATCAGCACGAACAGTCATGGACTCAGACCTGATCTCTTCCAAGGGTAAGATCTCCATCAAAGATGAACTCCGCGATTCCAGAGTAAAGGCACCGGAGGTTTTATTCAAATCTGCCAAAGGCATCATGCTTAATACCATCGTGGACACCTACAGGCTGGATTTTCAAAATGTATATTTTTGCGGTGTGAACAAAATTTATCTGGGCCGTGATCTTTTCAAAAAAAGGAATGAACTTCTGGAAGAAACTGAAAAAGTCGACAAAGGGCATCACGATGTCCAGGAAGCCATTGATTATATCAAGGCCAAGCTTCTTTCCGGTTTAAAAGCCCTTGCATCACAAATCTCTGATGACAATCTTCTCAACATGTTCAAACTTTTGATCCATTCCCTTCAGTCCTTCACCTTTTCAGACTCGTTCAAAGTTCTTGAAAACCTCAGAGCCAAAATGAATGTCATGCAGGTTGATCAGCTTAAAAAGACATTTCAAGAGCTTGAAAAACTATCCAAAGCGATCATAGCTTATTCAAACAAAAAAAAGGAACTGGTCCGCGCCTGTGAGCAGATCGAAGCCATGATCAACAGCATCCGCTTTGTATTGAAGGGTAAAATCAATCCCACGGCAACGGTTCAAATATTCTGTAACAAAAAGTCAAATGATGAACCTGTCTTTGAAATCAAACCCGTAAAAAAAGATGCCATTGAGATTGTTTCATATTCAGGATCCTACACCCTGGATTCCGGTTTCAAAACCAATTAATACATCTGTTGTAAGAAAATTATGGGACCTATCAACAGTTAAAGCCAGATCATAAGTCACATGAGTCACATGAGTCATATAAGTCCTATGGGACCCATGAGACCTATGGGACTTATGAATTCCGATAGGAATTGCTATGGGTTTGTATTCAATTGGTATTGTCTGGCCTGATTGACAAAGCGTTTGGCCCAGGAGGGATTGCCCAGGGCATGGATATGGGTGTAGCAGGCAAACACATTTTTATAAAGGGCTCCGTCTTTTTTGTCAGCCATTCCGGTGCCTCGTTTCATGGTCAATGCCGTCTCTATGTCATTGTCCCAGGAGATGATTTTTGAATACCTGAATTCATGGCCTTTGACTTCCGAACCCACGTCAAAATAAGGGTTTTCCCGACTGACTTCCGCCACCACATACCCGTGACCCTGGGGTTTGTGTGACAAGCCGAAGGACAAGGGAAATATACCTGTCATGGGGTAGTTGACCCCCTCGATCACAAGCTCACGGCCAAGATACATCAGGCCCCCGCATTCAGCATAGATGGGAAATCCTTTATCTGCAAGGGCCTTGATCGTTTCTCTGAACACCCTGTTTTCAGACAGTTCCTTTGCATGGGTTTCAGGAAATCCACCTCCGATATAAAGGGCATCCACATTAGGAAATTCCGCATGACTTAAAGGGCTGGTGTAAATAATTTCAGCACCCTCATTTTCAAGTGCCTCAATATTTTCAGGATAGTAGAACTGAAAGGCGGCATCCTTGATTACTCCGATCCTGGGACCTTTTATTGTGTGAGTCTCTGAAGAAGGATTGACGATTTCAAGCGGATAAACTTCTTGGGAGATGGATCGGGTTTCGCGGTGCGCAATTGCAAGAAGCTGGTCAAGATTGATGTTTTCCCGGACAAGTTTCTCAGCACTTTCAATAGATACGGAGGCCCATAAATGTTCATGGGTGGGTACCAGACCCATATGGCGCTCAGGGAAATCGTGGCTGCGCAGCTTGGGCACAGACCCAAGAACAGGAACCCCTGTGTGATATTCAATGTTGCTGGCCAAATTGTCCCTGTGCCTTGATCCCGCAACCTTATTGAGAATGACTCCCCCGATGGTGAGCTCCGGGTCAAAATGGAGGCAACCCAAAACAGCCGCAGCCATGGTCCGGGTCGTTTTCGTACAGTCCAAGCAAAGAAATACCGGAAGCCCTAATAGTTTGGCTGTTTCTGCCGTACTTGTTTTTCCGTCAAGATCGATCCCGTCATAAAGACCACGGTTTCCCTCAACAACAGCAATATCAATACCTGCATTCAGCGTATTGTTCACATAGGATTGGATGACCTGATTTTCGGGAATAAGATATGTATCAAGATTATAACAAGGCCGGCCGGCTGCAAGTGATAACCAGCCGGCATCGATATAATCCGGACCTTTTTTGAAGGGAGCAGTCTTTTTACCAAGAGCCCTTAAAGCTGCAGTTATTCCTATGGTGATCAAGGTTTTCCCAGACCCGCCCCTTAGAGCAGATACAAAGAATCCAGGACAACCATCTTTTTTTTCAAGCATGACCATTCACAGCTTTTGGGGAATGCCATAAAACGACAACCAAATCAATCTTCGCCTTCAGCACCCGCTTGTTTACCCGTACCTTTAAGGCCGATCATGGTTGTACTTCCACTTGACCAGTATTCAAGGATACCTTGGGCAACCATATCGTTGACGATTTTCTTAACGGTTCTGGGTTTTTCCTCAGGAAAAAATGAATAGAAATCTTTCAAATAAAATTTTGATTTTGATTTCGCTTTTTTTTCAAGATTTTCAACGATGACTTTTTGGGCTTCAGCTGTATCTAATGCCATGTTAATTCTCCTTTTGTAATACTGACCGGAACCTGTGCGTAAAGGTTCCGGTCAGCGGTATAACGATAAAAAGACCCGGTTTAACGTCTAGAATTTAAACAGAGTTGACTGTCTCCATGTGTGATATGCCGCATCACGGAAGTCATCGATCAGGTGGTGGGTGAATTCAAGATCACACACTTCAAAGAATCTTTCCCAGCCGATTCTTTCTGCCCAGTCGCCCAGACGTTCGTATTTGTTGGCACCGTTTGAGTAAGCGTTGATCATTTTCTTGATAGCCACTGTCATATTATCCCAGCGTGGTGCTTCGTTGGGCAGGAAGGCCACAACTACTTTTGAGAACTTGGGTGCTGAAATACGGTTGGATACTTTACCACCGGCCATAAGTACAATACCGTCACCTTCTTTATCGGAAAGGGGCATTGAGGGGCACATGGTGTAGCAGTTACCGCAGTACATGCAGCGTTCATTTTTAACGGCAACAGAATTCACGGTTGTCCCGTTGGGAAGTTCAACTTTTGAGGGTCGGATGGCTGCCGTGGGGCAGGAAGCGACGGCAAGAGGAACTTCACAGACTTTATCAAGATATTCGTGATCCAATATTGGAGGCTTTCTGTGGTAACCGAGAATGGCGATGTCAGAACAATGAACAGCACCGCACATGTTCAGGCAGCAGGCCATGGAGATTTTGAGTTTCGCAGGCATTTTCATGCTCTGGAAATCTTCGAAAACGGTGTCCATGGTTGCCTTAACTGTTCCGGAAGCATCCGTTGCAGGTGTATGGCAGTGAATCCAGCCCTGGGTATGAACGATATTGGAAATACCGGAACCGGTACCGCCAATAGGAAATTTCATACTTCCGCCGTCGAATTTTCTTTGGGCCAGATCAGCCTTCAGAGCATTCATTTTATCTTTGCTTGTAACCATGAATTCGATGTTGTTTCGTGTGGTGAAACGAACATGTCCGTCACAATGTTTGTCTGCGATTTCACAGATTTCACGGATGTGAGTTACGCTCATCAGTCGGGCACCACCACAACGAACGGTAAACACTTCGTCCCCGGATTCTCCAACGTGAACAAGAACGCCGGGTTCGAGGATTTCATGATGAGACCATTTGCCTTTGTTTTTCTTAATGACTTCCGGGTAGAACGAGTCATAATGTTTGGGACCGATATCGGTAATACGACCTTCCATCGGTTTGTCCGGATTGTATCCTGCGGATATAAATGCCATTTTTATTCCTCCCTAGCGTGAATGCGCTTTTCTGTAGTCTTCAATATCACGGCCCCAGCCACCTTCAACCTCATCTTCTTTCCAGAAAATGTAGGGGTTGGTTCGAGGATGCTGAACATGAACCGCCATGGGCTCAACTTCAACTTTCTCAAGGAATTTCTGCAGACCCTGTCGCATCATCAATTCACCAAGGCGTTCACGGTTCTTGCCTTCTTCCATCCAGTAGTCCCAAACGAGTTCAATGAATTCGGTGATGGCTTCGTATTTTTCTGCCAGGTATTCCATCCATTCATCTTCATCTTCAAAATCAGAAAGTTGTTTGTTCAGGGTCTGGTCAATGCTGATAAAGGGTCTGATGAGGGTTCCCATCTGGGCACCGTCAACGATGGGTGCTTTGGCACCACACAGAATGGATACGCCTTTATCCTTACCGGGCTTGAGGGCCTTGGGCATAACGTTGATGCAATGCATACAACGGGTACATTCTTTGTCATTGATCTTAAGTTCGCCTTTCACAAGCGCCATACAGCCAGTGGGGCAAAGATCGATCACTTCTTTCTGGATGTCGAATTTTCCCCAGTCTCGTCCTTTAAAAGCACCGCCGTTATCAACAGTTTTTCCGTCAATATAGGCTTTGACTTCGGCCTGATTCACTTGGATTTGATCTTTCCAGGTACCGATGAAGGAAAGGTCGGAACGTGCTATGGAGCATACGCAACCATTGGGACATCCGTCAAATTTGAATTTAAATTTGTAAGGAAATGCCGGTCTGTGAAGCTCATCCTGGTAGGTCATGGTCAGGAAGTAGCAGAGCTCCTGGGTATCAAAGCAGGCGTATTCGCAACGTGAGCTGCCGATACAGTCAGCAGGAGTTCGAAGGTTCGAACCTGACCCACCCAGATCCTGGCCCATTTCATGGGTCAACTGGTAGAAAATTTCTTCAAGCTGGGGAGTTGTTGTACCCAGAAGAATGATGTCACCGGTGGAACCGTGCATGTTTGTGAGACCGCTACCACGAAGGTCCCAGATGTCCATGAGTTGGTTCAAAAAAGCGGTTGTGTAGTATTTACCACCGGGCTGTGCAACACGGACGGTATGAAATGCTGCAACGCCGGGAAAATCTTTGGGCTTGTCGCAGTAACGGCCGATAATACCGCCGCCGTAACCGAAAACACCAACGATACCACCGTGTTTCCAGTGGGTTGTACCATCTTTGTAAGAAAGTTCGAGAATTCCGAGAAGATCGTCACACACATCGCTAGGCATCTGATAGTCGAGACCTTTTGCGTTTTTCGCCCTTGTCGCAGCTTCCTGCTTGATATCGGACACAAAACTTGGCCACGGCCCGGATTCCAGCTGGTCTAACAAAGGGGTTTCATGCTTTGCCATTGCCTTACCTCCATTAAAAAAAAAATTTTCTCAACTCAACATGACGAAGATCTTTCGTTTAACCCGTAAACCGGGCTGTCAAGTTACTCCACCAAAATATAACTACTTAAAATAATTTAGGACTTTATCAAGTTCTACAATTATTTGATATGCAAAACCATGATATTCAAACTACATGGTATAAAGTTATTATCTTTTGTTGTCAATAAAAAAGGATTCTTTCCCTGTTTTTAGGGCTTTCCGCCATTTCTTCTTTTGGCCCCCCATACTTCATCTTGGGGTATTGACCTTATTATTACTGGCTATCTTGTGATTTTAAGAAACTACACACGGCCCTTTTTAAGTTCCTCACACAGCAGGGAAATGTGGTCATCCAGATGATCCCGAATCACTGAAAGGTCTGGCGATTCAGGATGATAGGACTGGATGAGCATGATCGCAAAATCCATCAGTTCATTATCGGGAACGGAGACTATGAATGCCGCGAACCGATCTATGATGGGTGGTGCCATGGAGGCGGAGGTCCTCTTTGCGCCAAGGCCGTCCCAAAATCCCCTGACAACACCTGCAACACTCCGGTCGTCCGCCCAGACCGTTTTTCCAATGCCATCTTCCCTGTCCAGTCGCATGCGTATGGATAGATTGATTAAAAATATCAATGCCGCCTCAACACGCTCATCACCATCGTCCGGGGGTTCCTGAAAAATAGACGTATACTGCCTCACCGTGATCAGCTTCACATCAAGGCCCTCGTTGCCTTTTTTCACGACAAAGTCACCGGCGGCATGGTGCCAGGGCTGGATCTGTTCGCATGTCTCGACATTATAACAGCAGGTCATGATGAAAGCGGCTTTATGATATAGCTCGTCACACTCATGTTCCGATAGAAAATAGTGCCCTTTGTCTTCATTCCAGACAATGATTTTTTTTTCGTGAATATGGAATTCATGATAATCGTCGAACCACTGGGCTGCAAACATGGAAAAATCAATATGATCATCTGAACGGAAATGACCTTTGCCATACACGGCTGGCACGGAATAGCTCTGTTTTGAAAGCCTTTCAAGGGCAGCGTACTCGCGCTCGACACAGGCAAGCCCCTGGCTTGAAACCGCCAGGTTCAAAGCAAATGACCAGGAATCACCCCTATCAAGAACAACGTCCACTTTGGAGGGGTGATAGAATGTTCCGTGTTTGACAAGGCAAACAGCAATCGTTTCAATATGGTCTGTCCGGATTTGTTTTCCCAGGGATCCCAGAGCCGACGTTTTAAGAATCCCGTAATCGTCTGCCGACAGGAATCGTGATGCTGCCTTAAAATAGTGCCCCGTGGTGGCCGGAGAGTTGTGTGAATCTCCGGGATGACGATTGGCAGGAAGATGACGCAGCCATAGCTCTGACTGTTCATCAACCACACTGGCGGAATCGGTAATAGAAAATAAAAATTGGGGATGACGATTCATAAAGCGATTAAATCACCGACCCCATTTAAGGACCGGTGTCCATTACCTGTAAGAATTGATTTCGTTTAATAATTCCGGTGCCACCTCGTAGCCCAGGCTGATGGCCGTATCGATGTGTTCTGCTGCCAGAGCGTAATCTTTTTGTTCAAGATAGGCGATGGCAAGATTGTTATGGGCAATGGGAAAATTCGGCTCGATTTCAAGGGCTTTCTTGCTGGTTTCAATACTCTCATGCACAAGGCCCTTCATCAAATAGGCGTTGGCAAGGGTGGTGTAGGCCTGTAAAAATAAAGAGTTATAGACAATGGCCTTATGAAGATTTTTGATGGCTTCATCAATATTCCCTCGCTGGAGTTCGATAAAACCAATGTTTCCAAATCCTATGGAAAAGCCGGCCCTTGATTTGGTGGCCAGTCTGTTATAATAAAGGCAACCTTCCATATCTTCCCTTTGGAGACAGATGGCACCAAGCTGAACGTAGGCCTCTGCAAGGGTGGGGCTACATCCCACAGCCTCATGAAGTTCGCTTTCTGCTTCCTCGTATTTTTTCTGTCCCATCAGTGCCACTGCCAGATTGTAATGGGTGGTCCCGCACTCGGAGTTTGACCCTATAGCCTGTCTCAGCTGGGCGATGTATTCTTCTGCATTTTTAGCTTTAACCATTGTTTTCAAACCCTTATTCATAAATATCATTATTATTTCAAAGTTTTGGTTTTATATCTTTTTGGAATGTTTTACAATGCAAAAAAACATTTTCCCGTGAGACTATGTCTATTAATCAACTGATTTTCTATTGATTCGAACCATAAAAAAACATTAAATATAATATAATTTATTGACATTATGCCGACTCTTTTTTATCTTTCCAAGCTCGATGAACTCGTACAAAATCGACGGATGGCTATGGAAAAAGTTCCATAGGCAAGGCATAGTGTTTGGCCGGGCGTTACGGCATTCTTGGTCGTATGTCGAACGTCCGGCTAAACACTATAACGCCGCATATGGAACTTTTTACGACGCCATCAAGGACAATCTATCATCAGGAGGAATTATGAATACCGGCTGTTACACTGCACTGACCACTCCCTTTTTAGATGGTGAAGTTGATTACCCGGGTCTTGAAAAGCTTGTTGATTTTCAGATTCAAAACGGAATAAGTGGTATTCTTGCCGTGGGCACCACAGGCGAAAGTCCCACCCTCGTGTGGGATGACCATATCAAGGTCATTGAAAACATTTCAAAAAAAACGAAAAATAAATGTCTCTGTATAGCCGGAACCGGAAGCAATAATACCTGTGAAACCCTTTCTGCCACTCGGCAGGCCAAGGATGCAGGTGTCGATGCTGTTCTTCTGGTGGATCCTTACTATAACGGCCCGAGTTCCATTGAGATTCGAAAAGAGTATATCGGACCTGTTGCCGAGGCCTTTCCTGACCTGACCATTATTCCCTATATTATTCCCGGACGCACAGGTACCCAGCTGCTGCCCGAAGATCTGGCCATATTAAAGAACCGGTACAAGAATGTCAGTGCTGTCAAAGAAGCCACGGGGAATATTGAAAATATGAGGCGGACACGGCAGGTCTGCGGCCCGGACTTTTCGATTTATTCCGGCGATGACGCCATGGTCTATGATATGATGACAGACCCTGAAATCCAGGCATGCGGCCTGATATCCGTGGCGTCCAATATCATTCCGAAATTCACCACCCAACTGGTCATGATGATCGAAGAAAAACGGCTGGATGAAGCCAGTGCTCTGGTGAAACAGCTTGAACCCCTGTTCAACCTGACAACGGTGATTACGCGTGAAAAAACACCTTATGGAGAAATCACCTGCCGGGCACGAAATCCTCTGGGGATTAAAACAGCCATGGCTATTCTGGGAATGCCTTCGGGAGGATGCAGAAAACCCCTTGGGAAAATGACCCCAACGGGTCTTACGACCGTTCTGGGAACCCTGAAAGCCGTTTGGAAGGATCATCCTCACCTGCTTGCACCTATGGCCGATTTTTTTCAGGTAGATATTGAAAAACGGCTCAATGACAAGGACCGATTCAAGGATCTGGCTTATACAGACATCTAATCTGTTTTGGTTTACCCCGGCTCAGACCTCGTCGGGGTTTCACATCGCACAAGCTATGTTAAACGTCTTCTTGTTCGTATCGTTTCAATGCTGGTAAAGATGTCATCGGCACCGATGCAGGTTCGTGAGAGTATCGAGAACGAGTACGAATAATTCGGAAGTACCTCGCCAACCAACAGCTGGAGGCGACGCATAAAACTGCGCACCTCAGCTTGGCGTTAGGTTCTGGTAGAAAGGGTTATTTCAAACGAAGCCGTTTAGAAGACATCTGAAAAAAGCTGACTTTCACAAAATCAAATCCAAATTTCATCATTTCCACATCATTGCGTTTGATTTTTTTCCGGATGTCTTCCTTGACTTTATACCGCTTTAAAAATGAGCTCCCGAACACGAATTCACGAAAGGCATCCACGTTGTACAAGGCCATGAAGGCCATCTTGCCCCTGTTCCCCCCGGGGCCTTCACCACCCCAGGGATCGGCCTGGAAAAGGCCTATGAGCCCAGCCCACAGCACCGTCATCGCGTTGTAAGTGGCGGCATCCTGGTCATCGGCCCAGGTATCAATGGTGAATACCTGCGTTTCATGCTGCCCCAGACAAAAGTCCGGAGGCCTGAAAAAAAACACCGGTTCAGGTTGGGCACCATCACGAAACATCACCCCCTGCTCCACGGGAAAGGTTCGGCAGGCGTCGGGTCTGTCCGGGTAGACCAGGCAGCCCGTGTCGGACAAGTAGGGGCAGGTTTTCGCATCATTATCCGCCATTTTCAGAAGAACATCAGGAAAATGATTTCCGGGCCGCAATACGATATCGGTATAACGATCAATAAATTCACCGGAGGATATGTTCAGATTGTTTTTCAGGCGAATCACATCATAGGGGTAAAGAAAAAGGTTCAAATTTCTGCAACAGAGGTTGAAGCAGGTAAGTCCCTTGTGACATTTAAAGTGAAATTCATCTTTTGTTTCAAGCTTTTGTCCGGGAAGCCCCGGAATATCTTTCAGATCCACTGATTTCATAAAAGCAGCATCTCCGCAATGGTATACTTCATCCGGTCCATGATTCCGGTTTTCAATCGAAATTCACTCTCCAACTGGGCCATGTCTTTATAAAAAGGCGTTCTGTCAAAGGGTATATACATCATCTGTTCGGTTTGTTTGCGGAACAGATCGCAGCCGATGCTCTTTACCGGTGCTTGACCGGGCTTGCAGAGTTCATGATCCAGCCCGTGAAGGCGACATACCATGGGCCGGAATGTGTAAAGCAAACAACGCCCCTGGGCATTCAGGGGGCACATGATCTTCAGATCATGGCCGTGTTTG
The DNA here is from genome assembly GCA_018818835.1 of Pseudomonadota bacterium. Taxonomy (GTDB): domain Bacteria; phylum Desulfobacterota; class Desulfobacteria; order Desulfobacterales; family Desulfolunaceae; genus JAHIRD01. Next base: position 36,514 of record JAHIRD010000015.1, read on the forward strand.
TCGGCGCTGTTGGATTGGGCGACCACGTCTGCAGCCTTTTGAAGAATGGTTTCACGTGTCCCATGGTCAAGGGTTCCCATGCCTTGATGCAGATAAGCATACTCAAGGAGGGTGTGGTGGTAAAAACGGCTGTAACAGCAATTGTCCTCACACCCCCTGCAATGGAAGCCATAGGCCCCTGCCACACAGCCATATGCCTGGTCCATCCTGTCAAACAGGACCTTGAGTCTTTCACACCACGGGCCATTGGCCTGAACAATCAGACGGCGGGAAAGTGTCATCACTCACACCAGGGGAAGGGGGAAAAAGAGCTTGGAATAGAGATCAAGAGCATGTCTGTCCGTCATGCTGGCGATTAAATCCGTGACACGTCTATCATGGGGATCGTTGGTTCCACATCCTTCCATTTCGATACCGATCAGTTCTTCTTCAAAGCTTTTGATATTGGAGTCATCCATGAAAAAAACGTAAAGGTCCTTGAGTATTTTCATGGACTTCTCAAATTCTCCATGGACCTGGGGTGAACGATAGACATTTTCATAGAGGAACTCGCGCAGGGCCGTCATGGCATTCCTGACATCATCACCTACTTTAAGACATAGCTCTCCATTTTCAGGTTTCGTGGAATAAATGAGGTCCGTCACCATGGTGGTGGCTCTCTGGGAGTGCGTGTTTCCCAGAACCCGTGTGCATATTTCCGGGATCTGGCTCTCGTTGATGACCCTGCTTCGTATGGCGTCATCCAGATCATGGTTCAGGTAGGCCATAATGTCTGCGATTCGGACTATCCGCCCCTCAACCGTGCTGGCCATGTCATCGGGATTCTTAGAGATGACATCCCCATAGCCTTTGGAGTGTTTTATGATTCCGTCACGGACCTCAAAGGTCAAATTGAGACCCTTCCCATCCTTTTCAAGGACATCCACCACCCTTAAACTTTGGCTGGTATGGGAAAATGTCGAAGAAAAGATTTGTTTCAATGCTGTTTCGCCGCTGTGTCCAAAGGGGGTATGCCCCAGATCATGGGCCAGGGCAATGGCTTCGGTAAGGTCTTCGTTAAGTCTCATGGCCCTTGATATGGTCCGGGCAATCTGGGCCACTTCGAGGGTGTGGGTCAGCCGGGTTCTGTAATGCTCTCCCAAGGGGGATAGAAAAACCTGGGTTTTGTGTTTTAGGCGTCTGAACGCATTGGAATAAACGATTCTGTCCCGATCCCTTTGAAACGCAGTGCGAATCGGGCAGGTCTCTTCCTCCACTTGTCTTCCCTTTGACTCCGAGCTCAGACTCCCGAATTCTGAGATAAAGGTTCTCTCTCTTTTTTCGAATTCTTCCCGAATGGACATCATTAATTTCTATTTCTTCCTGAGATTCGGCTCATTTCAGACTATTTCTTCCATTGTCATTATTTTTATAAACTTTTTATATAAATCAGAATGATCTATTTAACAACCATTACATAAAATATATCTGATCATCGTGTGAAATTCTTTACTTATACAGCCATCTCTTTTATGATCAAATGATATGAACGATCATCACCTTATTCTTGGAAGCCTGATTGATTTTATATCCGGTAAAGAAATCCCCGATACTCTGGACGAACGTTACAGGCAGGCTATTGCCGAACGTCTTGTCAGGGACAAACAGTTCAAACGGACTGATATTGTTCAGGATTATAGCCTGACAGTCACGACGCCGGAGAAAAAAGCCATCCTTAAAATCGATTTTATTGTTTTAATCGACAAAAAGGAGCTGATGCTGATCAAGTACGGCCCAGGTTCCATCATCACTCGACACCGTTCTTCCCTGGCAGCATCCAGGCTTGTGGCTCCCCACCAGATCCCCTGTGTGGTGGTGACCAACGGTGAAGATGCAGATATTCTCCTGGGCCGAACAGGAACGCTGCTGGCTCAGGGCCTGGACCGGATTCCCTCAAGAAATGAACTGGCCCTAATGGCCAGCAAAGAACCCCTGGAAGTCATCGATTCAAAGCGTTCTGTGCTGGAATCCAGAATCCTTTATGCCTTTGAGGTGGATGGGAGCTGTCCCTGTGATACCGATATATGCAGGATTGAATATGAGCCATGAGACCTATATGAAAGAAGCCCTGATCCAGGCTGAATCGGCCCTGGCAGAGGGTGATTTTCCCGTGGGCTGCGTGATCGTTCTTAAGGACACGATCATTTCAATGGGCAGGAGGGAAAACGCCTCGGTTCATGGGGTCAATGAAATCGACCATGCTGAAATCAATGCACTCAAACAGATTGATTATCCAGGCACGGATCCCAGAAGAAAAGACATGATCCTTTATTCCACCATGGAACCCTGCCTGATGTGCTTTGCAGCGATTCTTTTAAGCGGTATCAGGCACATTGTTTATGCCTATGAAGATGCCATGGGAGGGGGGACATCCTGTGACCGAACACATCTGTCACCCCTCTACAGGACCCCGGAAATAGTTATTGTCCCGGGTGTGATGCGAGATGAAAGCCTTTCTCTGTTCAAGCAATTTTTCCTGTCACCCGGCAACCGGTACTGGAAGGGGAGTTATCTTGAGGATTACACGCTTTCTGCCACATATCAAAAGACATGATCATGTACGATTCATAGCAAATCAATTATTTTTCTCTTGCTTTTAGTATAATATTTCTATAAGAAGTTCGGTTGTTAATATTATTGTGGAATGCTTCGTGTTTTATCGGCATTTCTTGATTCAATAACAGGTTACCATGAGGAGGGTAGCATAGCTAACCGCGACCAGACCAATATCAATAGGAAAATAAGAGCCAAGGAAGTGCGTGTGATTGATCCCGACGGCAATCAGTTGGGTATTTTGCCCTTACATCAGGCTCTTGCTTCCGCCAATGAATTCAATCTTGACCTTGTTGAAGTTTCGCCCAACGCGTCACCACCTGTGTGCAAAATCATGGATTACGGCAGGTATAAGTACGAAGAAACAAAGAAGAAACAAGAGGCAAAAAAGAAACAGGCGACGGTCCAGCTCAAAGAGATAAAGGTCCGGCCCAAAACCGGGGAAAACGATCTTGTGACCAAAATTGGCCATATCAAAAAATTTATTGCCAAGAAAAACAAAGTTAAGGTCACGTGTGTTTTCAGGGGCCGTGAGATCACACTTTCCGCCATGGGAAAAGAATTGCTCATCCAGATTGCATCTGAAACCGAAGACATTGCCATTGTCGAACAGATGCCAAAATTCGAAGGACGCGCAATGTTCATGATTCTTGGTCCCAAGCCATGAGCCTGTTTTCTTCCTGAAAGTCGGGAGCATCGTAATCATTGCAGTCTGATGCTCCCTTTGTAAAACGATACAGGAACCATTGGCGTGGTCTGTAAGTACAGGTTCGCGCCATATGTGTTTGTTCAGAAGCCTTGTGTTTCTGATTGACTGTACAACGCATATGGAGTTTTTTAAGGAGAATTTTAATGCCAAAAATTAAAACGAACAGAGCCGCCGCCAAACGATTCAGGGTCACCGGCACAGGAAAATTCAAGTTCAAAAAAGCATTTGCCGGTCATATCCTGACCTCAAAATCACGCAAGAGAAAACGGTCCCTGAGACAGGGTAACATTATTGACGCGTCCAATGTCAAGTCAATCCGAAGAATGCTTCCCAATTTATAGATGACCGTTGTTCCGACATAAAAAATACATCGCGTTTGATGTGTGAGGAGATAAAAAATGCGAATTAAACGAGGTACCAAAGCAAAAAAACGGAGAAAAAAGGTCTTAAAGCTTGCCAAAGGATTCCGCGGAGGCCGAAGCAAACTTTTCCGTACTGCGGCTGACTCGGTTGACAAAGCTCTGATGTATGGATTCAGAGACCGAAAAGCAAAAAAACGTGATTTCAGAAAACTCTGGATCGCCAGAATCAATGCAGCTGCCAGAATGAATGATCTGAGTTACAGCAACTTTATTCATGGTCTTAAATGCGCTGACATTGAGCTGGACAGGAAGGTTCTTGCTGAACTGGCAATTTCTGATCCCGGGGCTTTCAGCCAGATCGCCAGTCAGGCTGCCCAAAAGCTTTCATAATCATAAAATTGCATGTAAAGGGAATCAAGGCGGTCGCATGGATCATGCAATCACTTCATTCCCTTTACCTGTTTGAGATTTACGGATTGTATTCACCATGATTGATGGCGTCGTAAAAAGTCCCATATGCAGCGTTATAGTGTTTGGCCGGACGTTCGACATACGACCAAGTATGCCGGAACGCCCGGCCAAACACTATGCCTTGCCTATGGACCTTTTTCCATAGCCATCCATCTGCCGACTTTTTACGAACTCACCATGATTATACGGTGGCAGAAAAGACGGCGACGTTAATGACGTACCCCTTTGACCGTGTGGCACCGAGGGATCGGCCATCTTTCGAATCATGGCTGTAAAGATGACGTAATATGAAATTCCCCGTTTATCCAGACTAACACATAAAGCGGAAACACCGTGCAGAAATCTATTGATCAGATATATCATGAGGCGCTTAAGGATATTGAAGGCGCCGACACCTTGGAATCCGTTGAGGCTCATTCCATCACATACCTGGGTCGAAAAGGACTGGTGACTCAGTTTTTGAGGAGCGTCGCAACGCTTCCTGCAGATGAGCGGCCCCTGGCTGGAAAAAGGGCCAATGAGGTCAAACAGGCCCTTGATGCTGCAGTGCTTGCGGCAACAAAACGATGTGAACTGGCAGCAGAAAAAGCCGATGAAGGCATCGATGTGACGCTTCCCGGCCGAACGGTCAAACAAGGCACCCTGCATCCCCTGACCCGTGTCACCCTTGAAATATGTGATATATTCACACATCTGGGTTTTCAAATTGTCGAAGGTCCTGAAATCGAGACCGACTACTACAACTTCGAGGCTCTCAATATCCCAAAGAACCACCCGGCCCGGGACATGCAGGATACGTTTTATATTTCCGAGAACACAGTTCTTCGAACCCACACCTCGCCCACCCAGCCCAGGGTTATGGAGAAGCAGGATCCTCCGGTCCGCATCATTGCCCCAGGCAAGGTCTATCGGTGCGATTCGGACCTGACCCATACCCCCATGTTTCACCAGGTGGAAGGCCTTCTTGTGGATGAGCATATTTCATTTGGAGATCTCAAAGGGATTCTCACCACCTTTATCCATAAGATATTCGATGAGGAAACCAGCTTGAGGTTCCGCCCTAGTTTCTTCCCATTTACCGAACCCAGTGCCGAAGTGGATATCCGATGCGTGATATGCCGAGGTAAGGGATGCCGGGTCTGTTCCCAGACCGGATGGCTTGAGGTCCTGGGTGCCGGCATGGTTCACCCGGCTGTTTTCGAGAATATCGGTTACGATACTCAAAAATACACCGGCTTTGCATTTGGCATGGGAGTTGAACGAATTACCATGCTCAAGTACGGGGTCGATGATATACGAAAATATTTCGAAAACGATTTAAGATTTTTAAGGCAGTTTTGATATGAAAGTCAGCCTAAGCTGGTTACGAGAATACATTCCCATCACCATGGAAACAAAGGATCTTGCCGATGCTCTGACCATGGCCGGTCTTGAGATCGAGTCCGTGGACAACCGGTATGAGTCTCTTGATAACGTTGTTGTCAGCCGGATTGTTGAAATCAAAGAACACCCCAATGCAGACAAGCTCCGTGTCTGCCAGGTGGATGTGGGCGATGGCATTCTTTCTGTTGTCTGCGGAGCTCCCAATGCCGCCAAAGGGCTTTTGATTCCCTGTGCCCTTGAAGGGGCCACCCTTCCAAACGGAATGGTGATCAAAAAAGGGAGGCTCCGGGGCGAACTGTCCGAAGGCATGCTTTGCAGCGCATCCGAATTGGGTTTGAGCCTTGAAAAATCCGGCATCATGGAACTCCGGACCGACGCCCTTCCCGGAACCCCACTTGCCCAGGCTCTTGGCCTGAATGACGCAACCCTGGATATCAGCGTGACCCCCAACCGTCCGGACTGTTTGAGTATTATAGGCATCGCACGGGAAATAGGAGCATTTGAGGCCCATAAAACCAAAGTCACGTATCCGGACCCCAATCTGGCGTCTCCTTCAAAAGACTATAAATCCATTTCCGAGTATACCTCGGTTCAGATCAAGGATCCTGACCTCTGCCCCCGTTATGCCGCACGACTCGTTTTTGACGTTACGGTGGGGCCTTCACCCTTCTGGCTTCAGGATCGATTGATTTCCGTGGGCATGAAACCCATTAACAACATCGTGGATGTCACCAATTTTGTGATGATGGAAACGGGCCAGCCCTTGCACGCCTTTGATTTTGACCGTCTTGGTGAAAACCGTATTGTGGTTAGAGCAGCAAGCCCGGGTGAAGTGTTCACCACGCTGGACGACCGTGAACATACTCTGGACAGCGAGATGCTCATGATCTGCGATGGTGAAAAACCTGTGGCCCTTGCCGGTGTCATGGGGGGACTTAATTCCGAAATTTACGAAAAAACAACTCGGGTTCTGATCGAAAGCGCCTATTTCGATCCTGCATGCATCCGTAAGACATCCAAAAAAACAGCTCTGAGTACCGATGCAGCCTATCGTTTCGAAAGGGGAATCGACCCCGGGGGTGTTCTTTTCGCTCTAAACCGTGCCGCATCCTTGATCACATCCATCGGAAACGGTACTCTGGTGGATGGTCAGATTGATGAATACCCCAAACCGATTCCTTCCAGGGAAATCACGGTCAATATTCAGGCGCTGAACAAGCGACTGGGGACGTCCCTTACCATGGAAGACATCAAAGGATATCTTGAGTCCATTGAGATGACAGTTCAGCCCCTTTCCGAGGGCGTTTTGAGCATCCATGTCCCCACGTTCCGGGTTGATCTTGAACGGCCCGAGGATATTTCCGAAGAAGTGGCAAGGCTCTGGGGATACAACCGTATAAAAACAACGTTCCCGCCCATTCCTGCCGAAGCCTTTGAATTGACACCCAATTTAAGAGTTAAAAATCTGGTACGCTCTGTACTGACCGGCTACGGTTTTTCAGAGACCATTCATTACAGTTTTATCCACAGCCGTTCATGTGATGCCCTGAGACTATCAGCCCATGACCCCAGAAGGAATGTTATTGACGTCCTGAACCCCATTTCAGAAGATCAGTCCGTCATGAGGACCTCTCTGGTTCCTGGAATCTTGTCTACCATTCATTACAACAATGCCCGCCAGGTAAAAAATCTGATGATTTTTGAAATTGGTAAGGTGTTTCTCAAAAAAGAAGATAGTGTTCTTCCCGATGAAGTTGAAATGATTGTGGGCGCCATCACAGGAAATAGCCAGGAACCCTCGTGGTACTCCAAGGAAATTGAATGTGACTTTTTCGATTTAAAAGGCTTGCTGGATGGTTTTTTCAAGGGTCTGCATACCCCTGTTGTGGATTTTTCAGCTCTGACCGAAGCAGAATGTACCTATACCCGAAAGGGTTATTCTGCACGAATGAGTGCCGGAAATGAGCCGGTTGGGCTCCTGGGCAAAGTGCATCAGGATGTTCTCGATGCCTATGATATCCGCCAGGATGTGTTTATTTTTGAAATCGCACTTGCCCCGCTGGTTAACCTGGCCAGAGATGAACGTGAGGCTGGTCCCATACCCCGGTACCCTTCGGTTTCACGGGATACCACAATCATCTGCGGGAATGATGTCCGGTCCGGTGCCTTGCTGTCGTGTCTCCGTAAATCAGGGGAAGATCTTGTCGAGAAGGCTGAACTTCTGGATCTATACACTGGAGATCCCATTCCAAAAGGGAAAAAAAGTCTTTCTTTTCGAATGACGTATCGATCCCAGTCAAAAACATTGAAAGATAAGGATGTCAATAAAATACACACAAAAATAACTCAAATGCTCCTGGATCATTTTAACGCGGATCTGCCGGGATAAGTTTCTCCGGCGACCATAAACCGGTCTGTCGACTTTTTTACGAGTTCATCAAGGTTGCAGAGCGTGTAAACAAGGATCTTTTTTCATGGACCCTGTCATCCCGGATAAAATGTATTTTAAAATCGGCGAGGTCAGTGAAATCACAGGCCTTGAATCCCACGTACTCAGGTTCTGGGAAAGCGAATTCAAAAACATCAAACCCAGACGCACCTCAACCGGCCAGCGAATGTACCGGAAAAACGATATTCAGCTTATCCTTTATATCAAACACCTCTTGCATAATGAAAAATTCACCATTCAGGGTGCGCGGAAATACATTGAATCCGAATCCTCGGGGTCAAAAACCGTCAATACCGCTAAAGTAGACATTGCCTTTATCCGCAACGAACTTGAGGAAATTCTAAAAATGCTTGAATAAAATAGTGCATGTTATAGGGAAACAATATTTATTATCATCCTTTATGGAACGGATCAATACGACACGTGTCAATCAACACGGTTAAAATATAAGAATCGATATTTTATTACGTATTGACAATATTGATATTTTGTCGTAGAACGTCTTTTTGGTACACGGGTAACGTTTAAATGCGGGCATAGCTCAGTTGGTAGAGTACAAGCTTCCCAAGCTTGGTGTCGCGAGTTCGAATCTCGTTGCCCGCTCCATCTACCTTTCTTAACTGTTTATTGGCCAGTTCCGGGTAGAATTTTAATCCGCTTCAGGTTTAGCGTTTGTGACCATGGCGGGTTAAGTGTCCCAGAGTCCGCTTCAAAATTGAAGTATATTGCACATGGGAACGGGCAAACGCCCGTTTTTTTTATAGCAAGAGATAGGTTGTTCAGGTATGGAAAAAAAAAAGACGTTTAAACCTGAAAAAGCAGGTCGATTCCGAACTGTAAAGCGGAAGACCATATTGCCTGAGCAGGAGAAAAAAATTGCGGGTCGTGTGGAACATATGGCCGCAACCTTGTGCAGTGAGGAAGGGCTTGAGCTGGTCCATGTGGAATTTGTCAGTGAGTCCCATCATTATTTTTTAAGGGTATATATCGACAAACCCGATGGGGTGACCATGGCCGACTGCACTGCCATCAGCAAGCAATTGGGAGATATTCTGGATGTGAATCTGGATTTGGATGTTGAATACCGATTAGAGGTTTCTTCTCCAGGTATTTACAGGCCCTTGTTTAAGAAAAAAGACTACCTTCGCTTTAAGGGAAATGTTGTGGAAATTAGGACCGTATCCAAAATTATGGATAAAAAGAAATTCACAGGCATCCTCGAAGGCATCTCGGAAAAAGACAGTGTCACACTTTCGGTTGACGGAAATACGGTTGAAATTGATTACTCATCAATAAAAAGTGCACGGCTTGCCGAAAACAATGGAGATGACAGATGTTGATATCAGATATTAAGCGCGTGGTTGAGCAGGTCAGCAAAGACAAAGGCATCAATACGGATGTCCTCATCAAGACACTTGAAGAGGCCCTCACGTCTGCCGCCAGAAAAATTTTGGGGCGTGATGCGGATATTGAAGTGCAGTACAATGAGGAAGCCGGTGAAATTGAAGTTTTTCAATTCAAAGAAGTCGTTGAAAACATTGAAAATCCAGAGCTTGAGATATCTGTTGAAGATGGCAGGAAGCTGGACCCTGATTGTGAAATCGGAGACTCTCTGGGATCAAAAGTCGATACGTCTTCCTTTGGTCGTATTGCAGCACAATCTGCCAAGCAGGTGATCATCCAGAAAATGAAAGATGCCGAGAGGGATGCCGTATACAAGAGCTTTATCGACCGGAAAAAAGAAATCATCAACGGCATTGTCCAGCGCATCGACCGCGGGAATATCATCGTCAACCTGGGTCATACCGAGGGTATTCTTTCCATTCGGGATCAGATTCCTAAAGAGAGTTATCGCCGTGGTGACCGTATACGCGCCCTGATCAAAGATGTGCTCCTGGAATCCAGAGGGCCCCAGATCATTCTGACCCGTGCCAGTACCGATTTCTTGATCAGTCTTTTCAAAACCGAAGTCCCCGAGATTATGGAGGGTGTGGTTACCATTGAAAAGGCAGCCCGCGAACCGGGTGCCCGGTCTAAAATAGCAGTCAGCTCAATGGATTCGGACATCGATCCGGTGGGCGCCTGTGTGGGCATGAAAGGAAGCCGGGTCCAAAATGTGGTTCAGGAGCTTCGCGGGGAAAAAATCGATATCATTCCATGGCACATTGATGCGGCGAAATTTATCTGTAATGCCCTTGCCCCTGCTGAAATATCAAAAGTGATCATTGATGAAGACAATCATTCCATGGAAGTCATCGTCCATGATGACTATCTGTCTGTGGCCATAGGCAAAAGGGGACAGAACGTCCGTCTCGCCTCGGCACTGACCGGATGGCAACTTGATGTGATCAATGAAGAATCTTACAGTTCCATGGTCAAGGCTGGCTACGACGCCCTTCTAAGTCTTCCCGGCGTTAATATCGCCATCGCGGATGCCCTCCATGAAAAGGGCTTTTTTTCCGCCCAGGATGTCTCCGATGCGTCAGCCGATGAACTGATGCAGATCAAAGGAATCGGAAAAGCCAAAGCTCAGACCATCATTGATTCTGCAAAATCCTATGTGCCGTCACAAGACACTCCTCCCGATGAGGAGGCTACCATTGAAGCGGAGACGAATGAACCCGCTCCAGTGGATGAGATAACGGATACGCCGACTCCTGATGACCCGGAAGAAACAGACTCTTCGGATGTGCAGGATGTGGCCCAGCCCCCGGCAGATAGTGAAACCGCTCCGGTGGATGAGATAATGGATACACATGTTCCTGATGACCAGGAAGAGGCGGACTCTTTGGATGTGCAGGATGTTGACCCGTCCCCGGCAGATGAAGATACCCCTGATTCCACAAAAGAACAGGATATTGCCCAGGTATCTGGTGACGATGAAGAGCCTGACCCGGCGGGCGGGTCGAATGATTAAGCGTTAAACTTAATATAATGATTAATATGTCTTACGGCTTTAATATGGCAATGGTTCATGGAACCGCCTGAGACTCAACCTGCCTTCGAGTGCAGATTAATTTAGGGGGATTGAATGGCAAAAATCAGAGTATATGAACTTGCCAAAAATCTTAACATGACCAATAAGGCTCTTCTGACTAAAATGCAAAAATTAGATATTGTAGTCGGAAGTCATATGAGTTCTTTGGAAGATGAAACCGTTGAGTTGATTAAAACCAACCTTTTCGGAAAAAAAGAATCGGCTGATGTGGATGTCAAACGTGTGAGATCGACGGTTATCCGGCGGCGGAGAAAAGCCTCGGATCAGGATGATGCTGATGACGATTCAACCGATGAGCAAGATCATCTTTCAGAAGAGTCACCCGAGCATGAGATCGTTCCCGATGAAAGGGTTCACAGCACAGCTGAAGCCGATGATGTGCCAGAGGCAAAAAAAGGTGTGCCCCCTGTTGAGACGCTCCAGCCAGAAATTAAAGAGCCGGTCAAACCTGAAGAAAAACAGGCCGCTGTGAAGAAAATTGAAAAACCTGGTTTTGAAGCAGCCCGTATCGTTAAAAAAACCATTGTTAAAGAACCTGCTCCCATTGAGGAGACACCCCCCGAGGAAAAAACCCCTTCTATGGTTGAAATAACGGCAGAAGCCGTCCTTCCTGAGGTGGAACCGGACGTTCCGGAAACACCGATTGTTGAAGACGTGGAACCTGTCCTTTCCGAAGAAATCGAATCGGTTTTGGACATGGCTGAAATCGATGATGATGCCAAACCCGGTTCCAAGAAAAAGAAGAAAAAGAAATTTACTGCAGCCAAAATCATCAAGCTCCCGGATCCCGTGGTTCTTGTACCCGATGTGGTTGAAGAAAAAATCACGCGTCCGATTTCTACCGATATCATCAGCAAACCGGTTGTTGAAGAAGAGAAACCCACAGAAAAAAGTCCTAAAAAAGCGAAAAAAGGCCGCGCTTTTGTTGAGACAGTGGATTCGGAGAACGATCTTTTTTCACGAAAAAAATCAAAACGGAAAACCGTTGTTGAAGGAAATGCCCTCTATGCCGGAGGACGTGGTAGAAAAGGACGTAAGGGAGCCAAAGGGAGTAAAACCCAGATCCCCGAAGGTCAGAAAACCCAGATCACAACACCCAAGGCTATTAAACGACGAATTAAAATTGATGAAACCATTGTTCTTGCTGACCTTGCCAAGCGCATGGGTATCAAGGCCAGTGAAATGATCACAAAGCTCATGGGACTGGGAGTGATGGCCACGGTCAACCAGACCATTGATTACGATACGGCGGTTCTTGTGGCTTCCGAATTCAGCTTTGAAGTTGAAAAAGCCTCCTTTGAAGAAGATATTTTTCTAAAACCCGAAAGCACGGATGATCCGTCGACCTTGCTCCACAGGCCACCTGTGGTCACCATCATGGGCCATGTTGACCATGGAAAAACCTCTCTGCTTGACGTAATCAGGACCTCGACCATTGCAGCCGGTGAAGCTGGCGGCATCACCCAGCACATCGGGGCCTACAATGTGGAAACCGCCCGTGGACAGGTCGTCTTTCTTGATACTCCAGGCCATGAAGCCTTCACGGCCATGCGTGCCCGGGGTGCCAAGGTCACTGACCTTGTTGTTCTTGTGGTGGCTGCGGATGACGGTGTCATGCCCCAGACCATTGAAGCCTTGAATCATGCCAAAGTCGCCAAAGTACCTATTATCGTTGCTGTCAATAAAATCGACAAGGACGGTGCGGATATTGACCGTGTCAAACGTGAGTTGTCTGACCATGGTGTTGTTCCGGATGACTGGGGTGGTGATACCATTTTTGTCAACGTATCAGCCAAAAAGAAAATCGGCATCACCGATCTTTTGGAAATGATCATTCTCCAGGCTGAAGTCCTTGAACTGAAAGCGAATCCCAATAAATTCGCCACTGGCCATGTTGTTGAGTCCAAACTTGATTCAGGCCGGGGCCCCCTTGCCACGATTCTTATTCAGGAAGGAACTCTGAAAAACGGTCAATCCGTTGTCTGCGGCATGCATTATGGAAAAATAAGAGCCATGTTCAACGATCAGGGTGTCCAGGTCACCGAAGCAGGTCCGTCCATCCCCGTTGAAATCCTGGGGCTTACGGGCGTTCCCGAGGCAGGTGATGAATTGATTGTTCTTGCTGCTGACAAAGACGCGAAACAGGTCAGCCTTCACCGTACTCAAAAAGCCCGATCCAAAGAGTTGGCTAAAAACAGCCGCCTCTCCCTGGAAGGACTGTTTGAACAGATGGAAGAAGGTATTGTCAAAGAGCTGAATCTGATTATCAAGGCTGATGTTCACGGCTCCATCGAAGCCCTTAAAGAATCATTGGGTAAACTATCCAACGATAAAGTTAAAATCAATGTCATCCATTCGGCAACGGGAACCGTCTCCGAATCTGATATCTCCCTTGCCACGGTATCCAATGCCATCATCCTGGGTTTCAATGTGCGCCCTGCAACCAAAGTGCAGGACATGGCCAAGGAAGAAAATGTGGACATGCGTTTCTATGACATCATCTATGACGCCATCAAAGATTTGAAGGACGCCATGGTGGGCTTGATGGAATCCACCTTCAAAGAAGTGATTCTCGGTCGAGCCGAAGTCCGTGAAACCTTTGTCATTCCCAAACGTGGTACCATCGCAGGCGCCTTTGTCACCGAAGGCCATATCCAGAGGGGCCAGCGCATCCGTCTTCTTCGCGATGGAATCATCGTTTTTGACGGAAATATCTCATCGCTGAAACGATTCAAAGATGATGCCAAGGAAGTTCAGCACGGCTATGAATGCGGTATCGGTATAGAAAATTATAATGATCTCAAGATTGGTGATACCTTGGATTGTTACATGCTTGAAGAGGTCAAACCAACGTTTGATTGATAGGTCATATGTAATATGAAACCCTTTACACGGGCCGACAGGATCAGTATGAAAATACAAACGACCCTGTCAGAGCTCCTAAGAAAAAAAATAAACGATCCCCGCCTGGAGATGGTTACCGTTACCGGTGTCAAAATGAGCCAGGATTTACGGGATGCCTATATCTATTTTACGATATCAAGTGGTGAGAAAGCCCAAAAAGAGGCCCTTCATGGATTTGAAAGCGCCTCGGGATTCATTCGAAGCTCCCTTGCCAAGCAACTTGGCCTCCGCTTTGTACCGAAACTCCGATTCCTTCACGACCCTTCGTTTGACTACGGATCTCGTATTGAGTCAATTCTTAAATCATTGAAAGATGACGATCATAAGCCATGATCACAGACGAAATACATAAAAGTCATAGCATCTTGATCGCGTCACACACCCAGCCCGATGGAGATGCCATTGGTTCTATGCTCTCGCTGGGTGTGGCTTTGAAATCCCTGGGTAAAAAGGTGACCCTGTACAATGAAAGCCCCATTCCGGCTATTTTCCGATTTCTGCCATCCGTAAATCTGATTGTGGCTGAGGCTGGGAATTTAGGCAATTACGACATGGCCATCATTCTGGATTGTGGAGATCTCCAGCGCATAGGAAAAATTTCCGACGACATCCACCAGATACCTGTGATCATCAACATCGACCATCACATCACCAACACCGAATTCGGGACCACTGTCATGGTTGACAGCACGGCCTGCGCCACGGCGGAAATTATTTATCGACTGATCAAGGACTTGGGTGCCACCATCGACAAAACCATCGCCAATGCCTTGTATACAGCAATCCTCACCGATACCGGCTCTTTTTTATTCCAGAATACGAACAGTGCCGCTTTTTCTATCTCATCGGAAATGGTTTCCAAGGGTGCCGATCCCTACATTGTGGCCCAGTACGTGTACGCCACCTATTCCCTGGGGCGTCTCAAACTGCTCAATATGGTTCTTGATACCATCGACATTTCCGAAAATGGCAAGCTTTCAACCATGTTTCTGTCCCAAAAGATGCTCATGGAAACCGGAACCCAGCTGGAAGACATCTATGGTCTTGTCAACTACGCCAAGCACATTGAAGATGTTCAGGTGGCTGCACTGATTCGGGAAACCCACCCCGGTGTCAATGGGAAAGGAACCTTCCATGTCAGCTTACGTTCCAGCGGTGCGGTGGATGTTTCAAAAATTGCCAGCGAACTGGGAGGTGGAGGGCACTGTAATGCCGCGGGATTTAAAGCTGAATCCATGACCCTTTCGGACCTTAAGAAAAAAATTTTCATTTTAGCTAAAGCCCTCTGATCAGACATGCCCATTTCCCCAGCCGCCACACAGCACGGAATTCTTCTTGTTCATAAACCCGAAGGCATAAGTTCAGCAGGACTCGTGGCGCGGATCAAACGAATAACCGGCGCCAAAAAAGTCGGTCATGCAGGCACCCTTGATCCCTTTGCCCGAGGATTGATGGTTTGCGGTATCAACCATGGAACCCGTTTGTCCCGTTTCTTTCTTCACGGCGATAAAACCTATACGGCTGAACTGACCTTTGGCCGTGAAACCGATACCATGGACCGAACCGGCTGTGAGGTCCAGGCCTGTGCTGAAGATTTTTTTGAACACCATCCGGATTTTTTTTCAAAGGGCAACCAGATCTGTCTGCTCGACGCCTTTAAAGGGCCACAGAACCAGCTGCCCCCTGTCTATTCAGCACTCAAACACCAGGGTGTTCCCCTTTACAAGCTGGCCCGAAAAGGAACACCGGTTCAGAAAGAAGCCCGTTCCATCGTTATCAAGGAAATTAACCTCCTTGGCATCACCCCTCCTTCTGTTACCTTTTCGGTCCAGTGTACAGCCGGGACCTATATTCGTTCCCTGGCCTCGGACATGGGGAAGAAAGCCGGGTGTGGGGCCCATTTGAGCGCCCTTGAACGGACAGAAACGTGCGGTTTTTCCCTTAACTACGCCATAGATCTCGACACCTTGGCCCAGGCTACCGACTGGTCGAAACATCTGATTTCCATGGATGATGCACTTCCCAATATGACCCCGGTCTTTGTTGATGAGACGTTGGCAGAGAAAGTCAAACATGGTGTCCTGATGACCCGTGAAGAAATCGGACCGGATATTCAGGATTGTTTTTTAAAGGTTCTGGACAAGGAAAGAACGGTTATCGCTATTCTTGAATATGATAATAGCAAGAGCCGATACAATTATTGTTGTGTTTTTCATGATTAAAGGTATAATAGTTCGATTTATTTATTTATTGAGTTCGGGATACGTCTTTATTTCATGCATTCATTCTGAATGGAATATTGGTTTGAACGGCTGATATATCCCCTTGTCATATTCCAATTATTTTTACGGAGGAAAACGTGGTCTACGCAAAAGAAGATAAACAACGCACCATTTTGAAATTCAAGCAACACGACACAGACACAGGCTCACCCGAAGTTCAGATTGCGCTTCTGACAGAGCGTATCATTTACCTGACGGAACATGTCAAAGTCCACAAGAAAGATCACCATTCAAGGCGAGGTCTTCTTATCCTTGTTGGACGACGAAGACGACTGCTCAACTACCTCAAGGGAAAAGATATCAAACGATACAGAGACTTGATAGAAGAGCTTGGATTAAAACGTTAAGGACTGACCTATTTTGCACCCGGAGATCTCTTTTCCGGGTGCTTGCAAGTCCCATATAACCTGCAGCGTTCGGATTCCCGGTTTGCGTATTAGACTTTCATATCAAATAAGCACGCCTGTTATATCAAAAGATCATGATATACGGATTCTTTTGATGTCACATGTGTGCGTTTATTTCATATGAATTGATATTTACGCAAGCCCCTGAAGCTGCAAAATTAAACATACAAAGGAGCTACTTATGGAACACTGTTTTAAAGCCGAAATTGGGGGCAAAACAATCAGTATTAAATCCGGAAAAATCGCCAAGCAGGCTTCCGGTTCAGTCATCGTTCAACTGGGTGAAACCATGGTTCTTGTCACGGTTGTGTCGGACAAGAAACCACGTGAAGGACTGGATTTTCTTCCTCTTTCAGTTGAATACCAGGAAAAAATCTATGCGGCCGGTCGAATTCCGGGCAACTACTTCAGACGCGAAGTGGGACGCCCCAGCGAAAAAGAAATTCTAACCTGCAGGCTCATTGACAGGCCCATCCGGCCTCTTTTCCCCAAGGGATATTATTGTGAAACACAGGTGATCTGTACTGTGATTTCCATGGACAGGGAAAATGATCCGGACGTTCTTGCCATGATCGGTGCCTCGGCTGCCCTGAGCATCTCGGATATTCCCTTTGACGGCCCCATGGGCTCCATCAGAGTGGCTCGGGTCAATGGTGAATTCATTGCCAATCCAACCATCGAAGAATGCAAAATCTGTGATATCAATATCGTTCTTGCCGGATCACGAACCGGTGTCACCATGGTTGAAGCCGGTGCGAAAATCGTTTCAGAGGATGATATGATCGCTGCCATTGAATTTGGCCATACAGCCTTGCAGCCCCTGATCGATATCCAGGAAGAATTAACCCGTACCCTGGGCAAACCCAAACGTGAAACCGTTGTTGTTTCCATGGACGAAGCACTTTACGCCCTGGTCAAGGAAAAGGCATCCCAAGGCATTGTCGAAGGCCTCAAGGTGCCGGACAAACTCATGCGACAGGGCGCCCTTTCCAAGGTCAAAAGCGATCTTGTGGAGTCCCTGGGTGAGGACTATTCCGACAAAAAAAATGATATTTCCTCCATCTTTGAAAAACTAATCAAAGAAATCAGCCGTAATATCATCCTTGAACAAGGAAAACGTATTGACGGCCGAGCCTTTGATGAAATCAGACCCATTACGTGCGAAGTTGGAACATTGCCCCGAACCCACGGCAGTGCCCTGTTCACCCGGGGAGAAACCCAGGTTCTGGGTATCCTGACTCTGGGGTCAGGCAACGATGAGCAGCGTGTGGAAACCTTGAACGGAGATTCCACCAAGCCGTTTATGCTCCACTACAACTTCCCTCCTTTTTCCGTGGGTGAAGTCAGACGTCCCGGTGGCCCAAGCCGACGGGAAATTGGTCATGGAGCCCTGGCCAGCCGAGCCATTGAAGCCATTCTGCCTGGCAAGGAAAATTTTGATTACACCATTCGTATCGTCTCCGAAGTCACCGAGTCAAACGGAAGTTCC
This sequence comes from Pseudomonadota bacterium, assembly GCA_018818835.1. Taxonomy (GTDB): domain Bacteria; phylum Desulfobacterota; class Desulfobacteria; order Desulfobacterales; family Desulfolunaceae; genus JAHIRD01. The sequence goes on from JAHIRD010000015.1 coordinate 54,560, forward strand.
TCCATGGGAACGGTTTGTTCCGGGACCCTGGCCCTGATGGATGGCGGTGTGCCCATCATCGCACCTGTTTCGGGCATTGCCATGGGACTGGTCAAGGACGGTGACAAGATTGCCATTCTTTCGGATATCCTGGGTGACGAAGATCATACCGGCGATATGGATTTCAAAGTGGCTGGTACCCGTGAAGGAATTACAGCTCTGCAGATGGATATCAAAATCTCTGAGCTTTCCAAGGAAATCATGATTAAGGCACTGGAACAGGCCCGCGTTGGACGTATCCATATCCTGGACCGGATGCTTGCATCCTTGTCCTCAACCCGTGAAGATATTTCCAAGCACGCCCCCAAGGCATACTCGGTCACCATCAACAAGGATAAAATCAGAGATATTATCGGACCGGGGGGTAAAATCATTCGCCAGATCCAGGCAGACACAAACACCACCATCGAAGTTAACGATGATGGACTGGTCAAGATTCACGCCAGTACCCAGGAACAAGGTGAAGCGGCGTTACGTATTGTCACTGAAATCGGAACAGATCCCGAACTGGGAACCATTTACGACGGTGTCGTATCCAAAACCACGGATTTCGGTGCCTTTGTCACCATCAAACCCGGCACAGACGGCTTGGTCCATATTTCAGAGCTGGCCAATTACCGGGTTAAAAAAGTCACGGACATCGTCAAGGAAGGCGATACCATAAGGGTCAAGGTTCTTGAAGTGACCCGTGATGGCAAAATCCGCCTCAGCTATAAAGCGGCCATGGAAGACAATCAGGATAATGTTGATCTGGAAGAAGACAATTAAATGACAGATAATCCTGTGCGTAAAACAGTACTGGGGAATGGTGTTCGGATTATCAGCCGGAAAATTCCCCATGTACGTTCCGTTTCCATGGGTATATGGGTCAATGTGGGAGCCCGTGATGAACAGGCCAGTGAAAACGGGCTTTCCCATTTTATCGAACACATGCTTTTCAAGGGGACACACACCCGGTCAGCATATCAGATTGCCAAGGAGTTTGATGCCATTGGGGGGCATACCAATGCCTTCACATCCCCTGAATACACATGCTACCACGCACGGGCCCTGGACACCCATCTGGAATCCATGGCCGGCCTTTTGTGCGACATTCTCATGAATTCCGAATTCAGTGCCCATGAGATTGAAAACGAACGACCTGTCATTCTGTCCGAAGTCAGTATGCTGGAAGACAGCCCCGAAGAATACGTGCATAGCCTTCTTGAAGAAAATTACTGGGAAGGCCATGCCTTGGGGCATTCCATTCTCGGCAGTCCTGAAAGCATTAACAGTTTCTGCTCCGAAAGTGTCAAAGCCTTTTTCTCAAAATATTACCAACCGGATCGTATCATCATTTCGGTGGCGGGCAATGTGGACCACGACCGGTTCCTTGATCTTGTGGCCCCCGCATTTGAATCCCTCGTGCCACAGGACTCGTTTCCGAAACGGACACAGCCTGTCCCGAACATTCATACCCGGCTTTACGCAAAAGACCTGGAACAGGTTCACCTCTGCCTGGGGACCAAGGGCTTATCCCTCAAAGATCCGTCCCGATTCTCTTGTTCGTTGCTGAATACCCTTCTGGGTGGGAATATGAGTTCCAGACTCTTCCAGGAAATCCGTGAAAAACGAGGTCTGGCCTATTCGATCTACTCGTTCAGTTCGCTCAATATCGACACGGGCCTTTTTGGAATATACACTGGGGTTGCACCTGAAAAGGTTATCCAGTCCCTGTCATTGATCCTTGAAGAACTTGACAAATTCTGTTGCGCCATAATTTCGGAAAGCGAGCTCAGTGACGCCAAAGAATACACCAAAGGAAACATTCTTCTTTCAGCTGAAAGCACGGAAAGCCAAATGGTCCGAATGGCACAAAATGAAATCCATTTCGGCCGGTTTATCCCTGTCACCGAGACCATCGAAAAAATCCAGGCTGTTACGGTAGACGATATCCTTTCCCTGGCCCGTCATTTTTTTAAAAGCCAGCGTCCCTCCCTGACCCTTCTGGGCCCCTTTGATAAAAAATCCGAACTCAATGACCTGCTTGACGGATTTTACAAGTGATCCGGGTCTAAATTCCATTTTACATTTCGTTGCATGATAATTAGCATGGGCCGTTTTCAAACTGCCCATGTTTTATTTTGTGCTTTTAAAAAGTATCAACAATGTTGCAACTTGTCCTGTGGTCAGGTATAATCATCCCACGATTAAATCCAAAAGGGAGGTAGACATGCATATCATTGTGAAAAAGTGGGGCAATAGTGCATCCGTTCGGATTCCCGTAGCGATTATGGAAGCCGCCAAATTAAGCCTGGACGATACTGTTGACGTGCGTGAAGAAGGCGGTCGCATTGTTATTGAACCGGTACGACCTGCGAAAGAATACGACCTTGAACAACTATTGGTTGGGATCACTTCTGAAAACCAGCATAGTGAGGTCAGCTTCGGCCCAGCCGTAGGCAAGGAAGTCTTCTAATGGTTCACAGTTACGTACCCGAAGCTGGCGATATTGTATGGCTGCATTTCGATCCTCAAGCAGGCCATGAGCAGGCGGGTCATCGGCCTGCATTGGTGATCAGTCCATCAAGTTACAATAAAAAAACAGGCCTGATGCTTTGCTGCCCGATGACGACTCAGGTTAAAGGCTACCCTTTTGAAGTACTGATTACAAGCAACCGCCCGAGCGTAGCGCTGGCCGATCAAGTCAAACGTCTTGATTGGGTTGTACGAAAGGCGGTTAGAAAAGGAATGGCTTCATCTGTTGAACTATCCGAAGTTAAGGCAAAAATCCTTGCTCTCATCGGAAAGCCCTAAACCATTTGCCCATATTCAACGTTGGTATTTATTCCATCCAATCCCCAAGTGATACGTTCCCAAGTCGAAGATAGCGTGGACGAAACAATTATTACTCACCAAACACCCACACCCATTTGCGTGTCAGGGCGAAGCCCTGGCGATGACCGATCCAGATTTCTAAAGCTTGTCCCCGCGAAAGCGAGGAGCCGACTGCCGGAGGCGTTTTTCTTAGTGCTAATATCTCGTAAAATTAAGTTTTTTTGCTGGGAGTTGTCAAATATTATCAAAAAACTTGAAATTTTCGGATAGTTATATCCTTAATCATAATTTCGGGCTCTATCCCGGGGGTGTCGGACTCCCGTCTGACAATTTTGTTTTCTGGCTCGCCAACAACACGATTTATAAGTAGGCCTCAAACTGTGCACATCCCCCTTGGGGGGATGCTCATAATTTTTTCTCACAGAGGCACAAAGATCACAAAGAAAAAACAATCATTACCAAGCTTTTAGCCCTTCTCCGTGATCTCTGTGTCTCTGTGAGAGACAAGGCTTTTTGGTTGTAGCTTTGCAGCGCTGTGCTCTTCGTGTCTTCAGTGAGCCCTCGCGAACGGGTGGTGGATAAAAAAGAAAACAACGTTTCAATCAAAGGCGTTGCCTGGGATTGAAACAAAAAGTAATTTTACCATGAAGTACAGGAAGATCATGAAGAAAAACGATTAAATAGTTTAACCACCCACTCCCTTTGGTCGTTCAAGAACACGAAGAGCACGAAGAAGGGCAAAAGAGTGTCCCTGCCGGGGGCCCCAAACATTCAGGTTCCAATCCCTGAGATTTCATGGTAGGTTTGCCAAAACAGATTGGGACCCGAATACACATACAGGCAGATCATGAACCAGACACCGCTAATTCGATTTTTGAAAATAAACCCTGATAAAGATGGGGATATCCCCCTTCCCCGGTACATGACACCCGAGGCAGCAGGCATGGACATCTGCATTTCAATTTCCGGTGATCTATCCCTTAAGCCCGGAGGCATTATGCTTTTGCCCACGGGATTCAAAATGGCCATGCCCTCCGGATTCGAAGCCCAGATCAGACCCCGCAGCGGCCTTGCCGTCAAACACGGCATCGGACTGATCAATTCTCCGGGGACCATCGACAGTGATTACAGGGGGGAAGTCAAACTTGCCGTGATCAATCTGGGCGACCATGAATACACGTTCAAGCGCGGGGACCGGGTGGCCCAGATGGTTATTTCACCGGTGATCCAGGCCCGGATTGACGTGGTGGACACCCTTGACGACACGGAACGAAACAGCGGAGGATTTGGTCATACCGGTATTTGACCCGTTCAAATATGAAAAACAACGACACCGATCCAATATTTTCAGTATGCATGCTTGCCAGCGGAAGCAAGGGCAACGCCATTTACATCTCCGGCGGTGGCGCCACCTTACTCATTGACGTGGGTCTGTCCGGAAAAGAAATCCAGAAACGCATGGCCCTGCGCGGGCTTGACCCCGAGTCCATTGATGCCATTGTCATCACCCATGAGCACACCGATCACATCCGGGGTGCCGGGATATTGAGCCGACGCTTCAATCTGCCTATTTATATCAATAAAAAAACCTACAAGGCCGGGGAAAAGACGATCGGCAAAGCCCATGCCCTCGAGTTTATCGACTGTGGCAAAGATTTTTTTATCGGGGATATGAAAATTCATCCCTTTTCAATTTCCCATGATGCGGTGGACCCCTCGGGCTTTGTCATTGAATGCATGGAGATGAAAATCGGTGTGGCCACAGATCTGGGAATTGCGAATCTGGTGGTTCGAGAACATCTGAAAAATGCCCATCTCCTGATCCTCGAATCCAACCATGACCCTGTGATGCTCATTGAAAATGATAACTATCCTTGGGCCCTCAAACAAAGGGTCAAAGGACGTAAAGGGCATCTGGCCAACGAAGACACACGGGATCTCCTTGTCGAGCTGGTCCATGACCGGTTGCACCATGTGATTCTGGCCCATTTGAGTGAAGAGAACAATACCCGGGAAAAAGCCAGGGCTTCAGCTGTCCAGGCACTGAACGGGTCGAAAATCGCCCTGTCCATTGCTGCCCAGCATGAGCCGGGGCAGGTTATTCGAATCACGTCATCCGGAATTCTCCCATAGCATCTTGATTATTCGAACAAAGCATGGAATAGTTGAGTCATGGTCATTGATTATTTTGATCGTGAAAAGGAACCATGAACGCGCCACATCCTTTCAGTCAAGCCACATTGATTTATAAAACAGGTCGACTGTTTTTTGTCCTGGGGGCCTTGGTGTTTTTCCTGGCCTGCGCCCATAAGCGCCCCAGCCCTATCCCCGGGCATCCCCCGTCCTACAAGGTCCTGGGAAACTGGTACCAGCCCATTTCGGATTCACATAATTTCAAACAACGGGGACTGGCATCCTGGTATGGCCCTCAATTCCACGGAAAAAGAACCGCAAACGGTGAAATCTATGATATGCATGCCTTGACTGCGGCCCATAAAACTCTGCCCTTGGGCACACGGGTAAGGGTTCTGAACCTTTCCAACGGGAAAGACGTGGTGGTGCGCATCAATGACCGTGGGCCCTTTGTAAAAGGACGTATCATTGATCTGTCATTAACGGCAGCAAAAACCATTGGCATAACGGGAAAAGGGACAGGCCGTGTCGAAATAACAGCACTTTCGCATAGGACAGCTCCGGAGGTCAGCCCTTCTGAGCCAGGTCATAAACGGGTTTATACCCTTCAAGTGGGATCTTTTTCCGAAAAAACCAATGCCGAGTCCCTGGTCAAGTCTCTGACCCAAAAACATAAGGATGTTTCCCTGGTGGCGGAACAGGGCTTTTTCAAAGTCCGGGTAGGCCGTTTTTCAAAAAAAAACGATGCTGACCAACTCAAAGACCGGCTTACCGAAAAGGGATACCCGGCCTTTACGGTGAGCATTCTGCCTGGCTCATGATATTGAAGCATCACAAAAGAAAAGAGAGAAAAACGTTGAGACATGAATAAAACGGTTTTCATAGACAGGGATGGCGTCATTAACAGAGACTCCCCGGATTACATCACCTCGGTGGAAAAATTTGAATTTCTACCGGGAAGTCTTGATGCCATTCGTACCTTAACCCTTCATCACTATGATATCATTATTATCACAAACCAGTCCGTGATCGGCCGGGGCATGATCACGTCAGATACCCTGGATCAGATTTTCATGAAAATGAAAAAGGGCGTCGAAGCCCATGGGGGGCGGCTCAAAGATATTTTTTTCTGCCCCCATACCCCGGATGATAAGTGCGTATGTCGCAAGCCCAAGCCCGGAATGATATTTTCCGCCCGGGATAAACATGGCATTGACCTAAAGCAATCCTGCATGATCGGTGACAGCGCCAAAGATATCCTCTGTTCCAAAAACGCAGGGATTGGCCGGGCCATTCTTGTCCGGACCGGCAACGGCCCCAAGGCCCTTTTGGAGCTCCAGGGCAAATCAATCGTTCCGGACCACGTGGCCAACGATCTTCTGGATGCAGCTGATTGGCTCATAGACAAGGATCATTCCCGTGACCTCCATACTTGAAATCAAAGGACAGATCAGTAAAATACGTTATAAAAATGACGAAAATCTGTATACGGTGGCCGACTTCCTTTCCGAAGAGACACGTATCTGTATCACCGTGGTGGGCTTTCTTGTGGGTGTCCGCCTTGGGGACGCACTTATCCTCAGCGGCACCTGGGAAAAGCACAGCCGCTATGGCCAGCAATTCAAAATCGAATCCTTTGAGCCCCTTTTACCAACCACCATTGGCGGCATTAAAAACTATATCAAAGCCTTGGATATAAAGGGACTCAGTGCCAAAAAGATCGCTATCCTCGTCAATAAATATCTTGAAAATACCTTTGATGTCATTGAAAACAAACCCGAAGAATTAAAAACAATCAAGGGCATCGGAGATGTTCTGGGCCAGCGGATTACCGAGGCCTGGGAACAGCACAATGAAATCCGGAATCTCTCCCAGACGCTTCAGGAACTCGACCTTCCCGTGGCGTTTTGCGCCAGAATTTACAGGCAATATAAAGGGGAGGCCATGGATATCATCCGGCGCTCACCCTATACCCTTTCCTTTGATTTCCCGGACATGGGTTTTGCCCAGATCGATCAGGCTGCACGGAAGATGGGGATCGATAAAAACGACGCCCAAAGGGTCTGTGCCTGCCTGCTCCACCTTCTGGATGGATTTGCATCAGATGGTCATGTCTATGCAACAAAAGATGTATTGAGTGAGCGCTGTGCCGTGCGTTTCGGTATTGACGGGGACCGGATTCCCATGGGACTTGAAGAACTTTGCACCCAGCAGCGTATCGTTGTGGAAGCAGCCGTGGATCAACCGGATACCACCGCCATCTACATCAAGGACCTTCATCGTGCTGAAACCGGGGTCTCGGCCATACTCCATTCCTTGAACGCCATGGCCCTGAAAGATCCGGGACTGGGCCAGAATGAAATCATCGAAGCAGTTCTTCAGAAACTGGCCATTAAATTATCCGACGAACAACTGGAGGCCCTTGAAGACATACTCTCACACAAAGTGGCCGTGATCACAGGAGGGCCAGGCACAGGAAAAACAACACTGGTCAGATCCATTACAGCCATATTCCAGCTTCTTGGTAAAAAGACACTGCTTTCAGCCCCCACGGGCCGAGCTGCCCGAAGGCTTTCCGAAGTTACCGGGGAAGAGGCCGCCACCATTCACAAAATGCTTCAGTACAATATTCGAACCGGACGGTTTGATAAAAATAAGTACGATACCCTGGACGCCGATGCCCTGATTGTGGATGAATCCTCCATGGTGGACATCCTTCTCATGTACCATCTGCTCAATGCCGTGCCTGTCCATGCGTCGGTCATCTTTGTGGGGGATATTTTCCAGCTCCCCTCGGTGGGGCCGGGAACCGTCCTTTCGGATCTGATTCATTCCAAACGTTTCAGGACTTTTGAATTGACCAAAATTTTCCGTCAGGCCCAGGAAAGCCCCATTATCCTTAATTCACACCGTGTCCGATATGGGAAACTGCCCAAAACATCGGACAAGGGGGATACCCGGACGTTGTCGGAATTTTATTTTATTGAAACGGCAAATCCGGTGACGGTTATGGAACGGGTCGTGGAACTCTGCTCACACCGGATCCCCGAAAAGTACGCCTTTGATCCCCTGACCGATATCCAGGTTCTCACCCCCATGCACAAGGGGGACGTGGGCACCATCAGCCTGAACACAGCCCTCCAGAGTGCCCTGAACACCCGGACCCAGGGCATCGAAAGTTTCGGGAATCATTTCAAGCAAGGTGACAAGGTCATGCACCTTAAAAACAACTACGAAAAAGAAGTGTTCAATGGGGATATTGGCATAATCAAGAGCATTGACAAGGCCAGCAAGGGCTTGACCGTCACCTATTATGGCCGTGACGTGGTCTATGCCTTTGAAGAACTCAACGAACTCACCCTGGCCTACGCCATATCCGTCCATAAATCTCAAGGGTCCGAATATGCTGCCGTGGTGGTTCCCATTACCACCCAGCACCGGCCTCTCCTCCAGAGGAACCTCTTATATACGGCCATGACACGGGGTAAAAAGCTTGTGATCCTCATAGGGACAAAACAGGCATTGACCCTTGCCCTTGAAAATGATCGGCCAAAACAAAGGCTGTCGGGTCTGGAATGCCGACTGAAAGGGTTTCCGCCCTATGGATCCTGAAAAAAGAGATGGAATATAACGTTCTTCTGGCCGTTATACTCATAATGTACCTTCAGGCATGTCAAGGTCATATCTTTCGTTTATCGCCATAAATTCCCACGGACTGGGCTAATTTATTTGACATTTACCCTGTTTTGTTTGTATCTGTATGCATACGTTTTTGATCATTATTCAAACCTTTTTATTGGAACAATCCGCCATGAGAAAAATATTACTCCTTTTCGTGACCTCTTTTTGTCTTTTCATGACCCAGGCTTTTGGCGAAATTCCTCCGACTCCCAGTGGGCTTTCATTGACTGCAACCGGCACAGCCATCACAGTGAAATGGACGGCCAATACGGATGATATAACCGACGGGTACTATATCTCCCATTGGGTGACCGGTGCAAGTACTGCCCCCACGAGAAAAACATTTCTCCAGGCCGATCCCATTCCGGTATCCTATACGTATGCCATATCCGGGTTGACCGATAACACAAAATACACGGTTCAGGTCACGGCCTACGACGGCTCCGATGAATCATCGGCCACGTCTCTTTCCATCACCACAACCACCTTGGACATTAATGTCGAACTCGCAGGACCGGGAACTCTCCAAATTGATCTGGCAGAAAATGCAACAAGTATCGATACCTACGATATCTATATGGGAACGGCCTCGGTTCCGAAAGATATCAATGGAGAGCGGGACACCAGTGCCTATGACATAGTCCTTGACAATGCCACAGGCCTTCCCAGCGATACGGTGTACTCGGTGACCGGACTTTCCAACGGAACCTATTATCTTCTGGTCACGGTTCATTACAGTTCCGGCAACTCCGGTGTATCGGATGAGATCATCTTTGCCGTGGAAGATTTTGGAACCTTCTTCAGTGGTGCCGGTGAGATCGACAACGGGTGTTTCATCGGGAATGTCTCGTCCACCCCGTCTTCTGTCACCGTGCTCCTCTTCTTTATTTTCATAGGATTGCCCCTTATGCTCATGTTTCGTATTTCCCGTCAAAGCCTGCTGCCAGCCCTGCTCATTATTTTTATATTTGCCTCATCAAGTCATGCAGACGACGAGGTTAGCTATAAAAACAATGTGGGCATCAAAGGCGGTGTTCTTGTACCTGCGGAAAATATCCAGGACGATGTGTATAGCTCCATCGTACCCTACAGCTTTTTTTACGAAAGGATGTTCAACCGACTCTTTTCAGGGGACATCTCCGCGGGGTACTGTCGGAGCAAAGGCCAGGCCGTGACTTCCTCATCCGAAGAAACCGGGGTCAGAACAGACCTTGATCTCATTCCTCTGTCCGCATCCCTGAATGTCAATTTGGATATCACATCCTTGATCACCTTTTACATGGGTGCCGGGGGTGACTACTGGTTTTTCCAGGAAGATTATTTAGGAGAGAAGACCAAAAACGAAGTAAGCGGCTGGCACGGAAAGGCCGGTTTCAAGCTGTTCACTGCGGACACGGAATTTTTCAAACAAGCAGGCCTCCTTGTTGAAGCCAGCTATACCGCCATGGATCGATTCGGTAAAAACGATGTGGATCTGGGCGGCTGGACCTACAGCCTTGGGGTGATGTACTGCTTTTAATGACGTCGTAAAAAGTCCCATCTAAAGTATGCCTTGGCGCCCGGCCAAACACTATGCCTTGCATATGGGCCTTTTTCCATAGCCGTTGTTAATTCCCCTTTCCCATTTTTTCGGAAATGGGAATCTTCAGAAGGGGAATCCCCTCTTTTTCAAGCAATTTCTCTTCTTCTGCGGAGCTGATACCCCGGATATTCCGGGGTTCAACCACCCCATAATGAATTTTCAGGGCTTCCCGGGTAAACTCCGTCCCCACATCATCAAAATTATTCTCTAAAAATTCCGTAAATTTCCTGCTGATATCTCCGACGGCAAGATGCCTGTGGGTTTCCTGTTTATTCGAAAACTGTGCTTTGGGAATGGCAAAGGTGCTTAGAACAATGAATACCCCGTGATCATCGCACATGGGGCAGCTGACCAGCCCTCTTTTCAGCTGGTCTTCAAATGCGTCCCTGTCATCAAACCAGCCCTCAAAGGTATGACCGTTTGAACATTGCAAATCGAACGCGATCATAAATATCTCCTGTTCATAAAAACCCGTTGCTCCCCTTAAATCATATATTCGACCATCATCCAAGCATATCTGCATGATGAACGCAATTTTTAGTACCATAAACAAAAAGAGAATTAAACCAAAATGAACGAACCGGACTATCCTGTCACCGATCGCTCCTTGGCCTGCCCGGTAATCTCACACATTGGGCTAATTATTGGAACACCATTTTCATTTTTTACTTTCAATTATCATTCTCTCATGTATAAGGTATAGCGCATATATTGAATATTTCAACTGTAATTTAATATGGAAAAGCCAATTTATTCATTTAAGCAGGAGTGCCATATGAAACGTTTCTTTCTAATTGGAATCGGACTTATCCTGTTAGCATATCCCGTGATGGCCCAGGATATCTATGTGACGGACTCACTTAAAGCAACCTTCAGAACCGGGCCCGGAAATGACCACAAAATTTTGAGAATGATTAGCTCCGGTGAACGAATGACTGTGCTTGAAGCCCAGGAAAACTGGACCAAAGTCCAGCTTCCCAGTGGAACAGAAGGATGGATGCTCAATCAGTGGCTCACCGAAGATGTACCCAAAGGTATCCAACTTGAAGCCCTTCAAAAAAAATACGAATCCCTTCTTTCAAAGCACTCAGCCCTGAAACAGGAATTCGAACTCATGGAAACGGAAAACAAATCCCTGAAGGTTAATCTTGCCATCAGCAATAAAAAGGAAAGGGATATCCGAAACGAGTATGATGAACTTAAAGCAGGATCCGGTCAGTATCTTGAACTCAAAGCAGACTATACAAAAATAAAAACCAGTTTTGAGGAAAAAACCCGCGAATGCGACAAACTGAACGACCAGCTGACCCAAAAACAGATCTTCTGGACTCTGACCGGCGCTGGAATTCTTCTCACCGGAATTATCATCGGATTCTCCTCCAAGCGTAAACGCAGACATTCCCTTTTGGATTAATAGATAAGGGCCAACATACATTATGGATTACAACACGGATTTTTTAGTCATCGGAAGCGGGGTTGCCGGTCTTTCATTTGCCCTGAAAGTTGCTGACCACGGGACCGTTGCCCTTGTCACCAAGCGAGATGTCATGGAAAGTAACACCGCCTATGCCCAGGGTGGTATTGCTGCTGTATTGAGTTCCATGGATTCCTTTGACCTCCATATCAAAGACACCCTTTCCTCCGGAGATGACCTGAACAACCGTGATGTGGTGGAGATGGTGGTGACCCACGGCCCGCAGCTGGTCAGGGAATTGATCGATCTTGGTGTCCAATTCAGCCGCAGTGATAAGGGCGAAAAAAAATCCCCGGGGACTGAATATGACCTGGGCCGGGAGGGGGGACATTCTGAAAACCGGGTGATTCACGCCGATGACATGACCGGAAGAGCCATGGAAACCGTCCTGGTGGACCATGTGAAAAATCACAAAAACATCCGTCTTTACGAGCATCATATCGCCCTGGACCTGATCACCTATTCCACCCGGATGCGAAGCGGCCTTGTGATCAAACAACAGGAATCCTATTGCTGTGGTGCTTATATCCTTGATATAAAGTCAAAAAAGGTCAAAACCTTCTCATCCAAATTCACGGTGTTAGCCACGGGCGGTGCCGGGAAAGTCTATCTTTACACCAGCAACCCGGATGTGGCGACCGGTGATGGGATTGCCATGGGATACAGAGCCGGAGCCTCGGTGGCCAATCTGGAATTTTTCCAGTTCCACCCCACCTGTCTCTATCATCCGGAAGCCAAGAATTTTCTGATTTCCGAAGCGGTTCGCGGGGAGGGGGGCATTTTGATCGATGCAGCCGGCTCACCGTTCATGCATAAATATGACGCGCTCAAGGATCTGGCATGCAGGGATGTGGTCTCCCGATCCATTGATTCCGAACTCAAGAAAAGCGGAGAAGAGTCCGTCTTTCTGGATATTTCACATAAAGACCCGACGTTTGTCCGAAAGCGGTTCCCTAACCTTTATAAACAGTGTCTTTCCTTTGGTTTTGACATGACAAAGGAACCGATTCCCGTGGTGCCGGCTGCCCATTACATGTGTGGCGGCGTGGCAACGGATCTAAACGGCAAAACCGATATCAACAACCTGTATGCCATTGGAGAAACCGCCTGCACCGGGCTCCACGGCGCGAACCGCCTGGCCAGCAATTCCCTTCTTGAGGCCCTTGTTTATGCGGACAGGGCTGCAAAAAACGCCCTTACGGAACTCCGTCTCTTCCATGGGAAAAATTTTTCCGATCCTCCGGAATGGGACGATTCGGGCACCACAGACAGTGACGAGGTGAGTCTGGTCTCCCATAACTGGGATGAAATCAGGCGTTTCATGTGGGATTACGTGGGTGTTGTCAGGTCCAACAAACGCTTGGAGCGGGCCATGCGGCGTATCGTGAATATCCAGCAGGAAATCAGCGACTATTACTGGGATTTCAAAGTCACCTCGGATCTGATCGAACTGAGAAACATCGCAACCGTGGCCGAGTTGATCATCACCTGTGCAAAAAAGCGAAAAGAAAGCCGTGGCCTTCATTACACCATTGAATACCCCAACAGGGATGATGAAAACTGGCTCAAGGATACGGTTTTAAAGCGTACTCCGGTTGTCTGAAAATACGGTTATAGCCCCAATCAAAATTATATAAGACATATACGTCCTGACTTTGTCTGTAAACAATCTGTATGACATGGGTTCATGTTATCGTTTTTTTATTCACCATTTTTTTGTTATAGCTGTGTAGACCTCAATTAGACATTATTGATGAAACGAAAGGTCAGCAGATGACCTCATGGGACACAATAAAAAAGTGTGGTGCCGCCAAGACCGCTGGAAGACAGGCTGAATACGTCATGCGGGTCATTGCTTTCTTATCGGTAATTGCATTGGTTTTGACCTGGTCCGCCTCGTTTGCCGATGAATTTCGTGAGGGGGGGAACCTGTTTCAAAATCGGGGGTGTTCCGCCTGTCACACGGCTGAACAGACAGGCAGAAAATTTGCGCCGCCATTAAACGGTATCAGTGGAAAATTGAAAGACGAGCGCTGGTTACGGGCTTGGCTTGGTGGACCACGATCAATTCGACCGGGCACGATGATGCCCGATTTCAGGATGCCCATTTCAGCGGCACAAGATATCTCAACATTTCTCTTGTCACTGAGCGATCCCCACATCTACAACGAGCCGGATCTTTCCGGTGGTTCGGTGGAAAGGGGAGACCATTTTTTTACCTATCGCGGGTGTCGTGCCTGTCATTTAACGGACCATGATAATCATGTTCAACCACGGCGAATTCCCTTGCTGAATGACGCCGGAACCAAGCTTCGTCCGGCCTGGGTTCTCTTGGAGCTTAACCATCCGCGGGCGTATAACCCTGATGCCCGTATTCCGCTTGTCGATGCCACTCCCGATGAGGTGATTGATATAATCACGTACCTTGACTCCTTGATCATCAATGAAACGTATCTTCCCGAACCATACCGGTCCGGCGATCAAGGCAATCCCGAAAGCGGTCATGACCATGTCAGGAATTACGGTTGTTTTGCCTGCCATTCCATTGAGGGGTTTGCCCAGGCAAAGGTGTCTGGTGGGGCGTTGAACACCTTTAGGGTGGAAGGAAACAAACACGGGCTGTGGGAAGCGTTGAGCCCAAAGATCACCGATACCACGGACACTCGTCGGATGCCTTTTTTCAATCTTTCCGACGACGAAGTTCGGGCGTTGGTCACATATATGTTAATGGCGCAGTTAACCGACACGAACCACCTCCTCGTTTCAAAGAGCGACAAACAACAGATCGAGAATACGGGGGACACTCTTTTATACGATTATGGATGCCGTAATTGCCATGTGGTTCAACGTGGTGACACCCCCATTATTACGACGGTGATAGATCGCAGGCATTTGATTCCTCCAGGCTTGGAATATGAAGGATCAAAGGCTCAGCCCCAATGGCTGATAGACTATCTGATCAAACCTTTTCGTATGCGAATCTGGATGAGCATGGGCATGCCTTACTTTTATCTGACACCGTCTGAATCCGAATCGCTTGTACATTTTTTCCGGGTCCGCTCGGATTTAGAACCGGTGCAGAATATTGCATACTGCTTACCCTTTGATATCGGACAGATCAGCAATGAATCACGGGAACTGGGGCGGTACCGGTTTCAGCACGACCGGTGCGTCCAATGTCATCCGGCCCATCTGACACGAGATATGTCTGCCGGTGTGGATGTTGACGATCTGGCCATTGATCTGATGATAACCAAAGATCGGCTGAGATACGAATGGGTCCGGGAATTTTTGCGAAATCCCGATCGGTTTGCCGGTACTGAAACGCGGATGCCCTTTATCTACTTTTCTCCGGACGGTGATCCGAAAGTACCGGATGCATCCCAATGGCTTGACCGGGTTGCCCGTTTTTTGTACATCATGGATTCCCTGCCCGCCGAATCCTCCCCATCCTCTCATCAGCGAGATAACGTCGATGTAAACACATTTTGGGAGAATTATTAGGATCTGTTACTATATTAGATATATTCTACGAACCACCAATACCGTATCTCCCATCGAAAACACGCTATTTAATCCATCACATAAAACACCACCAACGCCGTCCCATGAACCAACCCATCGTAGGTCGGGTTGAGGAACGAAACCCGACAAATTGGTACACATCCCCATAAAATGCTCCACAGTTCAAAAAATGATAAAATCAAAATGACTTATTTCAAATCCACAAATCATCACATATGACCGATCATCATAATTCAATGGTTTCGCAGGTTGTGCGGTGATGTTGGGTTTCGTGGCCTCAACCCAACCTACGGACTCATCCCAAAATGCATGTTTGGGGCCCCCGGCAGGGATAATCTTTTGCCCTTCTTCGTGCTCTTCGTGTCCTTCGTGGTTAAACCGTTTTTTTATTTCGTTTCCAGGCAACGCCTGGAAACTTAACTTTTTTATTCACCATGAAGTTTAGGGTGGAGATGTTTTTTTCTTCTTCATGAACTGCATGCTCTTCATGGTAAACTTGTTTTTTGTTTTTTTAAACCACCCGTTCGCTACGCTCACTGAAGGACACGAAGAGCACAGCGCGGCGAAGCCACAACCAAAAAGCCGCGTCTCTCACGGAGGCATATCTTGTTCTTCTCCGTGTTCTTTGTGCCTCCGTGAGAGACCTTTTTTTCATTTATGGAAAATAGCGCCATTAGCGGCTGACATGTGCGTTCAGCTATTTTTCCCCTGTATACAGCGTCACAATCCCCAGGGTCATTTTTTTCCAGTGGACCTCTCTAAATCCTGCCGATTGCATAATCCCGGCAAAGGTCTCGGAATCCGGAAAACGAATCACGGATTCGGGAAGATACTGGTAGGCGGATTGATTGTCTGAAAAAAAACCTCCGACAAAGGGTAGAATCTTTGTGAAATAGGCCATGTAAAGGGCGTGGAAAAACCGGTTTTCCGGTGTGGACAATTCGAGCACAGCCAGGGTTCCCCCCGGTTTCATACAACGCCAGAATTCTTCAAGAGCCCCTTTCTTGTCCCCGATATTACGGATTCCAAAGGCAATGGTCACAGCATCGAACTGCTCTTTTCCAAAGGGCAGGCAAAGGGCGTTGCCCGCAAGAAGAGAAATGGTTCGGGCTTTTTTCTGCTTTATTTTTTCCTTGGCCAGAATCAGCATGTTCTGAGAAAAGTCCATGCCTGTGATGCCTATGGCTTTCCCGCACTGGTCAAAGGCTTCCAGGGCCACATCCCCGGTTCCGCATGCCACATCCAGCACATCGCCATGCTGCCCCTTTTTAAGGTTAAGGGCCTTGACCATTTCCCTTCGCCAGTATACATCCCTTTTCATGGATAGGGTCCTGTTCAAAAAATCGTAGCGGTGGGCAATGGTATCAAACATATCCCGGATAAATGGTAATTCACTGTTGCTCATTGACAATCCTAAATAATGATTTACATTAAAATGTTAGTTTACAATGGTCGCCTTCTAATTTATACCAGGTTCGACATAGATTGGATATAAACGATAAACAGCAACGAATATCGGCAAACGATTATCACAGGCGTGCCGGTGTTACAATACGTGCATAAAAAAATTTCAGGACCTTCGATGACATCAAAACGAGATTACTATGAAATCCTTGGTGTGGGACGAGATGCCGACGCTACGGAACTGAAAGCCAAATACAGAAAACTGGCTTTGAAATACCATCCTGACAGAAACCCTGATAATAAGGATGCTGAGGATAAGTTCAAAGAAGCAGCTGAAGCCTACGAGGTTCTCACCGATCAAAAAAAACGAACCATTTACGATCAGTATGGCCATAAAGGACTGGAAGGTACCGGTTTTTCCGGTGCCGGAGGCTTTGAGGATATTTTTTCCAGTTTCGGAGATATTTTTGAGGATTTTTTTGGATTTGGGAATTCAGGACGGGGACGGAGCCGGGTTCAACGGGGCTCGGATCTACGCTATGACCTGACCCTTGAATTCATGGAAGCGGCCTTTGGTACGGAAAAAGAGCTTAAAATCCAAAAAATGCAGGTCTGTGATACCTGCCATGGGGACGGATGCAAACCCGGAACCCAGCCCGACATCTGTTCCACCTGTCATGGCAGCGGACAATACTCCCAAAGCCAGGGTTTTTTCACTGTCCGTTCCACCTGTCCCCACTGCCAGGGACGAGGCAAGCGCATCAGCCATCCCTGCCCGGACTGCAATGGACGAGGGCAGAAATATATCACTAAAACCGTTTCTCTCAAAGTCCCGGCCGGAGTGGATACCGAATCGCGTCTGCGGCTGAACAATGAGGGCGAGGCCAGCCCCAGCGGAGGTCCCAACGGAGATCTCTACGTTTTTCTCCAGGTCAAGCCCCATAAATTCTTTCAGAGAAGCAACAGTGATATCATCTGTCTTGCAGAAATTTCGATTATCCAGGCCACTCTGGGCGCCAAAATCACTGTCCCCACCCTTACGGGTGAGGAAACCCTGAAAATTCCTCCAGGAACCCAGTATGGTGACACATTCAGGCTTCCACAGCAGGGGATTGCCTCTCTGAGAACAGGAAATCGGGGGGATCAGATTATCCAGGTGGAAATTAAAATCCCGACCAATATCTCAAAAAAACAGGAGAAACTCCTCAAAGAATTTGAGGAGCTTGATGCCAATAAATTTACGAACCGGCTTAAAAATCTTTTAAAAAGCCATGGATGATGGCATTATGGCCCTTTTCCATAGCCATCTTTAAACTTTTTTACGAGTTCATCAATAGGTAAAGTACCATATTAAGAACAGGATACCGGAGAATTGACTTATGTTTGAATTGAAAGTGTTAACGCGTTTTGCCGCTGCCCATCGGCTGACTATGGTGGCCCAGCAATGTGAAAATCTTCATGGCCACAACTGGAAGGTTGAAGTCTGTGTTGCCGGTAAAACCCTTGATGCGGGTGGGGTTCTCATGGACTTCGGCATCATCAAAAAACATGTCAGGGCCGTTGTGGAACGCCTGGACCATACCTATTTGAATGAACTTGATTTTCTTGGCGGTAAGCCCCCATCATCGGAAACCATTGCGGTGTATATCGCCGAAGAAGTCCAAAAAATGTTTGCTGATGTAAGCCATCTCTGGGTCTCACAGGTCCATGTGTGGGAATCGGACGATTCCTGTGCCACCTATATTGTTGAACGATAAAAATCTTCATAAGTCCCATGGGTCCCATACGCCCTATTGAACCCATGGGGCTTATGTTATTTTTATTTCGCAATTTATTTGGGTATTGTTTCAGGATAAACGAGCCATGTCAGTGTAAGCCAGATAAGATCCCCCGAAAATATCCAAAGCACTGCCCACAGTAAAATCGATATTCCCTTTTCCCAGATGCCTGATAGCCTCAATGTCTTCCATGGACCGGATGCCGCCTGCATAGGTCACAGGAATTCCGGCCCAGGTTCCAAGAAGCTTAACCAGAGGCTCTTCAATGCCCCGGCACAATCCTTCGACATCCACGGCATGAATTAAAAACTCGTCGCAGAAAGAGGAAAGCTCATTCAGCAGATCAAAGGTGACCTTTTCCTTGGTAAAGGTCTGCCAGCGGTCGGTCACAATGATGTAATCATCCCCTCTTTTCCTGCAGCTCAAATCCAAAACCAGTTGTTTTTTTCCTATGGTGTCAAGGAGGTAGTTGAGCCGCTTTTTGTCCACAAGCCCGTCATGGAAAACCCATGAGGTCATGATCACATGGGAGGCTCCACGCTCCAGCCACACGGTGCAATTGTCTCCGTTAATCCCTCCCCCAATCTGCAATCCACCTGGAAATGCACCCAGGGCATCCATGGCTGCCTCTTCATTGCCGGGTCCCAGCTGTATCACGTGCCCCCCAGTGAGATGGTCCTCTTTGTAACGCGTGGCAAACCAGCGGGCCGGTTTTTCAGCTGTAAAATTTGTTGAAGGCCCATCCGGACCGTCTTTGAGGGTTGCGCCCACGATCTGTTTGACCACACCTTGATGCAGGTCGATACAGGGTCTGAATTTCATTGTGTTGTCCTTGATCTTGGATGTGAATATCTCCTACATGAAATTGCATTTTTACTGCATTCCCTTTTCAAATGTCAAACCCTTTCAACCCGGCTGTTTATATCCGTCATCTAAACGATATATGGGGTAAAATTAACTTGACAGCACAATATAGTGTATGTATTTTGAATATTAATCAATGGGGATCTGAAAAACGCTCGTCCCTCAACCCATTTCCATCACAAACATGAGACCGTCAAAACAAGGCTGAGCAAGAACAGGATCTGCCCTGTATTGTTGTTTTGCCTTTTACTGAAAGGGTCTAACACGCTGGGAGCATACGTCAATGGAAAAAAAGAAAACAACAGATCATGGTCTGACTCTTTCAAAAAACACCCTCACTGTTCTTGAAAAACGGTATCTTAGAAAAGACCTGAAGGGAAACATTACCGAAACCCCCGAAGATCTGTTCCGCCGGGTGGCCCGACACATAGCCAAGGCCGAATCTCTTTACTCAACAAGCCCCGGGGATATCCAGAAGCTGGAAAACAGTTTTTACGCCATGATGACTGAATTCAAATTTCTTCCCAACTCCCCGACACTTATGAATGCGGGAAACGAACTGGGCCAGCTTGCGGCCTGTTTTGTCCTTCCCGTGGAAGACAGCCTAGAAAAAATTTTTGAAACCGTTAAAAACGCGGCACTCATCCACAAGTCAGGCGGCGGAACAGGCTTTTCCTTTTCCCGGCTCAGGGCCAAGGATTGCAGAGTGGGTTCCACCGGGGGTGTGGCCTCGGGGCCTGTGTCCTTTATGAAGATCTTCAACACGGCAACAGAGCAGATCAAACAAGGTGGCACTCGCAGAGGTGCCAATATGGCCATTTTACGCGTGGATCATCCGGACATCATGGAGTTTATATACTGCAAAAAAGAAAATAAGGAACTGAATAATTTTAATATTTCCGTGGGTGTCACCGATGCGTTTATCGCGGCAGCCAAAGCCGGGAAAAATTATCAACTGATTGATCCGAGAAATGGAAAAGCCATGAAAGAGCTGAATGCCGCCGAGGTATATCAGCATATTCTCAAACAGGCCTGGCAGAATGGCGATCCGGGAATCATCTTTCTGGATAAGATCAACCGTGATAACCCCACCCCGGAAATCGGGGACATCGAATCTACCAACCCCTGTGGTGAACAGCCCCTTCTTCCCATGGAGGCCTGTAACCTGGGCTCCATCAACCTGGCCGCCTTTGTCAAAGCCTCAGGGAAACGTGGCTTGCTCCAGGTGGATTATAAGGCCTTGAAAGACATCGTGGCCCTGTCTGTCCGTTTTCTTGACAACACCATCGACATGTCGGTCTACCCCCTTCCCGAAATCAGGGATATGGTCAAGGGCAACCGGAAAATCGGCCTGGGTGTCATGGGCTTTGCCGATCTTTTATTCCAGCTGAACATCCCCTACGATTCCGAGGAGGCCATTGTGCTTGCAGAAGAAATCATGGGATTTATTCAGAAAGAATCCCATAAAGCCTCCTGCCTCCTGGGAAAAGAGCGTGGTGTTTTCTTAAATTTCGATAAGAGCATCTATAAACATAAAAAAGACCAGACCATGAGAAACGCTACCACAACGACCATTGCCCCCACCGGGACTCTTTCCATAATTGCCGGTTGCTCAAGCGGCATCGAACCCTTGTTCGCCCTGAGTTTTGTCCGGCGTGTCATGGACAACAACGAGTTGATTGAAGTCAACCCCAATTTTGAAGAGGTTGCCAAGACCCATGGATTTTACAGTACTGAGTTGATGGATCGGATTGCTCAAATGGGAGGCATTGCTGAGATTGACGAAATACCCGAGTCCATCCGAAAGGTGTTTGTCACAGCCCATGATGTATCCCCGGAATGGCATATCCGCATGCAGGCAGCGTTTCAGAAATACACGGATAACGCTGTTTCAAAAACCGTGAATTTGCCTGAAAGTGCCACGGTTGAAGATGTCATGGCCATTTATGGCATGGCCTTTGACCTGGGATGCAAAGGGGTCACCATTTACCGTGACGGAAGCAAAGAAAATCAGGTGCTTTCCTTTAACAATCTGGCCAAAAACGGATCCCAGGTTCTGGCTATGAAAGAACGCCCGGAAACCCTTGAAGGCTTCACCACCAAAATGAATACGGGGATGGGTCAACTTTATGTGACCGTCACTGAATTTGATGGCCGTCCCTTTGAAGTCTTCGCCACCATAGGAAAATCGGGAAAATCCACCACAGCAAAAACCGAAGCCATTGGCCGCTTGATTTCCCTGGCCTTGCGCTCGGGAGTGGATGTGGCTGAGATTATCGCCCAGGTCAAGGGGATCGGTGGAGAGCATGCTGTGTTTCAAAAAGGAGGCGCGGTTCTGTCCATTCCCGATGCCATTGGACGGGTTCTTGAAAAACGCTATAAAGACAAAATTGCAAAACAGCCAAAAAAATTACAGAATTCCCTGAAAGCCGATGTCTGTCCGGACTGTAAAGGAACCATCACATTTGAGGAAGGCTGCATGATGTGCCATTCCTGCGGTTATTCAAAGTGCGGCTAAGACTGAAGGACACGAAGAGCACGGAGTGAGATCATCGCCCGGAGGGGCACGATGCTTCGTGCCCGTGCTTGCATCTCGACAGTAGACATTTGAATCATCCCAAAATGCTTGTTTGGGGCCCCCGGCAGGGATAATCTTTTGCCCTTCTTCGTGCTCTTCGTGTCGTGGTTAAACCGTTTTTTTATGTCGTTTCCAGACAAAGCCTGGAAACTTAACTTTTTTATTCACCATGAAGTTAATGAAGGACATGAAGTTTAGGCTGGAGATGTTTTCTTTTCTTCATGAACTTCATGCTTCATGGTAAACTTATTTTTCTTTTTTTAAACCACCCGTTCGCGTAGCTCACTGAAGGACACGAAGAGCACGAAGAATAACACTTACTGCATCATGCTCTGCATTTTCTTTTCAAGGGCTTTGGCCTTTTCAACCTCTCCGTTCTGATATAGACGCTGGATTTCCATGGACATTTGCATCATCTCCATGGCACCGCCCTGATTCATGGGATTGTCTCCCATGCCCGCTGATTTTCCTTTGCCATATCCTTTGACCAGATCCGGATTGAACAGCGTGTCGTCGATTTTTTTATTGACCTCAAGGGAGGTTATCCGAACCGTGTCTGTGACCTGGCCGTCTTCAGAGGTGGTTATCAGATGGGCAATGGGGAAACCTTTGACGGTTTTGATGTCTGAATAGACAACGGTTGTTTGTCCTTCCTCATCACCACGTTCTTCTTTGATCAGAATGGCGTCTTTTTCCGAAATCCAGAGCGTTTCTTTTTCGTCATAGGGATAGACCACTTCAATTTTCCAGCAGCTGACGCCTGATACCGTTTCTTTCCCAAGAGCCTTTACTTTTTCGGGGGCTCGGGTTTCGCCCTCCATGCTGTCACTTGGGGTCGTCACTTTGCCCATCATGGGTGAAAACGACCACATGGTCTTCCCGTCATTGATCATGATGCTTTTGTCGCCGGCCTTTCCCATCATGGGGTTGCCGCCCATTTTAACCACGGATTCCATCCGCATCTTGCTGCCTTTTTTATAAACGGTCATATCGGCGGACATGCCTTGGCCTTCCAGGGTCTGGGTGATGACCACGTTTTTTGCGGTTGATTCAAATGTTTGTTCCTTGGCTTTGTATGCGTCAAATATCTGCTTGCCGTTTGCGGCAAAGGCCAGGGATTGGCCGGTAATAAACACAACGGCCAGGATGATTGCGACTCTAAATTTCATGATATACCCCCAATTTTAAAGCATAAAAAACGACCATGGGCACTCATGGGCGTCCATTTCTTTTTTCGAATTCACTCGGTTTTTTTTAAAGCAGCACCCGCGAATGACTCAGATTTCATCAGAATAAACAGTTAATAATCACATCAGAATGACCATGTAAATATACGTATTGCGTAGTATTAACCGGTTAGAAATCATTTGACAAGTTCAATTTAACTGAGATTCTCAGTGCATGAATTTTCTTTCGTTTACATTTCCTTCAGCCCTCATATTAAAGCCAAAGCAGACGCCCAGGAAGAGCCTTTGAGTGAGTCAAACACGGCACATTATCAGCCAAGGTCATTTGCCCCTCAACAGATAGCCACTGATTTAGTCAATCCATTTCCGCATCACATCGTCACCGTTTTTTGTTGGCCACCTGGAAGTCGAGGTGTGCTTTATGTGCATCATCCAGGATAATGGTGTTGTTGGACGGTCGAAGAATTTTATAGGGAATGTGTGGAATCGGATGGGATGAATAATTCCCGTCAAGTTTGTTAAACCTCTGACCGATACATAATGTAATTTCTATTCACGCTGTTCTCGCGTTGCCCGTTCTAACTAAACACTATTCATGAATTCAACCATGCATCCGCAATCATAAAGGATAAATGATTGCGGGAATGGTGACGTGTATTTTTTTGGGGATAAACTGTTCGGACCATACAGGGGGGGGGGAGTCTATGAAGGGCATGAAAGCACTGAGGGTGTGGCTTGCTTTTTTGAGTGTATTTTTGCTGGTTGCCGGTTGCAGCCGGGGGGGGGGAAGTTCAAATCTTGCAGCAAACATAACAGTTTCTGGCAGTGTCAACGATCAGGACATAGCCAGCGCCTCGGTGGCCATGAAACACGGTATTGATGATGATATTCTTTCCACAGCCACCTGTGATGAGCACGGCAACTTCAGCCTGTCTGTTGAACGGGCAAAACTGCTTTCTTCCGATGCCTATGTTTTGACAGCCACGCATCCCCTAAGCGGGCGTGTGCTCCGGTCCTGGATTTCCGGGGCGGATATTCTGGCGTCCGGAAATTCGTTTTCATCCGATCTTACGGTAATCAGCCCCTATACCGAGGCGGCCTGCCTTGTGGCAAACATAAAGGACAGCACGGCCAGCCCTCTTTCCTTTTTAAAAAAGTCCATCCGATTGACCGGTTCAGGTCTGCCCCGATCCACAGGGAATGCTATGGTTGACGCCATCGGCGTATGGATCAAGGCGAAATTC
>JAHIRD010000251.1 GCA_018818835.1 Pseudomonadota bacterium
AGGTCTGGAACCTGGGTATTCTACATGAATGGTTACGTAGTCAAACTCCAGTCTTTTGTGGCCTTCAAAACTCCCTCTATCTATAATGTAAGTATGAACCCCCTCTCTCTGCTTATTCCAAAGATTCTTTATACACAGGAACCAGGCTTCTGGTAATGTCTTTGCCTCTATGTTAATTACTTTCATCTGAGCACCTCGTCAAAGATTTTCTTTAGTTTCTCATTTCTTCCTTTTATTGAGAATCTCCCCCCGTCAATCTCTTTCCTACCCGCTTCCCCCATCTTCTTTCTTAGTTCTGGATCCTCAATTAGTTTAGACATGCTTTTTATAAGGAACTCTACTGTGGTATAGTTGGGGCTTTGAGCCTCCTTTACCATCTGGAGTCTCTCCGTAGTCTCACTTCTTAGAAGGCCTCCCTTTGTAAAATACTTTACAGTAGACTCTAGAGGAGAACCTACTAAACCAGTTTTTCCATCTTCAACATACTCTCCAAAAGTTGAACCTATATAGGTTGTTACTACTGGGAGTCCATAGCTCATTGCTTCTAGAGGAGTGTGGTTGTGTGCTAGATGGGAGGGAAATACAAAGATATCTGCTTCCCTATATAGACTGTCTAGTTTTTCTTTAGATATCTGTTGGTCCAGAATTTCCATTGTATGTCCTTTTGATGCTTCCTCTTTTAGGTATCTTGGTACTCTTGCTCTTATGGTTAAATGTATCTTGTATCCCCCTTTAATTTTTTTATAGTTCTCTTTTAGAGCATAGGTTGCTTCCATAACCTCAAGACCTCCCTTGAGCTCAAAGTCATGTATATCATTGATAGAACCTACAAAGAGGAGATTTATAATCTTTTTATTATATGTTCTCTCAATATTAGGTTTGGAAGACATGGCAGGAGGTATGACTTCAGTCTTGGCCTGTAAGACTCCTCCATGGGGATACATTCTCAGAGCTTCCTTCGCTGCTTGGGTCCAAGTGAATATCTTTTTGCAATTGCTACCTAGGAGTCTCTCCTCAACCTTTCTTAGAAATCTTTGGGATACCCAGTAGGGTTCTCTCCCTATAAGTATATGAGGCCATTCCACCTGTACTACCCATGGAGTCTTGGGAGTTCTTTCTGTAACTATATGATTATAGGAGTAAATCATATCAGTCCCTTTTGGAGTTGTAGTTGTAAGGGCTGCTTTTACAAGGTTGAGAGGTAGTGCCTTGTCTAGAACCTGGAGTCTAAAACTATTGAACATGAAGCTGTTGTCTACAATTTTATCAAGAAGTCCCTTCTTTGTTTTTGTTGTGAACTGGTAACCTCTAGGAGGGTAGTTTATTAAGTCCCACTGAGCGTTCTGTACTCTACCTGCTGGCTCATAATAGACAGTTTTCATTCCTTCTCCTCTACTAGGTCTAACAGAATAAGTCCATTCTGGATATCTATGTTACTCATATTCCAGTACCTAAGCAACTTGTTTATCATAGAAGGGGTGTAGGTTCTACCCATAGTAGATTCCTCTGGACTTTTCCTATAGGGAAGAGTTATTACCAGAGTTCCTCCGGGCTTTAGTAGTCTCTTTATATTAGCCATTGCCCTAGTAGGAGCCAGTCCATCTTCTCCTCTTATTCCGTATCTTCCTCCTACTCCAATATGCTCAAGGGTAGAAATGGCAGTTATGGCGTTAAAGAAGTTATCTTCTAATATCTTTTGGGTAATATCACCTTTTACAAACTTGAAGTTGGGATGGGTATACCTGTAATCCCTTATATCCATTCCATAAACCTTCCAACCTAGCTCGCACATGGTTGAGACTATAGGGTTAACTCTTGTTACACAACCTATGTCTAGGAGTTTACCCACTGGAAGTCTTACTAACTTACTTAGGGCAAAACCATACTCAGTAGTTCTTCCATCAAGGACAGAAGACTCTCCTAGGGATTCCACATCAATAAATTTATAGGCAAGTTTCAATATACCGGGAGTTAGTTTAAGCTTCAATTCCTTTACCACCCTTCTGCAAAATTTTTGTTGTCAAAACGTCAATTTTACCTGTGATATAACGTAGCAAAATGTAAAATTTGACGTATTGATTAGGTAGTGAGTATTATTGTACCTCTGATGCCAGTTTTACGTTTCGCTACGTGATATTATTATATTTACTCTCTCTATACCAGTCTACTGTTTTCTTTAAGCCTTCCACTAGTGAGGTTGAGGCTTGGAATCCAAATTCCTTATGTGCTTTGGATATGTCCAGTAGACGTCTAGGTTGCCCGTCTGGTTTAGATGCATCCCAGACAACCTTGCCAAAGTAACCAGTTAACTGCTGGAGTAGACTTACTAAGTCTTTTATAGATATTTCTATTCCTG
>JAHIRD010000295.1 GCA_018818835.1 Pseudomonadota bacterium
ACGCATGTATAACGATATTGTTGATTTACAAAATGGGGTTAACACGGAAATCGGAGTGGCCCTGGACGTTGCAAATTTAACGCTTGTCCCGTCGATCATGGCCCTTTATGGAGACAAGGGCGACATACCGGGAATACCGGATGGATCATTGGACTATCCTGCATACATCGTAATACCGTCTGGTTTATTAACACGGTATGCAGCGTTGCTTTTGACAGTCCGACAGACAGAAGAAGACGTAAGGCAAACAGTTATGGAAGGTAGTCCGCAGGGAACTGTTGCCGACTATATCAGGTCGGGAATTACGGGCGAAGAAGAAAAGAAAAGTAAAGCGTGGATGTGGATGTTAGGTGGTGGACTGGTTTTAACGAGTGTTGCGATAGTTGGGATAACGGTTACTAGGAAGAAGAAAAAAAGAGGATAAAATAGATGTACCGGATTAAGAAAAATACGTTAATGGTACGACCAAGAGGGTATGGTGGATTGTTTGGTGATTATGGGGATACCTTTAGAACGCCGGATTGGATGAAAACTAGAATAATGGAAAGGTTTAATCAGGTACGACAATCCGATACACATGGTTTCAATATGCGTGGTTTAACATTAGGACCAGAAATAATAAGACAAAGAAGTGCAAAAAAACCTTCACATTATGGAATGTATGCGATTGGAAGTGGTGTTGTATCAGCGGCGGCTGGTGCGGGAGCTTATTTTGCTCCTGTTTCAAAACCTGTAAAAATATTATTTGGTGTGATTTCAGGCTTGGCTGGTTGTGGAGCAGTTTATTCAACGGCAAAATATGTTCAGGCAAAAAGGATTGAAGCAGGAAGAGATGAAAGCGAAAAAGGTCTTGCTTCTAATGCAACTTGGTTGAAAAAACTTAATTCTATAGATAAATTTAAAAACAAAGAATATGCAGATAAGATTCAATCTTATTTGGATTTTAATAAAATTAGTCGTTATTCTAAATTTGTTAATTTTGATACGCTTCAGATCGAAGGAAAAGATCCAGTTACCGGTATAGGTGCTGACGTTTATTATGACAATTATCCAGAATGGATTGACAAAGATAAGATAACCGTTGGTGAAAAAACCTTTAACAAGAAAGTTCATAATTGGTTGAATGACCATTATGCACAACAACGATATTCATCAACTGTTCAGTATGAAAAAACAGATATTGATGGATATAGAACAAACGAAGAGCCTGAACTTGGAATTTTTAATAACTATGGTCTGATGAATCGTGATGCATGGATATCTTACAAGGGAGCTAATTTTTTTTCTTGTGCTAATCCTCCCGTGAAGAACGGCTGGCCTGTATGGTATAATATATTATATACAAGGGTATGGGATGGAGAAGGAGATCCAGACATTGCAGTACCAAGGCAGTATTTTGTTAATGGAAATAACTACAATCAATGGACGACAAATTTTACAGAAATACCTAATAATGCAATTATTGTTGGAACTAGATTTCTTAACTCACCACCGTTAAAATCTGATTATGCACTTGATGATTTTTGGAATATGGTTAGAGAAGCATGGGCACATTATGGTTCACTTACTTATGAAGATATTTTTGAAGGTCGAGTTGATGAATATTTTTATAATGAATCTTTACAACAAAGATTACTAACCCGTCCTGATCTATGGATGTTTGGTAAACCAATGTTACCTTCTAGCATTGAGGAAGGTAAATGGGATTACAACACGTTTCCATTTATCAGAAAATTAAACTTTTATGGTGAACCTTCTGATTTTATGCAATCTGGTTTATTTCAACCCTATGGATTGAATTGTCGTTATCTTTGTTGTACTAAGGATGATTTTATTAAACTAATTTCGGCAATACATTATAGATTACCCCCTCCACCAGATAATTCAGGTATCGCAGGATTATTGAAAATGATAGCAATTGTTATTGTTGTTGTGGCAGCACTAATAACAACTGTTGCATCATGGGGAACTGATACTGTACCAGGATGGGCAACTGCTGTATCTCTAATAGCTGGAATCCTCGCACAAGGATTAAATCTTGCGGCAAAGTATTTAGACAATCCAGAAGAATTTAAAGGAACATTACTAGAAGGCGTAGCAGGACTTTGGAGTGGTATAAAAGGAAGTTTAGAAAATACTGATATCAAACTTAATACACATTTTTCAAAGAGTGCATTAGTATTTGTTGAAAAAGTAAAAGATTTTAGTGGAAGAGTAATTGCTACAGCAGATGCTCATTATGAACAAATTGAATATGCACTCAAAACTGTTGGTAATAATATTGTTGGTGGTGACGAATGGAATTCTGTGCAAGAGTGGCTTGGTGGTGTTGTTGATCTTCCTAGCCTAAGCGAAGGAACAAGAAAGCAAATACAGGATGCAATTGTAGATGCAACGCAAGGAACACAGGAAAGATTTATAGAAGAAAAGATAAAAGCAGAAGTTGCAGTAAGAACTAAGGTTAGTGATATGAATGAAATATTACGTAGACAAGGAATAGATAAATTGGCTGTTTTATACTAGGAGCAAAACATGAAACACTTATTCACGTCATACGG
>JAHIRD010000155.1 GCA_018818835.1 Pseudomonadota bacterium
ACCTGAACGTTTATAGTGCGTCTCAGTTGCTGGTGTTAACGTTATTCGATGAAAAAGAAATGGATCTCGCTGAGGCGCTGAGAAAAGCTTTGGGATTGTAGAAAATTAATTATTTGCGCCCCCCTGTTTTTCTGTTTTTTTTGCCCTTCTCCGTGATCTTTGTGCCTCTGTGAGAGACGAGGCTTTTTGGTTGTGGCTTTGCCGCGCTGTGCTCTTCGTGTTCTTGAGCGACGAAAGGGAGCGGGTGGTTAAACTATTTAATCATTTTTTTCGTGTACTTCATGGTAAAACCATTTTAGGTTCATTCCCAGACAAGAGGCCTGTTATCTCGAAAGCCAGGTCCGGATATCCACGAACTTACCGGCCACGGCTGCGGCTGCGGCCATTTGGGGGCTCAAAAGATGGGTGCGGCCACCTTTTCCCTGGCGGCCTTCGAAATTCCGATTCGATGTGGAAGCACACCGCTGTTGGGGATTCAGTTGGTCCGGATTCATACCCAGACACATGCTGCATCCGGCAAAGCGCCAATCTGCACCGGCTTCTTTAAAGATCGTATCAAGACCTTCGGCATGGGCCTGTTCCCTGACCTGATCGGAGCCGGGAACCACCAAAAGATGAACGTGTTCTGCTTTTTTACGACCTTTCAGAATCTCGGCTGCCAGACGCAAATCTTCAATTCGGGAATTGGTGCAACTTCCGATAAACACCACATCAACCGGTACGTCCGTTAACATCGTACCGGGCACCAGGCCCATATAGGCCAAAGCCTTTTCATGGTCCTCACGGGTGTGGCCCCTGGCCTGATCCGGAGACGGGACAGGCTGATCAATATCAATGACCATGCCCGGATTGGTACCCCAGGTGATTTGAGGGGCAAGGTTCGTGGTATCCAGGGTCAAGGTCCTGTCAAACACAGCGGCTTCATCACTGGGCAGGGTTTTCCAGTAGGCCATGGCCTGATCCAGCTGTTTGCCCGATGGTGCAAAGGGCCTTTTCCCCCGTGAAATATATTCAAAGGTTGTTTGGTCAGGCGCAATCATCCCGGCCCTGGCTCCGGCCTCGATACTCATATTGCAGATACTCATCCGGGCTTCCATGGACAGGGATCGAATGGCCTCACCGGTATATTCCAGAACGTGGCCGCTGCCTCCGGCTGTTCCGATAATTCCAATCATTTTTAAAATCAAATCCTTGGAAAAAATATGGGATCCAGGACGTCCCGTAAATTCGATCTTGAATGTTTTGGGTTTGGGCTGGACCAAGGTCTGGGTGACCAGCACATGCTCCACCTCCGACGTCCCGATACCAAAGGCCAAAGCACCAAAGGCACCATGGGTTGCCGTGTGCGAATCGCCGCACACCATGGTCAATCCAGGCAGGGTCAGCCCAAGTTCGGGGCCGATAACATGAACAATGCCCTGCCAGGGATGCCCCATGCCAAAAAGGGGAATACCACAGGACTCTGCATTGCTGCCAAGGGCCTCGACCTGGGCCCGCGACACCGGATCTTTGATGTGGATACGATCAAGAGTGGTGGGCACATTGTGGTCCATTGTTGCAAAGGTGAGGCCCGGGCGGCGAACGGTTCGTCCTGTTATGCGAAGGCCTTCAAATGCCTGGGGGCTGGTAACTTCATGAATAAGATGACGATCAATATAGATCATGGTGGAACCATCCGGGAATTGACGGATAGTATGTGCATTCCAGATTTTTTCAAACAGTGTTTTACCCATAGCTCTGGTCCTTAAGATTATTTGACATGACAAGAGGAAAGACAGCCTGCCAATTTTATAAGGGAAAAACATGATATGCTTCATACCATCGTATCACAACATCGTAAAACCGTGTCAAATATTTCCGCAATTTAGGGTAGCATCTTAATAAAAATAAGCTATAATAATATCCTTAAACATTTTCCAGACCATATTTTCTTTAGAGAAAAAAACCAACATTTTTTAACCCATATGAACACAGGAAAGTGACCACGATGAAAGGGACGGAACTGGTTATCAAGGCCCTGATGGACAAGGGTGTCAAATACATATTCGGATACACAGGCGGCGCCATTATGCCAATTTTTGACGAAATGGAAAAAAAGCAGTGCTTCTCTTTCATGATGGCGCGCCATGAGCAAGGGGCCGCGTTTATGGCCCAAGGCATTTCAAGGGCATCCCTGTCAACGGATAATCCCCAGGTCGGTGTGTGCATGGCCACATCCGGCCCAGGCGCCATGAATCTTGTGACGGGAGTGGCCGATGCCGGCATGGATTCCGTACCCTTGATCGCCATCACCGGCCAAGTGCCGACCCATGTTATTGCCACAGACGCCTTCCAGGAAAGTGATGTGGTCGGTGTCATGATGCCCTTGACCAAACAGGCCTATATGCTTCAGGATGTTAATATAATTGAAGAAACCATCCATGACGCCTTTTTTCTTGCAAGCTCAGGCCGGGGTGGGCCTGTGGTCATTGATATTCCCAAAGATGTTCAGATTGATGAAACCCAAAGTGATTATACATTTAAAGCCCATGAATATGTCCCGGACATTCCGGGCTTTTTTTATTCACCCTTTCCTGAACGGGATGCCATTCAAAAGGCCGTTGCCCTGATCAATCGAAGTGAACGGCCCATCATTATCTGCGGTCACGGAGTGATCTGCAGCAATGCTGGCAAGCTTCTGCGCCAGTTTATCGAAAAAACGAATATCCCCATCTGCTTTACCCTCCATGGCTTATCTGCTCTTCCTGTGGATCATCCCTTGAGCCTGGGCATGGTGGGTATGCATGGAACCGTGGCGGCAAATCGTACGCTGCCACAGGCTGATCTGATCATTTCACTGGGAATGCGTTTCGATGACAGGGTTACCGGGAATCTTGAAAAATTTGGTGTTCGTGCCAAAATTATTCACGTGGAAATTGACCCCTCTGAAATTGATAAAAATGTGAAAACAACCGTTGCCATCCATGCGGATACAAAAGAGGCCCTCGTACGATTGATCAAAGACCCTGAGCTCATCTCAAAACCTCGAAGGCTCTGGTTCGAACAGGTCGATGCATTCCGGCGTGAACGGTTAGATGAATTGGAAGCCGAGCTTAAAAGAGGGACTGGCAAGCAAGGGCAGCTTTTGATGAAAACCATTGTCCGTAAGCTGTCGGATATAACCCTGGGTAAGGATATTATTGTCTCCGATGTGGGGCAGCACCAGATGACCCTGGCTCGGTTTTACAATTTCCAGACCGTCAACAGCTGGTTCACCTCAGGTGGTGCCGGCACCATGGGATGCGCCCTGCCCATGGCTGTGGGGGTTAAACTTGTGCGGCCCCACGAACGGGTCTGGGCCATCTGCGGCGATGGAGGGTTCCAGATGAACATCCAGGAGCTTGGAACCATCATGGAGTATGAAACCGACCTCAAGATTCTCTTGTTCAATAATGGTTACCTGGGTATGGTCAGGCAATGGCAGACCCTTTTCTACGATGGACGTTTTGCCGGAACCCCTTTGAAAAATCCTGATTTTGGATTCATTGCCAAAGCCTATGGGATTCCCTATTCAAAGGTTGCCACCCTCGAAGAAATTGAACCGGCCCTCACGAATGCAGCCGATCACAAAGGGGCCTGCCTGGTGGAATTTTTATGCGATCCCAGTGAAGTCATCCTGCCAATGGTTCCCTCGGGAGGAAGTCTTGAGGACATGATTATTTCGTTGAGCGATAAAAGGATATCACCCGCATGAATATAAAAATACATACAAAAAGACGCGCCCTGGTGGCGTTCATGCTGGATCAGCCCGGTGTTCTCAACAAAGTATCCATGTTGATCCGCCGAAAAATGTATAATGTCGATACCATCACGGTCTGCAAAACAAGGACTCTGGGCATCAGCCGTATGACACTGACCTTGTGTGAGGACAGCGACGATAAACTCAACCAGGTCCTCAAGCAGATCGAAAAAATGACGGAAGTCATCTCTGCCAAAGAACTGGATATTGATCAAAGCTTCTGGCGGGAAGTGGGCCTTGTCAAGTTTGAGGCGGATAAAGACCATTTCAAACAACTGAGTGAACACTATTCATTTGACATTCTTGACCGGCAGAACCATGAAATCTACATTGTGCAACTATCCGGGACAAGCAAAACAATCGATGACTTTCTCAAGGATATCGGCGATGAAAAAATCATAGACATGGCCCGCTCCGGATTGACAACCCTTGAAAAATAAGCATGCGTGTTTGCCCGAGGCCAAAACCCCTTTGCCCATTAACGCTTAAAACTTCCCTTTTCGTTTTTGTCTTGATATGGTGCCTGAAAATGCAGCAAAACCCCTTAATAATTCAGTCCATTTTTATAGGAGCTGTGTTTTGTTTAAAAACATACATGTTATTAACACAGGATGGAAATAGGACACATAGGCCCCATGGGTCCCATAGGTCGTATATGTCCCATAAGACCTATATGCCCCATATAGCAGATAGTGAGGACAATCCCCCATGCCCAGAGTACGCACCGGTCTTGAAAATATTGTGGACAGCCCCCCGGATTGGATCAAAGGGAAGCGCCTGGGACTGCTTGCCAACCCGGCATCGGTAAACAGGGATTTTACCCATGCCAAGAATATGATCCATGGGCGGTTTAAGGGCGATCTAACCTGTCTTTTCTCGCCCCAGCACGGTTTTTTTGCGGACAAGCAGGACAATATGATCGAGTCGGATCATATGAAAGACCCCCAGCTGAACATACCGGTTTACAGCCTGTATGGTGACAAACGAAAGCCTGACCAGGCCATGTTCGATAATCTGGATATTCTCCTGGTGGATCTCCAGGATGTGGGCACCCGTGTATATACCTTTATGTATACCGTATCTTACTGCATGGAGGCGGCCAGAGAATGGGGAAAAAAAATCGTAATCCTGGACCGGCCCAATCCCGTGGGCGGTGTGACCATGGAAGGCAATCTGCTTAAGGATGCGTTCCGGTCCTTTGTGGGCAGGTTTCCCATTCCCATGCGCCATGGCCTGACCATGGGTGAACTCGCCCTATTGTTTAACGAGCATTTTTCCATTGGCTGCGATCTTGAGGTCATCCCCATGACCGGCTGGTCACGGGATATGTATTTTCACGAGACGGGCCTGCCCTGGGTTCTGCCCTCGCCCAATCTCCCGACCCCGGTCTCGGCCTATGTTTATCCGGGCCAGGTGATTTTTGAGGGGACCAATGTGTCCGAAGGCAGGGGAACCACCCAGCCCTTTGAACTGGTGGGAGCCCCCTATGCCGAACCCTACGACATGATCAACAGCATACCCACGGAACTTCGGGCCGGGGTCCATCTGAGACCGGTCTTTTTCGAACCCACCTCCAACAAATGGCAGGGAAACACGTGTAAGGGGTTTCAGATCCACATTCTTGACCTTAAAGAATACCAGCCCTATGCCTTGTCTCTGGCCCTGCTTCAGGGCTTCATGGCCCAGGGCAAGGACAGTTTTCAGTGGAAATCACCTCCCTATGAATATGAGTTTGAGAAACTGCCCATGGACCTGATCCTTGGGGACTCGATGATCAGAGAACGACTTGGGGCCATGGAAAACATCTCAAGCATCAAGGCCTCCTGGCAGTCGGATCTTCGGGATTTTGGACACGTGAAAACCGCGTTTCATCTATACGGCTAAAGGATACTGTTTTGGACAAAACATCATCAAACTGGAAACGCATGAGCTTCAAAGGCAACAAAGTCTGGGTTGAAACCGATGGCAAAGGGGAATTTGTGCTTGAAAACGGAAAGGTCCTGATCAAATACAACCTTTCCCAGGATTACGAGTACCGTGTCCATCCGGACAGCCTCAAATCCGATGCTCCGGAAAATCTGGTTGAAAAAAATTCCAAAGCAGGAAAAAAGTCCACCAAAAATAAATCACCCGGGGAAAAAACACCATCGACGCCCCTTGAGCACAGTGGACTGTCCCATGACGAAAACGGTGTGGTTCATGTGTTCACGGACGGAGCCTCCTCGGGCAATCCCGGTCCCTCGGGCATCGGCGTTTTGCTTCGATATGGTCAGCACGAAAAGGAGATCTCCCGGTTTATCGGCCAAGGCACCAACAACATTGCCGAACTTGAAGCCATTCGGGTGGGCCTTTCAGAAATCAAAAAACCCGAACTTCCGGTCCGTTTATACACGGACAGCAGCTATGCCCTGGGTCTATTGACCAAGAACTGGAAACCCAAGAAAAACATTGAGCTGGTAGAATCCATCAGAACCATGATGAAAGGCTTTAAAAACCTCACCCTGGTCAAAGTTGCCGGTCACTCGGGCATCGACGGCAATGAACGCGCCGATCACCTGGCCACCTCAGCCATTTCCAAAAAAAACTGACGCCGTCCACCCAATCCACCCAGTCCACATTACCCATCACCCAATAAAAAAAGCCCTGCAAATAAATCTGCAAGGCTTAGGTCTCTTCAAAAAATAGAGCGACTCAGTTATTCTTTTCCGGGTTCAGCGTCTGATGCGCCTTCTTCATCTTTTTTCCAGGAATCCTTGAGTTCATCAAAACCAAGGTACAGGGCAAGACAACCACCAATCAGAAGAACGGGGGGAATCGTTGCTGCCAAAAGATTCATAAGCGGTTGAAACCAAACTGCGATCCCGATCAAACCCAGAGTAGCTGCAATAGCGCCACCAATCAACGTCTTCATAAAACAACCTCCTTTAGCTTTAATTCGTATTTTTTTTAATCCGTCCCCTGAAGGGGTAATCGTTTTTATTACCTGCGGCTCATGGCCTTTTTTATCATATTATTCAAACCTGCCACCGTGAAAAAAGGCTCACACGGGACCCGCACCAGCTAAATTCATGCTTATGGCATGCAGGTTATCCTAAGGATGGTCCGCACCTGTTCAATCAACAAACAATCATTCATCTAAGCGGAACAATTTAATCTTCGGAAGCTACCATATCAAATGCATCAAAGCAACCCAAAAAAATCAAGTTCTTTTAATATTTTTGTAGGTCATGATCGTCTTAAAATTCCCACGGCTTATAAAAAACATTGTTATATTCTTGCACTCTAAAACAAACTATACTATTTATTATCAACTTAAATTCGTCATAGTCATCGAACAAACTTCAGGCCGTTCGAGATGGGCGGTGTCTTTCAAAACTTAAACCAAAAACAACCCTTTGTGCCATTTCAGGTTGATATATATGTGAGAGTTATTCATGAAAATAAGCATCAAAGAATCCGTCCTTCGATGGACTCAAGAATTCAAAGATTTTATCCTCAGAAATCTAAGAAACCCAGTCATACATTATTCTTCACATCTTCCCGTTAAATCGGGTTTTTTTTCTGCGGCCCTTAGAAACTATCTGTTCAGGAACATCCGCTTCAACACAAAGCAGATTGAGCGCCTGGGAGACCTTCCCGAGGACAGCGTCATTGTCTATGCATCCAAATACCGGAGCCATTTTGAATATCTCTTTTATTTCACTCGGTTCCAAAAAATGGGTCTTCCATACCCGACCATTGGTTTTGATTACAGTTTTATCATCTGGCAACCCACCATCCATCTGTTCAAAATCATCTATTCCCATATCAATTATTTTTTAAGGCATTTTTCCATGCCCGACCCGTTTGAAACAGGTCACATCAAAAACCAATTGCTGGGAGGGCGGTCAGCCCTTATGACCCTGATCGGCAAGGATTCGTTTTACAAACGCTTTGTCAAAGAAAAAACCGACCCCATCCGATACCTGATCGAAATGCAAAAAACCATTGACAGGCCCATTTATTTCGTCCTTGAACTTATTTTTTTCAGCCCTAAACCAAAAAAAATGAAGCACTCGTTTGTTGAGCTGCTGTTCGGAACCCAGGAACGACCCGGCAAATTGAGACGTCTTGTCATGCTTTTAAGCGACTCAAAAAATAGTTTTTCTGAAATTATCGAGCCCTTGAGTTTAAAAACATTTCTGGAGCGTCCGGATATCTGTGACCTTTTGATCAACGAGCAGGCCGACACC
The DNA here is from genome assembly GCA_018818835.1 of Pseudomonadota bacterium. Taxonomy (GTDB): domain Bacteria; phylum Desulfobacterota; class Desulfobacteria; order Desulfobacterales; family Desulfolunaceae; genus JAHIRD01. The sequence goes on from JAHIRD010000155.1 coordinate 8,011, forward strand.
TTTCGAAGGGAGCTGATTAACCGTATCAACCGTCACCGCCAGACTATCACAGGGCCGGTGCTCAAATCCCGTGAAGAGCTCAAAGAAAACGTCCTGACCGGTGAGTCGCTCAAGCATTTCCTCAATGACTACGCCCTGAAAAACAATCTTCCCGTTCGGGAGGTAAACAAACAGGCCGATGGTTACCTGGAAGAAATTGCGGCCAATTACAGTTCCAAATGGATCACGGCTTACAAAATCGTTCTGGACTGGCTGTTCAAAAACCTGTTTGAGGGTATCACCGTGGATTATGAAGGTCTGGCCAGGATCAAGGAAATGTCCATCCAGGCCCCCATGGTTCTGGTTCCCTGCCACAAGAGCCATCTGGATTACCTGATTTTGTCGTATCTTTTCCATATCAATAACATGCCCTGCCCCCATATTGCCGCCGGAAAAAATCTCTCTTTCTGGCCCATGGGGACCATCTTCAGGGGGGGGGGTGCCTTTTTTATGCGTCGGACCTTCAAAGGTGCGGAGCTTTATGCCAAAATTTTCTCCGAATATATGAAACGACTTCTGTCCGAAGGGTTTAACATTGAACTTTTCATTGAAGGAACCCGTAGCCGCACCGGAAAACTTCTTCCGCCCAAATTCGGTCTGTTGTCCATCCTTATTGACTCCCTACGGGAAAAAGCCTGTGACGATCTTCTCTTTGTCCCGGTTTTTTTTGGCTATGACCGTGTGTTAGAAGAGGACGCTTATCTTCACGAGGTGGAAGGCGGTGAAAAGGAACCCGAAAGTGTGGGTCAGATATTCAAGGCCAGACGGGTTCTAAAAAAACGGTATGGCAAGGTATATATAAATTTCCACGAACCCATGTCCCTCAATGCGTTCATTAAAGCCCGCGGGGACTCTTTTTATGACCAGGACCGGGAACAGCACAACGACCTGTGCCGGGCCATGGGATATCGCCTGGTCCATTCCATACAAAAGGTCGCCCTGGTCACACCCTACGGCATTGTGGCCAGCGCCATTTTAAACAGCCCCAAAAAGCGTTTTTCCCATGAACAGCTGATGATTGATATCGACATGTATATGAGTTATTTAAAATCCCAGGGAACGCTTTTGTCCGACACCCTGTCCCAGAACAGGCCCTGGGCCATCAATACGGTGATCAGTAATTATGACCGCAGGAACTTCATAGAAGTCAATGCTGAAACCGAATCGGAACCCACGGCCAAAACCATCTATAAGGTCAACACGAGCAAACGTCCCCTTCTTGGATATTACAAAAACAACTGCATCGGTTTTTTTATTTCAGCCACGTATAGCGCCCTGTCGATACTCAAACAGAATTCCTTTCAATTCAAGCATGGAGACCTCATCGACTCCTACAACATTTTAAAAAAGATGTTTGACAATGAGTTTTCCTATGACAGGGAAACGCCGGCCGAATATCTGATCCGCAAAGATATCAAAGCCTTTATCAACGATGGTATTATCACGCCCCACCCCACCCGTCCGGACACCTATGATCTGACCTCGGAGGGATACAGAAAACTCAACTGTTTCGCCAGTTTTTTGAAAACCTATATGGAATCCTACATGGTGGCCTTAAATTTTTTCAAACGCTATCCGGAAAACAGCTTTGAGGGCAAAACCGCCGTGAAAAAAATCCTGTCCATGGGCCGGAGAATGTACAAAAACCATGAAATCGATCTTCCGGAATCCTTGTCCGAGATCAATTTTAAAAATGCCTTATCCTATTTTACGGGCCAAGGGCTGAACGAACCCGGTTCCGAAGATAAACGCAGGTATTTTTATGAAACCATTCAGGATTACATCTCCCTGATACAGATGTGATCGTCGGGCGAAAGGCACCTATCCGTATGAAAGCCTTCATCCTCGCAGCCGGGTATGGGACACGGTTAAAGCCGTATACAGATTCAATTCCCAAGCCTCTGTTTACAGTGTGCGGAAAGGCCATTCTGGACCGGACCATTGATCAGCTGATCTATTCAGGGTGCCAGGGAATCATCATAAACACCCACCATCTGCATGAACAGATCGAACACCATATCCAAAAAAAAAGGTACCCGGTCCCTGTGGTCACCCGCCATGAAAAGGAGATTCTTGACACCGGTGGTGGCATCAGGAATGTGGCCGATTTTCTGGGTTCCGAACCCTTTCTTGTGGTCAATGGCGACATTGTCACCGACGTGGATTACAATGAGGTATACCAATACCACCTGAGCCATTCCCATCCTGTGACCCTGGTTCTCCACGATTATCCGGAATTCAACTGTGTCGCAACAGATTCAAAGGGGTTTGTCAAAGGCTTTTACCTTGGGAAAAAGCCTGACAACGCCCTTCCAGATCTGGCGTTCACCGGCATCCAGGTCATTGACCCCCAAATCATTTCCATGATTCCCGAAACAGGCCCCTACAGCAGCATTGACCTTTACCGTAATCTCATAGAAAACGGCCCCCACGTCAAGGCCCTTGTCCTTGAGAAACCGTACTGGATTGATATGGGGACACCCAAAAAATACCTGGAAGCATGCCGGGAGCTGACTGCACCCAGGGTGTTTGAGTATGTTTATAAAAGGCCGCCTGACTCTGCCTTGGCTGTTTCAAAACTGGCCGGTGACGGATCGGACCGAACCTATTACCGCCTGCAAAGCAAGAATCAAAGCCTGATACTATCCGACCATGGCATCACTCTGAACGCACCTCGATCGGAAGCCGCATCCTTTGTGGCCATTGGCAGACACCTTCGGGACAAAATGATTCCCGTCCCTATAATTTATGATGTTGATCTCTTTTCAGGCCAGGTTTATATGGAGGATCTGGGAGACGTCCACCTGGACCACTGGGCCAGGCAATCCTCGGTTCAATCTAAGGTCACGCTTTACCGATCCGTGCTTGGCACCCTGGCCAGAATGTCAGTGGATGGGGCCAAAGGGTTTCAAAGCCACTGGACCTGCCAGACCAGCCACTATGATCATGACCTGATCATGGAACGGGAATGCCATTATTTTATCAGTGCCTTTGCCAATGGGGTTCTGGGCATGAACCTCCCGGTCACCGTCCTTGATGATGAATTTTCAGTGCTGGCAGACCGGGCCCTTTCAAACGGATGCACGGGATTCATGCATCGTGATTTTCAGTCCCGAAACATCATGGTCAAAGATCAGTCCTGTCATATCATTGATTTTCAAGGGGGACGGATGGGTCCGGTCCAATACGATCTTGCCTCCCTTCTGATTGATCCTTACGCAGGAATCGATCCTGTGATGCAAGATGAATTCCTTTCTTTTTTCCTGGAAGTATACTCTGGGATTACTCCGGTTCATCGTGCTGATTTTATAGAAAATTACATCCACGTCAGAATCACGCGAAACCTTCAGATGCTGGGGGCCTTCGGGTATTTGAGCCGGGTCAAGGGGAAAAAACAGTTCGAGGCCTTTATCCCCCCGGCTGTCATATCCTTGAAAAGGAACATAACTCACCTGGAAGGCTGTTCTTTCAAGGGCCTTAAAAAAATCATAGAAAAATTGTGACGCTTGGGCTAATGTAATCCCCGATGCGCAGAATAAACCATGAGGATATACCATGAACACCATTCAACTGATGATCAACGGGCTCCCGGGTAAGGTGGCCGAAACCATTTACCGCCATGCTGCACATGATGGGCGTTTTCGTTTGATACAAAGCTCCCTGACAGGACCTGATGTGACCGCTGCCACCCACAGGGTCGAAAACACGGAGGTAGAATTGATCCGGCCCGAAAACCGGTCCGGGCGAATCAAAGACCTTCTTTTAAAGCATGGCCCCTTCATTACCGTGGACTACACCCACCCCAGTGCCGTCAACTCCAATGTGGATTTTTATTGCAGTCATCAACTACCCTTTGTCATGGGCACCACCGGAGGGGATCGTGATGGCATAAGAAAACGGGTTCTTGACTCGGATATTCCCGCTGTGATCGCCCCGAATATGAACAAACAGATCGTGGGGATCATGGCCATGATGGAATATGCGGCCAAAACCTTTCCCGGCCTGTTTTCCGGATACACCATGGAGGTCAAGGAAAGCCATCAGAGCTGGAAAGCCGATACAAGCGGCACGGCCAAGGCCATGGTCCGCTATTTCAACCATCTGGGCGTTCCCTTTACCGAAGACGAGATTTACAAGGAAAGGGACCCCATTGCCCAGAAAAACGTCTGGAACATTCCCGAAAAATATCTGGACGGCCACGGCTGGCATACATACACCCTGACCGATAAAAATGCCACGTCCACGTTCGGTATCACCCACAACATCAGCGGCAGGGATATCTATGCCGAAGGTACACTGGATGCGGTTCTGTACCTTCATGAAAAAATCGGACAGAACATCACGGGCCATGTTTATTCCATGATTGATGTGCTGAAAAAAACCTGAGGGGACAAGGAATGAAAAAAGGACTGGTCGTTTTAATCGTGCTGTTCACAACCGCCTCGCTCTGTTTCGGGGATCAGACGTTCCCCTCCCCGAATTACAAACCAGCGCCCGATCCCATTGCCAGCCCGGATGCGGAAATCGGGGGTGAGTTGTCCATTTTCGGCGGGCAGTATTCCAAGAGTTTCAATTACTATCTGGACAACAACTCCCTGACCTCGGAAATTTTCGGGGTCATGTTTGAAACCCTGTTGGGCATGAACCCCGTCACCCTTGAGTATGAGCCGGGTCTTGCCGACCGCTGGTCCATCTCCGATGATAAAAAAAGCTTCACCTTCCACATCAGCAACAAGGCCCGATGGAGTGACGGCACACCCATAACGGCCGAGGATGTTCTGTGGACCTATGAAGCTATTTTAAATCCCAAAAACATGACCGGTCCCCATAAAGTCAGCCTGGAACGGTTTCTTCCTCCGGTGATCCTGGATAAAAACACCATCCGGTTTACCGCAAAAACAATTCACTGGGAAAACCTGGGTGCCTGCGGCGGATTTCACATTCTGCCTAAACATGCTTACGGTGCCTTGGACTTTAACAAGATCAATTTTGAATTCCCGGTTGTCTCTGGCCTTTATCGCCTTGGAGAGATTAAGGAGGGAATCTATGTGACATTGAAAAGACGTTCCGACTGGTGGAACAAGGATGCACCCGGAGCCCGGGGTATCGGCAATTTCAATACCCTGAAATTCCGTTTTTACGCGGACAGGATCAATGCCTTTGAAGCATTTAAAAAAGGATTGATCGACCTGTTCCCGGTATACACCTCCCGAATCTGGGTCAATGAAACAAGCGGCGATTTGTTCAATTCGAACCGCATCGTCAAACAAAAGGTCATCAATTACCAGCCCGTGGGTTTCCAGGGTTTTGCCATGAACACAAGAAATTTTCCCTTTGATGACATCCGGGTCCGCAAAGCCATGGCCTGCCTCCTGGACCGGCAAAAAATGAACCATACCCTGATGTATGATCAGTATTTTCTCCACCGTTCCTATTACGAGGACCTGTACACCAAGAAGAACCCCTGCCCCAACCCCCTGCAAGAGCTGGACAAGAAAAAAGCCAGGCAACTGTTGACTGAGGCAGGATGGACCGTCAACCCCAAAACAGGTTTCCTTGAAAAAAACGGTAAAAAATTCTCCTTCAAATTCCTGACCCGTGATCCATCCACAGACAAATTCCTGGCCATTTATTCCGAAGATCTCAAAGATGCGGGCATTGAATTGATTACGGACAAAAAAGACGGCGCCTCCTGGGCCAAGGACATGGATGAATTCAATTATCAGATGACATGGGCTGCCTGGGGAGCCGGTATTTTCAAAGATCCGGAAAGCATGTGGTCATCCAAAGAGGCAGACCGGACAGGGAGCAACAATATCACAGGGTTCAAGAACAACGAGGTGGATGCCCTCATCGAACAGCAGAAAGGCATTTTCGATATCCATCAACGGAATGACATCATCCGTAAGATTGACCGTATCCTTTGCGAAGATATGCCTTATGTTCTGTTATGGAATATAAACTACACACGGCTTTTATACTGGAACAAATTCGGAACCCCCCCCACGGTCCTGTCCAAATATGGCCGGGAGAACAGTGCTTACAGCTACTGGTGGCTGGACCTGGATTCTCAGGCTGACCTTGCCCAGGCCATGGAGTCCGGAACGTCGCTGCCGCCCAAACGACCCGCCATTGATTTTGACGAGGTGTTTACGCCCTGATTCAAAACCCTTTGCATAGGAGTCAACGGTATTAGGCCATTGCATTACACACACATTCAGGATTTAGAGTATGACCCCGAGCCTTGAGCGGAGAAAACACCCCAGGTACAATGTCAACAGTGATGTTCTTGCCGTACTCAAGCCCTATCCGATAAAGCTGGGCCAAATTGCCAACATCAGTGAAGGTGGCCTTGCCTTCAACTACCAGGGTGCCCAGGCCATCGACGGTGCTTATTCGTTTTTGGATCTGATTGCCAGCCAGGGGCAACAGCACTTCAGTTCTTTCCCCATCCAACCTCTGAGGGATACCACAGTTTCCAAGGTCTTTGGAAAATCCATTCCCATACGACAGATGGCCATCTGTTTTCAGGCCCTCAATTCAATCCAGAAGGTTATGCTTCAGCAATTTATAGACATTCATACCAAATAATTTACACCAGGATCCTTATCTATCTATCTGTATTTTCATCTATACATATCTTTTTTTTTACGGTATGGATAAGGTTTTAAACCAAAGGGGCCATGCCCTTTGGGCCCCTTCGATACAAGGGTCTGAACCGTTTAAAAGGATTATTATTCGTTATTTTTTAACATATTTTTTATTAATCAGGAGGGTTATTTAAATGGCAATAAAAAACGTGGTCATGGTCAGTGCATGCCGTACAGCCATCGGAAAATTCATGGGCACCTTAAAAGATGTTCCGGCAAGAGATCTTGCTGTTCATGTGGGCAAGGAAGCGGCCAAGCGTGCCGGCATCGCCCCGGACACCATTGATGAAATCGTCATGGGTCAGTGTCTGCCAGGGATGCAGGGCTCCCTGCCTGCCCGTCAGGTGTCCAAGCGCATCGGGTTTTCCGATGTGAGCAGCGCCGTTCTGATCAATCAGAATTGCGGATCCGGTATGAAAGCCCTTGAAATTGCGGCTCACAACATCATGCTCGGGAAAACAGAGATCTCCATGGTGGTGGGTGTGGAAAGCATGTCCAATGCGCCCTACATGCTTCCCAAGGCCAGAAGCGGGTACCGCATGGGCCAGGGGACCATTGAAGACAGCATGCTCCACGACGGGCTTGTGGATGAACTGGCCGGAGGCCACATGGGCGTAACCGCTGAAAACGTGGCTGTAAAATACGGCATCACCCGTGAAGAATGCGATACCCTGGCTCTGACCAGCCATAATCGCGCCCTTGCCGCCATTGAGGCCGGCCATTTCAAACGTGAAATCGTTCCCTTTGAAATCCCCAGCCGCAAAGGCGCCATTATTTTTGATACGGACGAACATCCCATTCCCAACAGCACCATGGAAAGCCTGGGCAAGCTGAAACCCGTGTTCCGCAAAGATGGCGTGGTCACCGCAGCCAACGCATCAGGTATCAATGACGGTGCCGCCGCAGTTATCCTCATGTCCGAAGAAAAAGCCAAAGAACTGGGCATCAAACCCCTGATGAAGCTGATCAACACGGCCTGTGCCGGTGTGGCCCCTGAAGTGATGGGCCTTGGACCTGCCGTGGTCATTCCCAAATGCCTGGAACAAGCAGGGATGTCCTTTGAAGACGTGGACTACTGGGAAATCAACGAAGCCTTTGCCGCCCAGTTCCTCGGTGTGGGCCGCATGCTCAAGGAAGACTACGGCATCGACCTGCCCATGGACAAGGTCAACCACAACGGATCAGGCATCGCCCTGGGTCACCCCGTGGGTTGCTCTGCCCTAAGGATCGTGGTTTCTCTCTACCATGAAATGGAACGCCTGAACCTCACCACAGGCGGCGCCTCTTTATGCGTCGGCACCGGCCCGGCCATTGCTTCTCTGTGGACCCGAAATATCTAATCCGATCCCTTAAAAACAGCCGGATGCCTATGGGCATCCGGCTGTTTATTGACGCTGGTATTGTCTGCCCGTCCGTGCCCGTCCCTGCTGTGTTCGTCCGTGCATGTCCGTGTCCGTCCCTGCTGTGTTAGTCCGTGTTCGTCCGTGTTAATACCCTTTTCACAAAAACCGTTTCAAACCAAAATGTTTTTCAATGGCAACAAAGTCTCTGTCATTATGGAGAAGAGGAATATCATGATCAAGGGCAACAGCAGCAATCATGCAATCCACAGGTTTTCTAATCGTAATCCCTTGACGACGAAGAGATCGATATATTTCCGCAGATCGGATAAATGAAGAATAGTCCATGGGTAGAAACACCAGATGGGAAAGCAACTCTTGTGTTCGTTGGAAATCGGAATCCTCTCGGATTCCTTGAAGAATTTCGGTAAGTACAATGCCGCAAATGCAAATATCCTGACGTGTCCTTATAAGATGTTCGAGGGTGTCCACATGGGCTTGGGAGGATGCTGAAAAAAAATCAATCCAGACAGAGGTATCCACAAGAACCATCACAGGCCCCGACTCTGACGCCACGCATCAAGATCTCCCTCCCATGTGACCTTACCTTTAAGTTCAAGAAGATCGATCTGTCTTTCATGCCTCAACAGTTCCCGTAACGCATGATCGATCAAGGCTCTTTGTGTTTTAATCCCTGTGGCCTTCAAGCACTTGTCGATCAATAATTCATCCAGCAAAATGTTTGTACGTTTCATGAGACCCTCCCTTGCATAGTATACACATTATATCATCTTTTATGTGTATTTCAAGAACATTCATACCCGTAAATCCATATGGGACGCATGCGACCCATGGGACTTATAAAAATACAATGTCACCCCATGCCCGTCCCCGCTGTGTTCGTCCGTGTTCGTCCGTGTTCGTCCGTGTATGTCCGTGTCCGTCCCTGCCGTGTTCGTCCGTGTATGTCCGTGCCCGTCCGTGTTAAAGCTTTTATAACCACCAAAGACATTTGTTTTTGTAAAAACAGAACCATTTATGCTATTCTCCCACTTCAATCATAGACGTGCGAAAAAGGCCTAAACTGTGAAACGACTATCATTATTCTTTGCTTCCTGGTTCATCCCACGGAGTGCTTCGGTTAGAGACCCGGATATACGGGCCCGATACGGTGTTCTTGAAGGCTGGGTCAGCATCATCGGCAACACCCTTCTTTTCATTGTCAAGCTCTATGCGGGCATTGCCGTCCACAGCACCGCCCTGATTGCCGATGCCTTTCACACCCTGTCCGATTCAGCCACCTCCATTGTGGTGATCATCGGTTTCAAGCTATCCCGGAAGCCATCTGACAAAGAACATCCCTTTGGTCACGGCCGGGTGGAGTCCGTGGCCACCCTGATCATTTCGGTCCTTCTTTTTGTGGCCGGGCTTGAGCTGCTAAAAACATCTATCCTTGCCATCATGCATCCCTCCAAGACATGGGTCAGCATGGACGTGATCCTCATCGTGGCGGCCACCATCCTGGTTAAAGAGCTGATGGCTCGGTTTTCATTCCATATTGGCGATCACATTGATTCCAAGGCCCTGAAAGCAGACGCCCTGCACCACCGGAGTGATGCCTTGTCCACGGTCCTGGTTGTGGTGGCCCTTATCTGTTCGCGATACGGCTATTTCATGGTGGACGGGATCATGGGCTGCCTGGTGTCCGTGGCGATTTTCATTTCAGCCTACATGATCATGAAAGATGCCATCAACCCCCTTCTGGGCGAACCGCCGTCACAGGACCTGATCCGGATGATCGAAGATCGGTGTGCATCAAAGCCCGGTGTTCTGGGTGTCCACGATATCATTTCACACACCTACGGCCAAACCAGCGTTTCCTCCCTTCACATTGAGGTTTGCCACAAGGAAAGTGCCCTTTCTCTCCACAGAATTGCCGAGGATATCGAAGAGGAAATAGGCAAAGAAACCCGTGGCCTTGTGGTGGTTCATATTGACCCCGTGAACATGGACCATCCGGACTATCATCACATCAAAGGGGTCCTTGAGCACATTGTGGGCGATCATGACAAGGCCGACTCATTCCATGACCTGAGAATCGTGGGAGGCGAGAGTGACATATGCACCGCCATTTTCGACATTGTCACCCAGGATGATATTCCCGAATCCGACAATCAGGCCATTATCGACGAAATCAAAGATGCCTTCACAGCCCACTTCCCCACCATGAAGGCCGTGATCAAGGCTACGCCCAAATACAGTTACAAACCCTGATAAAGGAGTGCCCATGGCAGCGACATCCCTTCCTGACCGTAAAGCCGTTCCCGCCAAAGACCAGTGGGACCTGTCCCCCCTGTTTGCTACCATGGCCCAGTGGGAATTTCTGTTTGAAAACATTGCAGAGCGTGTTTCGGGATATACACAATTCAAAGGAAAACTTCATGAATCATTCTCAGTATTTATAGAATGCCTGGATTTTGATCATGCCATGGGCCGGGACCTTGAAAAAATCTATACCTACGCCCACCTGAGAAACGATGAAGACACGAGGCACCAGGTCCACACAGCCTTCTATCTCAGGGCCATGAGCCTCCATGCACGGATAAGCGATGCCTCCAGTTTCATCATCCCTGAAATCCATTCCCTGGACGAGGACATCCTTGCCGACTATCTTGAAAATCCAAAAATCAAAGACTACCGATTTTATCTTGAAAAAATCCTGAGAAACAAACCCCATACCCGAAGCAAAGAGGTGGAGCAGGTCCTGGCCATGGAAAGCGAACTCTTCCAGTCCCCCCGCCAGATTTTCAGCCAGCTTGACAATGCGGATTTCAGTTTCGGAACAATGACGGACAATGACGGAAACCGAGTGGAACTCAGTCACGGCAATTTCATTTCATTTCTGTCCAAAAAAGAACGACCCCTTCGAAAAAAAACATTCAAACAGTACTACAAGGTCTATGAGGCCCATAAGCATGGTCTTGCAGCCACATTGGCCGCTTCGGTGAAAAAAGACGTGTTTATATCAAGGGCTCGAAAATTCGATTCCTGCCTCACGGCGTCCCTTTTCCAGGACAAGGTGGACCAAAGCGTTTATGACAACCTTATATCCACGGTCAAAGACAATCTTTCGCCCCTGTTCAACTACCTCGAGTTTCGTAAAAAAGCCCTGAATATATCCGGACTGCACATCTATGACACCCATGTTCCCCTGGTCAACCATGTGGATTTTTCCATGGACTACGATGAAGCGGTGACAACCTGCATCAAGGCCCTTTCTCCATTAGGGTCCGAATATACGGGCATTCTTGAAGAGGGACTCCGGGGAAGCTGGGTGGATCGATACGAAAACCGGGGTAAACGGAGCGGGGCCTATTCGTCGGGATGTTATGACTCTATGCCTTACATCCTTATGAACTACAGGAAAGATGCCATCAACAGCCTGTATACTCTGGCCCATGAGGCCGGACATTCCATGCACAGTTATTATTCCAGAAAACATCAGCCCTATGCCAGCCACGGCTACACCATCTTCGTGGCCGAAGTGGCCTCCACCTTAAACGAAACCCTTTTGAGCCGCTACCTTCTTGAACATACATCGGATCCACGCATGAAGGCATACATCATCAACAGGGAAATCGACAACATCCGCGGCACCTTGTTCAGGCAGACCATGTTTGCCGAATTTGAAAAAATCATCCATGAACGTGCCGAAAACAATGAGGCCCTGACCCTTAAGCAATTCCAAAATGATTACCGAGGCCTCCTTGAAACCTATTTCGGGAAAACACTTGTCCTTGATGATGAACTCAGCCTGGAATGCTTGAGAATTCCCCATTTTTACTCTGGATTTTATGTGTACAAATACGCAACCGGAATATCTGCAGCCCTTTCCATCGCAGCCCGGATCATGGACAAAGGCAAACCCGCTGTCAAAGACTACCTGAAATTTTTAAAACTGGGGGGCAGCATGTATCCCCTGGATGAATTGCGTATTGCAGGGGTTGACATGAATTCTCCCGGCCCCATTGTCAGTGCCATTGACCATTTCAGGAATCTGGTTCAGGAACTCAAGGGATTATGGACGACATTCGGCTAAACAGCATAGGCACCATTCACAGTTGCTTCAAGGAAAAATTCGGTGTGCCCCGGCAGGCTGGCTTAGTGAAAGAGGCTCCGGCCACCCTTATTTTTCACCCCGAATACGCCCGGGTGGACGCCGTGAGGGAGCTGGAACGATTTTCCCACATCTGGGTCCTGTTCGTCTTTCATCTTTCTGTCCGGGACACATGGCCCGAAATGGTCCGGCCCCCCCGACTTGGGGGAAACCGAAAAGTGGGTGTATTCGCTTCCAGGTCCCCCTTTCGGCCCAACCCCATCGGCATGTCCGCAGTGAAACTGGACAGGATCGAAATCACAGACAAGGGGCCGATACTTCATTTAAAAGGTGTGGACATGGTGGACCAGACCCCGGTTCTGGATATCAAACCCTACCTGCCCTATTCCGATATCATCAAAGAGGCCACAGGCGGATTTGCCCATGAAGCCCCAATCCCTGTTTTTGAAATTCGTTTTAGTCCGGACGCGGACATGACCCTAAATCACATGGGAAAACACAACCCCGATCTTCGCAACATCATCATCCAGATGCTCGGGCAGGACCCCCGTCCTGCTTATTATGAAAACAACGCGTCAGATCATTCAAAAATATTTGGCATACGAATTTTCGATCATGATGTGAAATGGCAGGTCCGTGATCACATGATCCTGGTTCTTTCCCTTGACCCTGTTCAAACATGAGGCTTTCCATGGAACGGACCATTACCCAGCTTGAAGTCCAGCAGAAAAATAAAAAAAGAGTCAGTGTGTACCTGGATGACCGCTACGCCTTCAGCCTGAGTATTTTTGCAGCGGCACGCCTGGGCTCAGGCCAGAGATTGACCGAGGAAGCCGTTGAAACCCTTGAGCGGGAAGACCTGGAAGAGCGCGCCTATGAAGCTGCTGTTCGTTTTCTCGGATACAGGGCTCGCAGTGTCCGCGAAATGCGCCAGTATCTTTCCCAGAAACGATACCCGGCCCCCTGCCGTGATAAGATTATCACCAAGCTCCAGGGGCAGAACTATCTGAATGACCAGGAATTCTCCCGCCTGTGGATCGAAGACCGACGCAGACTGAATCCCAAAGGCACCTGGGCACTCAAGCAGGAATTGCTTCAGAAAGGAATTACCGATGACATGATCGATACGGCCCTTGCCCATTATGATGAAGAAGAGGCGGCCTGGACCGCCCTTATTCCCAAACTGAGGCAATGGGAGAATGCCGATCCCGAAACCCTGAAAAAGAAGATCTACGGTTTTTTAAGCCAGCGTGGTTTTTCATACGACACCACCCTTGCCATGGTTGATAGGGCTTTGTCCGAAAAAGAGCAGGTGAACAATCTTTAAAACCGATAATCATCCCCTCTTGCATTAAAGCACCAGCAGGATTATTATAATGGATTTGGACATATAAACGAAGTACCCCAAAGGAGATGACCATGGACCATTTATATAAAAACCTTGCCCTGAATCTTGTGCGGGTCACGGAATCGGCCGCTCTTTCGGCCGGGAAATATCTTGGACGGGGCCTTAAGGAAGAAGGTGACGGTGCGGCCGTGGACGCCATGAGGGCAGCTTTTGGCACCATTGATATCAACGGAACCGTGATTATCGGTGAAGGGGAAAAAGACAAGGCACCCATGCTGTTCAATGGTGAAAAAGTGGGAAATGGCAAGGGGCTTGCCCTGGATCTTGCCATTGATCCGGTGGAAGGCACCAATCTCCTGGCCCTGGGCCGACCCAATGCCATTGCTGTGGTGGGAGCAGCCCCTGCCGGTTCCATGTATGATCCGGGCCCCAGTTTCTACATGAAGAAAATCGTGGTATCCGAAGAAGCCAAGGATGTGGTTGAATTGGATGCACCCGTTGAGGACAATTTGAAAAACATTGCCAGGGCCCTGGGTAAAACAACCGATGAGTTGGTGGTTTTTGTGCTTGAAAAACCCCGGCACAAAGAGCTGATCGCCAATATAAGAAAAACCGGAGCCTGCATTCAGCTCCATACGGATGGTGATGTGGCCGGATCCCTCATGGCGGTGAGCCCCAATTCCGAGGTGGATGTGATGATGGGAACCGGTGGCACACCCGAGGGCGTTCTGTCTGCCTGCGCCATACGTGCCCTGGGCGGCCAGATGTTTGCCCGTCTGGATCCCCAAAGTCTCATGGAAAAAGATGCCCTTCTCCGCCACGGGACCGATTTAAACTCCCATTTTTCTGTGGAAACCCTCGTGAAAAGCCGTGATGTATTTTTTGCAGCCACAGGGATTTCAGGCGGTTCCTTTCTCAAAGGAGTGAAATACCATGCAAAGGGCGCCGTGTCCCACTCCATGGTCCTGAACGGCAAGACACGAACCATACGCTTCATTGAATCCCATCATGTTTTCTAAAAAATTTATAAACATCACTCCAACGTACTCGCTCCCAAACTCTGGCATAGGACGAGAATAAAGACCCAACCTATTTACCCAGCTTTTTAAGCTTGTCCCCGCGAAGGCTGGGAAGCTGGCCGCCGGAGGCATGCTTCTCTTCGTGCTCTTCGTGTCCTTGAACGACCAAAGGGAGTGGGTGGTTAAACTATTAAATCGTTTTTCTTCAGGGCCTTCATGTACGTCATCATTTTTTGGGGACAGGCCAATCATTTTATTTAATTAGGGCTATGCAAAAACATTTTTTGGGGACAGGCCAATTATTTAATTAGAATTAGGGCTATGCAAAAAAATCAACTTCCCAAAAAATGTTCCCTCTGATATGGTCATTGACAAATTAATCTGCCACCCCATTCTCACGATCTATGGAGGTATCCTATGCCACGAACAACACGAATGGTTATTCGGGATGAAAAGAGTGTTTATCATGTAATCTCCCGAACCGCCCTGGATGGTTTCCCCTTCGGGACGGTGGAAAAAGAAAAATTTGTATCAATCCTCAAGCGGTTTGCCCGAATCTATTTTACAGAAATCCTCGGTTACGCGATTTTAGACAACCACGTTCACATCCTTGTCAAGATGTTTCCTGAGCGGAACTATTCCGATGCCGATATCAAAATGAGATACACGGTATGCTATGGGGATGATTCCATGTTTCCTGTGGGCCGCATTGATCATTTCAGGCGAAAATGGGCCAGCCTTTCGGAGTTTATAAAGGAGGTCAAGCAAACGTTTTCACGGTATTACAACAAATCAAAGGGTCGGAGGGGAACCCTCTGGGGTGAGCGTTTCAAGAGTGTAATCGTTCAAAAAGGCGATACCCTGATTCATTTGCTGGCCTACATCGACCTGAATGCGGTTCGGGCGGGAATCGTGAAACGGCCCGAAGATTACCGCTGGTGTTCGCTGGGCTACCACAGCCAGACCGGCAACACAGACAATTTTCTTTCAACGGATTTTGGGGTTGCAGAATTCAACGATGTCGATGA
Organism: Pseudomonadota bacterium; assembly: GCA_018818835.1. Lineage (GTDB taxonomy): Bacteria > Desulfobacterota > Desulfobacteria > Desulfobacterales > Desulfolunaceae > JAHIRD01. The sequence goes on from JAHIRD010000155.1 coordinate 23,552, forward strand.
AAAAGAGCGGTTCCGCCGCTACCGACGATATGTTTATGAAGCAGGAGCACTGCCCAGATCAGACGGCAAAAGCAGACACGTCATCGATAAGGACATTGTCACCATAGAGCGAGATAAGAATTTTGAAATCACACGAACTGATCGATTCATAAAAAAAACCCGGTATTTTACAGATTCTGGAATCATCGGAACAAAGGCCTTTGTGGCAGAAAACTACCAGCGATTCAAGCACATGTTCCAGTCCAGGCATGAAAAGATCCCAAAACCTATTAAGGGCCTTGATGGAATGTATTCCTTGAAACGGCTTTCATCATAGTCCATATGATTTAGCAGCTTTTTATGAACCTCCTTTTTTGCTTTGTGCCAACAAAGAACCGTAGGACTGTTCTTGTTTTCATGGGAATAGATCAACGCACCTTAATAGCAGAATTGTGTCTGATCAAATCCTAATATTTTCATTAAAAATTCAAAGGCCATGTGAGTTTTTTTCTTCAGAAATAGTCTTCACCTGACTTTTTGATAACATTGCAAGACTTTAAGAAATATTTGCATGTCCCCAATCCTGTCCAATCCTGGTGCTACAAAACTGCAGAAGGGTCACTATGCGTCCAATGGAATGAATGCTTATTCTATAGCAACAAGGTGGGCAAAATTAGGATTTTTCTTTATATAGGCTGCCACGTAAGAACAATTCGCCACAACCCGTCCATGCTGTTCATCAACATAAGTTAGTGCTGTTTCAACCAATTGGGCTGCAACTCCCTGGCCACGCATAGAATCCGGCACAGACGTGTGATTAAAATACCACATATTCCCTATCACCTTATAATCACAGACAGCAATGTCATTTGCGTTACGATACTCAAAACGATTTTCTGAAGGATTATGAATAATGGGTACATTCATTAATGACCTCGTATTTACTTAGTTTTAACACATTTTATTCTTTCAATAAGATGAATAAATATATCCCGGCAAAGACGCACCATAGATTATTGAATGCATTCATAATAAAATCCAAGGTCGACAATGTATACATACCGTTTTGAACGTTGAAATTAACGTCAAGAATACCAAGGAACAGGACTGCCCCTGCGCATGCTAAGGAAAATGATTTCCCAAGAGGATTTCCATTCTTAATCAAAACACCGGAATAAATCAAGGCAATGGCAAGAAGAATATCCGGCATTGGGAACGAATGTTCATAAACAAAATAACCCTCGGGTGGTTTTTCAGGGGCAAGTCCAATCGTAAAAAAACCCAACCAAAATAAAATAAGGCCTGCAGATGTGAACCATTCCAGAAAAACAATGCGTTTATAATTTCGGACCATGGGAATCCTCCTTAGCGAATACGTTCTGTTGAATCCTATATGTTAAAAATCATCACTGCCGATAAAACGCTACATCACTCATATTATTTACATATTCTAAAGAAGCCTCAAACTATATTCATGTGGTGAACAATCTCAGACAGCAGAAATTGAGACGTAAACAAAGGTCAAACGCAGCGTCTGACCTCAATTTTTTTGAGACGGTTTCTTCATAGCATAATAAACTTACCATGAATAGATATATTCCGTATAAAGACACTGTTTCCTTTTATAAACATAAATGAAATAAACGTTTTACCATGACTATTTTCATGAAGCACTTTCTATCATGTGACTTGGATTCCTATACATAAATGTCGAGTAGACCGGTTTCTCCAATAATGGCAGCTTATTAACAACATGCTTTACTGACGCCTTGCCGCACGCGGCTACTACGTGACAGTCGTTTTATGTTTTGCCATTACCGTTGTTACCGGCCCCTCTCAGAACCGT
>JAHIRD010000171.1 GCA_018818835.1 Pseudomonadota bacterium
GATTCCTTTTCGCCCGCTTGCCACCGCCCCATAGACTTCAGACCCTACCCCCATAAACGGCGTAAGAACAACGTCGAGCGGATTACTACGCAAGGCTATCACTCTGTTGATAACATCTAACTGTAGCGGGTGTACGTGTTTCTCGTCGTCTTCGTCCCGACCTTCCTTGTATTTCAACACATTGTCAAGTCGAATATCATCCCAAAAAGAGCTTGCGTATTGCCGCCATATCCAATGAGAATATCTGTTTTCTGTTTGCTTGCCTTTGTAATTTTTGTATCTCAATAAATCCTCTGGTATTTCGCGTTCGCCGTGATAAACATCCAAGCCTAAAGGATGAGCTATTGGATTAGCATTTTCGCCCTTTTTGCGGAATATCAATAGATAATCAGCAGAGGCGACGCCACAATTGATAGCATCTTTAACTACTGTAGCGTGAGCAAGGTTTTTCTGCATCGTTCGGTTGCGGACAGTCAAAGGCTCTTTCCAAATACAATGCCTTGCGATGTAATGGAACCCCTCTTTCTCATGCAACCTGATAATATCACCTGGAAAATCAACCAGATGATCGCAACCGCTGTTACCGTTCGGGGTGTCCATACAGTGAACAGCAGTACACCTGCCGGGCTTTGTCATCCTGAATAATTCCTTTACCACAAATCCATAATGCTCGAAAAAATCATCATAGCTATCAGCGTTCGACAAATCTCGCTCACTACTCGAATAATGGTACAGACCACAAAAAGGTGGACTATAGACAGACAAGTCTATCAATTCATCTTTCATATCGGCCATTACCTCAATGCAATCGCCGTTGTAAATAGCATAGTTATCTGTTATTTTTTGGTCAATTACGCCCATTGTGGAATCTCCGTTTTTGTATCAAAGTCTGTAATATTGTTAATATGCAAAGAATTATTCATCTCGCTTACAAGGTTAGAAAACATCTGATCGGCTTGACACTGTTTCCGTCTTAAATTCTCCATCGAAAACTTATCACCTTCGGTATAAATACATTCTACTGTTACATTTCTTTTTTGTCCAAACCTCCAGCAACGTCTTATAGCCTGGTAATACTGCTCATAGCTATATGCTGGGAAAAAAGACACGTGATTGCAATGTTGCCAGTTAAGACCGAATGCCCCTATTTTTGGTTTGGTTATCAAAACCCTTGCGTCTTTATTCGTGAATTCTAACAGTTTAGATTCTTTAGAATCGTCGTTATCCTTACCACTCACTTGTATGGCGTCCGGGATAAGTTTTTCCAGCAAATCGCCCTCATCGTTAAGATTACACCATACCACCGAATAGTCGCTATGACTGTTTATTTTCTCTGCTACTTTTTCACACCGATCTTTAATTGTGGCTCGGCGTTCGTCCCTAACCTCTTTTAGTCCAATAGCCGGAAAGGTGAACATTTCACCTTCCATGGGCTTTCTGGAAACGCGTATTTCGTGTTCATTCTCTACCAATTCAGGCAAGTCAAACCCACCATCATCAAAGCCCATATCAGACGGCCTACGTATTGCCCTGGCCCAGCTTGTTATCCACCGCCAAAACGACTTATCGGCGTGTCCTTTTAGCCGCCATTTTGTTGCCTCCGTGAAACGCCCACGCCTATTAGTGGCACAATTATTCTGGTCGTTCTTGAAAAACCGCGACAGCATATCCATATATCCCAAATAGCCTAACGATTCGCTGGACGTTCCAAGCTCAATAAAATCATTCGGGGCCGCCGTAGCTGTGGCCAATAGTCGGTATTTAATCTTTCGCATAAAAATATTGAGTTCATGTTTTATATGCCCCTTAAAATTCTTAAGTATTGAGCTTTCGTCCAGAACCACTCCGACAAAATCATCAGGATTAAAATAATGAAGTCTCTCATAATTCGTAACTGTTATTTTATGTTTGGTCGAGCCGTCTTTTGACCGACCTATATCAGATATGCCAAACTTTTCTGCCTCTCGTATCATTTGCGAACCAACAGCAATAGGAGTTATCAGCAATACCTTGCCATTAGTTTTCATCACCACATTCGTTGCCCACACAAGCTCCATTATACTTTTGCCTAATCCACAATCAGCAAATATCGCAGACCTGCCCTTGTGTATGGCCCAATCGCATAAAGATTTTTGGAACCCAAATAAATAATCAGGCATAAATACAGGCTCGAACCCGCTATTATTATCACGCTCGCTTGTCTTATCTTGTATATAATCTTGATATGCAATATTTTTAACGCTACTCATTAGCCACCTTCCTTATTCGTTCGCCTTCCTAATCTACAACTGCCCGTGATTCCTCTAAAAAATGATCGTACTCGTGCGTAGGAGTAACCTCATACTCGCCGGGCGGAATCAGCACGGTATTATGCTCTTCGTGAATAACGCTGACATTGCCGCCCAACACTCTTATAAATAACCTATTGCCAAGCTCCAGTAACTCGGCTTCGCCCTTAAGTCTGTGAGCGTGGCCGGTAACTTCGCCATCTCGTAAAATTCTGTCCGGCTTAATTTTCGCATCCACTGGGATTTTTTCAATCTTTGTAATGTTCACGTCGCCTTGTTGTATCTGTTTCATAATAATAACTCCTTAAGTAAGTATTGTAGGACTCCAGTTTGTTTCTGTCTCAACAGTACCAAATCGTCGGTAATTGATGGCTTGTTGTACGGTTATGCAATCAGGGTGTACACCCTCGATATGCCACGTCCCGATTGATGGATTCAGCATTTTTAAGTATGGCCGTTTGCGATTGTCGCCTATATCTAAAAGCAATAATTCATAATCACCAGATTTATCTATCACTTTGGATTTCAGTGCATAACATATTCGCTCTAATCCAATCTTGCGGACAAACTCTCTTCTTTGCTCAACATTCTTGATCTTTAATAGCTCATTGGGATTTATTTCAGTATCTCTCGACTCGGCAAGCCATTGCGGCACCCTTACTCCGTGCAAAGCCCAAACAGAAAATCCATCAGGATATGAAATAGCCGGACCTCCATCACAGTGAATTACCCCATCTTGTAATTTACAAACATTATATCGCTCACTCATAAAGCATACTTTTTTGTACGGAATAACCCAGCCAGAGGATTTAGCTAATAACCATAATCCGTATAAAGACTTTGTTTGTTTTTTAAGCACACAGACTTCATTAAAAAAGTCATAAAAAGCTAACCATGACGCATCGTTTTGGCCATAGACAGCTTCCCAGACAGAATCCCTGACAGCTTCCCCGACAGAAGCCCAGACAGATTCCCTGACAGATTCCCTGACAGCTTCCCCGACAGAATCCCAGACAGAATCCCAGACAGAAGCCCCGACAGAACCCCAGACAGCTTCCCCGACAGAAGCCTTGACAGAAGCCCTGACAGAATCCCAGACAGAATCCCTGACAGAAGCCCAGACAGAATCCCAGACAGAAGCCCCGACAGAATCCC
>JAHIRD010000016.1 GCA_018818835.1 Pseudomonadota bacterium
CTTTTTGGTTTTCTTCTCCCGGATTTTGAGAGCTTGGCCGGATTTTAAATGTTTAACATCACCGACCGTTATTTTTAAAAGGTCACTGGCCCGGATTCCGTTGTTGATCCCCATGACGAATAACAAGAAATCCCTCGGCCTACCGGCTAATTGGGTTTTGATCGCCTCGATGTCTTTTTTTAATTTGATCGGCTGGATGTCGATCACCGTTCCAGGCGCTGGCCGGTTTGAATTCTGTCCTTTTAGCATTGTTACCTCTTGGGGTATGAAAATTGACGAATCTTAACTTTTATCCTTGCACCAGATCAGACTTAAGATTCAAAATCAAGGACAAAATGAAAAAAGCGGTAAAAACAACGAAAGCACCTGAAAACAATGGGTTTTGATGATATCCGCGAATCTTAACTTTATACAGAAAGTTAAGATTCGATAAATTTCCATTAAACTGTACCTTTCTGTCCAAATTTCCCGCTGATCCATCCAGGGTAAAAAAGTGGATGCGGTTCTTTTACATCCATCGGATAGGCATCTTATATATAAGGGGTGCGTTTAAACAAACGACACAAATGTTTCATAAGATTTGCCTTCAAGACTTTCAGCGGGTTTTTTATTCCCCAATTTTAGCCTGGTTCTATGTCGAGGTATTTTGATAAGCCCCTCGAAACAGGCCCATCATGTAAAGTCCGAAAGGCGCATTTAATTTTTCACTTTTGGGCTCAAATAAAATTTCAACTCACAAAATGCTCCCGCTGGTCCAATTATGGAGAGAAATGTTGAATGTTAAGATAGAACTGCGTATTCTGGAAGGTCAAAAACAGCCTTTTGCATAAAATATCAGCTATTTATTAAGATTCCCGTGGGGAATTTACCCTAAATGTTTAATGGAATCCGATTACAGCAAAAAGTTTTCACGATTCCCATCACATAGCCTCTCTCTGCTTCTAAAGATGCTTATTCATCATTTTTATTACTCACATTGTCACCAATTTCTTCAGAAATAGTATCCGACATGGACTTTTTAAAGTTTTTTATCCCCGTTCCTATTCCGGAACCGATTTCAGGAAGGCGCCCCGCGCCAAAGAGAATAATAATGATAACAAGTATTAATACAAGTTCCATTGGCCCGAGTCCAAACATTTTATGCCCCCAGTTGTAATTATTTTAGGTGAAATAAGCAGTGGTCGGAAGCAAAGAACAAAACCTGTGCTTCCCTTTTTCCACTGCTTTACGTTTCGTTATCTAACTGACAATTCATACCAACACAACAGGCCCAGAACTAATGCCACAATGGCAATCATCTTCAAGCCACACATAATTTGTTCAGATAGTGTAAGTTTAGTTGCAGAATAATCAATTTCCGGTTTCAAGATAGGGGTCTTACTTTCTTTAGGGTCTGATGACTCGTGATTTTTCTTAACCATAGAAGCTCCTATAACACGAAACTCGAAGATCAGCCAATCCATACAATGGATTGGGAACATGTCACGAGATTCGTGCGGCAATAATTTTCCACCAGTACATTCCAATCCAGCATAGAACCAATGCAGAGAATTTCGGAATATATTATATTTATTGGTCAGATTGCTAAGGAATGAAGGGAAGTAGGCGCCCGAATGGGATGTAGCGAACAGTCTGTCAAATTGATGGCATCAGAACTGTCGTTGGGAGGAAAGGAAAAAGAATTACCAATAAAAACAATGTCAGCCGGTCCGTAAAATGCGGCGAATAAGTCATAGAAACTATCTAACTGGGTTCGTTCTCTGATCTCAATCGGAACAGAAGTTGCCGCTGTTAAACAGCAAAGAACCTGTTTCGAGTCAGCAACAGAGTGGTCCAAGCCACCAGCCCATTGCGATCCGTTAGGTGCCAACGACATATTAAGTATCAGCAAGCAAGCCAGTATAGCCCGTGAACAGTATTTAGAAAAATTGGTCAACATAATTTACGCCAATACAAGCTTTCAGCCCTTTTTTATTTGGCAACTGAAAACATCAGGTTTTGTTTTTTCTTGCCCTTTTTAAATAAAATTGGGCTCAGATTTTTTGGGTTTCGGAACCGTCTCCTCAAGCTCAAGGGTGCTTACTTTTATATCACGAGGTTTTGTTATTATCAATTATTTTCCATGTTCTATATGTCACTTTCGTCTATTATCATCTGTGCAGTACGTTGATTATCAACCATCCCGTATATCCCACATACACAGACAGCAACGCCATGCCATAGAAACGATTAATGCGCCCCTGCCGTCCCCTGAATTCATACCCAATCAGGAAAAGTGAAACGGTCAGAGCCCCCATAACGACCATATCACGGGAGAGGGTTTCCGGCTCCACCGCTAAAGGACGAATTGTTCCGGCTATACCGATCATCAATGGCAGTCGAATCGTTAACAGATGGCTTTATTTGTTTCGTCCGTATTTATCATGGCTGGACACCCAGTCTCCGGCCATGACGGCGCTGGCCAGGGACAGTTCGCCGGCAAGGACGGTGCCTGCAACGATTTCGGCGAATTTTAGGACTTTGCCTGACCCATGGCAGCCCAGAAGGTCAAGGTACTCTTTCTGGGTGGCAAGGCCGGTGCCTCCGCCATAGGCTGCCACAATTAAAGAGGGCAGGGTGATGGAGAAATAGTAATCGCCTTCGGGTGTTTTTTCCACGTAGACCAGTCCGGCACAGGATTCGGATACATTGGCCACATCCTGGCCACAGGCAATGAACATAGCGGTGATGCCATTGGCCGCATGGGAACCGTTGTTGTTGGATCCGGCCAGAAAGGCTCCCAAAGAGCTGACCTGCCGTTGCTGAACCAGGACATCCACGGTGGTTCCCGAGATTTTTTCCATGAGATGTGCCGGGATGGTGATCTCGGCGGTCACCCGTTTGCCCCGCGAATGGAGCATGTTGATTCGTGAGGGCTTCTTGTCCGTATCCATGTTTCCTGAAAGGACATAACGCTTGATGTAAGCGACATTGGCCTTGATCCATTGGCAGGCCATAAAGGTGGCCTTGCCCACCATATTCTGACCTGATGCATCACCTGTGGTATAATTGAACCTAAGATACATCAGCTTGCCCACGGGGTACTGCTCGATGTTTTTGAGTTTTCCTGAACGGGTTGTGCTTTCGGCCTGGGCCTTGATTTCTGCAAAGTTTTCGGTGATCCAGAGTCCGAAATCACGGGTGGCCCTGGCGTTTTCAAAATGGAAAACCGGTGCCCGCTGCATGGCGTCATCCAGGATGGTGGTTGTAACGCCACCGCTTTCATAGATCACCTTCATGCCCCGATTGTAACTGGCAACAAGGGTGCCTTCGGTGGTGGCCAGGGGGACAAAGAACTCACCCATGGCATGTTCGCCGTTGACCAGCAACGGTCCGGCAAAGCCCACGGGAATCTGGGCCACGCCTGAAAAATGCTCAATGTTGCCTGGTAAGATCGCCGGGTCAAAGGAATACTGGCCAATATGGGAGGTTTTTACTCCGGCGTGTTGTTCCACAAAGGCCAGGCGTTTGTCGGCCATTTCTCTGGTGTAATCGGATAGTCCGGAATCCCGGGGGATGCTTTTTCTCATAATCGTTCTCCTTAAAATGGATGTTAAATAATCGTCAGGCACAGATATTTCCAGACACGGATCGGGTGATAAGCTCCACCATGGTGTTGATCTCGCCCACCTTATCCAGAATGGCCTTTTTTTCGGAAATCAACCAACGGAGGGTCATATGGCTGAACGCCCCAAGGACCAGACGGCCGAACATGTCCGGGTCCACATGGGGCCGGATTAGATTCCGGGCTTTTCCCTCTGTGATTATCACAGACAGTTTGTCCATGTATTGCGTGACTGCCTTCCCGGCATCGGAATCATAAAAGCGTTTGTTGTAAATCCCATTCAGGATAAAAATTTTGGCAAAGGCGGGCTGGGTCAGACTGATCAGGAACAGTCTTCGGATGAAATGCTCGAGATTTTCCATGGGGCCCATGTTGCCCGATTCTTCCCCAGGGTCCTGAAGGTGGTCCTGGAATCCCTTTTTCAGGCTCGAGGGTTGGAATCCTTCCTTGAGGGTGTTGAACAAAAGATCTTCCTTATTTTTAAAATAGTCATAGACTGTGCCGTCTCCAACGCCAGCCAGGGATGCGATGTCCTGGATGGTGGCGTTTTCATATCCTTTTTCCGCAAAGATTTTTTCTGAGGCCATAAGAATGCGTTTCCGTTTGTCCGATGGATCGGGCTTTGCCCCCTGGTGTATCAAGACCATGGGCAGGATCAGGTCAATGATGTGTTCAAAATCTTCCTGATGGGTGCTGTCGGAGCTTGATAACTGCCGCATGTTTGCAAGGTCCATGAGGCCGAACACGGCATCCCTGACCAGCCAGATGTTCAGGTCTTTTCTGAAGACCCCTGCATTTATTCCTGATTCAATGATTTTCCCCAGCAGAATCATAAACCATTTGGCCTGCTCAAAGGCCGGGTGGTGGTAGAAATTCATATTCGAACGACATTCGAATAGCAGAAGGCTGCCGTAATTTCGATGTTTATCCATATAATAGATCCGGAAAAAAACCAGTTTCCGGAGCCTGCTCACGGGCTCATCAATGGCAAGGAGCTGCTCTTCCATTTGTTGACGGATATCTTCCAGGCGCTCCTCTGCGATGGAAAAAAGAAGATCTTCCTTGTTTTTAAAATAATGATAGATGACAGAGTCTTTGATTCCTGACTGGGATGCGATTTCGGAAATGGTAGCGGACAGGCCTTTCCGGGCCATGATCTTTTCGGCTGTCAAAAGAATGCGTTGTTTTGTATTCAAGGCCATCGTGGTTATATCCATAGAATAAAAATCATTATATTACATCGTTTGGTATAAATGAATCATATTCTAATATGGTTGTCAAGAAAAAAGAGCATGACCCTGGCTTTCCTACGCCGTAATTAGAGATATTTGACCGATTTTATAATATTTTATATGGATGTGTGGTAGGTTTTTTATAAATAGAATATCATTCGATTTAGTCGGGCCCTTAAGATAAAAGCTCAGCCACCGCAGCGAGAAGTTCATCCCTGTTGATGGGTTTGGTAAAGGATCGAAGGGCGCCAAAGGTTTCTGCCAGAGTCAGGTAACTGTCAGGCTTCAGGCGTCCCCCTCCGGATATGGCGATAATTTTAACATTCGGCGAATCTTTGATGAGTTCGGCAATGGTTTCGATGCCTTCTTTGACGGGCATGATCAGATCCGTAATGATCAGCCTTGCTCCTTTTTCACGAAAAAGGTTTATGCCCTTGTTGCCATCAGGGGCTGTGATGACTGAATAACCGTGCCGTTCAAGGAGTTGTTTGAGCATGGCGCTCAACTGTGCATCATCGTCAATGATAAGAATGTCGGTCATAAAAAAAATATCTCCGCTTGTTTATGATGAGAGTAAACGCCCAATGGTTTCTGCCACCTCGTCGAATAGTAAGGGTTTGTACACGATCGCCTTGATTCCGGATTCATGGATGTGGCTCTCAGAGAATGAGATGCCATATCCCGTACTCAGAATGATAGGAATGTCCGGACGAATTTGTATCATCTCCCTGGCCATGGTCAATCCGTTCATGAACGGCATGTTCATATCTGTGATCACCAGATTGAATGTGTCCGGTGATGCCTTGAAACGCTCAAGGGCCCCGGGGCTGCTGCTCATGCCCTCCACCTTGTATCCCATACGCTCGAGAAGCTGTACACCCATTTTGACGATGGGTTTTTCGTCGTCCACAAACAGAATGAGACCGCTGCCATGGCCCTGGGCAGAAACCTGTGCGGGTCGCTTCACAGCCTGTTGCTCTAAGATGGGAAGGTATATTTCAAAGGTTGAACCTTTTCCCGGCTCGCTTCTGGGATGTATCCAGCCTTTGAGCCCTGTTACAATCCCGTGGACCAGGGGAAGGCCCATTCCTGTGCCTTCTCCTTGAACCCGGGTGGTGAAGAAGGGCGTGAAGGCCCGGCTTAAAATATCCGAGGCCATTCCTTTGCCTGTATCGCTGACCGAGAGTTTAATATAATGGGATGTTTTATCTACTCGTTTAGCATGTTGAAGTTGGCTTGGGTCATCAACATCTTCAAGGCCCACGCTGAGTATCCCTCCGGATTCCATGGCATGTCCTGCATTGGTGCACAGGTTTAAAATCATCTGATGGATCCGTGACGGATCAGCCATAACCGTGCCCTCGCTTTGGAGATTCGTCCGGATATCTATGGATGGGGGAAAGGAAGCCCGGACCAGTTTCATGGCATCAATGACACACGACTTCATATGAATCGGTTTAGCCTGGCTGTCCAATTGCCCACTGAATTTCAGAATTTGCCGTACCAGATCCTTGGCACGGTTCGCTGCGGTCAGGGCTTCGGTCAGGTTGGAATATAAAAGGGTATCTTTTGTTGCATCATCCAGGGCAAGTTCTGTATAGCCGATGATGGATGCCAGGATATTGTTAAAATCATGGGCAAATCCCCCTGCCAGTGTTCCGATGGATTCCACGCGTTCAGCATGAATGAGCTGGAATTCTATTTGTTTTTTTAGGGCCACATCCCGGAGAACCCCAACGGCATACCATTGATCATGGATGGAGACAGATCCCAAGGCAAGTTCAACGGAAAATTCGTGGCCATCCTTATGCTTGGCCGAGACATCCAGAACTTTATTGATGGCCGGGCCTTTTCCTGTTTTTAAAAAATGGTTGAATCCTTTTTCAAACAGTGGGTAATACCGCGCAGGAACGATGATATTGTGAAGGTTCTTGCCAAGAATCTCCTCTTCTTTCCAGCCGAACATGGTTGCCGCAGCTTGGTTCCAATAGGATATCTTGCCGTCTGGGTCCATCATGATAAAGGCATCCTGGACATTCAGGCCAATCCGATCAAACATGGTTTTTTTTTCGCTCACAGCCTTTCTCCAGAATAACCTGACCTAATTAAAGGGTTTTTTAAACGGATCGACAGCATGGCGATTCACTGAAAATCATGCTGTAAAAGGGACGAGTCGTTCTAACCTTTAAAAAATGACGGAAGCAAAATTTTCCGGCCTAAGGTGTTCGGGTGTGTTTAGGGAGGTCCCTTTAAAATCATACTGGCCGGGAAGAAAACGATGAATCGAAATTCTTAGGATTGTACAATGAAACCGTGGTCAAGTCAAAGAAAAGAGTTGGTTCAAGCCCCTTTCAGGATGATCCGGGTGATTTCCGAGGGTGATCCCAGTCGCATGGGAGGTCCCCAGTAGCCTGTTCCCCTGCTCACATAAAGAAAAACATTTTTGTGGATGTAAGGACCGGCGAGGAAGGGTTGATCAAGGCCAACAATAAAATTCCATGGGAAAAGCTGGCCCCCATGGGTGTGGCCGGACAGTTGAACGTCGAATCCGGCTTTTGCCGCATCATAAACACTTTTTGGCTGGTGAGCCAAAAGGATTTTAATATGGGAGAACGGGGCGTTTTCAATGGCTTTTGCCGGATCAGACCGGTGGGCCGGGATAAATTGTTCGGCTCTGATATCGGTGACTCCGGCCACAAGCACGCGGCCATCGCCCGCTTGTATCAGGCGGTGGGTGTTGTTCAGTACCGTGAACCCCAGTTGGCCGACTTTTTCAACCCATTGTTCTGCATTAAAATAATATTCATGATTGCCCGTGACAAAATAGTTTCCGTAAACGGATTTCAGGTTGCCCAAGGGCAGAACTTCATTGCCCAGATCCTTGACAAAGCCGTCTGCCAGATCCCCGGTCAGAGCCACCACCGAAGGGGAAAGGGCATTGACCTTTTGGACCACCTCTTCCAGGAAATTTTTCTTTATGGTGGAGCCCATATGGATATCGGTGATCTGGACCAGAGAAAATCCGTCAAGATCCGGGTGAAGATGCTTCACGGGAATGATGACCTCCTTGACCCCAGGTGTTTTTTTTGCATTGTAAATCCCTGCGCCGCTGAGCATAAAAGCCCCTCCTGAAAGACCTATGGCCACACTTTTTTTAAGAAAGAAGCGGCGCTGGCCAGCCTGGGCCGGATGAGGTGTTCCACGGCTAAACAAACGCCTGAACAGAGAAACGATGCATCCAATAGCATCATGAATGAACAAAAGGGTGAGCAGAAAAGATAGGATGCCGATGCCGCAGTATGCGTACCAGGCCAGGGCGTCTATGCCAGGGCCTGCATGCCCTTTGATTTTTGCCAAAAGGGTTAAAAATGTGCATAGAACCACAGATAAAACAAGGGCCAGTAAAAAAAACCGGACAGACTTTTTGTCGCTCAAGCCCTTGGTGAAACGCAGATGAATGTAAATCATTCCCAAAACGAGGCTGACAAAGAAAAAATAAAGAAAGTGCATGTTCCTGCCTTGATTTTATCCCGGTGAAAAGTAAGAGTGACTAATTCAGGGTACAGGGCATTGGTTTGTGTGTCCATTCTTAAATGGCAATCTAAACGTATCGATTGATTAAAACGAGATAGAGACGGCCGCGATATCGTCGTGGGGTTTGAACCGGGGATAGATGCGGCAGTCCGGATCAGAGATTTCGATGCCCCGGACATGATCCCTCAGGGCCGTGAGACCCCCTTTGAGGAAAATGGATACAAAGGTATTGAAATCCGGATCATTTTCAGGATGTTTTGACGGGAGAAAAAGGCCGTCCGTAAAAAGAAGGATATGTTTGACCTGGTTTCGCGGTGCTTTGCCCGTATTGAGGAAGCGGGCAAAATCGGCTTCGCCGTTCAGGACGCCGTAAGTCACATTCATCGAGGCCCTGATTTTTCGTATCTGATCTTTGAGCAGATCAAAGATTTTTTTGTCCGGGGCCGAGGCAGCCATGTCTTTCCACATCATCAGCGTTTCTCGGTCATGGTCGTAGTTCGTGACAGGGATATGGTAGGATCCGTCTTCATGGATGAGCAGCAGCAGTGAATCGCCGGATTGTACCCATTCGATGGTCTCTTCCCTGAGCCGAACCACAGCGCAGCTGGTACTCCACAGGGCGGCTTTGTCGGTGGTGTTTACTCCGTTTTCCAGCATTTTCCGGTATATGGCTGAATTGGCTTTGTGGGCAAGTCCAGTCAGGGGCCCTGAGTTCTCAAGGAAGGTGTCACGGGCAATGCGGGATGCAAGAAATCCCCCTGTCATGTCATTTTCATAGGTGGCCCGGGTCAGGCTCGTGGCGCCGTCAAAGACCCCGAAAAGATTGCCATTGAAGGAAATCGCATCTTCGTTGATTCGACCTGAACCTTTTTCATGAATCATATCCGTTTTCATGGAGAAAAACAGCCCCTTTTAAAATTAAGTTGAACCACCATTGGTCACGAAACGTAATCCCGGAACCACCGGAGGTCAAATCGATTTTTTGGATAAGGTACTCCTTATCTATCGGGAATATTCATATCATGCTGGGGGGCAAGGGATTGGTAAATTGATTCCACCTGCCTGAAAACGATTTCCCAGCCGAGTCTTTTTTTAAGATCAGCGAAAAAATCAGGGGGCGGGGCCTTTTTTTCCATGCGTTCCCGGATCTGGAATTCAATGGCCAGGGCCAGTCTGTCCCTGATCAGGGGAAGATCCTGTTCAAAGGGACGGTCAATGGACTCAAGGGGGGGCAGGTCAATCAGGCTGCCCCAGTCACCTTCTATGCCTGACACAAGTTCTCGGGTGCCCGGGAGGTCCGTTGAGACAATGCTGCAACCCGAGGCCAGGGCCTCAATGAGCACCAGGGGCAGTCCTTCATAAAATGAGGGCAGAACAAACAGATGGCTTTTTCTCATCCTGTCAGCCAGTTCATGGGGCGAAAGAGAGCCGCAAAGGGTGACCTTTTCCCAAAGCCCGAGTGCCAAGTCGGTGCAGGTTTTTTTCTCCAAGCCGGCTCCTGATCCGGCAAGATATAAATGGATTGGCAGATGGCGAAGTCTCGGGTGATTCATGCATTCAAGAAGAAGGGGCACGCCTTTGGACTGGGACAGTTTACCGGCGTAAAGCAGGGAAAAGGGGGGACATGCAGGTTTGGGGGCCGGGTAAAAAATCTCCGGGTCAAAGCCGTTTTGAATAAGATGGACACGGTTTTCATCCACACCGAACATCTCTATGATCTCATGTTTCTGGCTCTGACTGAGGGCCAGAAATCCGTCGATGCCCCGGATTCCCGGCAAGACCCTTTTCCGTAAATGGGTACAGTTCCTGAACTGGCGAAGCCCTGTGCCGTGACAGCTCACCACCAGGGGGATTTCAGGAAACAACCGGCGAGTAAGAGCGCTCATGATCCACAGATGGTTACTGTGGATGATATGGGGCCGGGTGGCTCTGACAGCGTCGGTGATGGCCTGACCCAAGGTCAGTTCGTAAGCATTGAGCTGGTGTGCTGAAAGGTCCATGAAGCGGCTGCTGGGATAAGGCATCACGTCGCTCATGCCGGGAATGGGAAAGTTTAGGGGCTCAACCTCAAAGGGCACAAGACGGGTATCGTCCGCTTGGATTTCAGATAAATCCGGCGGTGATTTGTACGCGCAGGCTGCCACCAGGGAGCATCGGTGGCCTTTTTTGGATGCCTGGTGGATCATGGCACGTGTGTATATGCCGCTGCCGGTGCTGTCCGGGCGCTGACTGAGGAGAAAAAGGATATTCATCTCCCCACTATCCCATAAATAAATCGCTTTTTCAAGAAAGGGGAAGGGGCCATGGATAAGTCCATCAACCAAGCCCCATGGAAACCCCATCAGGCAGAAAAATCGATCTGCTGGACAGTACCGCTTTGCCCGTCTTCTTTAAGATACACACCGGTTTTTTGGACGCGACCCAGGAGATCATTGGTCTCATTGGTCAGGTCAAAGGATGTGTCCGCGTTGCCCAGGTAAATGGCACCCACATTGGCCGCCTTGAGACCTTGGAGATAATCCACGCCATTATCCCGGCGAAAGAGGGATAATTTTGTATAAATGCTGTCGTTTTCGTCAATCCAGTTGTTTTTGTCGTCGTCATAGGCTGAAAGCTCGGCAAAACCGTCGCCTGTGCTGGGGCCGAACAGCTCGCTGCCGTCATTGACCAGGCCATCCTTGTTTCGGTCGAAAACAAGAAAACCGTTTCCCGGTGAAAGTTGATTTAAGGTGTCTGTCTTCCCATCACTGTTGAGGTCGAACTCAAAGGAAAGATCCTGAAGCTCCGCAGCCTTTCCTGAATAATTGATCACCAACGGATCGATCAGGGGGGCACCCGCTGTCACCGTCAGACGTTCTTCGCTGAAATATTCACGGCTCATTTCAAGACCCATGGAAAAGGAGATCTCCTTGCCATCGGCTGTTTTAACCGTCCCCGAGGCGCTGAAGCTGGTTTTTTCGTATTCGTAATGGGATGAGTACTGGGTGTAGCTCATGCCCCAGGCCTGTTCCTGGGGGGCAGGTGTTTCCTGGGGCGGCGGACTTTCCGAAGGGGTGATCACCGTGCTTTCATTGCCGGCGGGGCTGTTCCCACTGCCCCGGACATGGGATAATTTGATCTCCTTGCCTGTAAAGGCCTCAATCATCCGTTTCAGGGTCATCATTCTGGAATCCAGGCTCTGGTCTTCTTCTTCCACAGAGCTGGAAGCATCTGTTTGTTCGTTGACGTTTTTTTGTTGCATGCGGGATGCGAACTCACGCCGTGCCTGGTGGGATAAACTGACACGGTCATGATTGCGCCTTGATCGGTGCCTCTCTGGCCGTTCAACTGAATCCTGTTCTTTTTTTTTCGTTCCCCACTCCTGTAACGCCTCGCTTTCCTGATCTTTTTTTTCATAGACCCGAGCTGATGCAAGGGAAAGATCGTATTGTTCAATTTTCATGGGACCATCCTTTGTTTAATGGGTTTAATCAGCATCCTTGCCTGGGGATTTGTGAATGAACACGATCTGCACTGAGATTCAAGGAAGTGATTGGGTAAGGTACAGGTCCGGATCCGGTCCACAAAAACCTTAACGTTTATATCGACATAATCTTTTTTTTCTTTAAGCTTTTACTTGCGAAAAATACCCAGAGATTTTATAGAAAATTCATAAATTCTTTTCGGGGGGGAATTATTAATACACAGACAGGGATAAAACAAAGGGCTTGGGGCCTTCTGCTTGCCGTTTTCCTTGCAGGGGTCATGCTGTGCCATGGGGATATGGTGTGGGGAGAAGTGCTTGCTCTGGACCGCAGCGTAACGGATATTTTCCTGGGGCCCCATGTGGAGGTGTACGAAGATAAAAACGGAACTCTGAATCTAACCGAGTTGATTGACAAAGAGAATGCCTTTGGCTGGTTTATGCCCGAAAGTGATATTTTGAATTTCGGATTTTCTGATTCGGTGATGTGGCTGAAATTAAAGGTCCGTAATGACGACCCCAAACCCTTGTCCCGGCTGTTCGAGATAGCCTATCCCATTCTGGATTACATTCAGGTTTTTTTTATCAGAGATAATACGGTCCTTGAATCCTATCTGTTGGGGGATAAATTCCCCTTTCCCGCCCGGATGGTCAAACACCGGAATTATTTGATTCCCTTTGAACTGGGACCTTCGGAAAGCATGGAGATCATATTCAGGATCCGCAGCACCTCGTCGTTGCAGATCCCATTGAACCTGATGACCGTCAGATCCTTTATCGAAAAAAACCAGATTCGTACCCTTGGATTCGGTATCTATTATGGGGTCATGCTGGCCATGGTTCTTTACAACCTGTTTGTGTTTATCTCCGTGAAGGAAGCTGCCTACCTTTATTATGTCTTCTATGTCATCTCTATGGCTCTTCTTCTTTCCTGTTTGAATGGTTTCAGCTTCCAGTACCTATGGCCGGAAAGCATCCTGTGGAATAATCAGTCCATTGCGGTGAGCATCGGGAGTGTGGTGCTTTTTGCACTTCTGTTCACACGGAAGTTCTTGGAGCTTCCGGGCAACAAGCCCAGAATGAACCAGGTGAGCATTTATATGGTGATATTTTTCTGTGTTCAGTTATTGCTCTGTTATATTCTGCCATATAAGGCCGTCATTCATCTGGTCATTTTCACCTCGGTCGTGATGATCTTTTTTTCCCTGTTTGCGGGGATTTTAAGGTGGATAGACGGGTATTCCTCTGCCCGGTATTATACCATATCCTGGCTGCTTATGCTTTTTGGAGGGGTCATTCTGGCCCTCAATAAACTGGCCCTGATTCCCAGGAACACCCTGACCGAGAATACCTTGCAGTATGGATCGGCCATTGAAGTGATCCTTTTATCCTTTGCCCTGGCCGATCGCCTGAGTACAGAAAAAATCAGCCGTTATGGGGCCCAGCTTGCGGCACTTAGGAATGAGAAACTGGTTCATCAGGCCCAGGACAAAGCACTGAAACTGGAAAAAGAAGCCAGGCTGGCCCAGGAAGAAGCCCTGGATATCCAGAAAAGAGCCAATGAGAATCTGGAGAACAATGTCCTTCTGAGAACCCGTGAGCTGGAAATCGCAAATTTACGCCTCAGGGAGCTGAGTACAACGGACAGTCTGACCGGTCTCAAGAACCGGAGATATTTTAATGAAATCTACTACAAAGAATACAACCGATCCATCCGTGACAAAACGCCCCTGTCCTGTCTGATCATGGATATCGATCATTTCAAGCGGATCAATGATAATTTTGGCCATCTGGTTGGTGACGAATGCCTGAAAGAGATTGCCCATGCCATTGAGATTCAGCTCCATCGAAGCAATGATTTTCTTGCAAGGTACGGGGGAGAGGAATTCTGCGCGCTCCTGACCAGCACAGGGGTTGAAGGAGCCATGCAGGTTGCCGAAAACATCCGGGCCTGTGTGGAGGGGATTGTCTTTAAGGTCCGTGGCCAAAACGTCAATCTGACCATCAGCATCGGTGTGGCCTCGGAAATCCCCGATCACAAAAAAAACGCAGAAGCCCTCCTCAATCAGGCCGATTCTGCCCTGTACCAAGCCAAATCCACAGGCCGCAATCAGGTGACCTTTTATGGCTCCGACGAAGGCAACATCATTTCGTTGTCCGGCCTGAATACTCCCGGAAATATGAACGAAAACTAATCAAAATGATCATGATTTTATGTGTTGCAACGAACCCAAGTTAAGCTCTTGGCTGTTTACCTGAAGCGGTACTTTAGTCCAAAAAACAATGGAGGGCTATAAATAACTGGCTTGAAAGCGACCGATACGCTGAGTAGCATGCCTGAAGTTTAGACTTGTGTTTCATATATACAAAACACCCACTGTGTAAGGCCTCTTGTTTTTTGTGGAGTAGGAATTAACTATGATGCATCCATGTGCCGGCCGAGTGTATGGTACAGGGCACGGCGCGCCGTGCCCCTACGGTTGGCGGACCGGGACGTTCGCGGATGTGCAGGATGGGTGTAGCAAAACGGAACCCACCCGTGAATATATGTTATTTGTTATCAACGCCCTTACCGCAGGCTTGGGCAAGATCTTTGAACGCGCGAAGAGGGCTAAAGGGTTTTGACAGCTCGGGATGGTTTATCATAAATTCTATAACTTCGGGTTTGACAAAAACCTTGTAGTTTACATCTAAAAAAGTCCTTAATCGATTGCCGTACATCATAATTTGAAATGGGTATTCCGATACTAATTTTGATATGTCCTCAGCCGTTTTTTTCTTTTCGGCATATAACTGTTTTTCATGAGTATCAAGCGTTTCATAAAATTCTAAATAATTCTGGAAATATTCTCTCACCGTTATAATATACTGTATTTCCCAATACAGACCCTCTTTTTCAACATCGATGCAAAACAGTGAAAAGTTTTTAAAATTAATATTTAGAATAAGACTTTTCATAGACTCAAGATTATTTGTAATATATTCAACACCAAACCGGTTAAGTAAATCTTTGACCCATATATCGGAATATTTTTTTTCTGATTCATGGGATTTTGAACTGCAATCGTTAAGATCAGAAAAACATTTTTTGTATTTAATGAATAAGTTACATATGGCCGTATGATACTCTTCCGCACCATAATGAGACACATCATTTAGATATCCGTCAAACTTACTGTCGGAAAAATTTTCTAAATAACGTTTTAAGTCCTCAGCAGATTTGTTTTCAATAACCAAAAAAACATCACTATCTTTTGCATTTACTCTCCCCGAACATAAAATGAATATAAAGACAAAAATTAAATATATTCCGTAAAATTTTTTAGTTTGAAAATGCTGCTGAAAGTTCTTAATCATCCTTATTCTTTTAAGTCCTTAGGTGTATTGATTACGCTAAATTCTTTTATATTTTATTCTCCGCCCTTTCCACATGCCCTGAGAACATCATTAAAAGCCATTACGGGATTAAAGGTCTTTGTCAGTTCAGGGCAGTTTACTATAAATTCCAAAACGTCTTTCTTAAGTGAAATATTATTACTTATAGCTAAATAAGCGCCTATTCTCACGCCATAGAGAATGTTTTGAAGAGGATATTCCGATACTGATTTAATCGTGTCTTCAGCCATTTGCTTTTTTATGCCGTCTGTTTTTTCACGACAGGTGTTAAGGTTTGAATAGCTGTTTTGATAGTTAATAAATAAATTGCAAATAGCAGTATGATACTCGCTCGCGCCGTAATGCGTAGTATCATTTAGATACATGTCAAATTTATGATCTGAAAAGTTATCTAATATTTTTTGTATATCCGCTGCATTTTTACTTTCTAAAGATAAAAATGCGGCTGTATCATCGGCTATGACATTACCCACTAAAATTGTAGTAAATAATACAATAAATATGTAGACTGATTTTCTAATTTGTAAATACATTGGCCATGCCTTCCCAGAAAAGACTAAGTTTGTTGTTGTTTCTGTGATTTAACTGCTCAGCCTCGCAAGACAAGAGTGCCTCTGCTTTAATTAATGATTAATAATATGCATATTGAAGTCACATTTTTTAATAAATAATATATTTATAATTGTCAATCCCTTTTTGAATTTACCATTTAAGAGGAACGTCTGTACTTTGAAAATATGATGCATGGTGCGGGCAAATAATTCATTTGTTTCCAGCCTCTCGCTTCATAAGTCCCATGAGTCTCATAAGTCCTATAAGTCCCATCAAACAATGTCATAAACCCCTCAACCTCATTCAGGAATAAAAAGTGTGCTGTTCTCAAACCTTATTCGGTCCTCTCTTCTCGGCTGCTCCACGATGTCAGGCAGAGATACACGAGGATGGTCAGGCCGGATCACCTGACTAGGCGGCAGAGGACTCTGCGTTTCCAGGTGGCTGACCATCAGATCCAGGGCTTTAAGATAAAACACATGAAGGGGGGGCAGGATCATAGGGGGTTTGCATTTTTCAGGATCGGCGTACAGCATATTCAGGGCATCCACATGGTGAGCGTCGGTCACTTCGTAATAATGAAGCCGGCTTTTACCTTTTTCAACAAGACGGTTCACCCCAACATAGGGCCGGGATGTGTGATTTACAGGAAGAACCGAATCGGCCCTGCCGGTGACAATGATGGATGGGCACCCCTTTAAGTTCCCTTTGACCCGGACCTCATCCATTCCTGCGATGACCCGTTGGTGCATATCATATTCTGATCCTTTGAGGGGGGCTCCCTGTTCGTCAACACCGGTGACAAGTCGTCTGAGCCTGAGTGCACCGTCCAGATTCATGTCCATTCGACCCGTGGATGGAGAGATGGATCGTCTGTCCTCCCTTGGACCCTCAGGGTCCAGGTCATTGATCAATTTGATGGACCCCAGGGGCGGGATTCCGCTCTGGTCTGAAAATAAGAGGGCTTCTTCTTCGGGTAAAAGGGCCCTGGGAGATCCTTTTTCATTGATTGGGGCAAAACTGTACCCGCACAGATGATCAAAAACTGAAAAGCCCCCGTACTGAGAAATATAGGTCAGGGCGATACTCCGGCTTACATCCAGGGTGTAATGGGAAGGCAACAGAAGATCTTGGGCAGGGATCGTGCCCGAGGCCCGGACAATGTCTTGGGCACAGCGGGCCAGTTCGTCGAGTGTCTCGCCTTTTAACAGCCCTTTTTCTTTGAGGGACCAGCACCGGTTTTCACAATGAGATCGGCTTACACCAAAGGCGTCGAAACGAAAGGGGGCCGATGCATGTTCCGGGCAAAGGGAGGCGCAGGGCTGGTATATGTTGAAAAGACTGATATAATCGGCCAGGTGCTTGGAATGGTTTTGGAATGGCGGCATATCCCCCTGGGCAAGGGTTAGGTCTTTTTGGTAAACCGGTGTGACATTGGGTTCGGAAACCACTATGGCATCAATGAGATTGTGCTCATCGTTTTCTTTGGCCATGATGGACGACAGGCCGCCGTTGGAAATTCCACAGGCCATGACCTTCAGTTTCCCTTTTATCTCCGGGAATAATTCGGTTAGGATTACCTTGGCGAATTCGATGGATTGAAGCACCCGGTTGCCCCAGTCTTTCTGGTGATTGACCCCAACGTGGGCGTGTTTGATTCCTATGCGGTGGGGGTGGGTGAGCCGGTGCTTTTCGAGAAGTTCTTTGGATGCGTTTGGTACGGTGAAGGTGGAATGTATGCCTGCTTTTTCCGTATCATCAAACAATCCATTCATTCGGCAGACCCGGTTCGTGTCAAGATTATGGTAGCCCACCCCAGTGCCTTTGTCCGTGTAAACCACGGCGAACCCTCGTTTCAGTGCCCATTCCCCCACGACGCCGATTCCTCCGTATACCCCACGTGAACCGGACGATGGGGAGGTGATCAGATAGGGCCTGTTCGGATCAAAGTGCCCGGGTATCTGGAGCATCACGGTCACGGCACTGTCCATCAGGGCCATGATTTCCTGACCAGCAATGAGTTCAGGGGCCCCATAGCCGATCCCTGGTCCGTAATATCGCCCATAATACGAATCGGAGACATCCATCAGTGCTCGATAATTTAACCAGAGTGTCCGCTTCCTGATTTCTTTTTCCGTGGGGCTACGGGGATCTTTGAAAAGGGGGGGGGATTTGCTTTTGAGTCCTGTAAGGCCTGATCCGCCGCTAAGAAGATCATCTTGGATGCCGTCATAGTCCATGACCCAGGCTTCTTGGTCCTGAATGAAATCAAGGGGCACATGACGTTTGGTTTTCATTGTTTTTTTGCCTCTGGTTGGTGTGAGAAACGGATTAAGGGTCCCAAAAAATGGCGGGTCCATTTTTTTGGGTATAACCATGAAACAAGTATACAGGCCTGAGGAAAACACTGTCAATCCTTGTTTACGTAGAAAAAATTGATGGGTAAAAGGAATGAACTTATAATTCGGCCCTTTCCATAGACTATGGCTTATGATAAAAACATAAACGGACATTTACTCGGGAGGGCCCCATACCTCTCGGTCTCATTATATTCAAAAGGAATCCAGCGATGGCACATATTACCGTCATTTCACCGACAGGGAGAAAGAGAGTCGAACTCGATGATCAGAATACTGTCGGCCGGCATTCCGAAAACAAAATACAGATTCCTGATCCGTCTGTGTCCAAAACCCATTGCCTTATCGCCATTGATAAAAACAAAATGTGTTTTATCGAAGATCGTTCAAGCACAAACGGGACCTTTGTGAATAATCGGAAGATCAAAGAGAGAACGTCGATCTATAATGGAGATGAAATCCGCCTGGGCAATATCATCATTCTTTTTGAAGGGGAGAACCAGGCGGTTGCTCAGATGGTTGAAATCGGTGACGAGGATGAAGGGCTTTTCAGCTCAACCATGTCACCCCAGATGGAAACGCGCTTTCTTTCGGAAGACAAGATTCCCAGTGAAAAGAATTTGAGAGCTGATTACGAAAAACTCAGGGTGACCTATGAACTCCAAAACGAGATGAACCTGGAACGGGACATCGGGAAAACACTGGACCGGATTCTTTATCGGACCTTTGAATTTTTAGAATATGATCAGGGTGTTATTCTTCTTGTCGACAAGAATGGTCACCTGACCCCCCACAGCTACAAAACACGACGGGGTGATGAAAAGCTGATGATTTCTTCCACCCTTCTCAACTATGTTCAGAAAGAAAAAACAGGGGTTATTTCCACGGATGTATCTTCGGATCAGCGTTTCAACATTGCCGAATCCATTATGCTTGAAGGCGTGAAATCCACCATTGCCGTGCCCATGATGATTGATGATGAGATCCTGGGTGTCATGATCATCTACTCCCTCGAAATGACGGATGCCTTTACCACAAAAGATCTGGGATTGATCACGGCCATTGCAAACCAGGCTGCAAGGATTATCAAAAACTCCCTGCTTCATGAGGAACTTCGCCAGTCATTTGACAGCTCCATCCGGACCTTGTCCGCCACTGTGGATGCCCGGCACCCCCTTACCGCAGGCCACTCCGAACGTGTCACCGAAATATCCCTGATGATCGCACGGGAAATGAACCTGCCCGAACAAGAGATCCGTGTGTTGAAATTTGCCACCCTTATGCACGACATCGGAAAAATTGCCGTACCTGATGAGGTCCTTTTAAAGAACGGGCGTTTCAGCAATGAGGAAAAGGCGATCATGGACATCCATCCCAAAAAAACCCGGGAAATACTGGAAAATTTTTATTTCCCGGAATTCCTGGAAAATGTGCCCCTCATCGCCAGTTCCCACCATGAGAAAATGGATGGAACAGGATACCCCATGGGACTCAAAGGCGATGAAATTCCTTTGGCGTCGCGGATTATGGCTGTGGCAGATATGTTCGATGCGCTAACCGCCAAACGGGATTACCCCAAATATATCGACAATAAAACGGCAAGCTATGACCCCTTGCCCCTTGCCATCGTCATGACCATCATCAAGAAGGAGGCGGGTGAACGCTTTGACAGCAAGGTGGTGGAGGCTTTCCTGCGATGCCTGCCCTATATCGTGGAACGATTCAAGAATGATCATCTGCCCCAGGACTATGATTTGTCCTTAGCAACCATTCCTTGATAAGGGACGTGACATGGCCATGTTTCGGTGCAAGATCCTTATCAAACACACGTCTTGATCCTTGCTTTTGATCGTCTGATTGACTATAATAAGCCTGTACCTGGTAGCTTTTTCGAACGGTTTTTTAAACCACATCCAAAGGAGCCTTGCCATGAGTATCAAGAAAATAGCCTGCTGTACTGATTTTTCCGAAAATGCGGAAGTCGCTTTCCGGTCTGCCCTGGAAATGGCTGAAAAATTTGATGCGGCACTTCATGTGCTACATGTCCTTCCCCAGCCGGTTAACCCCATGATTTCCGATTTTGAAATTCCCCTGATAGGTGATACCCTTCCCCAGGCGTCGCTTGAGGTCCAGAAAACCCTGGTGCTCAAGATGGAGGAAAAGATGGAGGAAACCTTTGGAAAGAGGATGAACCATCTGTCTGAACGGAAACTGTCCATCCTGGACGGTCATGTTTCTACGGAAATCATCACGTATCTTGAGGAAAACGATATTGATCTTGTGGTTCTGGGATCCTATGGTTTCAGTGGCATGGGCTTGGTGATTTTCGGCAGCGTGGCCAAACGGGTGGCTCACAAAGCCCATTGCTCGGTGATGATTGCCCGGGAAAAAGTAACGGACTGATAAAGGTATTTATTATAGGGGGCATCGACGCTCTCATATAGCTATGCCCCCCCTTGATGCTTTATCATGTCGTTTTAAAGACAAAGCAGACATACCGGAGTGAGTCAAAACAGTTTAACCACGAAGAGCACAGCGCGGCAAAGCCACAACCAAAAAGCTGGTCTCTCACGGAGGGACAACGAGCACGGAGAGTAGGGGCACGACGCTTCGTGCCCGAGCTTGCATTTCGATAGCAGACATTTGACTCATCCCAAAATTCATGTTTGGCGCCCCCGGCAGGGATAATCTTTTGCCCTTCTTCGTGCCCTTCGTGTTCTTCAGCGACCACCGGGAGCGGGTGGTTAATAAAAAAGCTATGTTCCCAGGCTCCAGTCCGTGAAACTGGCATGATTTGCAATGAGAACGCATACGATCCTGGTGTGTTTTCTTTTAAAAAGCGTACTTTTTCTTCGCGCCCGACCTTCATTTTGGCGGGAGAGGGAAGAGTTGTTCATTGTCCTATCCCAGCACATGGGGCCTGTTCTGTTTGACAGGCCCTTTATTTTTTTATATACTTCTTGGACGGCTATCCGGCGTAAAACCAGAGGCCTGGCGACAATGCGGGACCAAACACGCTCATCACGGAGTTTTATAGTGAAACTATTTATCGTTGCCGGAGAACCTTCCGGTGATTTTCATGCAGCTGAACTGATCCATGCCTTGAAAAATGCACGGCCCAACGCTGAATTTTATTCGGCCGGAGGTCGGGCTCTTCGGGAATGCACCCATCAGGTCCAGGACATGAGCCAGATCGCTGTGACCGGCTTTCTCGAAGTGGTCAGCTTTCTGCCCACCATACTTTCAATATCCAGGCATCTGGTCCGTGAAATTGAGCGTATTGACCCGGATATCGTCATCTTTACGGATTTCCCGGACTTTAATTTCGATCTGGCCAAAAAGGTTGCAAAACCCGGCAGGAAACTTGTGTATTTTATCAGCCCCCAGCTCTGGGCCTGGCGAAAAGGGCGTATCAGTCTGGTGAAAAAACTGTTCCACAAAATGCTGGTGATCTTTCCTTTTGAAGCGGAATTTTATCGAAAACAAAAGGTCCGGGCCACGTTCGTGGGCAATCCTCTGGTCAACACCATTCGAAGGCATCCTGTTAATCCGGCCATGACGGGTGAACGAAAAATCCCCCGGATTCTTCTTTTACCCGGTTCCCGGACCAAGGAAATCAGGATGAACTTGGAAACCATGTGTCTGGCCAAAACAATAATCGCTAAGTCCCTGGATGCCGAGTTTGTGGTTCTCAAGCACCGTGATCTGTCTCCTTTGTTGTTTCAGGTTGCGGTTTCCGCAGGAATCTCCGTGATCGAAGCCAACCCCTTTGATGAATTCTCACGCACCGATCTGGCTCTGGCCTGTTCGGGGACGGTGACGGTGGAGCTGGCCCTTTCCGGTGTTCCGGCCATTGTCATGTATAAAATGGCGCCTGTGACCTATTTTATTGCCAGGGCCATGGTCAAGGTTTCGGCCATATCCATGCCGAATATTATTCTGGGTCACCATGTGTATCCCGAGCTGATTCAGGATGATGCCAATCCTGAAGCCCTGGCCGCCCATGCCTTATCCATTCTTTCGGACCCCATCAAATACCAGGCAACCCGCAAAGAACTCAAACGGCTGTACCAGCTATTGATGCCCTTTGATGCCCGCTTGGCTGCATCTGAGGTTTTATCTGCCTAAGGGGGGTTCCATAGCCATCCATCCGTCGACTTTTTGAGTTTATCAGGTGGTCGCTGAACATAAAGGGCACAGCGCGGCAAAGCCACAACCAAAAAGCCTCGTCTCTCACAGAGGCACAAAGATCACGGAGAAGGGCTGAAAGCATAGCCTTTTATAAAGAGTCTGTCCATTTGGTGGGCACAGCCCACCCTGTCATAACAATGTCAACTCCTTTTTTTAGGTTGTTTTATGTTATTATCTTTTGAATTACTCCGTACGTATCCCCTTGATGCTCTTTGATGTTTTTTAAGAGCCCATTGTTTTGTTACAGTGCCGGAGTTGTTCTCGATGCCCCATGGCATCGAGGGGCTTCACCGTAACTTTTTAGGAATACGTACGGATAATTCGCCATATAAAAAATTCCAGAGAACTCATGATCCGGTAACTCCAACCTGTCACATGGGATGTCTATCATTACGATACCATCGAATCAGCTAC
>JAHIRD010000156.1 GCA_018818835.1 Pseudomonadota bacterium
ATTGCCTTGTAAACCGGGGATCTTGGTATAGATTAAGGTTGACAAAGAAAAAGCCTTTTTATAAACATAGTTATGTATCAAGAACGCAATTTACAACAGTTTGTCGTAGTTATGCTACTTGAACGGCAATGGTCTAAATGAAAATCAACAGTTAAATATTGACTTGTAAGACGTGTATCGCCATTGCCGGGAACCCAGAACAAAACGGGAATCCCCCTTTTTTATTATAAATTCTCAGCTATTGGGTGGTGTTTTTTATAGATGCCCAAGCAGGAGTGTTTATTTTAAGACCTTTTTTTAGAAGTCTTATTTATAATGTCGGTGAGGGTTTCGGGCGAACAGGAGACGGTTATGAAAAACAGTATGGCTCCTTTGTTGGGCATACTTCTGATGATTTTGCTGACAAGCTCTGCATGGGCCATTGAAATTGATGAGCCCGGTGGAATTGATCTTCACGGATTTATTTCCCAGGGTTTTTTGCAGAGCACTGACAATAATTTTTTTGCCAACACCGAGAACGGAAGTTTTGAACTGAAAGATACAGGCATCAGCTTTTCCACAGATATCACCGCCAGGATCAGGGTGGGAATCCAGCTCATGGCTTATGAAATGGGCGATTTCGGAAGTGATGCGATCCAGATCAACTGGGCCAACGGAGATTATTCTGTAAACGATTGGCTGGGAATAAAAATTGGAAAGATGAAACTTCACCATGGTCTCTACAATACTGGCCGCGACGGTGATTTTTTAAGAACCAGCATCCTCCTGCCCCAGAGTATCTACAATGAAGCCTGGAGATCCACCGTTGCCGGTATCAGCGGGTTTGAAATCTATTCAAGTCTCCCCGGTGGCTATTTGGGTCGCCTGTCCATGAACGGGCAGGTGGGAAAAGTGGATATCAATCTGGACAGCGGTGTGGCCACCACCACCAAGGAACAGCTTCTGGAGAATACAATCATCTATGATCCCAACGATATTCAGCAGGACACCGCGTTTGTAGGTAGACTCCTCTGGGAAACGCCTTTTCCGGGACTCAGCCTCAACACGACGTTCTGGACCGTGGATTTGACCATGACCGGAACAGCGCAATCGGACTATCTAAGCCTCGATGATGATAATTCGGTTTACAAGACTTCTGCACAATCCGTGACCGGATCCCTTGAGTATTCCTACGGAGATTTTCTCTTGGTTTCGGAGTATTCTATCTGCAAATATGACTTTTCCTTGTCATCTGTTTTTTCAAAGCAGAAACTCGAAACAGAGGGGTATTATACCAGCCTTGCCTATCGTTTCACAAACTGGCTGGAAACAGGTTATTATTATTCCGTGTATTATCCCAACAAGGATGATAAAAAAGGTGAACGTTTTGTTGTTGACCATTCTGCCTGGCTCAAGGACTCTTGTCTGTCCTTTCGTTTCGATATTCTGGACAACTGGGTTTTTAAACTGGAAGGGCACCTGATGAACGGAACAGCGGTTATGATGAACAATAATAATCCCGATGCCCAAAAAAAAGAAGACTGGACCCTGTTCGGTGCTAAGGCAACCTTTAGCTTTTAATATAAAACCGGGAAAAAGACCTGGGGATGGTTTATCTTGGATGTTTTAAATGCAAACGTAATTCGACGAATCCGGCTTGTTATTGGTGTTCTTTCAATCATCCTGTTGTTTGGTATGATTTACGCCTGTACGACCAAGGCACCTCTCTTATCGAATTTATCCCCTGAAACATTGGTGGAAAGCCCCGAAGACGAACACCCCTTTGAGGCCATGGACAATCTTGATCCGGCTGTGAGGGAACAGGGGGCCATCACACTTGGGGACATCAGCCCCATCAAGCACCGGTATATGAGTTCTTACCTGAAATCTTTGAAAAAATCCGAAGAATCTGACCGATTGACAGCCATGGATAACATGGGGGGCCTAAGTGCAGGCATGGCTCCTGTGATCAAGGTCTTGTGCAACGGGTCAAGGGACTTTGACGCCAGGGTTCGCCTGGCATCTGTCAAATCACTCGGGTTGATTCTTTCCGAGTTACTCCAGCCATCGGAATATCTTGAAAAACTCAAGGTAGCTGATCCATCAGGCTCCATGGGCCAATCGGCACGTCGTTGTCTGGAAAACCTCAAAGCACAAACAGTCATCATCAACGCAACCCTTCAGGTACGACGTGAAGATGTGGACCGAAAAGTCCGCAAAACCGCAGCGAAAATTCTTTCCAAAAATAATCTGGAGCCTGTCCAATATAGTGTGGCCATGGAAAGCCCTGCTCCTGAAATCAAACCGGCCGAGTCACAGGTGCCGGAGCCTGAGTCTGGTCAGGAAGATCCAGTGGAACTCAAAACAGATGGTGACGGTGAAACCATTGATTTCCCAGAGATGGATATCTTGCTGAAGAAACTGGAAAGCTTTGACCTATCAACCCGCCGATTCGCCTTGGTTGCTATCGGGCATCTGGCCGGGAAAGAGCTCAAGGATCTTCCCATTCATGTCACGTCCATCAAAAGCGGTGATATCACCCTTCGAACCGAATCGGTCCATTATATATTTGAATGTGTATCAAAGATGGAACGAACGGTTTACGCTCTTGAACACAGCATGGAGGATGCGGATGATGACATGCGGATCAGTACGGCACAAACACTGGCTCAGATTCTAAAGCCTTTGGCCTTGGCCTTGGTTCCCTTGTATAATACCCCGCGTGAGATTGAAGATACCTTGAACAATGAAAAAGTGGTCCCTGACCCCATGGTCCAGGTTCAGCTGAATATTTTCACGGAAGCAACCCAGGATGCCATACGTAAGATTGATATTCTGCTGGTCAAGGGTATCCCTGTATTGGTACGGGGGTTGGACGACAAAAATTATGATGTCAGGATTGCCTCGGCCTTATCTTTGAGGCAAACCATTCCACAGCACGTTCTGGTTGAGGATGGTGATACTGGTGTGCCCAGGGTCTGGCAGGAATTTTTTAACACCCTGGGTGAGAATCAGCATGACCTGTATGTCCGCCTCCTGGTAAATGATCTTGGAAATACAAGTGTCAATATCGCTCGCCAGGCCGCCAAGGATCTATGTGGCATGGGGGCTTCAGCAAAAAAAGCCATTCCGGCCCTTATTCATGTGGTCAGTGATGTCCGAAACCAGCATGTCCACTACAAGTACGTTCAGGTAGACGCCATGAAAGCCCTTGGGAATATGGGTTCGGTCGCTGCCCAAGCCGTTCCGGTTCTTATAGAACGGTTGAAGGATATCCGTTTTGAAATCAGGCATGGGGCAGTGATGGCCCTGGGACAGATCGGAGGTCGGCAAGCCACGTTCAAAGTACTTGATTTGTTTGGGCATGACAGTTCGGCCCTGGTCCAGGGCGCAGCATTGACTGCCCTGGCCTCCCTGGACCCTCATGATTGCCTGGACGAGGTCCTTCTTGCCTTATTCAACGCCTTGAAAGACCCTTCGGGGGATGTGCGAATCAAGGCGTTCAATGCACTTGTGAATTATGAAATCAAAAACAAGGCCACTGGAATTATCAAGTGGAAACCCTATGCTCATCCTGTGCTGGGGTACAGGGTCTGCCTGAAAAATGACCGGGGTGTGGTGGAAAGCTGTTTTGAAACCGGCCAGGTCACGGCCTTCAGCCTGGGTGATTTCAATAAACCTGTCCATGGACTCGAGCATGTGAGGGTTGAGGCAGTTCAGGTGACGGGAACACGGGAGATGGAGGCCGTCTTTGTGGATATGACCTCCATTCTCCAGAAATCAGTAGCCATAGAAAAAGATGCTTCTGTCAGGACAGAAAAAGAAAAATTATTGCTCACACTGTTAAAAAGCCTTGAAAAAAATGCTCCCGGTGCATTTAAAGCACCCTAATCATCGATGTGTGAAGAAGACCTTGGAGGAATGGGCATGAAAAAATGGCGAGGTATGATCGTTTCAACGGGAACGTTACTGGCACTTTGTCTTGGCACCTGGGCCATGGGTGAGCCTGTGACCGGGTATTCCTCCTATGTGAATCTTCTCCCGGGAGGAAAGGATAAACAAAGTTCCAATTTCGATCTGATCACCTCTGCCCAGGAAGAAGTCCGGGCCCTTGAATCGGAAAAAAGAAAACGTGAAATCAAATTCGATAGGCCGGTGGATATCCATTTTTTGAGTGATACATACACCATGATCAGCTTTGACGTTTTTTTCAGGCCCATGGAGAATTCACGTTTTTCAACAAACCCGGCTGTATTTGCCTTGCTTTTCAAAGGAACGGGGCGAAATGGCCTCTCCAGCTATACATCACGGTATATCAAATGGATTGGCAAGCCAGATATCCAGGAATACCAGGACAGTCAGATCAATGATTTTTGCGATTATTTCAGGAGAGCAGGTGTTGAAGATTGCTTTCCAGGAAAAGGAGGGGAGAAGGCCCCGGAAGATACCAAAAAAACAAAGACGCCCGTGGTCGTTCAGGCCATGAATGGGGACATGATTTCCTCAGGGATAATAAAATCCGCCTATATTGACCCGGCCATTGCGCGAAAAAAAGATGTGGAATCCGGCCTTGAAAAAAATGCAGCGATCATTGACAATCTTTCTGACGAGATAAAACAAATCCGGAAACAATCCGATATTATTGATAGTCAAATCAAGGGTATGGACCAAAAAATCAAGCATGTGTCAACCCTATTGTTGCAAACACCTCCGGCAAAGACCCGGGATGATGGCTCCCCGACAACGGACCACCTCAAAGAGATTGAAGATACGCTTAAACTCCAGGTGAGTGAGATCCGTGACCTGAGGCAGCAAATAACAGCTCTTCAGGAATTGCTCCAGGGCTTTACGCGGAACAGAAATACCTTGTTGTTGACAGGTGCAAATCTTCAGATTGTCAATGGGACGGGGGAATCCCAGGGTCATAGCAACGGCACCGGAAACCTGATCATCGGATACAACGAGAAGAAGCCGGGCGAACCCCTTCAGCCCGGATCGCATCAGCTGATTCTGCCCAAAGGGGAATCGGTTGTGGCTCCAAAGGACAATGAGAAAAAATCCGAAAAGAAATTATTTGGGGGGCGTTGTTTTATCGGGACTCTCTGGGATTAAAAGAAAACACTGTCCACAACACTCGTACTCAGTCCCGAAGGGACGGTACGCATCCTCGAAAAATACAAAGTCAAAGTATTCGACCATGAAGGTCATCAAGGTTAAATCCCCTGCCGGAAGCAAATTCTTCGTGTTCGTGGCAAACCTGTTTTTCCACCACCCGCTCCCGGTGGTCGCTGAAGGACACGAAGAAGAGCAAAAGAATTTCCCTTCCGGGGGCCAAACTTTTGAAAAGTTTGATCCATCGTCGCCAAGGCTATGACGGGACAGGCAAACAGGTTTAATCTCTGCGTCATGGTTTTTCTCGCTCCCAGGCCCCAGCCTGGGAGTGTATTCCGCATGGCTCCAGCCATGCCTCTGGGTGAAAGAACCTGGGAACACGGCTGCAAAGCTGCCCCAAAAACAATTCTCTATAGGTCCCATAGGTCTTATAGATCCCATAAGACCCATCATGGGACTTATGTCATTTTATCTCGTCTTTATCTGGACATTATTTTTCTTTATATCCTTTTTTTGCTTCATCGTTTTGGATTTATGGCTGCCAGAGATAGGCATGAAGGTCAATGGTATCGTTAGGGCCAAATCGAACGCCTTCTTCAACAAGAAGGGCTTTCTGGATTTCATATCCCTCAAAGTGACCAAGGGAAATGCGACCCATACGATTGACCACCCTGTGCCATGGGAGATTATCCTTCCGAGAACAGGAATGAAGCAGCCGGGCGACGTGACGGGCTGCGCGGTGATTGCCCGATGCTGCAGCAATTAATCCATAGGTGGTGACTTTCCCCTTGGGTATTCTGTGAATGATTTTTTTTGCTCGTGTTGAAAAATCGTTCATCATTTCTTTTTTGGTTTTGCTCATGTCCTTTGTCATGCCATAGTCTTTGCCCGTGTATGATGGGTAGAAAAACAAGAGTAATTAGCTTAATCAATGGCCTAATATAAGTTAAAAAATACAAAATATAAAGGCGATTTAACCAAAAAATTAGCGATTTATAAAACAATATATCATAAGATGATTGAATTCCTTTCTTTAATTCAGTATGCTAATAATACTTCAACGATTGTATGGAATGGTTATCACTTTTTGATCCGTCCCGTATTTTAATTTTATTAACGTTAAAATGTGTAGGATTATCCATGAGTAAATTCACTTTATTCGGTATTATATCGCTTGTTTCAGGACTTTTCATGCTGGTCTTCAAGGCCATTTCATCCTTAACAAGTATAACTCTGGCCTTTCCCGACTTAACACTTCAAGACGCCATGACGCCTGATAATCTTGCCTGGCTTGATGGATTGTCCGAAGGCTTTTTTCATACCGTTGCCGTCTCCGTTGCATCATCTCCTTTGTATCTGGTCTGTATTGTTATCGGGGTACTGCTTCTTCTTATCGGAGGCATTTTGGGGAAATAAATATTTGCCCATGCTGTTTTGCATTCAAGGTTCTGGCCAATGGAAACCACGGATGGGGTGAGCTGCGGATATAAAGACTGACGATTTCCTTTTGAAAGAGATACACGCCTGCCTGGCCATGAAAAGAAAATAATTCTCGTTATCACGGACAATTCTTTTATATACCATGACAGGGATAATGAAATGTTGAATAAATCAAGAAATGTACGACAGGTCTTGCGCGCCCGGTCTACCATGGAAGGTGCTGGGGTGAAATTATACCGAGCATTCGGTTTTTTTGAAGCGCCTCTTTTTGATCCGTTTCTTCTTTTGGATGATTTCCATTCACAAAATCCTGCTGACTACATCAAAGGCTTTCCCTGGCATCCCCATCGAGGCATTGAGACCATGACCTATGTGTTGAATGGTTTGATCGAGCATGGGGACAGTATGGGAAACACGGGGAAAATTTCATCCGGTGATGTACAATGGATGACGGCTGGAAGCGGAATTATTCACCAGGAAATGCCCCAAGTCACCGAACATTCGTTGATGTGGGGATTTCAGCTCTGGTTGAACCTTCCATCATCACATAAGATGATGCCCCCCCGGTACCGGGAAATCCCATCATCGGGAATTCCTGAGTCGTTTCGGGATAATGGTGTCCGCATCAGGGTGATCAGTGGAATGATTGATGGGGTGACAGGCCCGGTCTCGGATGTGGTGACCCAGCCTACATTCTTCGATGTTGCGATTCCTATGGAACAGGACTTCGTATATGACCTGCCATCTGATCACACACTTCTGATCTATGTTATACAGGGCGCAGGATTCTTTGACCCAGGAAAAACAGTACTTACCGGAGAAAAGGCCCTTGTTGTCTATGGACCGGGTGAGTCCCTTTACGTTAAATCCGGGGCTGACAGTGTGCGGTTTTTGCTGATGGCGGGTAAACCCATCGGTGAGCCAGTGGCATGGAAAGGTCCCATTGTGATGAATACGGACGAAGAACTTGAAAACGCCTTTCAGGAATTCAGGGAAGGACGCTTTATTAAATAGTCCCCATTAGAAAAGTGCACAATGGGCAAGCCCACTGTGCACTGATCACTTCTCTCTCTCGTGCTGGTCCTTACAGGCTGTGAGTACGGTCACCGTAGCCGGTTCAGAGCCAAGGTGTCAGCATCTAACATCTATTTGGATTTATTCTCTCTTCTCGTCAAAATTTTAATTTTTACGGTGAATGAATAAATACCTCCATTTAGAGTTTAAGTTCAGGATTTTCTCATTTCCGATCAATCCTCTTTGATTATAAGGTAAGAACTGAATAATGTTTGTCAAACAAATTTAGGCATGCCTCATAAAATTATTTAAAGAAGGGCATTTGTGATGACGACAAAATAAAAGAGGCAGAAAGAAATTTATGAATAAAAGTATGGACCTATGGATAAAAACTTGGTTAATGTGTCCCCATGCTGACATCATGTGATCAAGAACAATTTTTCAAATTAATTAAAAAACTTGCCATAACGCCCGGGCCCAGCCTGGGTGAGGCTCCTCGCCGCTCTGTTCTGGAAGGGTTTTTTTTAGAACACAAGGTTTCCTACCAGGTGGATATGGCAGGGAACCTTTGGGTATCCTATGGACAAGGGTCCTGGACCGATACGGTTGTGTTTGACGCCCATATGGATGTGGTCCAGGAGGGATATACCAAATTCGTAGAAGAAAGGGACGGTTGCATAAGGGGCCTGGGTCTGGGAGATAACCTGACGGCTGTGACTCTGCTGGCCATGCTTGCCGTTGATCTTCAAAAAAAGGCTCCAGGGTTCAGGCGACCGCTTAATATTTTATTCAGCATCGGAGAAGAGGGCGAGGGTAATCTCAAGGGGGTGCGTCAGGTTGTTCAGGACCATGACAAAGCACCCTACGCCTTTGTGTCCTTTGATCTTTCTTTTGATGAATATTCCCTGGCCGGGCTGGGATCAAACAGATATGCTGTCGAGATGACTTGTCCCGGAGGTCACAGTTGGAGTGACTATGGCCTTCCCGGGGCCATTGATCAGATGATGCAGTGCCTAACATCCCTCAAGGAAAAAGTCCGGGAACTGTCCCATGAAAATCCGGGATGCCTGTCCTTTAATATCGGGACAATCCAGGGGGGAGAGGGTATCAATTCCATTGCACGAAAGGCTCAGGCACGATTTGAGTTCAGAAGCACAAACCCCCAATACCTGAAAATTCTGGATCACGAGGTTGGGGAAAACCTGGCCATGGTCAACCGGATCCCAGGCGTCAGTGCATCATGCACCCTGATCGGTAGTCGTCCGGCAGCCCCGCCGGTTTGCCCGGAGCGAACAGAACCCCATGTGGTCAGGATTCTGGCTGAATTGGATGAAAAAACAAGACCCGTTGTACGCAGCACCAACATCAATGCCACCCTGGCTGCGGGCTGGCCGTCCATCTGCCTGGGACTGTGTGAAAGCGGCCGGTTTCACAGCCACGACGAGTATGTGGTCATTAATTCCCTGGAAAAAGGCTGGTCCGTGCTTGTCAAACTGGCCCAAACCTTGCTTGAAAAAGCGCCTTAGCTTTGATTTTGCTGTTTCAGTAATCTCAATGATTGGCAACCTTTTTAAAAGAGCTTGTGGCCCCCGGCAGGGATAATCTTTTGCCCTTCTTCGATAATGAATCGGTGTGACAACTACTTTTTTTGTAACGTAATGCCCAAATTTACGTTAATAAGATAACGTGGAAACTTACAGAGTATTTTACATTGAGACCAAAGATAAGCTGTTTGGTTATCTTATGCGTTTGACCGGGGATTATCAGCTTTCATCGGATATCCTCCAGGAGAGTTTTACCCGGATGTTGTCCTCCTATGGGACAGGCGAGCAGAACAAGGCCCTTTTGTTCAGGATCGCAAGAAACGCACTGATGGACAGCAGGCGCAAAGGGAAACAGACCCGGGACGTGGAAGATTATGACCTGAAAGATGACAAGGACCCGGAGAAAGAGATGATGGTCCGGGAATCTTATCAGAGGGTCATAAAGGCCATGGGTCATCTTGAAGAATTGGAAAGGGATATCCTTTCAATGTCCGTGAGCTCTGATTTTTCTTATCGTGAGATAGCGAATATCGTTGGCATCAGTGAGGCCAACGTCAGGGTGAAAATTCACAGGGCCCGGGCCCGCTTGAAGGATATTCTTAAACGGGGAGGAAAAAACGATGTATGATATGGTAAGTCTGTTTATAGACGATGAATTGACTCTGGATTTAAAGCATGATTTTGTTGAAAACATTCATAATGATCAGGAGTTCTATCTTGAAACAATTGATTTTATTGATCAGGAAAAACTTCTGCGGGGAGACGTTGTCGACCGGGTACCGGACACCGGGTATGTGGAACAATCGTTTAAAAACAGATTTTTCAGATCCGTGATGCGCCCCTTGGCCTATGGACTGGCTGGCGCTGCTACAATGGTGCTTGTGGTCTGGATGTCGTGGGTGAATCATGCTCAGATCCCGGCCCATATGAATCGTTTTGTTATTTATCGTCCGGATGTGACAAAGGTTGAAATCGCAGGGAGTTTTACAGGATGGGAACGGATACCGTTAACGTCCCTGGGTCAAAGCGGATATTGGGAAGTTACCTTGGAAGTGCCAACAGGGGTTCACCGGTATACCTATATACTTGAGGGGGAAACCCCTTTTGCTGACCCAACCATTCTTGCGGTGGAAAGTGATGATTTCGGCGGCATTAATTCAATTCTTACGACGGAGTCCTGATATGAAACCCTGGCTGATATATTTAGGTGTGGCTGTTTTTTTTATTCCGGCATGCTCGGTCCACTATTATAAAATAAACGATGATTCCATTTCATTTTATCTTAAAGATAAAGATGCAAAAGATGTACATTTTCAATATTCCTATGATGGGTTTGAATGCCACGAGGCCCAAAAGATCAAGGGCGATACCTGGAAGATCATCGTTCCTTCCGTGAATGAGTTTTCATATTTCTACATGGTGGACGGTAAGGTCTATGTCCCACCCTGTCTGTTCACGGAACATGACGATTTCGGAAATGAAAACTGCATATTTTCAGAGGGCATGTAACCTTTTGCCGGGGAAAGCGTTATAGTATTAAAACCATCATAAGGAGGAGGGGATGATGAAAAAGTTTGGTTATGTTTTACTGATTATGTGCATCAGCGTGGCAGTGGCCTTTGCTGAAAACG
Organism: Pseudomonadota bacterium; assembly: GCA_018818835.1. GTDB lineage: Bacteria > Desulfobacterota > Desulfobacteria > Desulfobacterales > Desulfolunaceae > JAHIRD01. The sequence goes on from JAHIRD010000156.1 coordinate 10,721, forward strand.
GTATGGAAGAAAAAGAAAAAGCGGAAGGCCGCGTCATGACGCGTCAAATGATCGAGGCGGGAATACCCGCAGACAAGATCGAGCACATGTCACGCATGATGGAAGCAAATCATTTCCGGCATGCATCCATGGTATCTGCACAAAAAACAGTTATGGAAGCGGCCCAGGAAGGGCTGCCCACAGATCCTGTCATGAACAAAGCCTTGGAGGGCATGGCCAAAAAGGTTCCGGAGACGGCCATTGTCAATGCCATGGAAAAAACCCGTCAACGGTATGCCAATGCCTTTCAACAAGCCCGGCAGTTTAGTCTGTCCAAGGAAAAAACGAATCGGGTTGGAAATACAATTGCCGAATGCATGGCAGCAGGCTTGACTGAAAAAGATATGGCCCAGGTTATGACACAGCTCCAAAGCCGGGTCCGTGAGGCCAAAGAGGTCAAGGATCAGGACCAGGATCTGGTAGAACAGAGTCTTCTTGCAGTCCGGACCATGTCACGGATGGGTGTTGACTCTGACAAAACCCAGGCGGTGGTCTGCCAGGCTTTGAAGAATCAATACAGTGCACAGGATATGCAGGCCATGCAGAATCGTTTCCAGGAGCAGGTCAGGACACAAACAGCCAACATGGTTGCCAACGCCTATGCACATTCCATATCCCAGGGCGTGGGTGCTCAGAATTTGGGCCGATCCGGTGATGCCGGGCCGGGCTCTGGGTCAGGTGGTCCGGGAGGAAACAGCGGTTCCGGGGGGGGCTCAGGAAGCGGATCGGGCAGTGGCTCTGGTGGCGGTTCCGGGGGTGATTCAGGCGGCGGCTCAGGCGGTGGTTCTGGTGGTGGTAACGGAGGTGGGGGCTCCGGCGGAGGTGGCCGAGGTCGTTAATTCTGTCTTGGGCCGGGTTATAAATCTTTACTGACCCGGCTCATATCTTAAGCCCGATCACAGTAATATCATCTCTCTGCTCGTTTTGCCCCATATACTCTGTCAATGCCCCCAGTATTTTTTTTCTCTGAATATCAAATGGCTTTTGATGATTCTCCATAATCAGATGTTTGAACCGGCCTGTGGTGAATCGAAGATTTTTTTCCCCCCCCATCTGATCTGTAAATCCGTCTGTTTTTAAATAAATAAAACACTCTTCACCGGCTTTAATGGTGTGGTTTTTGAAGACAAAATGCTCATCGGAATGCTGGTAACCCAGGCTGTGCTTGTCTGCCTTAACCATGGTCAGTTCATTGTTTTCAATATAAAAAAGAGGGATATGGGATCCGGCATAACGGATCGTTCTATCCTGGTGATTGATATTGACCACGGCTGCATCCAGGCCATCATCGGCCATATTTTTATTCCCGTTTTTATACAGAACTGTTTTCATGGATCGATTCAGGCGACCCAGAATGCCTGAGGGATCATGACAGGCGTCTTCAAGGATAATTTTCCGTATTTCCATATAGGCGATCATGGTCAGAAACGCGCCGGGCACCCCATGCCCTGTGCAATCCATAAGGGCAATAATGGTGCTCCCTTGATAGGTGCAGGTAAAGAAAATGTCACCGCCGACAATGTCCTTGGGCATCCAGATAATAAGGCTGTTGGGGCTTTCGGTTTTCATGCGGTCAATGCCGGGAAGCAGGGACCTTTGGATCATTTCAGCATAGTGCATGCTTTCAAGCATCCTTTGGTTAAAGGATTCCAGTTCCAGGTGGGTTTCTTCCAACTCAAGGAAGGTTGTTTTGATTTTATCCCTGGACTGTTTGATTTCCCGGTGCTGCTTCTGGACAATACCGCACATATAGGCAATGAAGGTGGATGAGGGAATGAAAACAATCGCCATCAGGATATCTTTCCCGAAAATGATGGATTGACCTGTCTGGATGCTGTTTAAATAGGATATGGCAAGATAAGCCAGGGTGACAATGGCAATGACTGAAAAGGAAACAAGCAAACGCGACTGGATAAATACAAAAATCAGAACAATAAAACAGGTCACCAGAATCAGATAACTCAAGTCCTTCATCACATATAAGGTGAACATCATAAGAATAAAGCTTACGACGACTTGGAAGTACATCGTGATGGTAATAAACCTTAAGGTGATCTGGCCTTTGAGTTGTATGGCTGCATGTGTTGCGATATTGGCTATGACCATGGCCAGATAGATATGGATAACTGGCCTGTAGTCGTATTGGGCTATTTCCATGAATCTGGCTAAAAAGGCTATGCCCAGAGGGACATGGTAGACAAGAATAGCAAGGGCTGAATATTTGGTCAGGGATTTTCGTCTTTTTTTGTTGACGAAATCAGGTAGGGTGTTCTCCATGAAAAAACCTGGTCGAAGTTCGGGTTGAATGTCAGTTTGCTTAGAATAACCATCGCAAATTATTTGTGGACATCATAGCCCATGGTTTTTCAAATAACAAGTTCAAAGGTTTTTCCACAGAGCCACATAGAAATCCTTTTTGAGTCAACACCTGTGTTTAGAATTACATGCATGAATTCGTTTTAATGGGAAGCTTGTCGAAAAAGGGCATGACACAGTTTCTTCCATTTTCTTTTGAACGGTAAAGCATGGCGTCGGCTTCTGACAAAAGACTCTGGCTGTTATCACCTTGATTTAATGAGGACACGCCATAACTTGCAGTGACTTTAAGGTCACCCTTTGTGGGTGTTTGAAGTCGAAGATTTTCGATTTTCCATTTGAGCCTGTGGGTGATCTCAACGGCCACAGACAGAGATGTTTCAGGCAAGACCACCACGAATTCCTCCCCACCATACCGTGCAAGGAAGTCGCCTTTTCGGATAAATCCATGGATTTCATGGGAAATGGCCTGGAGGACCTTATCTCCGAACAGGTGGCCGTGGGTGTCATTGATGGATTTGAAAAAATCGATGTCCATCATGATAAGGGATACATCCCGTTTGTATCGCTGGGCATTGTTGATCGTGCGGTCCAAAAGATCATTGAGAGCCCTTCGGTTGTAGCAGCCGGTCAAAGGATCGGTGGTCACGGTTTTTTCAAGATCATTGATTTTAAGGATCGTGTTAAGGGTGTTTTTAAACGATGAGATCAATATACTGTAAGTTTCTTTCTCACTTGGGGTGGTGTGATGCTTGTGGATTAGATACAATTTTGCTTTTTGGGTGGCATTTGAGAAATCATAGGATAAGACGGATTCGGGTTTGTGAAAAAAGGTGCTGATGATATTGCTTTCGTTTTTTGAAATATAACGCAGGGTGCCGATGTCCGCAGATGGGAAATCTTTTCCCACGATGGCAAGGAGGCTGGACTTGCTTAAAAGGGGGTCAGACCAGATGTGGAGTCCGTCATCTCCGGAAAGCACAAAGGCAAAGAGTTTGTAATTGAGAATGACCTTCAGGATTTTGGATGTTTCCGATACAAGGTCTTCAATGGTGCCCTGGGAGTGGATTGACAGGATATGCCGATTCAGGGCTTTGGTCCTTGTATTCCAAAGCAGGTTGGCCAGTGAGATGGGACGTCTGAGAAATCGAAGGAAGTCTTTATTCATGGGGGAGGGTCGCCTTTGTGATCTGTTTGGGTTAAGTCCAACTTAATGGGTTGATTTAGCAAAATGTATGCCAGTGCTGTTTTCTTCTGTTCTTGAAGGCTATATTTTCTTGGCTTATGTTTGTAATAATTTGATATTATTAGATGTAATTATATTTACCTGAAAAGGTAAATAAATACCGTTGCTTACCATGCTGGTTATAAACATGGAATATTTTGCCGGTCAGCAGAGTCACATATGAAGGAAGCCTGTCATTATTTTGACTGACTAATCCATGAATATACTTTGAAAAATCTTATAAAAAACGTTTCATCCACATAAATTTTATTGTAACGTATCTAAATAATCTATTCTTGACAGGCCTGTGTTATCCCTGGCCATTCATCATACGACAAGGACATTCATGAAGACACGAATCACAGACCTTTTCGGCATTTCCTATCCCATCCAGTGCGGTGGCATGCTATGGATAGCCACACCCGAGTTGGCAGCAAGTATCAGTAACGCCGGTGCCATGGGAAATCTGACCTCCGGGAATTACAACGCCGGAGACGATTTGAAAAACGCCATCGACCAAACAAGGGCGCTGACAGACAAGCCTTTTATTGTGAATATTACCACCATGCCGTCCATTCGGCTCCCTGTGTCCCTTCTCCAGGACTATTTTCGCATCTGTTGTGAAAAAAAAGTTAAAGCCATAGAAATCGCAGGTGCTCCGGTGGACAGGTTTCTTGGTCAGGAATTTATCCCCATGGCTAAGGTCGCAGGTGTGAAGGTCATCCATAAGGTGGGAACGGTCAAGCATGCGGTCCATGCCGAGAAAGCCGGATATGACGCGGTAACGGTGGCTGGTTTTGAAGAGGGAGGCTTCCCCCACAAAGACAATGTCTCCACCATGATTTTATTGCCTAAAGTGGCCGAAGCCGTGAATCTGCCCATCCTTGCAGCCGGGGGCATGGTGGATGGGAAAAGCCTGGCCGCAGCCCTGTCCCTGGGCGCCGATGGCATGATGATGGCCACACGGTTTTTGGCAACCAAGGAAAGTGGTGTTCATCCCAATATTTACAAAACCCTGATTGAAAAAAATGAATACGATACCGTGCTGGCCTTGAAAACCCTTCTGGGTGGGCTGGGCCTTCAGGTCCGTGCCTTGAGAAACGAGATCATTCGAAAAATTGAAGAGGTGGAACAAGGGGGCGGGGATCTTGCTGCCCTTCTCCCCCTGATATCCGGTGAGAGGGCAAAAGCGGTCTGGAAAGAGGGGAATGCCGAAGAAGCCATGCTGACCATCGGTCAATCCGTTGGGAGAATTACGGATATTCCCTCGGTCAACGAATTGATTCCCCGTATCATGGATGAGGCCAGGCAGGCGGTTCAATCTTCGATGGCGAAACTTGGCATCAAAAGAACCTGATTTTGAACTCCTTTCGCGGCCATTAGCGTCATTCGCGGCAAACAATTTTTTAAGCACGAAGAACGAATACGATTTTGACAAACACGAACATTATTGCTAATATTACCCCATCTCATCACCTTATTTGTGAAATCTGAATCGTACAGTAATTTAAGTTTTTTATTCTGTCATTGCCGGTGTCACACTAAGTCTAAAAAAATCATCATCAAAACCGGAGTCGGTCCGGTTTATGTGTCAGGATTTGCTAACCCGTCGTAAACGCGTTGTTATTCGCCCATGGGAAGATGCAGGCCATGACCGTCAGATCAAAAGCCCTTGAAGTCAATCTTGCGGATTACCACGTGGATGTGGATATTCACCCTCGTTTTGTTGTTCTTGAACAGGTGATGGCCGTCTATTCAGGCATGCATGATGAATTTAAAATTTTTCTGGAAGAACTGTCCCACCCATACAAAAATCAAGAATTCATCATTAAGAAGGCCCGGCGTTACTGTTTGGATTATTTTTATCTGTTTCGGAATCATCCGGATGGCCATAAGGGCGTAGGGCTCTACATGGACATCTTTCTGGATGTCCTGTTGTCGGCAAGCACACCGGCTGTAAAGACCGATGCTGTGGATAACATGCTTCTTTATATTCAAAAAATCATTCGGGAATCAGGGGATGCTTTTATACGATTTTCATCGGTTCTGGATGATGCCTTTGATCGCATCGGGACGCTGGATGATCACTCCTTTGACTACGTTGTTAAAAGTTATTATTCCCTGACCCAGACCGGTGAGATCCTTGTCTTGAGGGATGAATCACGATCCCAAGGGTTTCAAAGTTTGAACCGTTTATTAATTCGCTATCTGACCTGTACCTGCCGTTATTTTATAGAAATCAAGGACCCCTTGGAATGGTTTAGCGAGCATACGGGTGAATCCTCTGACAGTCCGGAGGCCCAGGAAATTTTCCACGATATATCAAGGGATACCTTGGGGAAAATGTGGGATGAGCTCAGGTGTGCCGGAGATGAAGATGACCTGGACTCAGCCATGTTGACCAAAAAACTTGCGGCTTTTCCCGGGTTCAGCATCATGGTGAAGCACTACAGGAATGTCACCCGGAAACTGTATGAAGCCGGATCCGATACACAGGCATCACATCGTTGGAAATTGCTCTTTCTGTTTCATATCATGGGAATTAACGGGTTGGGCCTGATACACGAGGATGCACTCCGCGACATCAATCGAACCATGAAGGCCATCATTGAAATCGAAAAACAGGCCGATGTCCTGAACCTCATGGACCAGGCTTTTCCGATTTTGAAAAAATGGGTGGGTCGCTATCCGGATGCTGCCTTGAACTGTGTTCTCAGCATGGGTGAGGGTATTTATAAAACCGATGATGTGGATTTTGTAAATTTTTTCATTGATCGGGTGATTGAGCTTGGGTTTAAGGCCCCGTCTCCCGAAGGAAAGATGGAAGAAAATCCTTTAAAAACAAATAGTGATCATCTCTTGAATATCAGAATCTGGATGAAGATTATTGAACTGAATCCCAAGTGGTCAACCCGGCTGATGTCTGCACTGATCATTCATCTGAGTACCTGTGGGATTGTGATCAAGGATACGGACCTTTTTCCCCGAGATATTACCCGTTTTCTTGGGGGCCGGATTGAGCCGGTATATTATTTAAGCAAGCAGCTTGCCCGCCTGTTCCCGGCCTATTTCAATGATATCGGAGCAGAAGGCCTTTTGAGGGATATTTCCACGGAAATTGATGAACTGTGCCAGCGAAGAGATCTTTTGGTGCATTATATTCGTAAACAAAGCCATGTGGAAAGCAGTAATCGTCTTCCCCGTCTTCTGGAAAATCTATTTGAATTCTGGAAGGATGGTCGTAAAGAGCACCTGGAACATTTTATCCCGGATTATCTTTACCAGGACATTGGTCCGGAAGACCCTTATTTTGAAGGAGTTCATGGGGTTGTCAATGAGCTCCATCAACAGGCCATGCCGGGACAAGGCCATGTTCTCTCTTTGCCCTCACATGCCTTTGGGAAATTGATGAAAAAGGTCAGGGCAGGATCGGAAAAGGACCGGAAACGGGTGTCTCTTGCCCATAGCTTTTACACCCTTCTTTGCCAGAAATACCGACCCGATGTTTCTGATCTGGACACATATATCTCAGGCCTTGAATCCAAAGGATTTGCGGGGATCGAGGCACTTAGAGCCATTATATCCGAATCCGATTCCAAAAATAGGCTCTACAAGCTCCTCAGCTATCTTGAAAAGCTTAAAAACCTGATCAACTCGGATAAGGAATACGAGATTATCGAGGACATTTACCAGAAACGACATATTACCGTGGATATCCCTTCCATGTACGGGAGTTACCACGAAGCCAGGTTTAATGCCATGGGGCTGACATTCCGCCTGGAATCCCTTGTGAATGTGCTTTTTGAAGAATACACCCATGATGTCGATTTGTCTCTGATCACCAAAGCGACTTTTTTTCAAATTTACAACCGGTTGATGCTGTTTGACAATGCTTTGAAAATCGATGGGATCCAATCCAGGGAATATGAAAAACAATTGAACCTTATGATTGTTGCCTTGGGCTCAAGCGGGTTTACCTTTACCCAGTATCTGGACATTATGAAAGGCTTTGTTCAGGCTGTCAGAAATATCGTGAATGTCTATTTTACAAACATTTATAAACTCAACCTTGATCGTATTCTTCCCCAGCTTGATCAGGCGCACCTTTTTTCAAAATACAGGTCAAGCCATGACCAGGAAGATTCTGACAAGCTGAAACTCAGAGTTTCAGAGATGTTTTTTCGGGAGAAGATTTCACAGGTCCTGGGGCTTCAGCAACTTGATCTTTTTTTAAGTCGGATCCTTACAACGCTATACAATCAGGCAGATATTCTTCCGGAACAGGAACTCAGGTTGCTATTGAACTACGATCCCCAACGAGCCATGGCCGGGATTGATAAAAACGAATCCCAGGCCCTGGGCATTGTGGCCCTGGGGAATAAGGGTCTTAACCTTTGTCGGATGACCGGTTTTGGCTGGCCCGTTCCTCCGGGTTTTATCATTACCACAGAAGTGTTTCGATGCAGGCGAATTATCACCAGTTACCCCAATGCAGATGTAAATTTCAACCACCAGTTGTTGCGTCACATAAGGACCATTGAGACCCGGACCGGCAAACGATTTGGAGATCCGAAAAATCCCTTGCTCCTCTCGGTTCGAAGTGGGTCTTCCATCTCCCAGCCCGGTATGATGGACAGTCTTTTAAATGTGGGGATGAATCCGGAAATTGCCGAGGCCATTGCCAACGATACTGGGAATACATGGTTTGCCTGGGATAATTATCGACGTTTTCTGCAATGCTACGGTATGGCTTTTGATCTGGAGAGAGATGATTTTGACCTGATCATCAATGAATACAAAAAGGAAATAGGTGTCAGGTTCAAACGTTTATTGACCGGACAGCAGATGTGCGAGCTTGCAATGAAATATCGGGACTTTATCATTTTTTCAGGGGTGTCTGTCCAAGACGACCCATTTGAACAGTTAAAAATCTGCTTATGGAAGGTGATGGAATCCTGGAATCTTCCCAAGGCCAAAGTGTATCGTTCCATCATGGGTATTTCCCATGACTGGGGCACAGCTGTAACGGTTCAGGGCATGGTGTTCGGTAATATTTCAAACGATTCGGGAAGCGGGGTGATTTTCACCCATAACCCCAAATTGCCTGGAGATACCCTTAAGCTCTGGGGGGACTTCACCATTGGTAACCAGGGAGAAGATGTTGCCTCCGGACTGGTGAACACCTTGCCTATTTCCAATATCCAGAAAGGCATGGAGCAACGGAATACGGACATTTCCCTTGAAACACATTTCCCGGAAATTTTTAACCTCTTGAAATATTATGCAGCTGATCTGATTCGTAACCGGAACTGGAGTCCCCAGGAAATGGAATTTACCTTCGAAAGCCCAAAAGCCAAGGACCTTTATATTCTCCAGACACGGGACATGGTTTTTACCCTTGGCCAGAAAAAACCCATGTTCGATGTTGAGGATCAACGGTTCCAGAACAGCTTGGTTGCCCACGGAATTGGCGTCAGTGGAGGGGCCATGAGCGGCCGGATCGTTTTTTCTCTGACCGAGATTGACTCCTGGCGGAAAATTGAGCCGGAAACCTGTCTGATTCTGATCCGAAACGATACGGTGCCCGACGATATCAAAGAGATCTACGCTGCGGACGGACTTCTGACAGCGCGTGGCGGCATCACATCCCATGCTTCGGTGGTGGCCCACAGACTTGAAAAAACCTGTGTGGTCGGGTGCAGTGAGCTGATCTGTGATGAAAAAAACAAGGTGTGCCGTTTGGGGCCCTTGGAGTTCAAAAGTGGGGAATTCATGAGTATCAACGGACAGGAAGGGTCTATATATCAAGGGTTCTTTGAGGTGAAAGAGTGATGGCGTCGTATATGGACCTTTTTCCATAGCCATCTGTCGACTTTTTAAGACGCTATCACGTCCTATAAACATCCGGTAAAGACTTAGGGCAAACAAGGAGATAAATAACAATGAATTCGGACAAGAAAGTCTTGGGTATCAATGGTCTGGGCCGCATTGGCAAGCTGACCGTGTGGCAGTCTGTGTTCAGGAAATATTTTGATGAAATCGTGGTGAATCTGGGACGTCAGGTGGGCACGTGTCTGGGAGATATCGCCCATTACCTTGAGCGGGATTCGACATACGGCCATTTAAGTGCCTTTCTCCATGGTTACCATGCGAATCCCGTGATCAGTGACCTTGATGAGGCAACGGGGCGCATGACCATCGACGGTACGTCGATCCGTTTCTTAAGGGCCCAAAGAAATCCCTCGTCCATTGGCTGGGCCGACCACCAGGTCCGACTGGTGGTGGATACCACAGGGCAGTTTCTCGATCCGTCAATGCCACCTGAACATCCCAAGGGATCTGCACGTGGGCATCTTATGGCCGGTGCCGAAAAAGTGGTGGTTTCAGCTCCCTTTAAATTATCCGGAAGTGTGAAGGATATGCCTGGGGATACTGTCACCACGGTGATGGGTATCAATGGAAACGATTATGATCCTCGAATCCATAGTTTGATTTCTAATGCGTCCTGCACCACCACCTGCCTTGCACATATGATCAAACCCTTGCTGAATCATTTTGGATCCGAAGCCCTTCTTTCGGCCTCCATGTCCACAATCCATGCGGCAACCGGGTCCCAGGAAGTTCTGGATAAGCTTCCCAAGGCGGGAAAAACAGACCTGCGGAAAAACAGAAGTGTGATGAACAATATTATTTTAACAAGCACCGGCGCTGCCACGGCCCTGGGTCTGGTCATCCCGGAAATGAGACGAATAGGGTTCATTGCCGAATCGGTGAGAATTCCTACCACCACAGGCTCTCTTATCATTCTTGTGCTGAATTTTCAGGAAGATCCGAACCGGGAGGAAATAAGACGCCAACTGATCAACGACATCTATGCCCGGACCGCATCCAATGACCCCTCCGGGTATCTTAATTTTTCGGACAAACAGAACGTGTCCTCGGATATCATCGGCATGCCAAGGGCTGCTGTGGTCATTGAAAGCAAAGAAACACACACCCGAACCGCCACGGCCACCATCAATCTGAACCATGTGCCCGGAATTCCCAAATCCGTGATCATATCCCTGCCCGACGCATATATCCGGGTTCCCGTGACCCAGGCCGTGATTTACGGCTGGTATGACAATGAAATGGGAAGTTATGTGAACATGCTCTGTGACAGAATTGAGTCCGTGGCAGATTTACTCTGACACGGACTCAATTTATTTGTCCAAAATTAGTTGGATTTTTTGAACAACATCTTCCGGGCTTGTGGCCATGATCAAACCCTGGTTCTTCATCAGTATGGCTAACTCTGATTTTGGATCAAATCCAAATAGAATAAGAGGTTTGCCGCACTTGACGGACAAGGCGATTTCAGATAAGGTTCCGGCCCCACCAGGGCAGGCAACCACCACATCGCTGGACAGAATATTGATGGTATTCCGAGCATGACCCATGCCCGTGACAATGGGAATCGTGATATACTTTGACATGGTTTCTGTCCCACTGTCCGGGAGAACACCCACGGTGATTCCACCCGTTTCAAAAGCGCCTTTGGCTGTGGCTTCCATGATGCCTGTGCACCGTCCGCCATTTAATAGAATCCAGCCCTTTTCAGCAATCAAGGTGCCTAGTTTTTCAGCGTGTTCAAGGGCCTGAAAATCGGCATTTCCCCCCCCCATGACTCCAATGATCGGTGTTCTTTTCATTTTTTCACCTGAAATGTGTTTTATTTCATGAAAGCTGCTGTTATAATCACCCAAAATTAATGAAAAAGACGATACATCTATTTTCAAGATTCTTCAAGCGGGGATACGATAATCAGCCTTTTTTATAAGAACAGCTCAAATTGAAACATGGGTCTGAAACCTGTTCGATGACGTGCTGGTGAAAGGGAAAATACGTAAAAACGAATGAAAAAACTGAATATTAAAGTTGGTCGGAACGATGCATGCCCCTGTGGAAGCGGATTAAAATTCAAAAAATGCTGCGAAGGCAAGGAAGCCCCCATACCTGTGAACCTGGACGCCTATTACAGAAAAAAATATGATATCCATCTGAAGAAAGAGGCGGATATCGAGGCCATTCGAAAAGCCGGAGCCCTTGTGGTTGAAACCCACAAACGGGTGGAGGAGATGATCAGGCCAGGCTTGAAAACCGATGATATCAATGCCTTTGTTCACGAATTCACACTGAAAAACGGCGCGGTACCAGCCCCCCTCAATTACAAGGGCTATCCCAAAAGTGTCTGCATCTCTGTAAACGATGTCATCTGTCACGGGATCCCCGGTGATCAGATCCTGGCTGACGGGGATATCGTCAACGTGGACATCACGTCCATTTTGAATGGATATTATGCAGACTCCAATCAGACGTTGTTTGTGGGGACACCTGGCCCGGACGCACAGAAAATTGTTGCTGTGGCACGGGAAAGTCTTAGGGCCGGTCTATCCATGGTCAAACCCGGCAATACCATCGGTGACATCGGCTGGGCCATCCAAAGTTGCGCCGAAGCAGAACACTGTTCCGTGGTTCGGGAATTTATCGGCCATGGCATTGGTTTTGATTTCCATGAATCCCCCCAGGTTCCCCATTTTGGCAAACGGAACAAAGGCATCCGGCTGGTGCCTGGCATGGTGTTTACCGTTGAGCCCATGATCAATTTGGGCGGTCCCCGGCTTTATATCCTCGATGACCATTGGACTGCTGTGACTGCCGACGGGTCCTTATCAGCCCAGTTCGAAGAAACCATCGTGGTCACCCAGGATGGCTATGAAAGTTTGACTCCCATGGGGATTTGATCTCCAGTGTCATGAACCCTTTCTCGGGTGAGTGACTATGAACTAAGGGATTCGCGCAGTAACGTCACAAACAAAAAATGGACTTTGGGAAAAAATGAACCCCCAGGGTCTGTGTGGGTAAACCTGCCCCATGAACCTCTGCCAGGACCTCATCCGTTCTATTCGGTTATTAATGAATTAAGCTCAGAATAGTCGCAACTCAAACAAAAGATCTGGGACTTATGCGACCAATGGGACGTATATGTCCTGTTAAAATCCAACGTATAAAAAAAATTAAACATTAATTCGGAATTCCTTGGTTTGATATATGCAAAATATAGTTGAGGCTGTTTATACATCGCCTCCAGCTGTTGGTTTGCGACGTTCTTCCGAATTATTCGTATGCGTACGACTATTTTGGATCGACATCGGATGTTGACGCGAGATAAAATTCAATTTATACGAATGATAAAAAATATCTTGACAGATGAAGGTGTACAAAATATGAGTAATTAATATATACTAACCCAATATTCCTATCGAGGTGCAGACATGAAACGAAACTTCTATTTTAGATGGCTACGTGTGATATTATGTTTAGGATCACTTATGCTCTTTGCCGTTTCCTGTGATGAGATTATAACGGAAACGTGGGAAGCTGTTTATCCGGTAAATACTGACAACATACCTGAGTTTGTTTGTGAAACGTCAGACGGCAATATCCTGTCAGGCGGGGGAATCCGTTCAAACTCGGATTACAGTCCATCTGTCTGTGCCATTGTCATGACGGATTCCCATGGGACCATGCTGTGGACAAAAACATTCGACCAGGTGCGTAACATCTACGCAAATTCCCCGATCATGGCAAGGGAGGTTTCAAACGGATGTCTTGTGGCGTATCTGGATTATGATAATCTAAGTGTAAATCTGACCCTCCTTGACATGAACGGTGAGCACATTGATGCATGGTCTTTTCCAACTTCTTTTGTCCGTGTCAGAGCATTTCAACTTACTGAAGAGAGTATTCTGATTTCGGGATGGACCGTGTGTGATCGCTATGATGCCAATAACCCAAGTCAGTGTATCATGTATTCAAATCAATCAACGGCCCTATTTTCCCTGAATGGCGATATGCTTTGGGCCTGTGATGATGCATCCAATGTCATCACAGCCACACGGGATGGCGGGGCTGCCATTGTCACTGAATTTTCTGACTCGGACAATGATACAGTGCATTACGGAGTTGTAAATAAGATCAACGCAAGTGGTGAACGGGAATGGGCCACCACCGTCAAGACAGGGGCTCTGATCTTCAGCGATTACTGCACCCCCAAGTTCATCCGGGAAAACGAGACTGGCGGATTCGTCTATGCGGCTTATTATGGACCGGTCTATGAGATGCGGCTCGGCACCATGGTTTCGACCCTGGCCAGCACCGGACGGGTGGTTAGATCGGTTTATTCAAACGATCAGTTTATAAAGGGTCTTCGTGAGAATCCTGGAGGGGGCTATATAATCACAGGTTATGTCTCAACCACCTACAGCCTTGTTGATGATTTGGTGATTGATGGCATTTATGTCCGTAAGTTGACTTCAGGTTTGTCCGTGGACTGGAATCAGGAATTTATAGCTACGGGAACCGATCCCTGGAAAATGTCCTATGATGCCTGTGAAACACAAGACGGCGGGTATGTGGTTTCAGGCTCTAAAACCACGGCAAACTACTGGCTCATGAAAACAGATTCACTTGGGCGCATTGATGTCGCAGCTGAACCGTAAACATAAACAATGCCCCAAGCATTCATCTTGATTTTTAGCGCGGTTTTCCGCAATTCTATCATTGAGTGAACTGATCTTCCAATGATTCGCCGCAGGTACGGCATATCCATGTGGTTTTGTCAGATGGGGCTTGGGCCTTTGTTTGTTCATAATCTTCAATGATTGATTTTGACTGATCAAAGGCCAAGTCATCAAATATCCAGTTTGTGAAGATGAAGAAACATAATATCAATGATGCACGATGGCTGTCCGGATTCTTTTTTGTCAGGGCTGACATTGCTATACGGCAACCGTTGTGCTTCCATTGAACTTGAACTGACCTTTCCCAAGAATATCGTGAAGATGAAGAACTCCCAGGATTATGTTGTTGGAATCCATAACCGGGAGAACGGTGATCTGTTTTGTCTCCATGAGGTTCAGGGCATCATACACCGGTGTGCCTGCCTGGACCTGTTTGGGGTTTCTTGTCATGAATCGGGACACTGGCTGGCTGGCGTCCATTTTTTTCATGGCAATAAGGTGTCTGACATCTCCGTCGGTGAGGATGCCTTTTAACTGGTTGCCGGGCCCTGCCACAAGGACAACCCCAAGGCGCATGCGGTCCATGACGTCAATGGCCTGGCCAAGGGTTGCTGTTTCCGGAGAAAGGGGTGTCCTGTCCCTTTTAAGCATGAGTTCTTCCACATTGCAGGAAAGACGTTGGCCCAGACGGCCACCGGGGTGAAATTTTTTGAAATCGGTTGATTTGAATTGTTTCATGGTGATCAGAACCACGGAAAGGGCATCACCCATGGCCAAAAGGGCTGTGGTGCTGGATGTGGGGGCAAGCCCCATGGGGCATGCTTCTTTTTCAACCCCCACATCAATAATCAGATCCGCAAAGGATGACAGGGTGGAGTCCTTTTTGCCAGTAAATGCGATGATGGGGCATCCAATGGCCTTGATGCTCGGAAGGAGAATGTTCAATTCGTCGGTTTCACCGCTGTTTGAAAGGGCAATAAAGATATCCCCCTGGCAGACCATGCCCAGGTCTCCGTGCATGGCTTCCACTGGGTGAAGGAAAAAAGCATGGGTCCCTGTGCTGTTCAGTGTGGCGGCGATTTTTCTGCCGATCAGTCCGGATTTCCCAATACCGGCTATGATAACCCGGCCTTTGGCATGGGCGATGAGCTCAACCATTCGGATAAATTGATCATCCAGACGGGGAATCAGGTTTAATATGGATTCCGCTTCAATTTTAAGAACCTCTGCGGCTTGTTTGATAATCATAAGTGTTATATCCCGGTGCCCATCAGTACAATGGACAGGAAAAAAGTTGTCTGATCAGAGTTGAGGCATCCTTAAAAAGTACGACGCCATCAGTGTTCGAAGTCCCGGACTCGAACTATATCAGCCTTTATTTTTCAGGTCTTGGTATAAAAATCAAGTTAAAATCAAAAGAAGATCGTAACATTAACATTTTGGGTTTGACAAAAAACATCCATATCTATTATAAGTATCAGGTTAAATTTGTTACAGCATGATCATATGTATATATAGTCAGGCTAATCATCAAAACCTGATAGAGGAGTGTATCCGATGCTTTGTACTACTGTAAGAGATCAAGTCGAATGTCCGTTTATGACCCTTCAAGGATGTTCTTATGACGGCAATGTCTGCAAACCCATTGTACCCCAGTGTGAAGGTTGCGGACGTGTTATCGAATATGCGTCAAAACATTACTGCCAGTCACAGCCTAATCCGGCTGCAAAATGGAAACTTGGTAACTGTAATCTGGCTACCCATATTGTCGCAGAGAAAGCTGAAGCCAAACAGAAAGTGAACCCGATTAAAGCATCTAAACGAGGAAAGGGTTAACGGCCGCTCCATCAAAAAAGAATTTTATGATGTATCGACTGTTAAACACCTGACGACAGCGTTTGTCATTATTTTTCCGGCGTTGTCAGACCTGGTCGTAACCCCTGTTCCAAAAGAACGGGGGTTTTTTTTACTGTGAACCACCCGTTTATTCTATTCCTCGTGGCATAAAAATTTAACCCTTTTTTGACAGCTGGCCGGGCATCCCAGTCGTCACGGTCAGATAAGGACACATAAGGAGACCCATATGAATGAATTGGCAAAACAGCTGAACGCTGACATTGTTGCCGGAAACTCGATGACCTTTGATATGCTTTCCAGTATTGGGAAGAACCTGTTTTTCCCCAAGGGAATCCTCAGCCAGTCTGCAGAGGCCAAGCAGAAAGCCCATAAACTCAATGCGACCATAGGCATTGCCAAGGAAGAAGGCAAGATCATGTATCTGCCTTCCGTCATGGATGCCATTGACATGGAGTCCATTCCTCCCGAGGAATCCCTGACCTATGCACCGTCCTTTGGTATTCCGGCATTGAGGCAGGCATGGAAAGAGGCTCAGTATGAAAAAAATCCCTCTCTGTCAGGAAAGACGACCAGTCTTCCGGTTGTGACCTGCGGCATTACCCATGCCATAAGCATTGTGGCTGATGTCTGGGTTGATCCTGGCGATGTTGTGATTGTGCCGGATATGATGTGGGGAAATTATAACATGATCCTCAATGTCAGAAAAGGAGCTGAAATCAGCAAATACACCCTGTTCTCGGACAAGGGGGGGTACAACATTGAGGCCTTTGAAAAGAAAGTCAGGGAAGAGGCAGCCAAACGTGATAAAATTGTTGTTCTTCTTAACTTTCCCCAGAATCCCACCGGGTATACGGCCACCCATGAGGAAGGCAGACAGATTGCCGATATCCTGACCCGGGTTGCCCAGGAAGGGACCAAGGTGATTGCCGTGACCGATGACGCGTATTTCGGCCTGTTTTTTGAAGATGATGCCATGAAAGAATCCATGTTTACCCTGATGTGTGACCGGCATGAAAATCTTCTGGCCATCAAGCTGGACGGTGCCACCAAGGAAAATTATGTCTGGGGTCTGAGGGTGGGTTTTATCAGCTATGGAACACGGATCACGGGCGATGCGGCCAAAGTATATGAGGCCCTTGAAAAGAAAACAGCCGGCTGTGTCCGTGGAAATATTTCAAACTGTTCACACCTGGGTCAGACCATTGTATTAAAATCCATGAAAGACCCGCGTTATCAGGCTGAAAAACTGGAAAAATTCAACACACTTAAATCCAGGGCCAACCGGGTGAAAGACGTTTTAAAAAACGAGAAATACAAGGACGCCTGGGATGTCTATCCCTTTAACTCCGGCTACTTCATGTGCATTCGGCTTAAGAATGTGGCGGCGGAAACCTTGCGTGTTCATTTACTTGACACCTATGGCGTGGGGCTTATCGCCCTGGGGGAAAAAGATTTGAGGGTCGCTTTTTCCTGTCTGGATCTTGATGACGTGGAAGTCCTTTTTGATACGGTTTTACAGGGCGTCAAGGATTTGTCCTGATCGAAAAAAAGGATCGGTTGTTCACCCGGCTTCCTCTTGGGGGCCGGGTGATTTGAAAACTCTTTATTATGAAGTGTTGTCATTTTACAGTTCAGAATGTAATGTATTCCTATGACGATTCTTTCCCGAATATTCAAGCCCCTGAAATCAGAAAATGGAAAAAAAAGGTCGTCGGATCTGGCCAACGCGGGCAAATGGATGTCCTATTTTGTGCTGATTGGCCTGATCGCAGGCTTGGGTTCTGTCCTTTTTCACTATCTCTGCGATCTGGGTATGCATTACTTCCTGGACCTGCTGGCCGGGTTCAGGCCCGATTCACCTGCAGGTGAGCATCGCCTTTTCCCAGCCACACAAACCCCGTTCAATAAATGGATGCTGCTGGTTCTTCCGGCTCTTGGTGGTATTTTAAGCGGTTTTCTTGTGTATACCTTTGCTCCCGAGGCAGAAGGCCACGGAACCGATGCGGCCATTGATGCATACCATAACAAAGGGGGCGTCATCCGGGCTCGGGTGCCCTTGATCAAAACCATTGCCTCGGTATTGACCCTCACAAGCGGGGGCTCTGGTGGTCGCGAAGGACCCATTGCACAGATCGGCGCGGGTTTCGGTTCATTTTTGGCCACCCGCATGAAGGTCTCAGACCGTGAACGGAGAATCATGATGGCAGCGGGTATCGGTGCCGGGGTCGGCAGTATCTTTAGGGCACCCCTTGCAGGTGCTCTTTTTGCCGCTGAGGTTCTTTACCGGGATCCTGAATTTGAATCCGAGGTGATTATCCCTGCCGGGATTTCATCGGTTATCGCCTATTGTGTGTTCTGTCTTGTTTATGGATGGGGCTCGCTGTTTCATTCCCAGGATTTTCTGTTCAGAAATCCCCTGGAACTCGGGCCCTATCTGGTTCTTGCCTTTGTCATCGTGCTTGCCGGTATTTTCTATATCAAGGCCTTTTACGGTATTACTCATTTTTTTCAGAAACTGAAAATGCCCAACGCACTCAAGCCAGCCCTGGGTGGTTTATGCACTGGGATCATCGGATTTCTATTCTGTGGAAGCCTGATTCATGTATCCCCCCTGGCCTTTGGTTATGGTGCGATCCAAAAGGCTCTGGACAACGAGGTTGCCATTGGAGCCCTCCTTGCCCTTGCCCTGGGAAAGATTTTGACCACATCGTTCTCCATAGGTTCCGGTGGAAGTGGTGGTGTTTTCGGCCCTTCAGTGGTGATCGGAGGTGCCTTGGGCGGTGCTGTGGGTAAATTTTTTCATAGTGTGATGCCCCAGGTGGTCACCGAACCCGGTGCCTTTGTGATCGTGGGCATGGCGGGTTTTTTTGCGGCTGTATCCAATACACCCATTTCCACCATTATTTTTGTCAGTGAGATGACCAATTCCTACCACCTGCTTCTTCCCAGTCTTCTTGTCTGTGCAGTGGCTTATCTGATGGCCCAGAAGTGGTCGATTTTTGAAAATCAGGTTAAAAGCAAGGTGGACTCTGCGGCCCATGCCGGGGAATTCATGGTGGATATTCTACAGAAAATAAAGGTCCGCGACTTGATGGATCTGGTTCGGCCGGTGACCCCGGTTGCCAAGGATATGCCTTTTTCCAAATTCAAGATCTTTTTTTCAAAGACCAAACAGCATTATTTCCCAGTTAACGATGAAGATGGCCGTTTGGTGGGAATCTTTTCCTCCACAGACATTCGGTCCGTTATCTTTTCCCAGGAAATTGAGCCCCTTATCGTTATGATGGATCTTGCCACCACCGACATCATCGTGACAACACCCATGGAAGATCTGAACTCAGTTCTCCAGAAATTGACCACACGAAATATTGACAGCCTTCCGGTTGTCAAGGATGAGGACCACGGGATTCTTCTGGGCATGCTGGACAGACGGGCGGTTATTGCCAACTATAACAGGCAGATTGAGCGGTTGAAGAGTAATAAGTAATCAGGAATTGCATCATTCGAAACCCCTGAACCGGTCGCCACGTGTAGGGGCACGATGCATCGTGCCCTTGTTCGCATCGCAATGAGGTTTATTGAATTGAGCATGGTTGGACAGCCTTATTTGACTTCAAAGAAATGCATGGATAAAAGGGCACGGCGCACCGTGCCCCTACGGTGGCGAACCCTAAGGGTCACGAAAACATTGATTCTCGTTCGTCGCCATCAAGGATTTGATGAACTCGTAAAAAGTCGACGTATGGCTATGGAAAAAGGTCCATAGGCAAGGCATAGTGTTTGGCCGGGCGTGAAGGCATACTTGGTCGTATGTCGAACGTCCGGCCAAACACTATAACGCCGCATATGGGACTTTTTACGACGCCATCAATGATTTGATCAGGTCCAGGAGTTCCAGAGGGCGTGCGATCAGGGAGCGGGCACCGTTTTCTTTGAGTTCCTTTTCACTGCGGAAGCCCCATAGGACACCCACCGGGTAAAGGCTGGCTGAAACGGCTGTTTGCATATCCACGGCCGTGTCTCCCAGGTAGAGACATTGGTCGGGCCTGAGGCCCAGAATGTTCAGTATCTCAAAGACCGCATGGGGATCGGGTTTTTTTGGAATGCCGTCCCGCTGTCCGAATACGACCTGAAAGGGGATGTCCGGTAGAAATAAAGAGATGTTTTTCACGGTCAGGTCATGGGGTTTGTTGGACAGAAGGGCCAGGGCAAACCCATGCTGATGAAGCGAATGGAGAAGTTCGGGGATGTCCTGATAAAGACAGGCATATTTTCCGCATTCGTCTCTGTAAAGACATAGAAATTCCTCAAGACACTTATGGACCACAGAAAGGGTTGCCTTTTCCCCCAGGGCTCGCCTGATCAGTGTTTCAGCGCCATCACCCACGAAAATACGATAAGCAGCCATGGGGTGGGGGTGATAGCCGTTAGTTTCAAGCACACGGTTGCAGAGGATGCCCAGTTCGTCAAGGGAATCCAGAAGGGTTCCGTCAAGATCGAAAATAATGGCTTTGAAGCCTGGATCAGTCATTCGTGCCACCTTTTTTTATGAGGGATCATAGTCCACTTTAACAAGAAACAAGCCCTGGGGTGGGGCTGTGGCCCCTGCCTTTGTTCTGTCTTTGGACTGAATAATGGCCCTGAATTCGTCCGGTGTCAACTTCCCCAAGCCCACGTCCACCAAGGTCCCCACGATGTTACGAACCATGAATTTTAAAAAACCGTTGGCACTGATTTCGAAAATCACCCAGTTGTCTTTAGTCTGGAAGTCTGCCCGATCAATATGTCTGACCGTGCTTGTTCTAGGGCTTCCGGTTCCCTCAAAGGATTTATAATCCATTTCCCCTACCAGATGATTGGCTGCCGCTTGCATGGCTTGAATATCAAGGGGCTTTGGAATAAACCAGAAGTAGTTACGGCCAATGGATCGGGGCGTGGCTGAATTGAAAATACTGTAACGGTATGTCTTTTTCTTCACACTGTATCGGGCATGGAAGGATGCGTCCACTTTTTGGCAGTCTTTGATCACAATGCCCGGTGGAAGCATCAGGTTCAGGGCGATGCGGAAACGTTCGGCACTGATCCGGGTGTCACAGGAAAAATGGGCCACCTGTGCCAGGGCATGGACACCGGCATCGGTTCGTCCTGAGCCGTAAATCTTGATTTCTTCCTGGGTCATGGTTTTAAGAATGCGTTGGATTTCATTCTGGATGGTGGGCAGACCCGGTTGAATCTGCCACCCGTGAAAAGCGCTTCCATCATATTCTATGGTGAGTTTGAAATTTGTCAGCATGAATCTGTATTACATACATCCATTACAGTCTGTTGCATGGGATATTCCCAAGTTGGTCTTCCAGATACTCATCGATCAAATAGGCAAATGAATCGCTTGAAAAGCGTGACTTGCACGACCTGCAAGCCAGATAAACACTTTTTCAGGTTTTGCACAATGAAAGAATACCCTTGCATTTTGGACAGGTCACACGTGATTCGATTGAAATCATTTTTTCCCCTGTTGTTACATGATAAATTTTTGAAAATATAGACGAATACATATTAAAATACAAGTCTGAACTCATCTATCGGTCATATTTCATAACAAATTAAATATAAGCTGTATGGAAATTTCGTGCCAGATCTGCTAAGAAGGGTAAAAAAAATAACCGTATAGATGCTGAGCTCGTAAAAAGTCGATACATGGATGGCTATGGAAAAAGGTCCATAGGCAAGGCATAGTGTTTGGCCGGGCGTGAAGTCATACTTGGTGCGTATGTCGAACGTCCGGCCAAACCCTATAACGCCGCATATGGGACTTTTTACGACGCCATCAAAGATATACAGAGGCAGAACACCATGACATTAATGCGTTTACAAAAATTCCTCTCTGCTGCCGGGGTGTGTTCCAGGCGTAAAGGTGAGGAACTGATTGCCAAGGGAGATGTTCGTGTGAACGGGAAGGTGGTCACTGTTCCCGGAACCCAGGTGGATTCCATGAAAGACTCGGTGTCGGTCCATGGAAAGACCGTCAGGGTTCAGGAAGAAAACATCTATATTGCTCTTCATAAACCCGTTCATTATGAAAGTACCTGCCAAACGAAACATGAGCGCATTGTCCTTGATTTAGTGGATATCCCCCAGCGGATTTATCCGGTGGGCCGCCTGGACAAGGATTCGGAAGGTTTGATTCTGTTGACAAACGACGGTCGGATTCATCATGGTTTGTCCCACCCCTCCTTTGAACACGAAAAAGAATATGTGGTGGGTGTGAAAAAAGATTTGAGCGATGATGACCTCCGTAACATGGAAGGGGGCATGAGACTTGCGGACTTTCAGACCCAGCCCTGCCGGGTGAAACGTCTGGATCGAAAGAGTTTTAAGATTGTCCTCAAAGAAGGAAAAAACAGGCAGATCCGCAAGATGGTGGAACACCTGGGAAATGATGTCCTGTTTTTAAAACGGGTCAGAATCGCCCATATCCCCCTTGGAAACCTCAAGCCCGGAAAATGGCGGCTTTTGAACGTCAAAGAAGTGACGGATTTAATGAACATTCTTGGATTGACCTGATACATGAAAGAGAATTCAACACAGTTATTAACCACCCGCTTCATGGTGACACTGTTCTTCCAAAACAAATCCATTGAAAATACCGAAGATTTTCATTACTATGAGTACGTTAAGATGGCTTGGAACAAACGGGTGCTTTTTAGAAAATAAAACATGATGGCCCTGTAAAAAGTCAGAAGTAGTATTAAATACAAAATTGTAATAAACGAACATTTCGAAACATATTTGCAATCTTAAATTTATCTTTTTTTTGACTTTGCTCTTTGAAAATCAAAATCAGATGGAATATTTGAA
>JAHIRD010000319.1 GCA_018818835.1 Pseudomonadota bacterium
AACCACAACTAATAGTTTCACAGTTGTTGGAATATTGCTAAGTAATGTTGTCTGCTTCTGTCTTGATAGCTTCTGCTCTGCTCCCTCTTCCAGCTTTATATTCTCTTCATCCGTAATTGCCATAAGCTCCCCTAATTGTTGTGTATATCATAATCAAACAAACTAATATGAATGCCAATCTTTTATAATATCTTGAAACTTCCACCCTTCTCCAACCTCACTACCTGTACTGATATTGTATATTCTTTTTTCTCCTCTGAATCAATCATCCTGTCTCGTTCAATCCATCCAAATGAGATTGTCATGTATCTGATTAGCAGTTCAGATATCTGTGCCAGGTACTCGCTGTGTTTTGAGTTCCTTACATATTTTAAGTCAATAAAGTTAGTTGTTTCCGCTTTCTGCGCTATGATAGTCAGTAACAAAGGGATGGTTGTCTTACATGTTACGATAACATCTGGTGTATCATCTATCTTTACAACGTTTTTAACACAAAAGTTAGGCTGATTGAGATCGTCCATGTTACCTATGTTACCTAAGACCTCCTTTAAGACACCAAATGTTACCTACGTAGGTAACAGGTGTTACAAACCCCATATTACCTTTTTGTATGCAATCCGTTAAATTGACATTTTTGTTACAACTTTTTTTGGATTTTGTTACCATTTTTTCTCGATTTTTTGTAACTTGATACCGTACCACCTGTTGCAGCATGTTACAGAGCCTCATTTTCCTTATTTTGAGTAAAATTTTTAGCAATCTCCCCCCCATCTCTCCCTAATTTTAACTGGTTCATGTACCTCCAAACTGTCTGCCTGGAAGTATCAATATTGAGGTTGTCTAATTTATTATATACATTTGTGGATGTCCTCTCACCTAATGGGAGGTTAGCCCATATCTGAGTAATGGCCTTCTTGAGCTCTACACCCAACATTTTCTTCTTTGGTAGTCTTGGTGCATCTGTTGGCATAATAACTGGCTCTGCTTCATCGTCGCTGAATAAAGGTTTAATCGGGTTCTCTATTATCTCCTCTGCAAGATCCTCATCATAACTCTGCAGTTGACTCCTGCTGGCACTCTCCTCTTTTTTGTTTAAATTGACGATGAATGATTCCAGTTCATCTGCATATGATGAATAGGTAGATAATAGCTTCTCGTAATAGAGAATCATTGAATCTTGTGTTTTGCGTTCACCAAGCACCCTGACTGACAACAACTCATCATTGAGCAGTTTCATATCATCATCCAATTCCATTTTTGCTTTTTCTATCTCTGTAGCCTTGACTGCTTTCTCCTTACCCAGATCATTCAGTAAGAAATTGTATTTCTCTTTCAAAACCCTGAAAAAATTATAGGAACTTGTTTGCATCGTCTGACTGGATCTCCGTTGGTTTTTCTTGTGGCTGTATGGTTTTCTTTTCCATCATATCCCTAATCATATTAATTTCTTTGAAATATTGTAGTGGTGAAGTAAGGAACTTATCAAACTTACTCTGAGCTCGTTGCAGTGCAACCCTCAACGTTCTGTTCTCACGCCTGAGCCTGTCAACCTCTGTCCTGTACATTATATCTTTACTGGTCCATTTAGTCTGTCTGCCAAGCAGATCACAGTCAATGACAACTCGTTTCTGTTTTGAAGCATCCTGCCTGACCTGTACCCAATCCTCTGGATAGCTTTGGACAATCAGCCCGGACTTCTCATCTATCTCATCTCCTGGCTTGAGGTTATACTTCTTGACCAGGTATTGGTTTGGCTCGAAATAAAATCTTATCATTGGCGTGCCTTCCTCATTAATGAAAGGCTGCATATCCAAGAACCTTATATCCTCGGCTGTGCCTGTAAGCGCCCACCAATCCTCACTATGATATTTGGGTACTGCCATTATTGGTCCCCATAACCATACTCTCTAATCGTTTTCGGTCTGTTCTTTTGTGCGTATCTTGATATGATTATGATTGCTACTATTGCAGTCACTACAAAACCGAGGAACACACCATTATTGAATCCGCTGCCTGAATTGGATTTATATAACTCATAATCCTGTGTTACATTGGTTAATATGTTTTGGCAATTGTAATTCTGTGTACCCATTACCTGTTTCTCGTTTGAGCATGTCTGGAATAGGTTTTCCCAATAAGAGATGTTTGCACTATAACTATTCTGTGACTGCTGTGCCAGCTCTAAATGGGCTATGTAGACATCTCTTTGGTTTTGAGTATCAGTTAAAATCGAAGTGCAGTTATCAAACAAAGATTTCTGTTCTGCATATTGGGTTGAGAAATTGTAATCAGTTGTTAATGAATAGCATGTTTCATTTATGCTGCTGAGATAACCAACAACCCTTTCGTAGTCTGTGAGGTTGTCTTGCGATTCCCTAATAATCTCCAGATTGAATGTTCTGTCAGATTGCTCTGTAACGTTCATTAGATAGTC
>JAHIRD010000157.1 GCA_018818835.1 Pseudomonadota bacterium
GTGTACGGTATGCCATGTCTGTCTCCTTTATCGTCATAATTATGACGATAAAGGAGAGAAAAGTCAAGCTCTTTTAGGGTGTAAACTTAATAATTCCAAATAAATATCGTTTTCATCGTCATAAATTTACGGGAAATTAGGATGCATTATGATGTTAAGAAATGAAGCTATTTTTCATTCATGGCCGACATTATTCAATTTCATGACAAAATAATCTGACTGTTTTGAGCCGGGAACGATAAATCCTCCATCTGCTGTTTCCAAAATATCATAGGCCATAATTTCCGGAGTCAAATCGTTGTTTTCAAACAAACTGCTCCACTGCTCAGAGTACATTTTACTGATTTTCAAGATGTAGCATCCGATATATTCACCGTTAAAAATTGCATGGTTGCCAGCTAAAACATACCCGTTGTCTTCGGTCTGCTTGACGCCCATAATATAAATATCCAAAAACTCTTTTTTCCAGGTAGAATATCCCTTTTTTGAGAGTTTTGTGGTAAATGTTCCTGCTGGAAATCCTTGATCATCTCCCATGAGGGCGCTGAAGAAAAAACCGCCATCCGATGTTTCATCCAATGATAAAAGAGGACCACCAAGAAAGCTGGTATTAGGAGGATTTATCGCTCTTCCCCACTGGGCCACGCCGTTTTGATTTAATTTTGTTAACAGAAGTTGCTGATCCCGTGAACCTGAAATCAAAAATCCAAGATCGCTTGTCTGCATGATCCATTGGATTTGACTGTATTCCGAAAGACTGTATGTATTTTCCCAGAGCATCTGGCCCTGGTTATCAAACATCTCAACGATTGTTTGGGTATTATCCGCTCCGGCGATGGCAAGACCATTGTCAGCGGTCAAGCAGATGGCTGAAATGCTGTTCAATGACAGCGTAGAAATAAAAAATGCCCCTGTTTCAACACCATATGTATCCAGACTAATGAGCCTTACCCCGGATTCATCATGGGGAATGATGGCAACTAAAAACCCTAGGGCTGTTTCATTGATGCTGTAAGTTATGCGGGGTATGATAACATCTGTTTTCCCCGAATAGACCTTGGACCATTCTTCATTGCCAGATGAATCAACTTTTAAAATGGCAATGACGTCCCCAAAAGCACCGGAGGTCAAAGAACCTCCGTCCTTTGTTTCAATCACAAAATCCCCTTGCATCCTGTCGGCCTGACCATCAAACGCGTAGGCACGATCCCAGGTCACAATGCTTTCATCTTCCACGATATCGCAGGATATCATTGTAAACACATTAAAAATCATAATAACAAGACAAGTGAAGGTTGTTTTATTGATCGTTTTAAACATGTGGCGTCTCCTTTCATGATCGTTAAAATAATATGCAATCAAACCGGACAGACCTTGGGCACCCTGATCCATGTCATTTTTTTTATTGGAATTTTCATGTAAAAAAATATTCGATAAAAAAACAGGCCTCAGGGCCATCTCTTCCAACCGATCGAAAAAAAAAATGACTGAGCATCTGAAACAGATAAACCTTGTTTATGGCGATGAATACTTATCAGTTTAATAGTCATGGCCGTTCTGATTGTCAAGACATAATTACTTGACAAAAAAAAGCGTCTCAAAGGAACACATGGGCCATGCAGGGTATCACCGGATAAGGTGTGCGGCTTGGATGCAAATCAATGGTTATTTAGAATTTCATTCATCCTGCAACTTTTTAGGAGTACATCACGATTGACTGCTATTTTTTCGCAGGATTAATTGGCTGTATGGAAGGTCCCCATGAGGTCTCATCGGGAAGGGACAAAAGATCAATGATCTGATCCCGGGTAAAGGCTTTGAGGAGATTGGGGTCATCTTCTCTGACCACACTGTCCATGAGGTTTTTCTTTTTTTCGATGATGGCGGAAATTTTTTCTTCAAGGGTTCCCAGGGTTACAAGCTTGAACACCTGAACACCCCGTTTCTGTCCAATGCGGTGAACCCGGTCTGTTGCCTGGTCTTCTTTGGCTGCGTTCCACCACCGGTCGTAATGGATCACCACGGATGCCGCCACCAGATCAATACCGGTGCCTCCGGCCAAAAGACTGCCCACAAACACACGGCAATCGGGTTCCTCGTTAAACCGACGGATCAGATCCCCCCTTTTTCGGCTGGCGCCGGTGAGGCTGACACTGATGATTCCTTTGCGTTTCAGATGATCTTCAATGATCCGGATCATGGTGACATACTGGCTGTAAACCACAATTTTCTGCCCGCTTTCAAGGGCTTCATCCAGAATTTCCGTGAACAGATCCCATTTACCCGATTCATAATCCGCAACGTTCTCAGGCGTTTTCAGGGCCAGGGCCGGATGATCGCAAATCTGTTTTAATAGTGTAAGAATGGCAAAAATATGCATATAGGGTATGGCATCGGATTGTTGCATCATCATCCGGACGTTGTCGCCTTTATCGGTCACGGCCTGCCTGTACAGGCGTGTCTGGTCATCGGAAAGACGACATGTCCTGAGATCTTCTATTTTTTCAGGGAGTTCATGAAGAACGCTGGTTTTCATACGCCTCAGGGTAAACGGCGTCACAAGCCGACTGAGCTCCGCCCTCCGGTCCGTGTTGTTATCAAGCATCACGGGCTTGACATACCGGGATTCAAACGCCTCATCCGAGCCCAGATATCCGGGAAAGGAAAGATCCATGAGGGCCTTGAGATCTGACAGGCTGTTTTCCATGGGAGTGCCGGTGACACAAAGTTTCATATCTGCCCGGATCGTCTGGGCGGCTTTGTAAACCTGGGTTCTTGGATTTTTCACATACTGGGCTTCATCAAATACGGCCAGACTAAATCCCTTTTTTATGGATGAAAAGCTGTCTCTCCGAAGCACACCGAATGAGGTGATAATCACATCATGGCCTTTAAGGGCCGTGGCATCTCGTTCCGTGCCATGATGGGTCAGGGTTTTAAGAACAGGGGCGTACTGATTCAATTTTGTTTCCCAATGGCTGAGAACTGTCACCGGAGCAACCACCAGAAAGGGTTTTTTTTCTTTGCGGATTTGTTTCAGCCAGACCATCAGGGCCATGACCTGGTGGGTTTTTCCCAAGCCCATGTCATCGCAGAGGATTCCGCTCATGGCCTGTTCATGCAAAAACATCAGCCAGTGAACCCCCTTCAACTGATAATCCCTGAGTTTGGATAAAAGCCCCGGAATATCCGTCACCGGGTCAAAGGGCTTCATGGTCAAAAGCTGGCCCAGCTTTTCTTTTTCCTTCCCTGAGATATCCAGGGGTTTTCCGGTTGCGGCCATTATTCTAAACAGATCCGAGGTGGATACCTTAAGGGAGGATGTGTCTTCCAAAAGCTGTTTTCGTAAGTCCAGACCCGGAATAGACCCATAGGCGTCCGTATCCACAGACCGACAATCCACCCAGCCTTTTTCAACAGGAATAAAGCGGCGGCCTTCTTTTTTTGCCTTGACAATGTCTGCCAGAGAAATCCGACTCGAGCCGAACCCGTAGCCCACGGACAGAAAAAACCAGTTTCTATCCAAGGCTTCAGAGTTTATGGCCACGTGATCGTGCTGTTTATAAATGTGAAGATCTTTTAAGGTATCATCCACAATGTGGTCGTGTTTTCGACCCCAAAATGCATCACCCAGACTATCCATATAATGGGGGACCTTGTCTTTATGGATTGTCCGGGAATATGTTCCTTTAAATTTTTCAAAAAGGAGGTCTGGCTTTTCAATCCGGGCGAAGCAGGCCTGATCTTTCAGATAAACCAGGTCCAGGTATGTAAACAAAAGAAGTTTCTGGCGTGAATAAAGATGCTCATCCCCGCCATTTCCCGCAAAACGAAGCCAGAGTTCCATGCGGACATCTTTCTTTTTTGTGAGACTCATTTTAAGAGTCGACTTCAAGGGAATGTCCGATACGGCAAAGTCCTTTGAATTATCAAGACTGGACCTCAAGCCGAGCAAAACATGGGCCACGCTGTTTCGTGGAACGATCATTTTAAAATGGGGCCTCTGGTCAACGGGTCTGTTTTCAATAAAAAATTCACCGGTGTGTTCATCAACCCCGGCCCGGAGTGCCCCATCGTCAAACTGCCAGTCAAAAAAAAGATGATAACAGAAGGTAAACCAGAAACTTTCTTCCAGAACCTGACGTCGTGTTTTGATGCCCTTAGCCAGCATCTTCCGTTCTGTATCGCTCAAGGAGAGCAGGTCAAGCTTGTCAAGCACATCTTTCCGTGAGGATGTTCCGGGTTTATCGGGTGTGAGGCCCAGCCGATCAAGGAGAACCACGGCATGTTCAGGCCTGCCCACATAGGTTGCAACCACCACATCCCCATGGGAAAAATGGAGGCACTGACACCCTGAATCATCCATGGGTTCCGTCACATGGACATGGTCACGGGGCAGTCTCAAGGCTTCATTAAAAATCCCTGCCAGCATGTCCCACACACTCATTCGGAATGCGGCACCCAGATTTTTTTTCCCTGCATCTGTTATGAGTCTCAAACAGCGGGCCAGTTCCGTCCGATGAAGACAGTTCCCCTTGCCGCCATCATGGCAGGTGCAGTATTCATAAGACAGAGAATTTTTGACAGGTAAAACCGAGAATGCAGTCCCTTTGTGATCATCATCATCCAAAGGCAGAAGAGCAAGAGCCCCTTTACGGAACTCGAGTCTGTTGTATTCCGGTTTAAACCAGTCTGCCATGATGTGCCATCCTTTTAACAGGTAAACCTTTTTTCTATACGGATACTCCGGAAAAAACAAGAATAATACACACCATGGCCGTGGTGGGATAATCAATCCCGAAGGATATCCTGAAAATCAGGCACCGCTCTCTTCGGCACGTTTCTTAACAGCCTCATTCATAAGTGTAAATCCACGGGTGGCCACTTTTTCAATTCGTTTCCAAAGAAAAGGAACCAGAATACCCGAATATTCCTGACGATGAATCATAAGCACCTGGTCTGGGTCTGGGGATTTGAATTCAAAAATATGGACACCATCTGCCAGGCCAGGCATCAATACATGGCCTGTCCAGGCAAAAACCTGTTCAGGCACAAGCTGGGTTACCTTGGGATGAAAGGTGGCGATCCTGTTTTTTGACACCCGGGGACGGCAAGTCAACTGTTCGCCCAGGGACGCTGTTCCGTGGGATTCCACAATAAAGGGATTCCAGTCACGGTACATTTCAAGATCCGTCACAATGGACCAGACCTTGGACAGTGGGGCTTGAATTCTGATTTCCGTGTATACTTCTCTCATGATCTATTCACCTCTTCTTGCGCCATAATCATCAGACAACCTGCTTTATATCGCCCACTGATGCGCGCATCATTTAAGTGTGGCCTCCAGTCGTTGGTTGGCGACCGGCTTTTCGAATTATTCGTACGCGTACGAGCACCGTCGCTTCGGGACTGAGTAACAGTGTATTGGCTCACCAACATTTTAAATGGCATTTTTAAAAAATTTTTCGATCGATAAATTTCATCTTTTTTAGGGTAATTTTCAGGATAAGGCAACGAATTTCAGGCAGTCCGGCATGGTTTTTCATGATTGACATGACCCGGCAATACGGATAAAATGCAAAATTCATTTGCCATTCATGCCCGCATGAATCACGCTGGCGCCCGCATGAATCACGCTGGCGCTTTTTTTGCCAGACTTTTTTGGGAGGTTTATTTTGTATTCAAGGATTTTAATGCTTCGCTTTCCCAAGGAAACCTGCAGTGACCCTGTGGTTTGTTTTCTTGCCAAGGATTTCAACCTGACCTTTGCCATTCAGCATGCAAGCATCTTTCCCAGGAAAGAAGGGCTCATGGTTCTTGAGCTTTCAGGCACAAAATCCAATTTCAAAAAAGGTGTGGAATTTCTAAAAAGCCGGGGCGTTAAAGTTCAAAATGCAGCCCAGGAAATAATTCGTATTATCGAAAACTGCACCCATTGCGGCGCCTGCACGGCCGTTTGTCCCACCGGTGCATTATGGATCAAACGGCCCGAGATGTCCGTGGAGTTTGAACAGGAAAAATGCAGTGCCTGTGAATTATGTGTGCTCACCTGTCCAACCCGGGCCATGAAGGTCAATCCCAAAGACGAAAACTTCTTCTGATGAATACCCGTGTGGCTGTCGCGATCAGCGGCGGCATCGATTCACTGTTCTCAGCCCATCTGCTGATCCGGGACGGTTACGATGTGACAGGAATCCATTTTATCACCGGGTATGGCGCACTTCCCCAGCGTGATGCCTCTTTGCATGACAAACCCTTAAGCCGTGTCACGGACCATGGCCATGCAGATCAAAAAACCCGTTCGGCCATGGACTTCATATCCAATCAACTGGACATCCCCATCCATATCGTGGATCTTTCGCCCTTTTTCGAGTCAGGGGTGGTTCAATACTTTGTGAACGAATACCAGAAAAACAAAACACCCAATCCCTGCCTTCGGTGCAATCCCTTGATCAAATTCGGTGTTCTTCTGGACTTTGCAAAAAGCATAGGTATCAGCCGGATTGCCACTGGCCATTATGCCCGTATCATCAGAGACGATACCTCGGGCATCCATCTTTATAAAGGAAACGATAAAGGAAAGGATCAAGCCTATTTCCTTGCATTTTTGAGTAGAAAGCAGCTTGAGAGTGCCATCTTTCCCCTTGGGGAGCTGGCCAAAAACGATATCCAACAAAAATCAGCTGACCTGGGTCTTACCCCGGTTTCTTCAAAAGAAAGTCAGGATATCTGTTTTATCCATGGGGATTACAAACATTTTCTCAAGGGGCGACCGGGATTCAAGATCGAACCCGGCCCAATCACCACCATGGATGGAAAGATTATCGGCCGGCATCAGGGGCTTCATTCCTTTACCATTGGCCAGCGGCGGGGCATCAACTGCCCGGCGGCCTTTCCCTATTATGTGATCGGCCTTGAGGTTCGCACCAACACCCTGATCGTTGGCCCCAAAGAAGCTCTTCTCACAGATGGCTGCACAGTCACCGGACTTTCCTGGATTAATCCGCCGATCACCTTTCCGGCCACGGTGACAACCCGCATCCGTTATGCCCATGCAGGAACACCCTCCACCCTAAGTCATAAAGAAAACGGAAATCTTTGTGTGGAATTCCATGAACCGGTCTCCTCTGTCACGCCTGGCCAGGGAGCGGTCTTCTATGATGGGGATGAAATTTTAGGGGGAGGATGGATCGTATGACCTCCGAAAAGGACCCAATGATAACCAAATTCATGATGACAACCCTGGGCTGCAAGGTCAACCAGTTTGAGACCGAAGCCATAGGGCTTGCCCTGATCCGGGCGGGTTGGGAGCGGACAGGCAAGGGTAAGGAGGCCCATGTCTGCATTATCAACACCTGCACCGTCACTGGCAAAGCCTCCATGCAGTCCCGCCAAGCCATCAGGAATATCATCCGGAACTGCCCGGACGCACGAATCATTGTCACGGGGTGCTATGCCCAGACAGAGGCATCGGAAATCAGCAAAATCCAAGGTGTCCATCGGATTATCAGCCACAAAGAAAAGCATCTGATTCCCGACATGATCCTTCACGATGTCCATGACTCTACGTCCAAGGGGCTCACCCTCTCCCCTGACTGCGATGAAAGCTGCCAGGAAACAGAGTTCAAGTCCATTGATGTCACGGTTTTCGGCAACAGGACACGACCTTTTTTAAAAATTCAGGACGGATGCAATGCCTTTTGTACCTACTGCATTGTCCCCCACACCCGGGGACGCAGCCGGAGCATGGACAAGGACCAGATTATCACGCGTCTCCATGACCTTGGCCGTGCCGGGTATAAGGAAGTGGTTCTCACCGGCATCCACATCGGCCACTGGGGATCGGATTTGATCCCCAGGCAATCTTTTGTGGATCTGCTCAAACACATTGATGATGAACACCCTGTTCCACGCATCCGTTTAAGTTCCATCGAACCCAGAGAGATCACCGAGGATATGGTGAGCCTATTCGCCGCATCGGATATGTTCTGCCATCATTTTCACATCCCCCTCCAGAGCGGTGATAATGGCATACTTGAGCGCATGCATAGGCCCTATGACAGGGATCTGTTCCGTGATCGGGTGACCACCATTGTCTCCCATATCCCGGATGCTGCCATTGGCGTGGATACCCTGGTGGGATTTCCGGGAGAAACGGATCAGGCCTTTAATAATACCTATGAACTGATCGAATCCCTGCCCATCATGTACTTGCATGTCTTTCCCTTTTCACCCCGGATCAAAACACCGGCTGCATCGTTTCCGGATCATGTGGCTCCGGATATCATGAAGTTGCGAACCGAACGTTTGAGAGCCCTTGGAGCCCTAAAAAAAGAAACCTTTCTGAAAACCTGCTGCGGAAAAACCCTTGAGGTCCTGATTGAAAACAAACGGGACAGCAAAAGCGGAATGCTCAAAGGACTGACAAGCAACTATGCCACGGTCTTTGTGGATGGTCCGGACACTTTGTTCAACAGTCTCCAGCGCGTGCTGATTGATCGGGCATATTCAAACCATGTGACAGGAACGCTCATAAAACCTTAATCATTTTTTAAAGCCTTTAGCACTTTCCATCATTGAGCTTTCCTGCTATGGTTTTTTTCAATCTCTTGATTCAATCAGTGTTGTTATTCAATTCCCGGTTTAATTATAAAAATCAAGGGGAACCCCCCATTTAAGGATCATTTTGTGAAGATATTAAAAAAATATTTTTATACCAAACAGTTCGGTGATGTCCTTGGGTTTAACGCCGGTGTGAGTCTGTCCGGCCCCCCTCCCATAACGGCCTGGTGTTTTCTATTGGATGATGTTCTGATCGATGCGGGTATCCGCCATCTGCGTGAGCCGTTTATCCACTACCTTGAGGACCACAGACCCTCATTGTTGCTCATCACCCATTTCCATGAAGACCACAGTGGCAACGCCGCCGTAATCAAGGACAAATTCGGCACACAGGTATACGGCCATCCTGAAACGGCCCGGAAGCTCAAGCATTCTTTCAAAATAAGGGCGTATCAGCACCTGGCCTGGGGGAAAAGCGACCCCATTGAGATCCAGCACGCCCCCACCCTGATTCATGGAAAAAACCATACGTTCAGGGCGATCCATACGCCTGGGCACAGCAGGGATCATACAGTTTATCTCGAAGAATCAAAAGGTTGGCTTTTTTCAGGTGATTTGTTTGTGGGTAAAAAAATCAAATTTTTCCGATCCGACGAATGCCTGGGCGATCAGATCCAATCCCTCAAAAACATATTGAACTATGATTTTGATGATCTTTTCTGTGCCCACAGGCCCACCATGGGCACCGGCAAAGAGGTCATTCGAAACAAACTGGATTTTCTTGTCAATTTTTACGGTTCTGTGAAGGACCTCCATGATAAGGGGATCAGCACAAAGGGCATCATCCGTCGGCTTGACCCGGCCAATGACCGATTCATCAAATGGGTCACCCTGAACAATGCCTGCTTTGCCAACATGGTCCGTTCAGCCCTGAAACTTGCAGTCAAGGAAACAGCATCGGACTTGAATATCTGATCCCTAACACGCCGGAATATGCAATTTATGAGGGATGCCTTTGGGGTTCTGGTCCAGATTGCAGAATTTGAAGCTGACGATTGGCTGGCCCCCTCTGTGCGCATGGCCCCGGGCAAAACCTGGGACCTTTCACGAACCGAAAATGGCTGCACCTTGAAAATGGCTCACCCCGGCGGAGGAATCTATAAAAAAGATCTGAGCAGAGACGACGTTGATGCCCTGATCCGTGACCTTGAAGCCATGCGGTAATGGCTGGGCATGGGACACATGGGTCTCATAGGACGTATAGGTCCCATATTATTTTATCCGGTTCTCCAAGAAACTCCATTAAAAATCCAATGTGTCTTTATCCTTAAATCAACGGTGTGGGATAATCAAAACCCCAGGCGGATGCACTGGACGCCATTTCTCGGCACCAGTGATCCTTATGTTTTTCTCTGCGGTTCTGTGAGAAAACGCTAAGGGCTTCCCCCAGTGATCAACCCTCTATTCTTCGGGCGCCTCTTCCACAGTTGAGATATCCACATCCTTAATTTTTTCTTCAAACAAACTCCGAATCTTCTCAAGACGTTTGCGGTTGACTCCCAGATCCGACAAACCCACACGGGATGCCGACCGCATATAAATCACGGGTTCACTGGGAAAGTAAAATTCAACATCATCCACGAATCCAAAGGTCTTTGTTTTGAATTCAAGACGGATGTAGATGGGCGTTTCTTCAATGATCTCTGTGCGCTCCATCCCGACAAGAATATCTTTTAGAATGCCGAAGGCCACGTCCTGGTCACAACTGTATGGAATAGGAGGGATATAATGCTTTTGATCCGCCTCATTGGTGACCACACAATTGGGCTTCCCTGGGCAGGGCACAAGAAGGCCTGCCTTCACACCCAGATTCATGGGACGTGAACCACTGCAGGCACAGATTAGCAGACTAAAAAATAAAACCATCACGCGTTGTTTCATGTGTATCTCCTTGCTAAATTGGATTGTTCACATTATCATGGAACCATTTTAAACATAGTATTTCATTATGGGTGTGGGGGGTTTCGTTTAATAAGATATTCTTCAATCACATTAAAATACGATAATGGATTCCTGGCCCGCATGCAATTGTTTTTTTATTGATAGATCCTGGCCTGATTGTTCAAATCCACAGAATTCTTGCTCTTTCCAAAATCATTCTTAAATTATCAAAACAAAAAAAACAACTGAGCAAATGATCGGAGACATACATATGAAAAAACCCGTGGTAAAATATCTGAGACACTACCAGCCTCCTTTTTTTCTGGTTGACCGAATCCACCTGGATGTTGACTTGCACGATGACCATGCTCTGGTCCGATCCCGAATGGAGGTCAAAGAAAACCCGGACCATCCAACAGAAAATAAACATTTTGACCTTGACGGAAAAGACCTGGAACTCGTTTCCATTGAACTGGACGGCCAGCCCCTTTCCGACTGGGAGTATACCCTCCATGATGAGGGCATGCGTATTGCTGAGGTTCCCCATCATTTTGTCCTGGAAATCGTCACCCGGATAAAACCCAGGGAAAACACGTCCCTGGAAGGACTTTACATGTCCGGTGAAACCTTTATGACCCAATGTGAAGCCGAAGGGTTCAGACGCATCACCTATTTCCCGGACAGGCCGGACGTCATGAGCCGCTATGCCTGCACCATCACGGCGGACCGGACAAAATACCCAATCCTTTTATCCAACGGGAACTGTATTAAAACCGAATATTTTGAAAACAACCGGCAAAAAGTCTCCTGGGAAGATCCCTTTCCCAAGCCCTGTTATCTGTTTGCCCTTGTTGCCGGTGATCTGGCCTGTTGCGAAGACCATTACAACACCGCAAACGGGAGAATTGTGGCGTTGAAATTTTATGTGGACCATGGTGATGAGGACAAATGTGACCATGCCATCAATTCCCTTAAAAAAGCCATGGCCTGGGACGAACAGGTGTTTGGTCTCAGTTACGATCTGGACATGTATATGATCGTGGCCACCCATGCGTTCAATGCAGGCGCCATGGAAAACAAGGGGCTGAACATCTTCAATTCCAAATATGTTCTGGCACGACCCGAAACAGCGACGGACACAGATTTCCAGAACATCGAAGGCGTCATTGCCCATGAGTATTTCCACAACTGGACCGGAAACCGGGTCACATTGAACAGTTGGTTCCAACTCAGCCTCAAAGAAGGTCTCACGGTGTTCAGAGATCAGGAATTCTCTTCGGATATGGGCTCACGAGCCATCAAACGGATCTCCGATGTTCGTACCTTGAGAACCAGTCAGTTCCCCGAGGATGCCGGCCCCATGGCCCATCCCATACGCCCTGAATCCTATATTGAAATGAACAATTTCTACACATCCACGATCTACAACAAGGGAGCGGAAGTGATCCGGATGATTCAGACGCTTCTGGGTGAAAAGGCGTTCCGACAAGGCATGGATCTTTATTTTGACCGGTTTGACGGCATGGCCGTGACATGCGAGGCTTTTATTAAAGCCATGGAGGATGCAGGGGGGATGGATCTGACCCAGTTCAGACTCTGGTACTCCCAGGCAGGGACACCCCAAATTAGGGTGGAACGACACTTTGATAAAGAAAGCAGTTGCTTTACCCTGAGTCTTACCCAGATTCTTGGGGACACGCCGGGCCAGACAGACAAAAAGCCCATGCTGATCCCCGTGAAGATGGCTCTTCTGGATCAAAAGGGTAAGGCCCTTCCCCTTTTCCTTAAGGGAGAAACAGACCCGGTTCCGGTGTTTGAAAAAACGATTTCCATGAAACATTCCCATGAAACATACCGTTTCACAGATATCGACAAAGAACCCGTCCCATCGCTGTTCATGGGTTTTTCAGCCCCGGTAAGCCTCAATGCCGGTTACAGTCTAAAGGAACTGATGTTTCTCATGGCCCATGATTCGGATGACTTCAACCGATGGGATGCCTCACAGACGCTGATCTTTGAAACCATTATCAGTCTTATCGACCAGCAAAAAAAAGGTCAACCATGCGCCTTGGACCCGGAGTTGATCGCATCCTTTGACCGGACCCTTGCCGACACCCGGGCAGACAAGGCCTTAATCGCACAAATCCTCTCAGCTCCCAGCGAAAGCGAACTGGGTGACCGGATGGAACGGATTGATGTGGACGCCATCCACGTGGCCCGTGAATTTTTTCTGGACTCTTTGGCCCGACATCTCCATTCACGTTTTCTCGAAATCTTCGAGCAAAACAGGGACACTGGCCCCTATACCATTGATTCCCAGTCCATGGCCCGACGAAAACTCAAAAATCTTGCATTGAGCTTCCTGGCCCGTGTGGAAAAAAATAGCGCGGATCTTCTGTTCCACGAATATTCCCTGGCCAGCAATATGACCGATTCCCTGAGCGCATTGACTCTGCTTGCAGACCAGGACCATGAATTAAAACATAAGGCCCTGGACCATTTTTACACAACCTGGAAAAAGGACACTTTGGTTCTGGATAAATGGTTCGCGGTTCAGGCATCCTCTCTGTGTCCCGGCATTCTGGATTCGGTGATTCGCCTTTCTGGACATCCTGATTTTTCCATGAAAAACCCCAATAAGATCAGAGCACTGATCGGCACCTTTGCCCATGGTAATCCTTTTCATTTTCATGGTATAAACGGCAAAGCCTATTCCTTTATTGCAGACCAGGTGATTGTTCTGGATACAATCAATACCAGTGTTGCGGCACGTCTTGTCACGGCATTCAACAAATGGAAACGCTTTGATCTTTCAAGACAGGAACTGATGAAAAACGAACTTGAACGCATCCTCGGAACAGACAAACTTTCAAAAGCTGTTTACGAAATTGTTTCCAAAGTTCTGAATAAATAGAAAAATCATCGTTGATGAATTCCTAAAAAGTATAAACCAAAGGAAAGCCCTATGAATGTATGCTCACCCAGAGAAAAGGTATTAAGCGAACTCCTTGATTTACTTAAACTTGAAAAAATTGAAGAAAACATTTTCCGGGGGCGAAGCCAGGATCTGGGCTTCGGTAATATTTTCGGGGGGCAAGTGCTTGGGCAGTCCTTGTCGGCTGCATCTCATACCGTGGCCCCGGACAGGGGCGTTCACAGCATGCATGGATATTTTCTCTGGCCTGGTGATCCGAAAATGCCCATTATTTATCAAGTGGACTGTATCCGTGATGGTAAAAGCTTCACAACAAGGCGGGTGGTGGCCATTCAAAAAGGGCGACCCATTTTTTCCCTGTCCGCATCCTTTCACCGGGCCGAGGAGGGTTTTGAACACAGGGCCGACATGCCCGATGCCCCGGCACCCGAAACCCTGAAATCCGAAATGGAATTGATCCAGATGCTCAAGGATAAAATCCCCGAGCCCTTACGTACCCGTCTTACCTGTGACCGCCCCATTGAAGTCCGGCCGGTGAACCCGGTCAATCCCTTTAACCCGGACAAACGGAACCCCGTCCGCCAGTCCTGGTTCAAAGCCATCGGCCCTGTCCCCGATGACCCGGCCATCCACAAATATATGCTGGCGTACTCATCGGATTTCGGCCTGGCCACCACCAGCCTTCTCCCCCATGCCCATACCTTCTTTGAACCCAAAATGCAGGTGGCCAGTATGGATCATGCCATCTGGTTTCACAGGGATTTTAGAATTGACGACTGGCTTCTTTATGCCATGGAAAGCCCCAGTGCATCCCATGGCCTGGGCATGAACCGAGGCATGGTCTTTACACGTGACGGCCTTCTGGTGGCTACCATTGCTCAGGAAAGTCTAATTCGGCACAGGCCGATGGCGTCGTAAAAAGTCCCATATGCGGCGTTATAGTGTTTGGCCGGACGTTCGACATACGCTTTAAGTATGTCTTCACGCCCGGCCAAACACTATGCCTTGCCTATGGGCCTTTTTCCATAGCCATCCGTCGACTTTTTATAACTTAATAACAGGGACCACCTATGGTTCCCATGTATCCTATAGGTCCCATGGGAATTTACCCTGATAATTAATTTAAACTCCCCGCCATTAAATCGAGTGACATTCAATTTATTAATCGGCTTGAATAAGTTTCTTGCCATCGTTCAAAATTTATATTAGCATACCCTATCATATCATTCATACTGACTTAAAAAAACATAGATCACGCTTAACTTACTATTTTATATGAATTTAATATTATAGTTCAACAAAGATGAAAAACTGTTTTTCCTTTTGTTTTGATTGGCCGATGGCAAATAAACTGACAAAGATTCGTGCCTCACTACCAGATAATTGTTGATTATGACTCAGGCCTGATGAGCGCATTGCGACATGGGGATCCTCTGTCTCACGG
This sequence comes from Pseudomonadota bacterium, assembly GCA_018818835.1. Lineage (GTDB taxonomy): Bacteria > Desulfobacterota > Desulfobacteria > Desulfobacterales > Desulfolunaceae > JAHIRD01. Next base: position 14,883 of record JAHIRD010000157.1, read on the forward strand.
ACGCTGGATACCCGGAACAGGGCTATGCTGTACGATGCAATCCGGATTGAACACGGATCATTCACCACATGGGGGAATGTATGAGCGACTACCTTAAAAAACCTTGGCTTAAATTTTACGATGACGGTGTCCCGGAATCTATTCCGTTCACCCAGGACACCTTGGTGGACATCTTTGACCATGCGACCCGTGATTTCTCGAAAAAGGTCGCCTTTGTCTCCCAAGGCTATGATATGACATACGCCGAATTGGAAGACCAGGTCAACCGGTTTGCCTCATGCCTGGATGACTTCGACATTCGTAAAGGGGACAGCGTCTCCATTCATTTACCCAACGTTTTACAATGCGTCATTGCGTATTTCGCCATCTTGAAAATCGGCGCCAAAGCGGTCATGAACAACCCCATGTATTCGCCCCCGGAACTGGAGCATCAATTCAAGGATTCCCAAAGCCGTGTCATTATCACTTTGGATCTTTTCAGCAGCACCATCATTAACCTGAGACCCAAAACCAAAATCAAACAAATTATCTGTGTGGCCTTGACCGATTATCTCCCCCCCACAACGGATCCTGCAACAATTCTGTCTGTACCGCCTGAAAAAACAGAAGATGTTTATCTATGGAAAGATCTCATGGCAACATATTCACCCACACCTCCCCAGGTCAAGGTGACCATGGACGACATTGCCCAACTTCAATATACCGGAGGAACCACAGGTGTTTCTAAAGGCGCCATGTTGACCCATGGCAATTTAAGCAGACAGCTTCAGCAAATGTCCTCATGGGATACCGAAACCCAGCGTGGCGACAATAAAGTCATGGTCGGAGCTTTGCCCTTTTTTCATGTCTACGGCCTTTCTGCCGTCATGAACCTTTCGATTTACTATGGTTTTAAAACCATTCTGACGGGCCGGCCAACGCCGGACGTGCTCATTGACATCATCAAGACCTACCGGCCCCATGTTGCCTGTCTGGTTCCCACCATGTATATTGGCATGTTGAACGATCCAAATTTTGATTCCCTTGATATGTCATGCATTGAACGCCTCATGTCAGGTAGCGCTCCCCTGCCCCTTGAAGTCATCAAAGCCTATGAAGAAAGGAGTGGAGCGCGAATCAACGAAGGGTTCGGCCTGACCGAGGCGTCGCCGGTCACCCATTCCAACCCTTACAAAACCGTACAGAAAACCGGAAGTATCGGAATCCCGTATCCCAATACCGACGTTCGACTGGTCGATCTGATGGAAGGACTGACGGATGTTCCCCAGGGGGAACAGGGTGAAATGATCATCCGAGGGCCCCAGGTCATGACCGGATACTGGAACCGCCCGGATGAGACCGCCAAGACACTCCGTGACGGTTGGCTGTATACCGGAGACATCGCCACCATGGATAAAGACGGATATTTTTATATCGTTGACAGAAAAAAAGACATGATCATTTCAGGAGGGTATAATATTTATCCCCGGGATATTGACGAGGCGCTGTATGAACACCCCAGCGTCCTTGAGGCCTGCGCCATCGGAGTGCCCCACCCCACCCGGGGCGAACAGATCAAAGCCTTTGTCGTCCTCAAGGAAGGTGAAACCGCATCGGAAAAAGAACTGGTCGATTTCTGCTCTGGCCGCCTGGCCAAATACAAGCTACCGACCATGATTGAATTTAGAACAGAATTACCCAAAAGCACCGTGGGAAAAATTCTAAGGAAAACCCTGAGACAAGAAGAAAAAACAAATCCGTCATAAGCTCTGTTTCCAAACTATTCAAGCACCGGCATCCATGGATGCCGGTGTCTTTTCAACGCTGCTCAACCGAATCTATCAGGAATCCGCTCATTTTACTGGCCCAAAATTCCTCAGATATCGACTCCCAATCTGTATTCATTCACGGGGGTAGTTATTTCCGCAATCCCCATGCTTACCCTTAGAAACGTTTCCAGGTTGGAGCCAGGGGACCAGAACCACCCGTTCGCAAAGCTCTCTGAACAACACGAAGAGCACGAAGGGGTTAATGATTGGGGGAACAGACTTCCCCTGCCGGGGGCCAAACTTTTGAAAAGTTTGACAAACAGGAATTATTTTTTCACGTCATTCATGGTAGACGTGGGATGAAACATCACACCCACTACTCATTTATCCAGCTTTTTAAAAGCTGTCCGCCGGAGGCATATTTCTTCGTGCTCTTCGTGTTCTTCAGCGACCACCGGGAGCGGGTGGTTCATAAAAACTATGTACCGGTGATGAATTTAAAAAAAGATCTGTCAAACGACAGTCACGCCCAATAGGCTTGTTTTATGGCCATCACATGTCTGTTAGCATGAGTCGTTTTACGCCCCTAAGCAATTTACCGGATGACAATTTCAGCAGGAATGGAAACCAGCCCGTTGTCCATATATTCTTATCTCATGACATCGGCCATCAAAACCCTTATTATTCAATATGTTTTCAGCTTATAAACACAGGACATTATCTATATACAACATAAAAAGTGGTTAATAAAAATTCATTTTTTTAACCACTTTTTTTTATTTCTTATCTTTCAAAAAAGCTAACAATTTATTATTGATTAATTACATAGTGAAGATACGAACTAAGCTTGATGGCGTCGTAAAAAATCCCATATGCGGCGTTATAGTGTTTGGCCGGACGTTCGACATACTTTCATGTATGCCTTCACCCCCAGCCAAACACTATGCCTTGCCTATGGACCTTTTTCCATAGCCATCTGTCGACTTTTTACGAGGTCATCAAGTTTTGTGGGGCACCCAATAAAGGGCATTTTTAATCTAAGTTACACTCTTTGTTGTATCACGAAGGATAGAAGCCATTTTAAGTAAAATAGTCATTCAATATGACAACCGATAATTCAACTCTGTCAAAAAAATTAATTATACAATTCTGATATAAAAAAACAGAGCCAGTCAAGGGGATAAAAATGAACAAGAAAATAGCCATAGTCGGAGGTGGTATTGGTGGCCTGACAGCCGCTTATCTATTGAACAAAAAATATGACATTACATTATTTGAAAAGGAAAACCGCATAGGCGGCAATGCCTATACCCATAAGACCCAAAGTGGCGAATCATTAGATATTGCCGTTGGAGCATACAGTCGTTTTGTTTCACAGAATTTTCTCAAATTATGCAAAAGAATAAATGTAAAAATGATTAAACAGCCTTCCAGGGCGTTGTTATCCATACATAACCTGGAAACCCATGATGGCATTTATTTAACACCGCTCAATTTAAAAGGCCTCATGACCCAAAAATTTGCGCTTTATCGTTCATCAGCCCGAGATTATTCAATCAGCAAGACAGTTCTTGCCATGAAAAAAATTATTCGCCTGTTTGATGAAGGAAAATTAAAAGGCCTTTCCATGGCAGAGGCTTTTCAGCTCATGCCTGAACTTGATAAAACAGGTCAGATCTTCCTTATGTCCCCTTTATGCTTGCTTTCATCCATGTACTATGAAGAAATTCTCAAAGGCCCTGCTGAGTTTTTCATAGGAAAAATAAAAGCAATGAGACAGTTTGAACCCATGCCTCAGATGCTGGGTCTCTATTTCCCGAAAAATTTTACAAAAAGTTACGTGGATGCACTGGCAGCAAATTATCCTGATAAAATCATCTATAATTCAAACATTAAGAGCATCAAAAGAAATAATGGCAACGTAACGGTCAAAATGAACGATGGGAACGAATCAACATTTGATTTCATTGTCTTTGCATGCAATGCTGACCAAGCTCTAAATCTTCTTGAAAATCCGACGCCTGATGAAACACGATTACTTGGGAATTGGAAATACAAAGAAGGGTTGATGGTCGTCCACAAAGACAAATCCAAATTCCCCCCAAGAGAATTATGCCAATCGTGGACATGCCTCCAATCCACACGCAATGGCAACCCGCATTTTTCAATATCTTTATGTTCTTGGATGTTCAGCCCTGCTGTTTCGAATAAATGCGAGTTTATTGGAACACAGCATCCCAATTTCCCCATTAATAAAATTCTGATAGATTTTAAGACGTATTTAAGGACACCCATTTATGATTTTGACTCATTCAAAACCATTAAGGAACTTCCTTCGTTAAACGGTAAAATGAAATCATATTATTGCGGCAGTCATTTTGGTTTTGGTCTTCACGATGATGCAGTCACATCAGCTATAAATGTTGCAAAAGAGTTAGGGATTAACTGGTAAAATATGTTTTTTGTTCATGTGCTTGATGGTTGAACTGTTTTGACTCATAAGGAAAACGAAATGGACCCCAATAATGATTTGTACCGTAAACTGCAATGCCATATTGATAAAAATATGCCATTTCGATTTCCTGAAACAGATTCAGGAATAGAACTCGATCTGCTAAAACACCTTTTTTCTCCCGAAGAAGCTGTGGTTGCATTGGAAATAAGTTCAATGCCAGAATCATTAGACACAATCAAAAAAAGATTAAAAAAAACCAAAATACACAATTCAGGACTTCAAAATATTGTTGACAGGCTTGAAAAAAAAGGAGCTATTTTGGGCCCGAAATACTGGAGTAAAAAAGGATTATCCAAAGGCAGCTATTACAGCAAAGCTCTTTTTGTTGTCGGGATGTATGAATTTCAGGCAGGCAGACTTTCAAAAAATTTTGGTGAACTGTCTCACACCTACTTAAAAGAGACATATATCCCTGAAATGCTGAAAAACAAGACGATGCAGTTACGTTCGATTCCAATAAGTCAAAGCCTGACTGTGGAAAACACGGTGGCACCCTACGATAGCATCAAAGACATTCTTAGCAATACAGATCGTCCTATTGCCGTCATTCCCTGCGTTTGCAGGGAAGCCAAGAGCTTGATGGGCAACCCGTGTAAATCAGGTATCAGTGAAACCTGCCTGATACTCAATGAAATTGCAGAGATGTATATTGAATTTGGATGGGCACGGGGTATATCAAAAATCGAAGCACTTGAAATAATCAATAGGGCTGAAAAGCATGGCTTTGTTCTTCAACCATCGAATAATCAGAAACCAAGTCATATATGCTGCTGTTGCAGTTGCTGTTGTGAAAGTATCGGCAATATAAAAACCGTTTCAAAGCCATCACAGTATTTTCACACAAACTTTTATTCTCACATAAATTCCGAGCTGTGCAAAGGGTGTCGCCTCTGTGTTAAAAAATGCCCCATGGATGCAGTGACAATGCGTGATGACCTTGCTGAAATCGATCCTGACCGATGTATCGGATGTGGTGTCTGCATCCCGACATGCCCTGATAAGGCCATCTCTCTTCGTGACAAAACAAAACCCTATTTACCTCCCAAAAGCACCACATCCATGTACAAACAGATCATGTATGAAAAATATGGGCTATTAGGTCTTATGAATATGTTATTCAAATATCTATTCAAAATAAAACTATAACAGAAATTACCCCATATAATCGGTCTTTTCATTGGGTACAGAAAATCCAAAACGCTCTTCACGGATTTCGGTCAGTTCATTCAGGGCTTCGCGGATTTCACGAACACCATCTGTTGCCACCTGATGGACATCATCGTATTCTTTTTTTACCCTGCTGATGGAAAAGCGCCATGTTTGTTTTTCCAGAAATTCCCGGCTGAGTTTTTTGATGGCATCCCAGTTATCTCGCCGACGTTGGTTATCAAGAGATGTCAGCTGGTCAAAAAATCTCATCAATTTTTTATGAAAACGGGATTTAAAAAACGTCTTTACCATGGTTTGCAGCAAAACAAAGACAATCCCTGCAAGGCATGATGCCGATATGATCAGGGCTTCCAGGGGCATCCCGCCAAGAACGCCGGAAATCATCATAATAAAGATGGTCAGGGAACTTAAAATCAAACTGATCCCCAGACTGAACAGACCGAATTTAATATCAAAGCTGAGCATTTTCTTCTTGTAGCTGAGAAGTGTCTCCAGGAAATGGTCCAGATTCTCCGAATGATTTTCAACAAAGGTGGCCAGATGGTCAAGTCTGAAATCCGGTGCCTTCTGGATGGTATGTTTGAGTTCTTCCCGTTGATTCTGAAGGTATTTCAGATAGTCCGTTTTTTCAGACTCTCTGGCGGCAGAGGATGAATAGGTCAGATGGATTTGGGGAATATCCTTTCGGCCCGTCATCTGGGAGAGATTCCAGCACAAGGTGCCGTAAACCTGAAGAAGATCAGTCATGGATTCGCATTCGTCAATGCGGTTCAGAACAAAAAGAATCCTTTCTTCAAAGGTACTTGCAGGTAAGGTTTCTCGTAAGGCCACATAAGTTTCCTGAACTGTTCCGGCTTTATGGGGATCAAACAGAACGAGAATCAGATCGGCAATTTTGGCAAGGTCCCCGATGACCTCCTGATAGTTGTACCCCCTGTCCCGTTCGGTGACACTGTCAAGCATTCCGGGTGTGTCAATGATGGCAAGCTCCTTCAAAAAAGGTGAGTTCACCTTTTTCAGGCGGAAATGAGAGGCAAATCGCCTGCCGTATTTTTTAAGTTTTTCAAAGGGATATTCCGGATCATTCAAAAGGTAACGCCCGTCATGCTCCTCTGTGACCCGTATGTCCCCCCCCTCTTCCCGATTGTCATAGGTGATCACGGTAAAGGAATCGTCCGTGGGGGCCTGCCCGGTATCCTGGATGTCTCCGCCGACATATTCGTTAATCAGGGTTGATTTTCCCGACGAATAATTCCCCAATATCAGGACCACCGGTCGCCATTTGATGGTTGATTCAAGGGGGACCTCGCTGTATTTGTACTTCAGGGCAACCGGTGTCAGTTTGTGCTCCACCATATCAATGAGTTCCGTCTGGAGCGAGTGGATATAGTTTTCGCGATACATGGAGATCTCCCCAAAAAAAGTGTCAGTTCCGTTTGATCAATCCTTTCATGGCTATCAGAACACATTTTCCCAGTCAATACCTATGATGATTTCTTAGCCCCATCACCCTGACTGTATCCGGTTTTTCAGACAAATGGTTCCAGTCCCGAAATCAGGACGAAAAGGCCCATGGGGCATTTTCCCTTTTTAATTCATATTAGTACCTGAAATTAAAAATAAAACAAAGAAAATATAACTCCCGCTTCCTCCACTGTGGACAATGCAAACCCCAGGAAGCGAAATCATAGTCATTCCATGATATATTCGTAACACATTAAAATAACAATAAATTTCTATCAACACATAGGGAGTGGCACAGGCTTTGCAATTTTTTGTTCATACAACGCCAGTTTTTTAGGACTTTTTGAATGTATAACATCTAATAACAGATACTTTGCTATTGCATGTCGAGTATTAATTATGTAAAAGTCCGTCTCGGGGATCATAGATTTACCTATATTGTTGAGGAAAAAAATGGACACTCATGATACCGTCTTTAAAAATGAAAAAATATGGATCATCTCTGACAGCCGCCCCTCAGACATAAAACCTGAATCCATTGGAATAAAGCATCACGGTAGCCCGATCAAGGAGTATGCAATTTCCGATTTGGCATGGTATCTCCTTAACCCTGAACCCATCGTCATCAGGGACAAACTTGTGGGTTGCCATATCACGAAAAAAAAATCGACTTTACGAAAAATAAAGGACGGCATCTCCCGTCTTTTTTTTGCAGAGTCCAACGATAAGGACACGAGCAAAAACGATCTGACACAAGAATATGTTTCAGCCCTTCACTTGAAAACGTACACCTTTAAAGATCAGGCGTTTGAAAATCATTTCAAATCAATTTACAAAGCCCTGAGGCCCTATGACAGCCTCTTGAAGATATTTGGAACTGTGAACGTTTCAGACATCCAGGAGATCACGGGAATCTGTGAGGACATTGCTGGAAACCGATACCGCCTGGATCTCCAGGGAACTGTGCATGATAAGCTTAATTATATGGTCTCCAATCTTTTGACCCCTGTGAAGATAACCATGAAAAAGGCTTACCTGTCCAAAGGCCTTTTTGAATTGCGAGGGTTTAAATTCAAAACATTCAACCCTGAAAAAGCCTTCCGGTTGATCCGTTACATCCAGAACGGAGAACCGACATACTGTGTTCTCGGTTCAGAAGACAAACCAGGATTCGTGGTTCAGGAGCCCAAACTGGTTTACTGTCTTCAGCTATTTGAGCAATCCCTTCGGACCAACGAAAAGCTTTACGAATCCGTTGAGTTGTGTATCAAAGGCGAAGCCAAGCCGTTCAAACTTTTTTTCACCAAACAACTGGAGTTCTCCTATTCCCAGAATCATCTTCCCAGAATTTTCAGGGACAATTATGATATTTCAAAAATGGCTCCCGATGAAAAAGGTGCCATTGCCCAGACCCTGAATAATCAGCAGCGGGTTATTTCTTTCAATTACATTCCCCACTCCAATTCGGGTGAGGAGAAAATGCATACCAACATATCTGTTATGCATGACGTACGGGCACTGGAGCACCTTAAGGATCACTTCCCAAATCTTTTTAACGAGATTTTTGAAAGTGCGCCCAGTTCGGATGCGGGCAAGTTTTATCTTTTGGATTCCATCAAGGGGTGCCAGGATGAATAATGACTTTACGGAAAAAGATTATGAAGAAATTAACGCGCTGATGCGTTATCCGGAGTTTCTGGATAAGCATCTGAACTATTTCGAGGACACCTCGGAAATTGCCATCCCCAGGGACCCCATCGATAAAGTCATTTTCCAGAACGAGGCCAAGAGCGCCATTCGGAAAATCGCCCAGAACAAAGGCCACATCCTTATGGTCGGTCGGCCGGGAACAGGAAAGTCCCTCCTGGCCAATATGTTCAAAGAGGTGATCGACGTATCCCTGGGGGATTACATCAGGCCAAAGGATGCCATAGCTGCCTATCCCGGCAAGGACGACAACCATGTCCGATTCGCCTACGGTGACCCGGACATCATTGAAAAACAGATTGAAAAAATATCCGAAGACATTGATAAGGCCCGGAACAGCGTTGAGCCCTTCTCCCTTCGGGATCAGATCCGCGGGGTAAACCGGGTGAAAAACCTGCTTTTTCTGATCACCCTGGCCAGTATCGGCCTGGGATTATTTTACTCACAGGCATTCATTCTGACCGGCCTTGCAGGCATCGGAACCATTTTCATGTACATGCAGGTCAATAATCACAAGGTTCAGGAAAAAATCCAGCAGGATAACCAGGCCGGACGGCGCAATGAAGTGAAATTCCTGCAAGACATGATCCCGGAGATGCTATACGACCCCAGGAAAGACCAAGATCTGATGATATCCATTTCCGAACCGGACGCCAGGAACATGAAAGGGGGCTTCCGTCATGATCCCTACCAGTCTGGAAATCTTCAGACCCCTATCCATAAACGAACCTACCTGGGTGCCCATGCCAAGGCACCCATCATTTATATTGATGAGCTGAAAACCCTTGTTCGTTCAGGCTACATGTCCAGCCTACTTGAAATCATGCAGAACAAGGAATACATCCTGGAAGGGGGTAAAAACACGGGGAGCGGAGCTGCCGATCGTGCTGAAAACCCTTTAAGCGCAAACAATATCATCATTGCATGTTGCAATCATGACACCCTCTCTTTTCTCCAGAGCGAAGGTGATGGCGCTTTTCTGAGCCGAATCGAAGATAAAGGCGAGATTATCCAGATGGAATCCAGTGTGACTGAAACCCCGGAAACCCTCTTCCAGGTCGCTCAGTTCATCAAACAGGAAGTCAATAACCTTGGCAACGACTTCAGATCCACGTGGGGAGAAATCATTGAGGCCGAAGGCCATGCCGGAGTCCGACGGCGCAGTGAAAAAATCTTTGGGAAAGCCCTTCCCATGGGGTACACTCTGAAAGAGCGTGAGTTCGCCCGAGATGCCGTGACAGAAATCATCAAAGAACTCCGATGCCGTGCATCGGACGGAAAACTTTCCGCCTTGTTACGCCCCATTAACGGCATTATCAAAACCGCCGAACATGAAGCCATTCTGGAAAATTCGGATCTGGTCAGGAGCCGACATGTCAAAAAAGCCCTGACAGAGCATCTGAGCCTGGAAGGTTCCCTATCCAGAGAAGCGACCCGCCACAAAAAAGAGTTGAAGAACTACATCAGTTCCATGACCGACTCCATCGGCTATGTGGTTGGTTTGGCTGTAATTTCATCCCAGGCAAGTGGCCAGATGTTCGGCCAGCCCCTGCCCATCCATTGCCAGATCAACTCCGGTGGGGCAGACTCTGTGGCTGCATCGGGAAAAACAGGTGACATTGCCAAGGCAGCAGCCCAGAACGTCAGGGCGTCGATCAAAAAAACATTCCGGAAAATCGGTGCACCCTACATCGGCTATGAAATGCACATCGAATATATCCAGGCCCATGGCGGGGTCGAGGGGGACAGCGCATCCATAGCCATTGATGTGGCCCTGATCAGCGATTACATTAAAATGCCCGTGAACCAGCAGTTCGGCATCACCGGGTCCCTGACCGGTGATATCATTCTGGCTGTGGGCGGTGTGACGGAAAAAGTCCGGTCCATCATGGACCCGGATCTTAATATGCTGGGGGCCTGCATTCCCTGGCAGAACAAGGACGATATCGAGCCCCTTCTGGTCAATGTCGAAAGTGAATTCATTTTGAACGGAGACATTCCGGGCATCCGTATCTTTCGAGGCGATAATTCCCAAAACCCCTTTGACATTTATTTCATCAAAACCAAGTACAATGCCTACAGGATTCTCATGGGCATCGACAGAAACGAGTTCGAAGAAAAAATGGCCCGGCGGAGCCGTATGGATTTTGACTTCATGAAATCCATGAAATCAGGGGCAGAGCAAGCCTGCCCGACAAACGAACAAAGCAGGGAGGGAGAACCGGCTTTATCCTAAGATGGAAAAATGATCAATTTTTCGGGGGTTTCTGAAGCAGGGCCGAATGGTCCCTGCTTTTTTTTTGTTGAAAAACTATCGTGAGAATGTGTATAATGATAAAAATTTGAACGTAATTATTTCTATTATCTACTCATCTCATGGTTTTGTAACAATAACGTATTGACAATCTAACATCATCCCTGTATGTTACCGTTCTTGTTGATTTCAGTTGGCCGCCATGTATTTTCCGCACCATTGATGACACCCGGAATTTCATGAAACCTGAATAATTTCGCTCACGTGTATGTTACCAACAGGGGAAAAACGGCTTTTGTCAATCAGTATCAATTTTGCATTTAAGGACGCGTTTCATGAAAATCGATCTATCAAAAGTAAGAAACATCGGGATCAGTGCCCACATTGACTCGGGTAAAACAACTCTGACCGAAAGAATTTTATTTTACACCAACCGAATCCACGCCATCCACGACGTCAAAGGCAAAGATGGGGTAGGTGCCCTTATGGACTCCATGGAGCTTGAAAAAGAACGTGGAATCACCATAGCATCGGCCGCGACCTTCTGCGAATGGAAAGATAATGAAATAAACATCATTGACACGCCTGGCCATGTGGATTTCACCATTGAGGTAGAACGTTCATTACGTGTTCTGGATGGTGCCATCCTTGTTTTGTGCTCTGTTTCGGGTGTACAATCCCAGTCCATCACCGTGGACGCCCAGATGAAACGGTACAAAGTCCCATGCATTGCCTTCATCAACAAATGTGACCGAAGTGGTGCCTCTCCCTTCCGTGTTCTCAACCAGCTCAGGGACAAACTGGGTCATAATCCCATCGCCTTGCAGATTCCCATCGGTCTTGAAGACAAACACATGGGTGTTGTGGATCTTCTTTCCATGAAAGCCTTGTATTTTGACGGGGCGAACGGTGAGATTATCCGTGAGGAAGCGATTCCGGCTAATCTTGTGGACGAGGCAACAGCCCGACGCGAAGAATTGATCGACAAGGCATCTCTTTTTTCAGATGAACTGACCGAAGCCATTCTCGAGGAAGCGCCCATCACATCAGCCATGATTATCGACGCGGTACGAAAAGGGACCATCGCCCGTCAGATGACACCGGTTCTCATGGGCTCGGCTTATAAAAACAAAGCGGTTCAGCCACTTCTTGACGCGGTAACCTATTATCTTCCCGCACCCTATGATATCCGCAACGAAGCCCTGGATATGGATAACAACGAAGAACCCGTGGTGCTTGAAAGTGATACCACAAAGAAAACCGTAGCCCTGGCCTTCAAACTTGAAGACGGACATTACGGACAGTTGACCTATATCCGGGTTTACCAGGGAGCCATCAAAAAAGGTGACACGGTCATCAACGTCAAAAACGGCCGAAAAATCAAAGTCGGCCGTCTGGTACGTATGCATGCCGCAGACATGGAAGATATTGACATGGTCCCGGCCGGATATATCGGCGCCCTTTTTGGTGTTGAATGCTCCTCCGGAGACACCTTCACCGACCCGTCTCTCAACTTGACCATGCTGTCCATGTTCGTTCCCGAGCCCGTTATCTCCCTTGCTATCAAACCCAAGGATAACAAGTCCCAGATAAACATGTCCAAGGCCCTGTCACGATTCACCAAAGAAGACCCCACATTCAGAACCCATGTGGATCCCGAAACCCTTGAGACCATCATTGAGGGTATGGGTGAACTTCATCTTGAAGTGTATGTGGAACGTATGCTCCGTGAATACAAGGCCGAAGTAGACACAGGAAAACCCAGGGTCGCTTACAGGGAAACCATCACCCAGCGCGGGGAATTCGATTACGTCCACAAGAAACAAACAGGTGGCTCCGGCCAGTACGCCAAGGTTGTGGGATTTGTCGAACCCATCGAAGACCAGCAGTTTGTGTTTGAAAACAAGGTCACCGGAGGACGCATTCCCACCAACTACATTCCGGCCTGTGAAAAAGGTTTCCAGTTATGCATGGCCAAAGGGCCTAAAATGCAGTTTCCGGTCAATGGCGTCAAGGTAACCCTCCAGGATGGTGCGTTTCATGCTGTTGATTCCTCGGACATGGCTTTCCAGGCTGCAGCAAGGGGTGCTTTTATTGAAGCCTACCTCAAGGCCAAGCCGGTTATCCATGAACCCATCATGAAAGTGGAAATCGAAACCCCGACGGAATTCCAAGGCAACTGCATGGGACTGATCAACCAGAGACGCGGTATGATCCTCGGATCCCAGGATGAAGGTGTCATGTGCCAGATCGAAGCCCATGTTCCCTTATCGGAAATGTTCGGATTTTCAACCATACTTCGTTCAAACACCCAGGGCAAAGCCCAGTTTACCATGGAGTTCTGTATGTACAAACAGGTGCCCCAGCAGGTGGCTGAAGATCTGATCAAGGCATCCCAGGAAGAAAAGAAAAAATAAGTTCCATGATATCATCCCATAAAGATAAGGATAAACATTATGTCTGAAAACAAAATTGACCTTGAGAATCCTTTGACAAAACTCGGTTTTGAATCGGAAGACATTGTCCAGCAAGGACAGATGGGCGCCATTTGTGCCCGTGCCGGAGTCGGCAAGACATCCTTTGTGGTTCAAGTGGCCATCTATGCCATGGCCAGGGGCAAAAAAGTCCTCCATATCAGTCTTGACGAGCCCGTAAACAAAATAAATCTATGGTACCGCGAGGTATTCAACCCCATAGCTGCAAAAAACAATATCCCCTTGACCAATATTGCCTGGGACAGCATTCTGACCAACCGGCTGATCATGACTCTTCAGCTGGATGGTTTCAGTGTTCCTCGATTGGAAGAACGCCTTGCAGATCTTATTGAGCAGAATATTTTTTGTCCTGAAACTGTGGTTATCGATGGGTTTCCCTTTCCTGCGGATCGAACCGTGTTGAAAGACCTGAAGGCCCTTGGTCAAAAAATGAATATGAACGTCTGGTTCACCGTCACCACGCACCGGCATGAAGAACCCATGGACGACGGCATGCCCATTCAACTGGACGGCGTTCAAGACCTTTTCAGCACCATCTTCCAGTTGGTTCCTGAACAGAAAACCGTCAATCTCAACGTTTTAAAAGGTGCATGTGATACTGCCAATGCCAAATCCGCATTTGTGGATCCTGTCACCATGCTGATCTCCAAATAATTCAATCCGGCCTTTGGCCAAATTTAATTATAAAAAACCTGACCCTTTTGGGTCAGGTTTTTTTTTGGGAAATAGTGTTGAACATACGTCTTTAAGTGTGACGGTTTGAAAGGCCTTGAGATCCTGCTCAATTTGCGCCCATTTGAAATCATAACCATGACAGCTCAATCTGTGGTCCGCTCTTTTCTGAGAGGCAGGGCTAAAAACTGCAAAACACATGACCCCTTATGTTCTCATCTTTTTGGTGAAAAACAGGTCTGGTCTCAAGCATCGTCTTAAAGTCACGAAAGATTCGTATTTGAGCGCCACCAGGGCTGCTTGTAACGTCGTGTTTGTCCTGAACGCCCACTTTCCGTCGTGCAGATTATAATGGGGCTACTACGGTAGAGTATACCTTTGATGGTGTAGGTAATTGTTTATTCCGTACTATCAGTGTGGGTGAAACATCCGCTAACCGGGCACCATCTATACCCATATCAACCTTTCCCGGAGAAGGCACAACAAATGTTCCAGCAATAAGTTCCTTGATCTGGTCTGCAACCGACCCGGATAATGACGATATTCTTTCGTATGATATCTATTTTGACACAGACCCATCTCCACGTCTTTATAAACAAGGTCAATTAAAAGACACCTTCCAGACTGAACAGCTATTCCCCATGACAACCTATTATTGGAAAATCAAGGCCCGTGATAATCATAATACAGAGTCTGAAAGCCCAGTCTGGTCCTACACAACAGGTAATATGGCACCATCCATACCAACATACCTGATGCCTCGGGAAAGAGATAAAGTGTTTTATGAGAATGTTTATCTGAACTGGCAGGGCTCTGATGAGGATTTAGGGGATAAACTTTTGTATGATGTATACTTCGGCACCTCTTCATCTCCACCTCTTGTACAAAATGATACCCCGGATGTGATATATGAAATAGGTGAGTTATTACCGGACACAACCTATTATTGGAAAATTATAGCCAAAGATCGCTATGGTGGTGTTACCGAAGGGCCTGAACAGTCATTTCAAACCTTGGGGCACCTACCGGTTGTTCTAAATACACAGATATCCTCAAATACAATCCTATCCGCAGAAAATGGACCGTATCTTGTTACCTCTGGTTTTTCAGTGGCTTTGGGAACGACGCTTACAATTGAAGCAGGCACTATCATCAAAATTGGAATGGGTTTGGATTTCAATGTGAAAGGGGCACTTATTGCCCAAGGTACAGAAGAAAATCCCATTATTATTACCTCCTCAAACGATGATTTTTATGGAGGTGACACAAATGCTGATGGCGATGATACACGTCCTGAAAATGGTGACTGGAATCGATTGTGGTTTAATAATTCAGCAGATGCAAGCCATCTTTCTAATGTCTTCATCGTTTACGGAGGCGGTTCGAACTCAAGTAATGTTAAAATCGAAGGCGGATCAACCATTATTAACAATTGTGTTATTTCAAATAGCGGGAATCATGGGATTTCAATGAATATGTGTTCCGCTACAATCACAAATAACACATTTGAAAATAACAATAATCTTGACATCTACACTACTCAAAATTTCACTGGAACCATTGCTGATAATACTATTAACAGTGAACTATATCTGGTCAATGACAGTGCCTTTATTCTGAAAAATAACGTATTTAATTTAAATGGGGAATATCCCATTCATTTACATGCCAATAAAATTGGAGACTTATTATCGACCAACACCATCACGCATGTAACCGCCGACAGTTATCTCGAAGTAGTCGGCGGCAACATCAGCCATGATGCAACCTGGACTGCTTTGATGCCCTTTCATATTTTAGGTACGATTACTGTTCAGGGGAAGGACGGGGATGACGGGGTTACCACCCTTACCATTGATCCAGATGCAGAGCTTCGTTTCAACCCATCAGTCTACCTGAATGTCGGGGCCTCGGCTAGTCCCGGTGCATTATCTGCCGTGGGGACTGAGGAGTCTCCCATCGTGTTTACATCAAACCGTGAGCCCCAGGCAGCCGGGGATTGGTATGGAATTCAATTCCAAGACACCTCTGATGATACGCTCAGTATCATGGAGCATTGTATTGTGGAATACGCCGGTTACGGCTCAGGTGGACGACTGATTGCCATCAACAATGCATCTCCCACCCTCAAACAATGTACGTTGAGATACAGCCAGGGTGATGGTATCTATATAGCCGGCAACCCCAGCCTACCTCATATCATCGAATGTTCAATCAGCAGGTGCCAGCGTTACGGAATCAATGTTGCCAGCGGAGCAGCCTCAATTGCAAATAATACACTCACCGGCAACAGCAACTTTGATATTTATCTTAACAACTCTCCGCTGACGGACGTAACAGGCAACACCCTGTCAACCGGATTATACGTCACAAGCGGGGATCTTGCTACCATCACGGGCAACACCCTTGAATACGACAATGGCGGGTGTCAAGGCAGTTGTCACCTAAACCGAATTTATTTTCTTGACTTCTATTGCTCGATACGCTTTTTTTTTCATCTGGATGACCTTTATCCTTTAAGTTTTAGGTTTTGGTTATGGCTTAACAAAAAACTATTTCTTCTTGGAATAAAGGTCATCCTTTTTTTTTGTATA
>JAHIRD010000211.1 GCA_018818835.1 Pseudomonadota bacterium
GGTATTGGAAATAGTATATCATGAACCTACAATGATGACTGCTTTGAAACTTCTTTCTAATGCCTGGGGACGTGGTTATGCCACAGTTGAATTGGCTTCAATTATAAAGACCTTGCGTGAAGGTCTGTCTATCCCTATGGCCAGAATAGGAGATCTTATAGTTGGAAGTGCTAAGATAGCGAGCTTGTCTGCTGATAAGATTACTTCAGGTACAATACAAGTTACCACCTCTATAACTATTGATGGAGAATTTAACACGGGTACTGTTGGAGCTGCCAATGTCCACATAATCCCCGATGGAATTGAAGGATATAATTCAGGTGGTACTCAGAAATTTGAGTTAAATACGGATGGATCGGGATGGTTAGGAGCTTCTGGCTCATTTTCTTGGGATACTAATGGTGTAGTATCTATTGATGGTGCCGCTTTACAAGCACTATCAGTAGAAAATGCTGCTATTAATGAATGCTCTATTAATAAACTAACTGCAGGAAATCTCAGCGTAAAGGGGACTATTGTAGCTGGTGGGTCATTAGTTACAGGATTAGCTGGAACCAATCGTATAGAAATAACCAACACCACTATATCTGGAATTAACTCGTCTAATGTTACGCAATTTTATCTTAGCGCTTCAGATGGAAAAGCTTATGCAGGAGCAGGAACAATTACTTTAGATTCTACAGGATTAAAGGTTAAAGGTCAGGTGGCTGAATTTCAGGACTCCGCTGGAGCGGCTAGAGGCTATATATATGGAACGAATGGTCCAGCATTCGTAATAGCAGGAGAGGCCTCCACAGAAATACACCTGGTTCCTGGAGGACTTGGTACTATTTATAGCTATGGAAGTATTTTGCCTGCATCTGACATAACGCATTTCTTAGGATATGATTTTTATAGATGGTTGGGTGTCTATGGTAATCCAGTTTTAGATGATGGTTCTAAGACAGGCGAAAATATCCAAGGAGCTTTGTCTCGTAGCGGAGGTGCAGATGGAGTCCTCTATGTATATGTTAATGGTGTATGGAGATTGAATAATGTCTAAGAAAATTAAGCTTGAGAATTTCATAGAAGCTAAGCAAAGTCATAAACATAATGGTATAGAATACAATAAAAGCAAGTATTGTCCTATATGTGGAGAACCTACAGTAGTAATAACTTCAGTTACTGAGTATGGCTGTTCTACCTGCCGACATAAGATAAATGAGAATGATAACTTTTGTGGTTTTTGTGGTACTATTATAGATCAAGAAGAAAGAGTGGAGCATTACATAGGTGGGATAGCTTTGAATGACGCTCTATTCAGTATTATAAAAAAGGAAATTGAGAAGAGGGAGTAAATGCAGGCAATATTTACATTTACACTTAACACAGAAACACAGCAGCATACCTTTGCTGGAAATATAGATATAAGAACTGCCTTAACTATATTACAAGAAGTTATGATTTCTACTTCTGTAGATAAAATAGTCAAAGAGACCGTCCTTATCAAACAGGAAGAGAATAACTAATTTTTTGCGTTTTACTTTTTTATGGCTTGCAGTGTATAATAATACTTACTACAGAATAGTGAAGACTAATTAGACTAATTAGACTAATTAGACTAATTAGTACCAGCTAAATACTTGTAGAATAGAAATAGATCCATAGAATATTAAGCCTTACTATTATATATATACCCATGCCGGGCAGTTCCTAGGTCAAGTTACGCCTTCTTTTTGTGAGAAAGGAAAAAATAAGTTGGAGATTCTCCAATATCCAGATATTAGACTGTTTAATACTTCTGTCCCAATTGTAGCTATCTCAAGGATAAATCCTACTTTGTTAGCTGAAATGCGCTATGCAGTGACCGCAGTGGCTGGAGGTATAGCGGCAGTTCAGCTGGGAGATCCAGTACAATTAATATGTATTAAATTTGGCTCCGAGGAGCTCTTCTTAGTAAATCCACAAGTAGTGCGCGAGTATTCTCCAACCATATTCTCCAATGAGAGGTGCTTGAGTATCAATAAAGGTAGATCTACATTTGTAGTGTCTAGATATGAAAAAGTTAAAGTCAGGTACACCTCATTAGATAATATCACTAAAGTAAGGAAATTTTTGGGCAAAGACTCTTATGTGGTCCAGCATGAAATAGACCATCTCAATGGAAAACTGGTAAATCAAAAATAGTGAAAAGTCAATTTTACATTTTTAAGATTGGAGGTTTACAATAGATCTAAATGGAAGAGCAGATTGAGCAGCCAGTTCTAACAACCCAGTCCATGAAATGGTTTGACACAGATTGGAATGACCAAGGCAAGGTGTTTCAATTAGGTGATAAAATTTGGTATATTGAAGTCTTGCCTGCTGGAATAGTACAATTGAAGAGTATGACTATTAGTGAATGGGAAGAGATCCCAAAAGAAGAAAAGATAGGAGAAAGTAATGTCAGAAAAGCCAGAAGAGTCACAACAAGGCGGCTACATGCCGTTAAAAGAGGTTCTTCAAGAAAAAGAACTGTTAGAAATTTTAGGAATAAATCAAAGTAATCTTCGCAA
>JAHIRD010000209.1 GCA_018818835.1 Pseudomonadota bacterium
ATTTTTCATATTGTTATTATAGTATATCCCACTTGCTACTTCCAGTATATTAAAAAGAAAGAAGGCTGTCAAGTGTTTATAACCTAACAGCCTTAATTGTCCCGTCTGGTCTGGTCTGTCCTGTCTCCTCTGCTTATAGTATCGGCTTTTTCTTGTTTAATAATTCCTCAATTGTAATTAGCTTTATATCTAATCCCTCTTTATTCTTAATCCGTGCTATTTCCTCGTAAGCACCTTTTGTAAAACTAAAAGCTACAATATAGCCTTTTTTATAACCTGCTCTTTTTAGGGCTGTCTCAAAATTATCTACTACATTTCGCCCCACTCTTTCGCTTTGTTTTACTTGTATTCCCGCCTCGTCAGTTAAAACGCTTCTGGGGTAGTAGCCGTCTAATCCCATATCTCCTACTTTCTTTCTGCTTGCGTTAGCTCTCATTTTATCTATCACTACCCAATTTTGAAACTCAAAAGGCTCTAACTTTCTTGCTTCTGCTATTGTGGTAGGCATACCAATAACCTCGTAATTAACGCCCTCTACCACTCCTAAAAATTGCTTTAATCTCTTTTGTATAATTTTAATAGCTGTCGGGCTTATGTCTATTCCTACCCACCTTCTCCCTAATTGTTGAGCCACAGCTATTGCCGTTCCACACCCACAGAAAAAATCAGCTACTACATCATTTTTGTTTGAGGACGCTTTTATTATTTTCTCTAAAAGTGCTTCGGGCTTCTGTGTCGGGTATCCCACCCTTTCTTTTGAAACATTTATAACTGCTGGTATCTCCCAAACATCTACGGGTAAAACATCAGCATACCACCGCCCTTGCTCGTCTTGTTGTGGGCTAAAAAAGGGCTTGTCGTAATAAATCCTTTCTTTTGCCAAATTAAAAGTGTATTTATCGCTTTTTGTGTAAAAGTAAATGTTGTCGTGCTTCCTACTCCACCGCTTCTTTGTCGCCCCGCCTGTCCTGTAAGCCCATATAATCTCGTTTTGAAAGTTCTCCTTGCCAAAAATCTCGTCTAACATAATCCTTATATGTGCGTTAGCGTGCCAGTCGCAATGTAGGTAAAAAGAGCCAGTAGGTTTTAATACCTCATACATTGCCTTAACTCTTGGCTTCAGCCAGTCAATAAAAACTTCTATTCCGCCTTCCCACCTGTCTTTATAACTTCTAATCTCTGCTTCGTCTCCCCAAACTACCTCGTATTGTTTATGGGTAAAAAATGGCGGGTCAATATAAATCAAATCCACGCTTTCTTTAGGAAGTTTGGCTATTTCCTCTACATTGTCCCCGCAAATAAGTTTATTTACTTTCCATAGTTTATTTTGGTTTGGCATTGTGGTAGGTTTTTATTTTGTTCTTCCTGCTGGCGTAAAACATAAAACTCCCCGCCAGCAATAGCCTTTCGGCTACCCAACGCCCTTTCGGACATTGACCTACCACAGGTCTCTGACGAGGAGTTTTATACCCCTGTGGTAGGTTTTCTATGCCATACCTTTGTAAAAAAAGGGTTAGGCTGTTTAATTGTTAATTTATTCTTTTGTCTGTCCTGTCTTGCCTATAACTTCCAGCTTGCCCGCTAAATGCCTATATAATAAATTGTTTTTCTCGCAAAACTTAACTCTCGCCTCTAACTCACTCTTGGCTTTAATTCTCTGCTCTTTCCCGCCGTCTTTAATTTTGACTCTGTATATTTTCATTTTTTTGTTTGGCTCGTTTAATAAATAACTCGGTAATGTCCTTAACTCCTGCGTCTTTAATAGCTGTCTCAAAATATGCTAATCGCTCTGTTTGCCTGTTAAAAATCCTGCTTATTTTCTCCGCTTCTTTTTTGCCCTGCTCGTCGTTGTCAAAACATATCTGTAAATCAAAATCGTTTAATCTTTTAATGGTGTCCTCGTTATAGTTGCTTACTCCTAAAACTCCTACTGCGTTGTAGCCGTGCTGGTCTAAAATCATAGTGTCAAACTCGCCCTCTGCTAAATAAACTCTGTCGCCTTTTTTAAGTGTCTTTAAAATATCGCTATTAAAAAGTTTGTCTGCTACTCCTGCCGTGCTTTTATACTTCGGGTAGCTAAA
>JAHIRD010000292.1 GCA_018818835.1 Pseudomonadota bacterium
ATTTTCTTCCAGCCCCATATTGCCGACAGCCCCTAAGATTACTGTTATTTCACCGACAATAGAGGTCATAAGCACCTTACCACCCACGATATTGAAGATGGCAAATGCTGCTGTCTGTGGCAAAGTAGTTGCTGCCCTAAAAAGTGGCCTGCCTAATAGCAGTTTCCTTAATGCCTTTCCGTCTACATAATCACTCATTGTTTTATCTCCTAAGATTTTTATTTACCAAGTTATAGGCAGGTCTTACGTTCCTGACCTATTTCGCCTTTATAGGCGACTTAACCATCTTATCCATTGGGGGAGAGGCGAAGGACTTAGCCTTCGCCTTCCTATTTTCTTTGTGTTTCTTCTTCCCCATCAATCATCCCTTAGTCAAGTACAGTCTTCAGTAAGTTCTCGGCATACCGATACTGAGTCAGGATTGCCGTGACCGAAATCAGGTCGGCTGCCGCCGGTGCTGTAATCGTTATCCTGACACGATGGTAGCCAGCATTTGCTGGGACTGTAGCAACAGGGTTCGCATAGACTTGAGCAGCGTCTAGCTCAATGATGGTTGCGCTATTCGCCACAGCGAGCATGGTTAGCCCTGTTGATGTACACCAAGTAAGAGCACCCCAAACATCCGAGAGAGCACCTCCACCCATCGTTGCCCTGCGATAGTAGAAGTCCATGTCAGGGGAAAGTGTTGGTGTATTGTTACTACACGCCTCAACTGTTAGGGTCGGGGCGCCGCCAGCCCAAGCACCCTGTTGAATGTAGATGGCGAGGTGATTCCACTTTGCCATATTTACAACATCACTTGAGAGACCAGCAGTGATGTCAAGAGGGAGAATCATTGGTACGATTTTCATTAACTGTGATACTTGCATTGTTTACCTCCGTATTTTACTTTTGTTTAAGGGGGTAGGGGGGCTTGCACCCCCCTATTTATTTATGGCCTAACTGCTAGGACAACAAAGGGGCTAAGGGTAGCAGCACCCCGTCTTGGAGTTAGTGTTGATAGCCACCAGGGTTGTCCATCATAACGAAGGACGAATCTGAACGCCATCTCGTCATAGATGAAGTAGACGTGCATTGAAGTGGCTACCTGGACTCCGCCAGCCTTCTCACCAACCAGATATTGAGAAAAGTCGGCCAGTCCAATGTCACCCTGAGTTGATAGCGCCTGCATCTTTTCAGAGAAGATTATTGGTCTGCCCATCAAAGTTGCATAAGGTGAGCCTGAGACGCCACCGGCAGGCATCCACACTGGAACACCGCCAGCACCCACAGCAAACGCCATAGAAGCTAACTGAGGGAAGCACTCTATATTGGCAACCCATATAGCCTTAGATTGACCAGCAGGATACAGCCGAGACCACATATTGACGATATTCTGCCACAGGATAGTGTTTACCGCCTGCCCAGGTTCTATAGCCTGGGCTATCAGGGACGGGTTAGCTGCATTGAACGCTCCCAGTGCCATATTAGCACCAGTGCCGTTTAGATAGTCGTCATCCTGCACAAAGTTGATAGCCTGTCCGAAAACAGACCTTACTATCGGCTCAATGCTGATAGGTGAATCCTGGATTAGCTCATCGGTAACCTGGGCCAGACCAGTTAGTTTGTGGAGAGTTAGTCCCACCCGACCGAAAGCTGGTTTAGTAACCGTCTTGGCAGCGGTTTCCTCAGTTCTATAAATAGTGATGCCGCCAAAGAAATTGGTGTTATGGTTACTGTCTACCAACGCTGGTATGGTTATCCTGTTGGTAGCCATCGGGATTTTAATTGCCCGACTACCCACTATTGACGTTTCAAGCGAAGTCTGCAATAAGGTCGCTCTAAACTCTTCAGGAACCAGGTAACCACCCTGCGACATGTCACCTTCCTGCATTACAGCCTTTACCGCACTAGACCATTTTTTAAGATACTCACTCTCCTTACCTTGAGGAGAGCCAGCATTGATTAGGTCTCTGAAGTAATGCCCCATGCCCTTAAAGCCACCCTTGGGATCTTCCAGAAGTTTGTCTGCGGCATCCTTGACGACCTTGACTTCCTCATTGGGGTCACCATCATCCCCATGTTTGAATTTATGTACAGGCTCTTTTAATTTATTAACCGCTTCAGTAGCAGCCTGAGCCGCTATATCAGCGATTTGCTCTGCTGTTAATTCCATAATAACCTCCGTATTTAATTTATGTTAACTTTCCCCTGAGCTTTAGAGATGGCTCTAGTAACTTCACCTTTGACAATCTGAATAATCTCATCCAGCGTTATCTCAGGCTTCGCCACCTTCTCAGGCTCTTCTTCATGTTGTGCTGAATCCAGAATCTGTTGAGCTAGTGCTATAATTTGCCCTAGCCGCTCCTTGTTCTTTTGATTTAGCACGGCGCCGACCTTCTCGGCAATATCTAAGGGCATGTCGTTGCCCTGAATACGCATAACTTCTCTCACTAAATCCCAAGCAACTTCTTGATTATCATCATTAAGCCCCTCGGCTTTGATAGAAGCTGTCAGGTAATCAATCTCGTCCTTGATTTCACCCTGGCCGACCGTTCTCTCCGTTGGATGCTCTTCAATATCTGAAATCTCTATCCCTTCGGGAAGTTCATCAATGACCTCACTCAGAGCAGCGACTGATTTATGTTCCTCTACCCACTTTTTAGCTTTTGCCATAGTCCAGTTAAAAGGCGCTATCTTATCGAACATATACGTCCTAACTTTCTTTTCCTTGCCACAATATAGAGCCTTGATACCTTCTTTCTTGGATATATCTATCGTGGCGGTAACCTCGCATTCAGCTACCGGGATTCTAATCCAGTCATCAGTTTCTTCTGGCTTGGTG